>CALVAC010000012.1 GCA_944325435.1 uncultured Bacteroidales bacterium | reverse complement strand
CTCGTTAATCGTTCTCGGTACTTTGTTGTACTTTCCTTGTTCTTGTTTCTGTCAGCCTTGTCAATGATCTTTCAAATCCCCCCTCTCGCTCTCTCCCGCCTCTTCCGCTCCCCCCGTTTCCGAAAGGGACTGCAAAGATACGCACTTTTTCTTTACCTCCAAATTTTTTCGGGACTTTTTTCAATATTTTTTCTCCGAAACGACACTCCCGATCCGGAAACCGGTCCCGAGACACCTCGCAAACGCCTGATGACGCGGATGTTGCTCATTCCCGGTGAAAATCCGTTGATATAATCCTTTTTTTCGGGAATTATCGATGCCGTGTTTCAGAAACTGTCCTTGTCCTCGCCATCATAAATTTCCATCGACACTCTTCCTGTATATGAGATCGGCTGCCTTTTGCCGGAACTGACATTTATATGGGCCGACCCGCCCGGATAAACAGAAAGGTTGAATGTATAACTGTCTTCCTCGTTCGTGACCGTGAATCCGATTTCCTTGCTCCCATCCTTGCCGTCAGTTACCTTGTAATCCTTCGCCACGCCATCGAACACAAGACCTTTTCCTCCTCCGTATGGCACGGAATAAGCCCTTCCGAAATACGGAAGGCAGGAAATCACAGTGTCCTTTGCGACTTCAAGAGAATAATATGAAGAAAGCTGGACCGTCTTCCAGCCCATTGGCAGGGCAGATGTCACATTTATAATATAGGTGGTGTCATTCACCATACTCATGACTGCCGCCGCTTCTGCAGCCTTTCTTTCCGCTCTTGTCTGGGAAAAGGCGGATACGGCCAGCAGAGATACCGATATGACCAGAAAAAACTTTTTCATAACAACATTACATTTAATTTCGTCAAGCCAACCTTGGCATCGTCCGACAAATTTACAAAAAAGAGGACAGCCTGTCAGTCAAGCTGTCCTCAATAATATCGTGCATCAGTGCGACATTACATCATTCCGCCCATTCCTGCACCTGCAGGAGCTGCAGCCGGAGCCGGTTCCGGAATATCGGCTATAGCGCACTCGGTGGTCAGGAACATTCCTGCAACTGAAGCCGCATTCTCAAGGGCGACACGGGCCACCTTGGTCGGGTCGATGACTCCAGCCTCATACATGTTGACATATTCGTCAGTACGGGCATTGTATCCGAAGTCATCCTTGCCTTCGCGAATCTTCTGGATAATCACGCTCCCCTCTACTCCAGCGTTCTCAGCTATCTGACGGAGAGGCTCCTCAAGGGCGCGGGCTACGATATGTATACCTGTAGTCTCATCCTCGTTTGCACCCTTCATACCTTTAAGGGCTTCAGCAGCACGGATATATGCCACTCCACCTCCCGGAACAAAACCTTCTTCGACAGCTGCACGGGTAGCATTCAGTGCATCCTCTACCCTGTCTTTCTTCTCCTTCATCTCCACCTCGGTGGCAGCACCTACATAAAGGACAGCCACACCGCCGGCGAGCTTGCCGAGACGCTCCTGCAGCTTCTCCCTGTCGTAGTCGGAAGTAGTCGTCTCTATCTGCTTGCGGATAAGTGCCGTACGCTCCTGGATGGCATCCTTGTCACCGCAGCCGTTTACGACAGTGGTATTCTCCTTGGTTATGACAACTTTCTCGGCCTTTCCGAGCATGTCTGGAGTAGTGTTCTCAAGGGTGAATCCCCTCTCCTCAGAAACGACAACCGCACCTGTAAGGGTCGCGATATCCTGCAGCATCTCCTTGCGGCGGTCACCGAAACCAGGAGCCTTGACAGCAGCAATCTTCAAGGTGCCACGGAGCTTGTTGACTACAAGAGTCGTCAGAGCCTCGCCATCCACATCCTCCGCTATGATAAGGAGAGACTTGCCCTCACGCGCAATAGGCTCGAGGATAGGAAGAAGATCCTTCATTGTGGATATCTTCTTGTCAGTAATGAGAATCTGAGGGTCATCAAGGACAGCCTCCATCTTGTCACCGTTGGTCATGAAGTAAGGAGAGATATATCCTCTGTCGAACTGCATTCCCTCTACGACCTTCACTTCCGTTTCGGTACCTTTAGCCTCCTCGACTGTAATCACACCGTCTTTCTTTACCTTTGACATTGCATCGGCGATAAGCTTTCCGATGTAGTTGTCGTTGTTGGCTGATATCGTACCGACCTGCTCTATCTTGGAGTAGTCATCGCCTACAGACTGGCTGTGCTTCTTGAGTTCCTCGACAACGGTCGCAACAGCCTTGTCGATACCTCTCTTCAGATCCATAGGGTTTGCGCCTGCTGTCACATTCTTCAGCCCAACATTGATAATGGCCTGAGCGAGGACAGTAGCCGTTGTGGTGCCATCACCTGCCTGCTCGTTGGTCTTGGAAGCCACTTCCTTCACCATCTGGGCACCCATGTTTGCGAAATGGTCCTCAAGCTCTACCTCTTTTGCTACGGTCACACCGTCCTTTGTCACCTGAGGTGCACCGAATTTCTTGTCGATAACCACATTACGACCTTTCGGCCCGAGTGTCACCTTTACTGCATTCGCAAGCGCATCGGCACCTTCCTTCATTTTTGAGCGTGCCTCCACATTGAACTGTATATCCTTTGCCATAATCCTGATCTCCTATGATTAAAGTATTGCCAAAATATCTGACTGTTTCATTATAAGGTAAGTCTTGCCTTCGTATGTGACTTCCGTACCGGCATATTTCCCGTAGAGGACAGAATCACCTTCTTTCACTTCCATCGGCTCATCCTTCTTGCCCGGCCCTGCTGCCAGGACTGTGCCCTGCTGTGGTTTCTCTTTCGCTGTGTCCGGAATGTAGATTCCTGCCGCTGTCTTGGTCTCGGCCTCTTTAGGCTCAACCAGTACTCTGTCTGACAATGGTCTGATCATGATTCTATAATTTTTAAATGTTAAATTTTTCTTTTCCGCCCCGGCTGTCTGCCGACGCGACACGACAGAAGACAAAACAAATGCCAGCCCGGACGGACTGACATTTTGTCACAATCAAATGCAGAATATGTTTCGTGACAGCAGTTTGCCACATATATGACATTTTTGCATGAAGCTATTTCACACTGAACCTGTATATGCATGTATGCGTATATACCTGTCCTGGATCAAGACGCGTCGATGGGAAATCCGGATGGTTAGGCGAATCCGGATATTTCTGGGTCTCGAGGGCCAGAGACTCCCTGTAGCGCATCGGCTTGCCATATTTTCCGGCTACCGACCCGTCGAAGAAGTTTCCGCTATAGAACTGCATTGCAGGCTGGTCCGTGAAGACTTCCATGAACCTCCCGCTTGCAGGCTCATACACCGATGCAGCGAACTCGATGTCTCCATCCGCCTTGCGGTCCAGTATCCAGTTGTGGTCATATCCCCTCGCATTCTTGAGCTGCTCATTATCTGCGCCTATCCTCTCGCCGATGACATGAGGTTCACGGAAATCGAACGGGGTCCCTGTGACATCGGCAATCTCCCCTGTAGGGATCAGATGCCCATCCACAGGGGTAGTATGGCTTGCATTGATCACCATCACATTGTCGAGAACCGTCCCGTTCCCCACACCTTTAAGATTGAAGAACGAATGGTGGGAGATATTGAAATATGTCGGGGCATCTGTAACCGCCGTGTACTCTATCTTGAATTCGTTTCCGGATGTAAGCGTATATGTCATATCTATATCGACATTCCCCGGGAAACCATCCTGTCCGTCAGGATGGATGTAGTTGAACAGTATCGAACTGTCGTTTACCGACTTCACATCCCACACTACCATATCCACTCCTTTCATTCCGCCGTGCAGGGTCTGGCCGTTGTCGTTCTTCGGCAGGTCATACTCCTTGCCGTCCAGAATGAACTTTCCTCCAGCTATCCTGTTGGCGTATGGGCCCACCACAGCACCGAGGAAACGCTCACCTGGGTTGTCGACATAACTCTGTATATTGTCATACCCGAGCTCGACATCCTCATAGTTGCCATCCCTGTCAGGAACCCACAGGCTCACGACCCTGGCACCGAAATTCGTCACCTGCATGACCAGATCCCCGTTTTTCAAGGTATACAGGGACACCGGTTTCCCATCCACTTCCGTCTCGAAATCGGCAGCCGGGATAAGCTGCACATCCGTCTTTTCCGCCGCGCATCCTGCAAACATGGCAGCTGTCGCGATAATGAACAATGATTTTCTCATACTATTGTAAAACATTTGATTTTCCATTTGCACCCTGAACAGACTCTGCCGTTCGACCCGCAAAGTTAAGACTTTATCGGCATCTTCACAACTGCCGGTTTTCAGGGACAGAAGACAGCCTGTCAAGAGCCAGCTCCACAAGAGACCTGACAAGAGGCCTGTAGTCAGGCGCACTCGATTTGAGGTGACGGTTCGCGATTATACAGCACACGGTTCCCGCGTTATGCCCCAGATGTGCCGCAATACCGGCTATGGCAGAGCCTTCCATCTCGAAATTCGTGACTCTCCATTCCCCGTAACGGAACGACTCGAAGGTGTCCAGCATATCAGGCATAGCAAGCGGCATCCTGAGCACCCTGCCCTGGGGTCCGTAGAAGCCGGATGCAGCCACAGTCATGCCTTTGACGGTGCAGTCCGAGAACGCCTCGCGCATGGTCTTCCCTGCCATGACGAAATACGGTACAGGCAGGTGGCTGTCCCAGTGAGTATGCTCCATAAAAGCCTCCGCCATGCGCGGCAGGGTGATATCATCTCTCCCTGCATACCAGTTAAGGAGGCCGTCACAGCCCACCGATATGTGCGAAAACACGAAAGAGCCGATAGGAATATCCGGCTGGATGGCTCCTGAAGTGCCTATCCTGAGTATATTGAGAGAACGCTTTGTGTCCTTGATCTCCCTCGTGGAGAAATCTATGTTGGCTAGGGCATCCAGCTCATTCATCCCGATGTCGATATTGTCCGTGCCTATTCCTGTGGAAAGCACCGTGGTCCTCCTGCCGCGATATCTGCCAGTGACAGAGACGAATTCTCTGGACTGATGCCGGAACTCCTTGTCCTCCAGGTATTCCGAAACCATGTCCACCCTGCCTGGATCTCCGACAAGTATCACATTGTCCGCCAGCTCTTCCGGCCTGAGATGCAGATGGAAGACAGACCCGTCGGGATTTATTATAAGTTCTGATTCAGCTATCCTCATATCCGTAATTTTTTTTAGGATTGTCAAACAATCTTTCAAATATAGGTTTTTCTGCTGAATTTTCCTACTTTTGTCCTCCTTATAATTCACTACAGAAATATGTGGCAAAGAATCCAGACATTGTACCTTGGCATCGCGACCATACTGATCGTGGCCATGTTCTTCAGCAATTTCGCGACAGTGCTCGGGCCGGATGGCGCCAGCGAAAAGATAGGATACGGCGAATATGTCCCGTACCTGCTGTTCCTCATAATGCTGACTGCTGCAAATGCAATAGCGCTGGCGACATTCAAGGCGAGGATGCTCCAGATGAGGATATGCGTCCTGTCGGCGATACTCCTTCTGGCTTTCCAGCTGTGGCTTGCCGTGGACATCATAAGACACTGGAATGAAATGGTGTTCTCCATCACGGCAGTATTTCCTCTCGTGGCACTGATTCTCGACCTGCTGGCCGCCAGAGGCATCTTCATGGACGAGGCCATCGTCCATGCGGCATCGCATCTGAGGGGAGACAGGAAAAGGAAGAGGTAAAACCCTCGAAGCAGGCCGCTCAGCGGTCCTGAGATGAGTTCGGCGAGAAGCGTTCGAGCACATTCCCGGCGTATGTCTTCGTGACCATTATAGGCGGAATCTCATCATTGTCGAGATCGAGGAAATAGCCTTCGCTCTCCTTGCGGAGCACTTTCACCTTGTCCGCATTGACAATGTACTTCCTGTGGCAGCGTATCAGGGATGTGCCTTTGAAGCTTTCCTCCACAGTCTTGAGACGGCAGCGGAGCATGTACATCTTCAGCCGCCCCTTGCTGTCCGTGTACCAGACCTTTATATAGTTGTCATCGGATTCTATATAATACAGGTTGGATGATTTCACCGAGAGCTTCAGGGCTCCTGTGTAGTCAAAAAGCGTTATCTGGCTCTCTACCCCCTTGAACGGCTCCTGGTCCGAGACAAAGCCTTTGGAACTCATCAGCCGGATGGTCCTGTTCTTGTCGAGAATGGCATAGTACATCCCAGACAGGGTATAGGGTGTGACCAGACATATGACACCGTAGAAGAATGCCTTGGCAAATATCTGGAGCGGGGTCATTCCTGATGGCTGCTGTACATCTATCGTGACGAATGTATAGAAAATGCAGATGAGCACCACTTCGAGCAGGCACCAGAGCACATATACAAGGTATGTCATCCTGAACCACCTTTTCGAATAATACATAAGAATCCTGCTCGCCACAAGTATAAGGATAGAGACGGCTATGAACCCTGCCGTGAACAGGAAGAAGGCAGAATCCCCGAGCTGGAACCACGCCGTATCGGAGAAAGGGATGTATATGTTGAGAAAGACAATGGCGAACAGCACAGCAAAGGTCACGGTCCCTGAAAGCTGTGTCTTCTCAAGAAAGTAGTCCGGAAGAAACCTGTCCATATATGTGTTTTTCTGTGTGCAAATGTACATTTTTTACCACAAATATCAAAATTTCGCCACCTGCAGAAGAAGTTTTGCCAATTAAGACAATACTTGCCACAAATATTTTCTTGTTCGGAGAATAGGATATATTTTTGCCCGGTTTTTAAAGCGAGATACAATGAAAATAATTGGAACAGGAAGTGCACTTCCAAAGAAGATTGTTACCAACGACATGCTGTCCGAATTTCTGGACACAAGCGATGCGTGGATCTATCCGAGGACCGGTATAAAATCGAGACATGTCATATCCGATGAGAAACTCGAGGACATGGCGGCAGAGGCTGCCCGCAAGGCACTCGCTGATGCAGGTATGGAAGCCGGGGACCTGGATATGATCATCTGCTCCAATGTAGTGAACGAATATATCACACCATCCTTGAGCTGCATAATCCAGGGCGCAATCGGAGCCACCTGCCCTTGCCTTGACATCAACTGCGCCTGCGCCGGCTTCATTTATGCGCTGGACATAGCGGAATCTCACTTCAAGGCAGGAAGGGTGAAGAACGTGCTGATCGTATGCGCAGAAGAGCCGACCAGGATGACAAGCTGGAAAGACCGCAGCGTATGCGTCCTCTTCGGAGACGGGGCAGGTGCGGCAGTACTGACCGAAGGAGACAACATAAAAGGCATCAAATGCTCTGCGGCGAGCGCCACTGACAAGCTGTATCAGAAACATATACTTGAACCGACACCATATATCACGAAAGAAGAGGAATCCATTCCTCTCCAGATGAAAGGACAGGATGTGTTCAAGTTCGCTGTCAAGGCATCATCCGGTGACATCAGATACCTGCTTGACAATCTGGGGATGAAGGCGGATGACATAGACTGGTATCTCCTGCACCAGGCAAACATGAGGATTATCAACTCCATAAGGGATTTCCTCGGCCAGCCTGCAGAGAAGTTCCCGACCAACGTGGAGAACCACGGCAACTCATCTTCGGCAAGCTGCCCTATCCTCCTTGATGAATGCAACAGGAAAGGGATGTTCAAGCCAGGAGACAAGCTCGCATTGAGCGCATTCGGGGCAGGGTTCATTTCCGGAGCAGTCATCATCGAATGGTAACCGCCACACCGGCACGGCCGGAATATGTAAAACAAAACAGAATCAGAATGATAAAAAGCAGAATTTGCGGACTGTTGGGTATCAGATACCCTATAATACAGGGAGGCATGGCCTGGATAGCCGATGCATCCCTCGCTGCCGCTGTATCCAATGCCGGAGGACTGGGGCTCATCTCCTCTGTCAACGCCGGGACTGAAGCGGTGCGCAACGAGATAAGGAAATGCAGGCAGCTGACAGACAAGCCTTTCGGAGTGAATATCATGCTGCAGGCACCGAACGCAGCCGAAATAGCACAGATGGTCATAGAAGAAGGCGTGAAAGTGCTGACTACAGGTGCCGGGTCACCTGCACCGTATATGGAGGCATGGAAAGCCGCAGACATCAAGGTTATCCCCGTCATAGCATCCGTAGCCCTGGCGCTCAAAGTTCAGGCTCTGGGAGCCACGGCTCTTGTTGCTGAAGGAGCGGAATCCGGAGGGCATGTAGGGGAGCTGCACACGATGTCTCTTCTTCCTCAGGTGGCTGATGCAGTGGATATACCTGTAATCGGGGCAGGCGGAATAGCAGACCCGAGACAGGCTGCTGCAGCATTCATTCTCGGAGCGGATGCGATCCAGGTAGGGACCCGTTTTCTTGCTGCGGAAGAATGCACGATACACCAGAACTACAAGGACAGGATACTCAAGGCGACAGACAATTCTACAATGGTGACCGGGAAGACTCTCGGACATCCGGTAAGGTCGCTGAAGTCTCCTTTCTCCACCACTTTTGCCAAGATGGAGGCTGATCCTGCAGTAAAACCGGAAGAGATACTTGCCTTCGGGACCGGTGCTTTGAGAAAGGCAGCCAGGGAAGGCGATCCTAACGGGAGCTATATGGCAGGAGAAGCGGCCGGAATGGTCAACAGGATAGAACCTGCCAGGGCAATCGTGGAAGACCTCATCCTTGGTGCCGAAAAAATCCTCAGGAAAGCAGCAACGGAACATATCGAATAAAACTTAAAGCTATTTATACATGGAAAAAAAGAGACGAGTAGTCGTGACAGGCACTGGCGTAGTCACCCCTGTCGGAAACAATGTCGAGACTTTCTGGAAGAATCTGCTCGATGGAGTCTGCGGAATCGATTTCATCACAGAATTCCCTACCGATGACCTTCCGGTCAAGATTGCAGGAGAAGTCAAGGATTTCAATCCTGCAGAATATGGTATCGAGCCTGCATTCGCAAGAAAACAGGACAAGTTCTCCGTATTTGCCGTGGCAGCAGCCTACCAGGCAATGAAGCAGTCAGGGCTTGACGCGTCTGAAGGGGGCAACATCGACCCGTTCAGGCTCGGAGTCTATGTCGGATCCGGTATCGGAGGATTCTCCGTACAGTACAAGGAGACCGAGAAAATGATAAAGGACGGGGCAAAATGGATATCCCCTAATTTCATTCCTACGATGATTGCCAACATGGCTGCAGGAAATATCGCCATCAGGAACAAGGCATGCGGTCCGTGCCTTCCTATCGTGACTGCGTGCGCGACATCCACACATACCATCGGGGAAGCATACAGGGCAATCCTCCACGGATATGCGGATGCCATCATTGCAGGAGGGGCTGAAGCTGCCACCATCCCTCTCGGGATAGCCGGATTCGCCAATGCTAAGGCTCTTTCAAGGGCTGAAGACCCTAAATACGCATCCCTTCCGTTCAATGCCAACAGAGGAGGATTCGTAATGGCTGAAGGTGCCGGCATGATGGTGCTCGAAGAATACGAACATGCGATAGCCCGCGGTGCACATATCATTGCAGAAGTCTGCGGATACGGCAATACTTGCGATGCATACCACGTGACTGCACCGAGACCTGACGGTACAACACAGTCTGCAGCCATCAAGGCTGCGCTTGAAGAGGCCGGATTCGATGCATCAAAGGACAACCTCTATATAAACGCACACGGGACAGGCACTGCCCTCAACGACTCATCCGAGACGAAGTCATTCAAGCTGGCTCTTGGAGAGGAGGCTGCTCGCAAGGCGCACATCAGTTCGACCAAATCAATGACAGGCCATATGCTCGGAGCTGCCGGCGGAGTCGAGGCAATCGCAGCAGTACTTGCACTTGAGAACGGGATTGTCCCTCCGACCATCAATCTGGATGCCCCGGATCCTGAATGCGACCTTGACTACACGCCTAACAAACCGGTCAAGACTGACCTGACCATAGCGATATCGGATTCTCTCGGTTTCGGCGGACACAACGGCTGCATCGCATTCAGAAAATTCTGACGGATACAAGATACTGAAACCTGAACCACTTTAAACCAAGGATCATGAACAGAGAAGAACTGAAAGAATATCTCCCTCACCGCGAGCCAATGCTGCTCGTGGATGAGATAGATATCGATGAAGAAGGAATCGCCCACGCCAAATATACCATCCGTGACGATGAATTCTTCTGCAGAGGGCATTTCCCGGGAAACCCGATCGTACCTGGTGTCATCCAGTGCGAAATCATGGCCCAGAGCTGTGCTCTCCTCGTAAAAGATCTTATCAAGGGGCATACGACCCTGTACAGCGGGATAGACAATGTAAGGTTCAAGAACATTGTCCGCCCCGGAGATACCTGCGAGATTACAGCCAAACTGATAAACCAGAGGGGCATGCTGTTCTTCTGCGAGGCAAGTCTCAAGGTCGATGGCAAACTCTGCTGCAAAGGGAACCTGTCATTTGCACTGGTATAGCTCCTCTGCACTCAAGAGACATGCCCGATTAAACGATAAGCCGATCCTGACAGGGTCGGCTTATTACATCCGGAAAGATCCGGAGGGCTATTCCTCAACCTCGCAGCCGTGGAAATAGAAATCCGAAGCGGCCTTTTCCTTAGGGAAGCAGAAGTATGTAATCTCAGCACTGCTGCACACCTGTCCGCCTGATATGATCCTGGCTTCGAGAATCGCGAAATTGCGTCTTGTCTCCTTGATAGATGAACGGATCTCGATTGTCACATCATCCCCTGTCGGGACCGGATGCCTGTACTTTATGTCCATACGTGTAGTCATACCGGATGTCTGGAGCTTGCGGGCTATCACCCACATGGCAATCTCATCCATCATCGCGGCCTGGATCCCTCCATGCAAAGTCTTGAGCCAACCCTGATAATTGTCAGAAGGATGAACGAAAGACACAACCTCATCCCCATCTTCATAGAATTCCATCTTCAGGCCGGAAGGATTATTCGGGCAGCAGCCGAAACAGTTGTACCCTTCGCTTTCAAGGCCCGCCCACGGATTAAGAATCTTTTTCATATAATGTAAATTTATGATGCAAATATAACCATATCATCAATCTTTTGTGCCGGATTCTCCGTTTTTTCCACAATCCGCCCCTCCGGTTTTGTATTGTGGAATATCTTGCATACCTTTGCAGCCGTCTGCAGGAAGCGGTGAATTACTCAGCCTGCGGCCGGGTGTGCTTGGTAACCACCCGTAAGAATCAAAACAAGGACAACATGGACAATTTCAATTCAAGCAGACAGAAACTGTCTGTCTCTTTTCTGCTGATGGCCATCTTATTCAATGTGTGCCTGATAGCATCAAACCTTTTCGAGACCAAACTTTTCATGGCCGGACCGGTCGCCCTGACAGGAGGAGTGGTTATCTTCCCTATTTCCTATATCATCAATGACTGCCTTGTGGAGGTATGGGGGTACAGGAAGGCCCGGCTCGTAATATGGAGCGGTTTCGTAATGAATTTCTTCGTGGTGGCAATGGCCCAGATAGTCAGACTGCTGCCGGCCGCCCCTTTCTGGGATGGAGGGCCGCATTTCGACTATGTGTTTGCTATGGCTCCGAGGGTGACACTCGCATCAATGCTGGCATTCCTCTGCGGCTCTACCGTCAATGCATGGATAATGAGCAGAATGAAAGTCGCATCGAAAGGAAGGAGGTTTTCGCTCAGGGCCATCGTATCCTCCATTGGAGGAGAGACAGTGGATTCGCTCATATTCTTCCCCATAGCGTTCTGGGGACTCGGAGCGGATGATATGGTCAGGCTGATGCTGACACAGATAGTGCTCAAGACCTTGTATGAGGTCATCATACTGCCGGTGACCAATGCAGTCGTGCACAGGCTCAAGAGATTCGAAGGGGAAGACACGTTCGATGAGCATATTTCATACAACCCGTTCAAAATTTTCGACTTGTAATATGGAAAGAAATAAAGCGCTGGTGGTGTTCAGCGGGGGGCAGGACTCCACCACATGCCTTTTCTGGGCATTGGAAAATTTCAAGGAAGTACATACCATCACATTCACTTACGGACAGAAACACAGTCTGGAGGTCGAGATGGCGAAGAAAATCGCAGACAAGGCAGGAGTCGACTTCCACCTCACAGACATTGCCTCTATCGCATCCATCGGACGCAATGCTCTGACAGACATCAGCATGAAGATGGATGAAGAGAAACCCGCAGAATGCTGTCCAAACACCTTCGTGCCGGGACGCAACCTGTTCTTCATCAGCATTGCAGCTGTATATGCAAGGGAAAATGGAATCTTCGATATTGTAACAGGCGTGTCACAGACAGACTTCAGCGGATATCCTGACTGCAGGGACTCGTTCATCAGATCCCTCAATGTCACCCTGAATCTTGCCATGGATGAACAGTTCGTCATACATACCCCTCTTATGTGGATAGACAAGGCTCAGACATGGGCTCTTGCAGACAGGCTCGGAGTGATGGATCTCGTAAGGAAAGAGACTCTTACCTGCTACAACGGAATACCCGGAGATGGATGCGGACACTGCCCCGCATGCAGACTGCGCAACGAAGGGCTGAAGAAATATCTGGAAGGCAGGACAGATTCTTCACTTCGTCCAGAATGACAAGTCAGACTATATGCCGGACGGAATTACAGACTACAGACACGAAATCATGGACAGGAAAAATGACAACCTGAAAGCTCTCGGGAAAAAGACAGCCTACAGGGATGACTATGCTCCGGAAGTGCTGGAGACATTCGTAAACAGACATCAGGACAATGACTACTGGGTCAGGTTCAACTGCCCGGAGTTCACAAGCCTCTGCCCCATCACCGGCCAGCCGGATTTTGCCGAGATAAGAATCAGCTATATACCGGATATGAAGATGGTGGAAAGCAAAAGCTTGAAACTGTATCTGTTCAGTTTCAGAAACCATGGAGACTTCCACGAAGACTGCGTGAACACCATCATGAAAGACCTTATCAGGCTGATGGACCCGAAATATATCGAGGTAACAGGAATATTCACGCCACGGGGAGGAATATCCATCTGGCCATACGCCAATTACGGCCGTCCCGGCACGAAATACGAAAAACTGGCGGAAGAACGTTTCGCTACGCACCAATAGGAGACATAATGTCTGCCGACACAAGGCATCAGCTGCACGCTATGGTTCCCTTGTCTGGCCGTTGCCGGTTATCAGGTATTTGTAGGTCGTGAGTTCACGCAGAGCCATCGGACCACGGGCATGGAGTTTCTGTGTACTGATGCCTATCTCTGCACCGAAACCGAACTGCGCCCCGTCTGTAAAGGCGGTGGAGACATTTGCATAGACACAGGCGGCATCCACCATTTTCTGGAACAGGACTATCGCATCGCTGTCTTCAGACACTATGGCTTCACTGTGCTTCGATGAATATTCCGCTATATGTTCCAGTGCTCCGCTGATACTGTCCACAGTCTTGACGGCCATCCTGTATGACAGGAATTCCGTCCCGAAACTGTCCGAATCCGCATGACGGAGCAAGTCTGCCGGATAATGTCCCTCCAAAGCCGTATATGCGCAATCATCCGCATATATGATAACATTATGCCTGACAAGGCCGCTGCACAGTTCCGGCAGGTCTGGAAGCCTGTCCCTGTGGATGACCAGACAGTCAAGGGCATTGCAGACACTCACCCTCCTTGTCTTGGCATTGGTTACTATAGCCTTGCCTTTTCCCAGATCACCTGCCTTGTCGAAATATGTATGGCAGATGCCGGCACCGGTCTCTATCACAGGGACTTTTGCATTCTGTCTGACATAGTCTATAAGGCCGCGACCTCCCCTCGGGATAATCAGGTCAACCAGCCCCACGGCATTGAGAAGCCGTGTCGCTGACTCTCTGGATGGAGGCAGCAGATTCACGATGTTCTCATCCGCTCCGCATTCCGCCAGAGATTTCTTTATCAATGAGACTATCGCCGCATTAGAGGCAGCGGCATCCGAACCACCCTTCAGGATGCATACATTCCCGGATTTGAGACATAAAGAGAATACATCGAAACTGACATTGGGCCTGGCTTCATAGATAATGCCTATGACACCGAAAGGAACGCTTACCTTGCATATCTGCATACCGTTGGGCCGTGTCCAGCTGTCAAGTACAGTCCCGAGGGGAGATGGCATGGCTGCCACGTTCCTGAGGTCAGATGCTATGGACTCAAGACGATGTCTGTCAAGTCTCAGCCTGTCGTACATAGGATTGTCCTGCGACATCCCGGAAAGGTCTTCCCTGTTCGCCTCAAGAACAGCATCCGCGTTCTCGAGGGTCAAGTCTGCAAGCCTTGACAGTATTGCATCTGTCTGCTGCACCTCCATCTGCTGGAGGGAACAGGAAGCGGCGCGTGCCGATGCGAAAATTTCAGCAGTATCCATTATCTTTCATTTGTCATATCGTATAACTTTATTCCTCTATAGTCCGTAACGGGAAGTCGGAAGGAAACGCGTACAAGGCACATCTCCAGAAACCTCCGACAGGACAGACAGTATGATGTCCGTGCGTCTGCCGTTCGCTATTATGACTTCTATCCCATCAGAGGCGGCCTGCCCGGCTATCCTGCATTTTGCCGACATTCCACCTCTGCCGTGTGAGGATCTGGTCTTTCCAATATATCCGGAGATATCCTCTCCGGGAGCCACCGTCCTGACCAGATGGCTGCCGGCATTTCCAGGCTCACCACGATAAAGCCCATCCACATTGCTCAGAAGCAGGAGACATTCCGCATGCATCATCGTAGCCACAAGCCCTGAAAGTTCATCATTGTCCGTGAACATCAGCTCTGTGACAGACACCGTGTCATTCTCGTTGATCACAGGTATGACGCCGTGTTCAAGCATAACAGTCATACAGTGCCGCTGGTTCTGGTAATGATCCTCCATCTGAAGGCTCTCCTTTGTGGTCAGGACCTGGCCGCAGACTATCCCATAGCTCGCAAAAAAGTCATAATACCTGTTGATGAGCTTCGCCTGTCCAATGGCAGAATACAGCTGTCTCTGGGAGACATCATCCAGAGCATCCGATACATGCAGCACTCCCCTGCCGGAAGCCACTGCTCCGGAAGACACGAGCAGGACCTCGACCCCTGCATCCTTTAAAGCCGCTATCTGGCTGACTATATCTACCATCCTTGCTATGTCAAGAGAACCATCATGTCTGGTGAGCACATTGCTGCCCACCTTGACCACCACCCTTTTGAAACGGTATTCCATATAATCGTACTTTTTCTGATTTCAATCTGTCATCTGTCTTCTCTCCATCCTGAATGACAACATCCGCCATATCGGTGGAGCATCCTGTCCTATCCTGCAGAAGAGCGCAGAGCGGAATGGACAGCATCGTCAAAACCCTTGTCATCCATTGTCTGCAACCCCCTGGCCGTATATCCTCCCGGTGTGGCCACCTTGAGTATCTCCTGCCGGGGAGTAGTACCTCCTTGCTTCAGAATGGCAAGAGCTCCCTCCATCGTGGACAGAACAGCCCGACTTGACTCGACCTCTGAAAAGCCGAGTGCCATTCCTCCCCGTATGGCCGCATCCAGATATCTGAATGCATACGCGATGCCGCACGAGGCCAGAGACATCCCGCATGAAAGCATTCTCTCATCAGTCCATATCACATCCCCCATGCTGCGGAATATCGTATCTATCTGCTCCGATATGACAGGGACATCCCTGTCAGAAGCTATGAATGTCGTGCTTTTCAGGCGTGATATCGCAGTGTTAGGGATTATCCTGTACATCGGAGTGTCCGGCATCCTGCCGAACATCCCGTACAGATCCTCGAAAACGACACCCGCGACCACAGAAGCTATGACCGTACTGCCATAGTCTACCGCTTCACGTATCTCTGAAACCACATCCGGAAGCTGCCTTGGCTTCACTGCAAGAATCACCAGATCCGCCCCCCTGACAGCCATACTGTTATCCGTAAAGCCCGTAATCTCCTGATACGCTGCCCTGACCCTGTCTATTGACAGCTGGTGTCCTGCGGTGACAACTATATCAGATGGCAGAACCGTTCCTCCGGCGGCCATACCGATGGCTATCGCGCCACCCATATTCCCTGCCCCGATGACTGACACCTTTCTTATATTTCCCATTATATTATATTGTCTTTATATGTTTTTATGCCTATCCGCATTATTACCCCTAAACAAAATAACAGACCGTAAAAGTTCGGACGGCGTGGCCGCCCGTGGCCTCGTGAACGGGAGGGGCCCGCCGCGTAGCGGTGGGAGGGATTTACCGGACCGAACTTTTTCGGTCTAGTTATACAAGGGGTATTTTTGCGGATAATCATATGTTTTTATATCTATCATTTATACTGTTTCGCCTCGTAGGGTAAAATGTCACTTCAGCCGTGCAAGCAAATAATCCTTGAAGTCCTGATATGCACCGCTGATTTTCACTGACAGTTTAGGCGCATCCAGAAATGCCCGCAGCCTCTCCGGGATACCGATTTCCATCCCGAGAATATCCTCTATGGTATCCTTGAACTTCGCAGGATGTGCAGTTTCAAGGAAAATGCCCGTCCGGCCAGGCTGAAGGTAATCTTTAAGGCCCATATAGGCACATGCCCCGTGAGGGTCGAGCAGATAGCCGGTACTGCTATGGACAGACCTGACTGCATCCCTGATTTCATAATCTGTATAATGGCAACCGCTGATGTCACGCCTTATCGCCTCGACGGAATCTCCGTACAGGTCGAGAATCCTTGCAAAATTGCTCGGATCTCCTACATCCATCGCATTTGCAATTGTCCTTACCGATGTCCTCGGGCGGTATATCCCTGTCTGGAGATATTCCAGAAACACATCATTCACATTGTTCGCTGCTATGAAATGCCCGACAGGAAGCCCCATTTCCGCAGCGATAAGACCTGCGGCCAGATTACCGAAATTTCCGCTCGGCACACTGAAGACGATATCATCCCTGAGACCCATTCTCCTTGCCTGCGCATACGCGTTGAAATAATAGAAAGCCTGCGGAAGGAAACGCGCCACATTTATCGAATTGGCAGAAGTGAGGGTAAGCCTCGATCTCAGCTCCTCATCCATAAAAGCGGACTTGACCAGCCTCTGGCAGTCATCGAAACTGCCATCCACCTCAAGTGTGGTTATGTTCCTGCCGAGAGTGGCAAACTGCTTCTCCTGTATGTCGCTTACCTTACCGGATGGATACAGGACTGTAACATCCACGCCATCGACACCGAGGAATCCGTTCGCCACTGCACTTCCGGTATCCCCTGAAGTCGCGACCAGTACCGTCACCTTGCCCGGTCCGTGCCCATCCCGGCTGATAATCCACGACAGGATACGCGCCATAAAGCGTCCTCCCACATCCTTGAACGCCATTGTAGGGCCATGGAAAAGCTCAAGGGAATATATGCCATCCTCAACCTTGACCAGAGGAGTATCGAAAGCAAGAGTCTCATCCACTATCCTGCGCAGCTCATCTTCCGGGATATCATCCCCGAAAAACGCATCTGCCACAGCGAATGCAATCTCATTGAAAGCCATACCTGCAATATCCTCATAGAAACTGTCCGGAAGCCTGTCTATCCTTTCCGGCATGTAAAGCCCCCCATCGGGAGCAAGCCCGTTCCTGACCGCCTGTGACAGGGTCGCTTCCGGAGCCGTCCTGCCTGTACTGTAGTATCTCATAACCTCATTATTGATTCTGTCCCGTTCCGATAAAAATATCCATAAAGCCGCTGGCTTTCATAAGGCCATAGTACCCTTCCCTTGCGGAAAACTCATCGAAAGCCATCACCGGATCAGCCGACTGGCCTCCTGTGCGGTATATGGTGAACGGCACAGGAGAAGCGGTATGAGTTCTGATGACACAAGGTGTCGGATGGTCCGGAAGCAGGGCTATGGACATTGCCTCATCCCAAAGGGAGACAGCGGAAAGCACAGGACGGACAATCCTGTCGTTCAGGTACTCTATCGTCCTGACTTTGAGTTCCGGATCCCCATCGTGCCCGGCCTCGTCACTTGCCTCGATATGGAGGAAGACAAAATCCTGTTCCCGCAGTGCATCCAGAGCCGCCTGCGCCTTGCCCTCATAATTGGTATCATATAACCCGGTTGCCCCCTCGACCTCTACAGGGACAAGGCCTGCATATACTCCAATACCCTTTATGAGGTCAACCGCAGATATCACAGATCCGGTTCGTATCTGATGGTATCTCGAGGAAAGCGGCTGCATCTCAGGCCTGTATCCCGGTGACCAAGGCCAGATGGATGTCGCGATATCCTTGCCTGCGCGTGCCCGCGCCTGATTGACCGGATGTTGCGGAAGGATCTCCATAGACTTCAATATCAGTTCATTGAGTCTCAATGCTGTGTTTTCTCCATCCGGTCCGTCCGGTCTTGTCAGATGCTCACGGAACGGATTCCCCACCACATCATGTGGCGGAGTACAGCATATATGCTTGCTCCCTCCCTTGAACTTCAGGAGATGCCTGTATGATACACCTGTAAAGAAGCTGATCCCATCTCCTCCAAGCACATCCTGCAGATACCGGATCAGGACATCCGCTTCTTCCGTAGATATCTGCCCCGCAGAATGGTTCTTTATGATTCCGTCCTCTATGGTAATGAGGTTGCATCTCATCGCCATTTCACCATCTTCTATCGGCACTCCCATACTGGCCGCCTCAAGGGAACCCCGGCCCTCAAACACATCCGGCAGGCTGTATCCGAGAATGGACAGATTCGCAATCTCGCTGCCCGGAGAGAAACCTTCGGGGATGGTGTCAAGAAGGCCGTTGTTCCCGTACCTGGCCATCCAGTCCATTTCCGGTTTGACTGCTGCCTGCAGAGGAGTCTTCCCTCCAAGCATACATATCGGCTCATCCGCCATCCCATCACCCAATATTATAAGATATTTCATATCGGCTATAATCCAAGGATACAAAAAAAGGCCCCGTATTTCGGGGCCTTCATATTCTCTGACAGATCTCTACCGGATATTCGCTATACTTATTATGTCTGCAAACACTCCTGCTGCGGTTACTCCAGCCCCTGCTCCGTAACCTTTGATCTGCATAGGGTACTCCTTATATCGCTCTGTGGTAATCAGAATGACATTGTTGCTGCCTTCCAGATGATAGAACGGACTGTCACTGTCCACTTCCTTCAGGCCTACCTCTGTCTTTCCGTTATCCATAGTTGCAATGAAACGCCAGCACTTTCCCTGTGCCGCCAGCTCCCTGCGCCGTGTCTCGAATTCCCCGTCAAGTTCAGGAATGCTTTCCCAGAACTCTTCGAGACTGCCCTCAAAATATTTTTCAGGGATGAAGAGATGTTTCTCCACATCAGCCTGCTCTACTGCATACCCTGCCTCACGGGACAGGATTACAAGCTTTCTCACTACATCCGTCCCGCTCAGGTCAATCCTCGGGTCAGGCTCCGCATACCCTGCCTCCCGCGCCATAAGGATAGCCTTGCTCAGCGACACGTTCTCGTCCATCTCGTTGAAGATGAAATTCAATGTACCTGACACCACGGCCTCTATCTTCAGTATCCTGTCTCCGCTGTTGATAAGGTCATTGATGGTGTTGATGATAGGAAGTCCGGCACCCACATTGGTCTCGAACAGATATTTGATGCCTCTCCTGCGGGCTGTCTCCTTAAGGTCGCGATACCTTGAATACTCAGATGATGCCGCAATCTTGTTGGCAGCCACAACAGACACATTATGGTCCAGAAGGCTCTTGTATATGCCTGACACATCAGCACTTGCCGTACAGTCGACAAAGACGGAGTTGAACATGTTCATCGACAGTATCTCATCCCTGAACGCCTCCGGAGTCGCCGCATTTTCAGAAGCAGCGAGCCTCTCCTTGTATGTCGACAGGTCGATGCCCTCCCTGTCAATGATATAGTGACGGGAATTCGTGATACCTATAATCTTCAGCTGAAGTGATTTCTCTTTCTTCAGCCTCTCCTGCTGCATCCTTATCTGCTCCACAAGGTTGCTCCCGACAAGTCCAGTACCTGCAAGGAAAAGGTTGAGCACCTGATAGTCGGACAGGAAGAATGAATCGTGGATCACATTCAGGGTCTTGCGAAGGCTCTCTATCGTCACCACAAAGGATATGTTGGTCTCGGATGCTCCCTGGGCACAGGCTATAACATTTATACCGTTCTTTCCGAGTGTCCCGAACAGCTTGCCGGCAATTCCTGGAGTATGCTTCATATTCTCCCCTACTATCGCCACTGTCGCCAGATTCCTCTCCTGCTTGATCCTGTTGATTTCACCCATCCTCAACTCCTGGGCGAACTCCTCGGACAGTACCTGAACGGCAAGATCTGCATCCGCATTCCTGACACCTATGGATGTGGTGTTCTCGGAAGCCGCCTGCGATACGAGGAAGACACTGATGCCTGATTTCGCCAGAGTCTTGAAAATCCTGTAGTTGACACCTATCACACCCACCATGCCAAGTCCCCGGATAGTGATGAGGCAGGTATCGTTTATGGATGATATTCCCTTGATAGCCCTCTCCTGATGCTCATCCCTTGCCGACCTTGATATAAAGGTGCCCGGGGCGGATGGATTGAAGGTATTCTTAATCTTGATAGGGATATTCTTATGGTAGGTCGGGAAAATAGTCGGGGGATAGACTACCTTTGCGCCGAAGTTGCACAGCTCCATCGCCTCCACATAAGTCAGATGCTCTATCGTATATGCATTGCTGATGATACGAGGATCGGCCGTCATAAACCCATCCACATCCGTCCATATCTCCAGAGCATCCGCATTGAGGGCGGATGCCAGCACTGATGCCGTATAGTCCGAACCGCCCCTGCCAAGATTGGTGACATCCCCTGTCACAGTGTCCGAACCGATGAAGCCGGGCACTACAGAGATATGTGGAATCTGTGCGAAATATTTCTGTATCAGCCTGTCAGTCTCAGGGAAATCGACGACATGCTTTCCGAAATACGGCTTGGTCTTGATAAATTCACGAGCATCGAAAAGCACCGAACCCCTTATCGTCCCGTGGACTATGACGGACGACAGTCTTTCCCCGTAGCTGACTATGGCATCAGATGTCTTCTGGGACAAGTCCTTTATCAGGAATACACCTTTGAAGATATTGGAAAGTTCTCCGAGAAGCTCCCGTATCCTGACACTGACCTGTTCCTGCATATCAGGCAGTACAGTGTCGGAAACCTGCTGGAAATGTCTTGCAGATATGGACTGCATCTGGAGCTCATATTCCGGGTCTCCGGATGCCGCCGCCTTTGCCGTAGAAATCAACTGGTCCGTAACACCCCCAAGGGCAGAGACGACGACTATCACATCATCTCCGCATGACTCTATCACTTTCTTTGCCTGCAGGAGACCTGCAGCAGAACCTACGGATGTCCCTCCGAATTTCAGAACTCTCATGGATATGCGGGGTATTAAGTTCGTTCAACAAAAGTGGAGAATACGAGAGTCGAACTCGTGACCTCTTGCATGCCATGCAAGCGCTCTAGCCAACTGAGCTAATTCCCCATACAGGTCTGTCGGATTCCGCAGACCCGAATTAATTTGCAAGATAGTAAAAAAAACTGAAAAGGCTCCCTGTTTTACGGAAAATTTAAATCGCTTATCCTCAAAAAATCGATACCGGGGGTTCCGGCATGCCTGCCGCATGCGGTCACTCCGCAGCCTTCAGCCTTTCCGCATTTTCCGCAATCTGCAACTGGTCAAGGACTTCCTGAATATCTCCATCCATGAATGCCGGCAGATTGTACATTGTATAGTTTATCCTGTGATCCGTCACCCTCGACTGAGGATAATTGTAGGTACGGATTTTTGCCGAACGGTCTCCGGTGGACACCATTGTCTTGCGTTTTGCAGAAATCTCATTCAGGTATTTTTCATATTCCATATTGTACAGCCTGGTGCGGAGCTCGGCAAGCGCCTTGTCGAAATTCTTCAGCTGGGACTTCTCATCCTGGCACTGCACAACAATCCCAGAAGGTATATGTGTCAGTCGGATTGCCGAATATGTAGTGTTGACAGACTGCCCGCCGGGACCTGAGGAACAGAATGTATCCTTACGGATATCATTCATATTCAGTTCGATGTCGAACTCATCCGCTTCCGGAAGCACAGCTACGGATGCGGCCGATGTATGCACCCTGCCCTGGGTCTCGGTCTGCGGCACCCTCTGTACACGGTGTACTCCGGACTCATATTTGAGGACCCCGTAGACACCCTCTCCGGACACCTTGCACACGACTTCCTTGAAACCGCCGGCCGCACCTTCCGACTGGTTGGTAATCTCCATCTTCCAACCCCTGCGCTCGCAATATTTGCTGTACATCCTGAGCAGATCACCTGCGAATATAGCCGCCTCGTCCCCTCCTGTACCACCTCTGATCTCGAGTATCGCATTCTTGCTGTCCTGAGGGTCGGCCGGAATCAGCAGAGGGTGTATGTCCTGGTCCATCTGCGGTATCTTCGGTTCTATCTCTGCTATCTCCTCCTTTGCCATTTCCCTCAATTCCTCGTCTTTCTCATCGGAAAGGATGGACTTTGCCGACTCATAGTCTTCCAGAAGCTTCTTGTAATCGTTTCCAGCCTTGATAATCGGTGACAGCTCCTTGTATTCCTTGTTAAGCTGCACATATTTCTTCATATCGGAAATGACCGCAGGGTCAGAAAGCTGTTCCTGAAGTGAAGCGTATTTCTCCTGAAGGCCGAGTACCTTCTCCAAAAGTGAATTTTCTGCCATCTATATATGATTTTTCTTATTCCTGTCTGTCATCCTGTTTCATACCCTTCAACACCACCGGCTCGACGGGACGGTCCGGATAAAGGGATTTCACATAGCATCTGCGACGCATATACAGTTCATGTTCATACCTGTCCCATACATTCACCGCAGTGTTGGTCTCAATCTGAGGGTTCGCAATCGCCCATTTCGCCCCACAGTCCCTGTACTTTTTCGCCATGATACAATGGTAGACGGAAGACACGCCACTATGCTGCCATTTCGGAGCGGCCCCGTTTATCATCAGGTCGAGTACCGTATAGTCTTTCAGCGCCCTGAGAAAATGTATCCAGCCGAACGGGAACATGGACCCTTTCGCCTTCTGGAGAGCCCTGGAGATGGAAGGGAATGATATGCCGAAGGCGACGACCTCCCCGTTCTCATCCTGGAGGAAACAGCACAGTCTCCTGTCCAGCAGACCGAGGGTCTGCTCTGCCTCCTCATCTATCTCCTCATCCGTAAACGGCACAAAATTGTAGACATTCCCGGCAAAACTCTCGTTGTACATCTCGAAGAATTTTCTGACCAGAGACCTGTCATGTTTCAAAGAATCAATGTCACCCTCTACAAGCCTGTATCTCTCCATCAGCCTCATCGCTATATTCTGCATCTTCTCCGGAACCTCCTGGTCCGCAGCCATCTTGTACTGCAGCCAGTCGCACTCCTTCACATACCCGAGGGCAGTCACAAGACTATTATAATACGGGAAATTGTAATAGCAGTTGAAAGGAGGGATATTCCCGAAGCCCTCGACAAGCATTCCCTGCTTTCCAAGGGTATTGTAATACAGAGGCCCGTGAATCTCAGTCATTCCCTGGGATCTCGCCCAGTCCTCAGCCGTACCGATGAGAAGCCTGGCCACTTCAATGTCATCTATGGTATCGAACCATCCGAACCTCGCCCTCTTCTTGCCGTAGTATTCATTGTACCTCGGGTTGACCATGGCGCATATACGGCCGACAACCTTCCTGCCATCCTTGACCATCCACATCCTGTGAGGACAATATTTCGCCGTAGACACTGTAGTCAGCGACCTGACCTGGTCCTTATGGAGAGCAGGCACATACTGGGGGCAATTCCTGTAGAGGATGTCCGGAAATTTGATGAACTGCATAAGGTCCTTTCTGCTGCGGACCTCCACGACCCTGTAATCTGCCATAGCTGCAAAATTTATTTCGGATAGGTAACACGGTGCCGTGCCGGTGCTACGGGCCGGCTCCGCAAGCTGCAAAAATACATAATTTTACCCGAATACTCCAAGAAAAAGTAATCAGTCCAGCCCCAAAATCCCCTTGACAACAGCCTGGGCGCAGGCACACCCGAACACTGCAGGAATATAAGAGATGGAGCCTACCTGCGACTTCTTGTTGAGCTCATCGCAAGGCACAATCGCATCCCTGTCCGCAAGTTCTTCCGAAAACACCGCCTTGAAGCCTTTCGTCACTCCCATTCTTCTCATTCTCTTGCGCACCACATGCGCCAGAGGGCAGTTATAGGATCTGGAGATATCGGTTATCCGTATCTTTGTCACATCCGACTTCGCTCCTGCACCCATCGATGAGACGACCGGTATTCCGCTGTCAATGCAATATTTGATGATGGAAAGCTTGGGAGCCACAGTATCAATGGCATCCACTACATAATCAATACCCGTTCCGGCAAGGAGCATCTGCGGGGAAGTCTCCGCAAGGTCCTCGAAAGGGGTGCCGTCACTGTGGTAGGATGCCGTAATATAGGTCTGCAGCGTCTTCAGGTCCAGGTCAGGGTTGATGTCCAGGAGCCTCTCTGCAAGGACTTCGCATTTGGGTCTTCCAACTGTGGAAGTCAGGGCAAGTATCTGTCTGTTACGGTTGGTGTCCGAGACCACATCGCTGTCTATCACGACAAGATGACCCACACCGGCCCTGACCAGCATTTCTGCGGCATAGCCTCCGACACCTCCGGCACCGGCCACCACTACAGAGGAATTCGCAAGCCTGTCCAGCCCTTCCTGGCCGACCAGCATTCCTGTCCTCTCTTTCCAGTTGTCCGCCATAATCTTACGGGATTGACTCTTTTCTTGTTTCCGGAATACCCGGCTTATCCACGCTACAATCCTTTTGACTTAGCCTCATCCCAGATTGCATCCATTTCGGCCAGAGTCATGTCCTGAAGATTCCGCCCCTGGCGTATGGTATGCTCTTCAAGATAGGTGAACCTGCGTTTGAACTTCGCGCACGTGCGCTCCAGAGCGGTATCGGGATTGAGTCCATAGAGTCTCGCGGCATTCACGACAGAGAAAAGGAAATCCCCGAGCTCGCCCTCGGCCCTGTCGAAAGCCTCCTGCTTCTTCTTACCGTCATCCCCGGCAGCATCAATGGCATCCAGCTCAGACTGATACTCATTCATCTCCTCCTTCACCTTGTCCCACACCTGCGATTTCTCCTCCCAGTCAAAGCCTACGCCTCTGGCCTTGTCCTGCATCCGGTATGCCTTCAGGAGCGGAGGAAGGGCATCCGGGACACCTGAAAGGATTCTCCTGTTGCCATCCTTCTCCCTGGTCTTGAGCATCTCCCAGTTGCGCATCACCTCCTCTGCATCTGCCACCCTCGTATCTGAAAAGACATGTGGATGGCGATATATCAACTTGTCACACAAGAAATTGATGACATCAACGATATCATACTCCCCTTTCTCCTCGCCTATCTTGGCATAGAACAGGACATGCAGCAGCACATCCCCCAGTTCCTTGGAGATGTTCCTGCCGTCATCCTTGAGGATTGCATCACTGAGCTCATAGACCTCCTCTATCGTCTGCGGTCTGAGAGACTGTGTTGTCTGCTTCCTGTCCCACGGACACTTCACCCTGAGTTCGTCAAGTATGTCGAGAATTCTTCCGAATGCTTCGAGTTTTTCCTGTCTTGTCTTCATGTCAAACATATTTTGGACGACAAATATATTAAGAAAATGCCTATATTTGAAAGCTAAAATTCAGTCCATGAGAAAAGATATCCGTTTCGTACCGGCAGATGAAGCTGTAAAAGCCGTAAAATCCGGCGACCATGTCCACCTGAGCAGCGTTGCAAGTGCTCCTCAGGTACTGATAGAGGCCCTGTGCCGCAGAGGAGAGGCCGGGGAGCTGAAGGATGTGCGTATCCATCACCTGCATACCGAAGGACCGGCTCCTTACACCGACCCGAAATTCGATGGAGTCTTTTTCCATCAGGGATTCTTTATCGGGGCAAATGTCCGCCCAAGTGTCCAGAGCGGATATTCGGACTATATCCCGGTGTTCCTCAGCGAGACACAGAAACTTTACCGGAGCGGAGCGTTGAAATGCGATGTGGCGATGATACAGGTCTGTCCGCCGGACAGGCACGGATTCGTGTCACTCGGGACATCGGTAGATGCGACCCTTGCCGCCATAGAATGCGCAAGGACTGTAATCGCTGTCGTGAACCGGAATGTTCCCCGTGCATGGGGACAGGCGATGATTCCTTTGGATATGATTGATATCTTCGTGGAAGACAACACACCTTTGATTGAAGCCAGATTCTCCGAACCGGATGAGGTGGAGACCGCCATCGGGAAACATTGCGCTGAACTGATCGAGGATGGGGCATGCCTCCAGATGGGGATAGGAGCAATCCCGAATGCAGTACTGGCACAGCTCGGAGAGCACAAGGACCTTGGCATACATACGGAGATGTTTGCAGATGGAGTGCTCGGACTTGTGGAAAAGGGAGTGATCACAGGACGTAACAAGGCCACAGATAAAGGCAAGCTGGTATCCACGTTCCTTATGGGATCACAGCAGGTATATGACTTCATCGATGACAACCCGATGGTGGCAATGATGGATGTAGGTTACACCAATGACCCTTATGTAATATCCAGGAACCCGAAAATGACGGCAATAAACTCAGCCGTGCAGATAGACCTCACAGGCCAGGTATGTGCAGACTCAATAGGGACGAAATTCTATTCCGGCACGGGCGGACAGGTAGACTTCATCTATGGGGCATCGCTTTCGGAAGGAGGCAAGGCAATCATAGCCATGCCATCATGCACCAAGAAAGGAGTAAGCAAGATTGCCCCTGTCCTGACAGAAGGGGCAGGAGTAGTGACATCCCGGGCCCACGTGCACTGGGTGGTGACAGAATACGGAGCTGTCGACCTGTACGGGAAATCGCTGGAAGAACGGGCAAAATTGCTGGTAAGCATTGCCCATCCGGACCACAGGGAAGAACTGGACCGCGCGGCATTCAACCGTTTCGGTCCACACTACCGTTCTTTCTGAAAAACTAATGCCAAAAGGGAAACCCTCTCAACGGAGATCGGTGACAAAATAGTCAGGTCCAAACATTGGAATCGCGAATTCAGTGCCATCCCCGGGCTTGAGAAACTCCAGTGATGATATCACAAATGTCACAGTAACTTTCACCGTCTGTACCTCAGCTCCCGTGAGAGTATGTCCATCCGGGCTGAAATACAGTTTCATACCTGATATGTCAGCTGCCGGTCCGTTCGGAGACAGTTCATACACGAGAACATCCTGTCCGTTGAAAACAGTCCGGCTGCCGCTGTCATCCCAGGAGAATCCAGTATCTATATCCCTGATGGCTGCTGCCGGATTGACAAATGCACCTGAACCTGCCCACAAAGGTTCTATCACCACTTCCTTTGCGGAATCATCAACCGTACAAACTGACCTGCCATCGCACCATATCTCCAGTCCATCACCGGACATTCTGTAAGAATCACCTTGCACGGAGACACTGCCGCTGCCGGTCATTTTCACATCCCCGTCAATCATTTCATAACTGTATCCGAAATTGACCAGAGATGCAGCCACCCTGTCGGCAAATGCCTTGACAGGATCATTTCCGGCAGCCTGCAGCCCTGCCGGCGCGCAAAGACTCAAGAGCGCAGAATATACGACAGAAACAATTATCCTTGACATACAATAAATCTAACCTTGTCAACATCAGCCGTTCATATAGGCATCAAGTATCCCCTGAAGCTCATCGAGATCAGAAACCAGCACCTGTCTCGGTTTCGAGCCCTCCTGAGGACCGACTATACCTGCTGCCTCAAGCTGATCCATTACCCTCCCGGCTCTGGCATAACCCATGCCAAGACTACGCTGAAGATCAGATGTGGAACCTTTCTGTCTCCTGACCACATATTCAGCAGCATCCTTGAAATTCTCATCCAGGTTCTGCATGTCGACCTCCCCCGGAGCATTTTCCTGGGCCGCGGTTTCAGGTTCCGGAAGATAATAAGGGGTATTGTAGCACTGTTTATACCCGGTCTGGGCACCTATATAATCAGTCACCCTGTATATCTCATCCATGCTTATCATAGCGCACTGGACACGTTCTATCTCCACTCCGGCATAATACAGCATGTCCCCTTTGCCGATAAGCTTCTCTGCACCAGGGGTATCGAGTATGGTATTGGAATCCACCCTCGTGGATGTGCGGAACGCAATCCTCATCGGGAAGTTGGTCTTGATGATACCGGTAACTACATCCACTGACGGACGCTGGGTCGCTATGATCACATGGATACCGGCCGCCCTTCCCTTCTGCGCCAGACGTATAATGGATGTAGTGATGTTCCTTGCCTGTGTCTTTGCCTCCGAACCCGATGACACTGACATTATAAGATCAGCATACTCATCGATCACCACAACGATATACGGCAGGAACCTGTGGCCATCATTCGGATTCAGCCGTCTGTCCTTATACTTCTCGTTGTACAGTTTGACATTGTTGGCAGAAGTGACGCTCATCAGCTTGTATCTCTCATCCATCTCCTTGCACAGGGACTGGAGTATGGTCTCTGCCTGCTTCGGATTCTTTACAATCGCGCTGGACATCTCATCCTGCTCATCCGCAGCAGTAGGAAGTACCGCAAGATAATGCTTCAGCAGTTTGGAATACGCATTGAACTCCACCATCTTGGGATCGATGAACACGAACTTCAGCTCCGATGGATGCCTGGCATACAACAAGGATGTGATAATGACATTCAGACCGACAGACTTGCCCTGCTTGGTGGCCCCCGCCACAAGGAGATGTGGAGCCTCAGCAAGGTCGAAGACCTTGACATTCTGCGTAATCGCATAGCCTATCGCCACCGGCAGCTCGAACTTGTTCTCCCTGAAAGCATCATCATTCAGGCATGACTTGAGAGGGACAATGGATGGCCGTTCGTTCGCCACCTCTATGCCTACTGAATCTGTCAGCTTGACAACTCGCACTCCCCGTGCCCCCAGAGCCATGGCGATGTCATTCTCCAGATTCTTTATGGCGGATATCTTCACTCCGGGAGCCGGAGTCACCTTATAGAGGGTGACAGTCGGACCCTTGCATGCCACGACTTTCTCTACCTGGATCTTATAGTCAAGCAGCGTCGTCCGTATCTTGTTGTTGTTTCTCTCGAGCTCTTCCTTGGACACATTGTGCCTGAATTCCGCATAGTCATCCAGAAGGTCAAGGGTCGGGAACTTGAACCTGTCCAGTTCTGCCCTCGTGTCTATCCTCGGCAGCTCCTTTATACCATCAGTGGCAAGCTCCACTCCCTCCCTGATCTCCATCTCCGGATCATCGTGGGAAATGTCTTCATATATCGATGCCCCAGCATCAGTCTTCAGACTGTCAGTCCTGACACCGCGGCTGTCCCTCCATTGTACCTGTACACGCCGATACCCGTTCCGGACGGTATCCCCGGTTTCTTCAATCTGCGCAGGCCCTTTGTCCTGCAGTTCAGATTCCCTGTCCTGAAGAGCAGACTCCTGCCCGCCATCTCCATTCTCCTGCTCCACGCCATCGCTGACCTGCTCCTCTTCATCTCTGTCCTGCGGGATGAAATCCCTGTCCATTTCAACAGCTTCCTGGCTGCATTCTTCCTTTTCCGGAGCAACAGGCTCCTCGCTCCTGTCCCACAGATGATCTCCCGCGTTGAGGAACCATCTCGAGAAAGTTCCGCTTGTATAAAGCATCCACAGAACGACAAATACGACAATGATACAGCCTGTGACTATATACCCCGCAAGATTGGCCAGACACGACACTACAGCCGCACCGCAGTCTCCACCGAGACCACCCCCGAAAAGGTTGCCGGCACCGGACAGGTCTGCGACATACGCCAGGAGCGCAGATGACACTATCGCTCCCGATACCATTACCAGCACCTGCCTCGGCTGACCTGACAAGGTCTTGCGGAAGAACATCCCGCAGGACACGACAGCCAGCAGGGCAACAATAAAGAAACTGCCAAGGCCAAAACAGCGGCACACCAGGAAATGGCTCCATCTGTAGCCGAGCTTCCCTCCCCAGTTGCCTACGGACACTCCCCTGTCCATCATATCCGGATCAGACAGAAGGCTCTGGTCAGCCTGCCAGGTAAACAGATACGAAAGGACCGAAAGGAATGTGAACACAGCGAATACAAAGACAACAAGACCGGAAACCTTGATGAATCTGATCCTGGTCTCTTCACTGAACCTGCCGGAGAGTTTCCGTCCTCTCTCTGGCCTTTTCCCCTCTGTCTGCGCTTTGCGAGGCATGTCTACTTGTTTCTCTGGTTTTTCCTCTGGCTGCTGTATCTCTGATAATGGTTACGGTTGCCCTGGCCTGCCCCCGGACGGGAGAAACTGGCATCCGATGAGATTTTAGAAAGATGCATATCGTCAGGGATATGGATACGGCCGCCTGACAGCATCTCGATATCGTGGAAAATCGTCTCATCCGAAACAGAATCCTTGTTCCAGATAAGATACTGCTGCCTCATATAGACTGCAAGCGAGCGGATCATGGCCGTCTTGACATCCCCATCTGCGGTACCGGCAATGAGATCTATTATACTCTCTATGTTTCTCCCGTAATGGAACGCCTTGACAGGAGTCTTCCTGACAGGTATCGTCGCAGGCGGCGCCGAGAACTTATCCGGACTCGGCATCGGATAAGGAGAATCCACATCGAGATTGAACCCGGAAATGATGAACAGGTGGTCCCACAGCTTCTGCTCATAATTCTCCTGCAGATGCACCTGCGGATTGATGATCTCCATCACCTTCACGACAGCCCTCGCCTGTTCGTTCCTCTTCTCCCTGTCCTCTATGGTCCTGAGATAATCCACCATCTTCTGCACATTTCGCCCGTATTCCGGCAGTTTCAGACTTTTGCGCTCGGTATTGTACAACAGCCTGCATCCGCTTCTGTCATCATATTCCATATCAAATATCTTCTAATGGTTCTACACAAGTTGCAAAGATAGCAAAATTTTAGACAGCATCCCGAACCGCATCGGGCTAAAATTCTCCTGAATTTATAAAAGGCCGCAATGATTATCCACAATGTTGTCTATACACATTATTACCCATAAAAAACAACAGACCGGAAAGTCCGGACGGTGTGGCCGCCCGAGGCCTCGTGAACGGGAGGCCGTGAACGGTTTATGGGAATGTCCGGCGGACATTCGAAAGTGAGCAGCGACACAGGAGCGGAAGAGATTTACCGGACTTTTATGCTTCTATTTATACAAGGGTGTTTTTGCGAACAGGCAATAAAGCTGCCTGCTGAAGGCCTTGCATATCATTGCATATCCACATAATCCTGAAACACATACCACACTGCGGAAGTGACATCAACATAGCCCATCCTACGGTAGATATCCGCATACAATGCCACCTGGTCACGGTATTCCGGTTTTTCCTTCCCGAACTTATAGTCTATGATGCAGACCCTGCCATCCGGATATATCTCCACCCTGTCAGGCCTGTGCACAGAACCATCCACATCCACGATATCTCTCTCAGTATAGACAGCGGCATCCTCCCGGAACCAACCCCGGCCCTTTGCCGAGACAATCCTTTCCGAAAGCAGGGACATTGCCTCCTCTGCCTGCTCCTTGTCCAGACTTCCATCAAGCACAGCCTGCCGCACCACCATATCCAGGTCATCCCGGACAGATACGCCGGCAAGGATATCGTGAAGGACTATCCCCCTGATCCTTCCGGATGCCGATACCCCAGTATCCCCATCTTCAGAAAAGAAATCCGACTGGCTCCGGCCCAATATCAGACGCGGAAGCCCATCCGGAGGATTCAGAGGCCATGACGGATATGTCATGTCAAGCTGCTGGACTGCTTTCCCGGAATCCTTCCCGGTCCAGTCTTGCGGAATCTGCCCGACAGAAAACCTCTGCGAGCCATCCTCGTGCATCCTGCTGGAAAGGCCTTGGACATGTTCGGCCTGGACATAGTTATAAAGAGCCTGTGAAAAATTAGAGAATTTCTGCCATACCCCATCTGCAAGGCCGGAAATGAACTTGTCGGAAGGCATCTCCCCTATCAGATGCATTCCTCGCCTGGCCCTCGTCATTGCGACATACAGGACATTTATGTTGTCTATATACTGTTTCAGCAGCTCTGCCCTGTAATCTTCGGCAAAAAGAGTGGATTCACTCGCCGAAGACAGCGTCACATCGTAGATTCCGCGGCAGACCTCCGGCAAGGAATCTCCGGAAAAATCAGGGAAACACCAGTGGTTGTCAGACTTGAACAGGGTCACTTTTTCTATGAAAGGGACGATCACATACTGGAAATCGAGACCTTTGGACTTGTGTATGGTCATGACACGTACCGAATCCCCGGCATCCGGAGAAGAAATGGCAGGGTCTGTCTCCGACCAGCGCTTCAGGAATCCTCTGAGGCTGTTGCCTTCGGTCCTCGTATAATCGGACACACAATCCATAAACGACTGGATATACAGCACTTCAGACCTGAACAAGTCTTCATCTCTCTCCTTCAGTCCCCTGAGCAGGGACTCGCACAGATCCTCGAGTGAATGATACTCATCCGGGATGCTGACATCAAGGGCAGATGAAAGGTATCCGCTTATACTGTCTGATGGATTGTCGACATACGAAAGCAGCGACACAAGCCGCCTGACAGTGACAGAGGAACGCACCTTCAAGGAATCATCCGTTATCACCCTGATCCCGTTCGCTATGAGGAATCCGGCCACCGAAGCTCCGGATGCGTTGTTGCGTACCAGCACCGCCACATCCTTGAGGGAAGCTCCGTTATCCCTTACCTCTACCACTGCATCCAGAACCTTCTGCAATATCATGTCCCTGGTGCAGAAAGTAATGTCTACACTTCCGGATTCCTGCGATGCGCATTTCTGCCCGACATCCGAATATATACGACTTATCACATCCGAACCTGCCGCATCCCTTCCCTCCCCGTACATCAAGTCCAGACGATGTGCCATAGTCTTGAAAAAGGCGTTGTTGAACTCAACGACATTGCGGCAGCTCCTGTAATTGGTGTCGAGGACAGAGACAGATGTCCTTCCGAATGTCTGCTGAAGTTCTTCTGAAAGGAGATTCCAGTCCGAACCTCGCCAACGGTATATGCTTTGCTTGACATCCCCCACCACAAGGCTGTCGCAGCCCTTGCCTTCACTCTCTTTAAGAAGAGGCAGAAAATTTTCCCACTGGATGCGGGATGTGTCCTGGAACTCATCCAGAAGGAAACTGTCATAACGGACACCTGTCTTCTCATAGACAAACGGGGCATCGGAACCGGCAATTATGTCTTTGAGGATGGTATTGGAATCATCAATGCTGAGTACATTCCTCTCTTTCATCAGCAAAGTGAATTCCCGGTCTATGTCACCGGCTAGACCGAGTCCATAAAGCTGTGACTTGATGATGATGGCAGTCCTGTATGTCCGGTACTGCACATCGAACAAAGAGCAGAATCGGGACAGAGGAGCACCGAGGAGCGGATATGCCTGGGCGAGCAGTTTCCGTCTCGACTTTGGAAACCACTGCTCGGGATCTCCTGCCTTTGACATGAAGCTGTCGGTCGGATGCACAATCGTATCCATATGCCTGACAGGATAATAATCATGTATGGCTGAAAGGAAGCGTCTGTTGAAATCATCCGTATCCAGACCGGCCTCAGCCACGGCATCAACGACATTTTTCGCAGCCTCAGCCACAGAAGTCTCAAACTTCCGGATCACTTCCCCGCAAGCTTTCTTCACTGCCGCAAGGTTCTTTCTAGAATACGCCTTCTGCTCATCTATACCGAACCGTTCCACCATTTCTCTGTGCTCATCCGACTTGAGCCTGACGGCTATGTTCTGAAGGCCCGATTCAAGGCTGTATCTGCCCCCTTGCTCTATCTGTTCCATTGCGCTGTCAGTAAGCCATTTGCGTTTCTCCGTATCGTCTTCGGTCAAGGCATCCAGCACCCTGTCCACACTTTCAGCGATGAGGGACTCCTTGTCCAGCTCCACCTGATATGAAGAGAACTGACCTATCTCTCTGGAGAAAGCCTTGAGGGTCTGCTGGAAAAAACGGTCGATAGTGCTCACCGAAAACGCGCTGTAATCATGAAGCAGATTGCACAATATATCATCCGCTGTCCGCTGCAGTTCCCCTACATCACTGAACATACCGGGCACGAAATATTCAAGATAAGCTGAATCCTGCGGGCTGTCGGCAAGGCAGAAAAGCTCCTGGAGGATCCTGCTTTTCATCTCATCAGTAGCCTTGTTGGTGAAAGTTACTGCAAGGATGTGCCTGTAGGCATGTCTGTCCTGCATGGAAAGCAGAAGCTCTATATATTTTCTGGCAAGGTTGAAGGTCTTTCCTGAACCCGCCGATGCTTTCATTATCTGTATCATCTGCCGCAAATCTTTTTAAAGTCACAATAAGAACATATATCCGCACTGTCAGTCCTTCTGAACGGTATGCCCTTGTCCGAAATTTCATCGAGAAGTCCTGCAAGACCAGACTCCATCGCTTCATAGAATTTCACGCTCAACGGCACTGGCCGTATCTTCTCGCTGAAGAGCCGCGAGGTCTGGTACACGGAATTGAGGATATCATCCCCGAAGCCGTTCTTCCGCAACAGCATGTCGTATATGAAAAACTGCAAAGCTATCTTCGGTCTCCTGCTGTTGTCATCCCCGAACACTGCAGCCGCTACTTCCAGGGCATTGCCATCATCGATGAAGATATCATCATCCGTGACCTTCCCCGTCTTGTAGTCGCTGACCCTTACCTGCCCCGGAGCAAGACTGTCAATCCTGTCAATATATCCCTTGAAGCGGAATCCGTGGAACTCAGCCCTGTACTCTTTCTCGGTACCTATCACTTCAAAGGCTTCTGCATGCTCCAGGTCCAGAAGTTCCAGATCCCTCTTTACCGTCTTCAGCACATACTGCACTATGACATCAGCCACGACAAGATTGCGTCCGGTGATTTCAGGTGTCTTCAGCTGACTGCATATCAAGCTCTTGACTTTACGGAGGATATCATCTTCCCTGCCCAGCCATGAGGAAAGGTACTCCCTTGTCACCATCCTCTGCTGTCCACGCTCCCTGTATCCGGAAGTGCGTCTGTCCATATCGGCATCTCCGGACATGGCCTCCTCCCCGGCGAAAAGTGCCCACATGAGATTATGGTACACCGTGCCGAAAGTACCCGAATCCAAAGATTCGCAGACCTCTTCCTCTGCCTTCAGCCCCAGTACCGTACCGTAATAGAATTTAGCCGGACATGCGAGATAATTCTGGATGGATGTGGCCGAGAGGACGGTATTCCTTATAATCCGCACGGCATCCTCAGTCTTTGGTATGTCCGGCAATGGTTCGGCATCCCCTATCCCTGCCCCGGCAATATACCGTCTTACCGGAACCCTGAAATGATACACAAGCTGCTTGATGAACCGGCTCTCCTCTCCAGAATGCAGTCCCTCGGTCCTGGAATCATAGACCAGCCACACATTTTCCGCCCTTTCTATCATCCTGTAGAAATAATAGGCCCATACAGCATCCTGATATTGGTATGTCGGGAGGCCGAACCCTTTCCTCAGTTCAGGAGGTATGAATGAGGAACTGATGTTCCTGCGCGGAAAGGTACCCTCATTGGCAGACAGTATTATCAGATTCTTGAAATCCAGAGCCCTGGTCTCCAGCGGCCCCATTATCTGCATACCTTTAAGTGGTTCTCCCCTGAAAGGGACTGTCTCCGGCCCGGCTATCTGGTCCAGCAGCCTGATATACGTGGCCGGTGAAACGGCAAGCCCGTAAGAGGAGAGCCGCACCACATCACAGTAATATGCTTTTGCGAACTCCGTCTCCAGCTGCATGGAGTCCGATTTGCAGAATTTAGAGGCCAACCCCGCAATCACCTCCTTCTGATATGCAGCAAAACCGGAAATCTGTCCTGGAGAAGTTGATTTCTGGTCGTTTATCACAGGTCTGAATATCAGCTCGAGAAGCCAGCTGCCTTCAAAATCCTTCTGCGGCACATATATCTTTTTCTCTGCCTTGATCCTGTCTACGGCAGCGGCACAGGAGGCATCGGATCCGGACACATGGCGGAATATCCCGTTGGAAAATATCGACCAGACCTGCCTGTAATAGAACGACCTCTCACCGTTCCTATCACGGATATGCAGCTGCAGGGATGAGATATCAGACATAAGGGAATAGAACGAACTTGACGACATACCGTATCCCATAGTCACATTGACATCCTGTATTTCCGGAGGTATGCTGTCGAGAAGAGGGACCAGAAGATGTTCATCTGGCAGCACTACGGCACAGCCATCCCTGCCTCTCATAATGTCGGAAGCTATCTTCACCTGCCCTATGGCAGATGGTACGCTGACCACGTTCACTGCAGGTTCAGCAAGGCCAGCCTCATCCCAGGAATATGCCTGGGGAAACTCTTTCACATTGTCAGCCATGAAAAAAGATGACCTGTTCCGGCTGTCGCGTATCATCTCTGAAGAATAATCCCAGCAGAATTCGGCGACAGATGCATCCCTCAGCCTGCGCATAACCTTTTTCTCACACTCGTTCAATGCATTGAGCCCTACAAATACAAACCCCGAAACCTTCGGAAATATCCGCTTCATGACATCTTCTACAGGACTTGCCTCAAAGTTCCCGACTGCAGCCCTGTATGCCATACCCTCGTATGCAAGGCCTTCCCGGCGCAATGCCTCCATATATGAAAAATACAGAGGCTCGAGGATATTCCATATCTGCAGGAAACGCGCCTTGACATCAGGATGCCCTGAACCTATATCTGCCGTAAGGCGGGAATTTTTCTCGCTGAAATGGCTCACAAACCTCTCTATTGCCTCCCTCTGGCTGTCAGTCAGATACTGGAAACCATCCTGTATGGACTTGAAATCCGATACGTTTGCGAACAGCTGGTGAGGATCTGCCAGATATTTGTCGGCATCATTGAAATCCCCGAGGATTATGTCACCCCAGAAAATGAACTCATCCAGAGGTTCTGCCCTGGGATTCAGAGCCTTGTAACAGTCATACAGACGCAGCAGGAGAGTCACCCTGTCAACCGCAGGCACTCCTCCAGCCATATAGAAAAAATCATTCTCTGTCAACATTTCAGGCATAATGACAGGCACTTCAGCTCCAGATGCCGCAACCGTCTCTGCCAGATATTTCCTGAAAAACACAATGGAACGCCTGTTCGGAAAGACGAAACATCTGCCGTCCGTCTTCCCATCGTTATAATAGTGTTGCGCTACCTGTTTCAGAAATGGTGTCATAACTCATGTCTTTTAAAAGCAAAGATAGATATCTCTTGTGCCACATCTCAGCACAGTCACAAGAAATTTTAACAAATTTAATTTCATCGCAAGATTTTTCAAACAGGCATCGGATTTTTGACTAAATTTGTCATTATATGACACCGGAATGTCAAACAATATAACCACAATACAATGACAAATCTGAAAAACATCATCTCCAGGTTCAGGACAGAGGGGACTGTCTCCGAAGCGACACCGTTCGGGTCCGGACTTATCAATGACACATACAAGGTAAAGACTGCCGAAACAGGATGTCCCGACTATATTCTTCAGAGAATCAACCACAACATATTCAAGGATGTGGACATGCTGCAGACCAATATAGAGACGGTGACCGGACATATAAGGAAAAAGCTCGAAGAGGCCGGAGAGAGCGACATTGACCGGAAGGTCCTGCATTTCATTCCATCAGACAACGGCAAGACTTACTGCAGGGATGGTAATGAATGGTGGAGGATGATGGTATTCATACCAGATGCCCACACCTACGAGACCGTCAATCCGGAATTCTCTTATTGTGCCGGCAAGGCATTCGGCAACTTCCAGGCAATGCTGTCCGACCTTGACAAACCTCTCGGGGAGACCATTCCTGACTTCCACAATATGGAGTTCAGGCTCAAGCAGTTCCATGATGCCCTCGAAGAGAATGCTGCCGGGAGGGCGGCCGGAGTGCAATATTATATTGATGAAATAGAGCGGCGCGCCGGTGAAATGTGCAAGGCAGAGCGACTGCACAGGGAAGGACTGCTGCCTAAAAGAATCTGCCACTGCGACACGAAAGTCAACAACATGATGTTCGATGACAACGGGAATGTACTGTGCGTCATCGACCTGGACACCGTGATGCCAAGTTACGTATTTTCCGACTACGGAGATTTTCTGCGGACAGGGGCAAACACGGGTGCAGAGGATGACAGGGAACTGGACAACGTGAATTTCAACCTGGATATTTTCAGGGCATTCACAAAAGGATATCTGGAATCCGCACGGTCCTTCCTGCTGCCCGTAGAGATAGAGAACCTGCCATACGCCGCAGCCCTGTTCCCGTATATGCAATGCGTAAGGTTCCTCACTGACTACCTCAACGGCGACACATATTACAAGATAAAGTATCCGGAGCACAATCTCACAAGGACCAAGGCGCAGTTCAGGCTGCTCCAGAGCGTTGAAGCCAAGTATGGACAGATGCAGGAATACATCAGTGACATAATGCGGACAAAATAAATAAGAAATGATTATCAGCATCCCCAAAAATCAGCAGGAATTTTTGGCGGATATGCGACAAATAAATTTGCAGATAAATAAATTTGGTGTATCTTTGCATCGAAATAATTTAGAATTTTTCAAATTTACTTATACACTGTTAAAAGGATTATATCATGAAGAAAAGATTCAGATGCCTTGTATGTGGATATATCCACGAAGGGGACAGCGCACCGGCAGAATGCCCTATATGCCATGCCGGAGCAGACAAGTTTGAAGAGATAGTTGAAAGCGGCGACTCGCTCACCTGGGCAGATGAGCACAGGATCGGCGTCGCCAAGGATGTAGATCCAGAGATTCTCAAAGGTCTGCGTGACCATTTCAACGGTGAATGCAGCGAGGTGGGTATGTATCTGGCAATGAGCCGTCAGGCAGACAGGGAAGGATACCCTGAAATCGCAGAGGCTTTCAAGAGATATGCTTTCGAGGAAGCAGACCACGCCTCACGTTTCGCAGAACTTCTCGGAGAATGCGTATGGGACACCAAGACAAATGTAGAGAGAAGGATGCTGGCAGAGCAGGGCGCATGCGAGGACAAGCTCCGCATTGCAAAGCTTGCTAAAGCACAGAATCTCGATGCCATCCACGACACCGTCCATGAAATGTGCAAGGATGAAGCCCGCCACGGAGCAGGATTCCAGGGTCTCTACAACCGTTACTTCAAGAAATAATCTCTTCGTAAGTACACAACAAAAAACAGAGGTGCAAATGCATCTCTGTTTTTTTACATCGGGAACCGTACAAAAAAAGGGCGACTGATAATTGCTTGTCAGTCGCCCTCCTGATATTGACGCTATTACTGCTCATCTGGTCCCTGGTCATCTGGTCCCTGGTTCTGCGGTCCTGACTGCGGACCCTGCGGCCCAGCCTGCTGACCTCCCTGGGCAGCCTTTGCCATGTCTTCAGATGCTGCATGCCATGCATTGTTGAGCTGCTCGGTATATCTTTCGATATCACTTACGTTCTGGCTCTTGACAGCCTCTTTCAAACTTCCGAGAGCAGCCTCTATGGTTCCCTTCTTGTCTGAAGGAATCTTGTCGCCATACTCCTTGAGATTCTTCTCGGACTGGAAGCAGAGAGTATCGGCAGCATTGATCTTGTCCACCCTTTCCCTCTCGGCCTTGTCAGCAGCCTCGTTTGCCTTGGCCTCATCACGCATCCTCTTGATCTCATCCTCACTGAGCCCTGAAGAAGCCTCGATACGGATCTTCTGCTCCTTGCCAGTAGCCTTGTCCTTTGCGGACACATTAAGGATACCGTTGGCATCTATGTCGAATGTGACCTCGATCTGAGGGATTCCCCTCGGGGCAGGAGTTATTCCATCCAGATGGAATGTACCTATTGTCTTGTTGTCCTTGGCCATCGGCCTTTCACCCTGAAGCACATGAATCTCAACTGAAGGCTGGTTGTCGGCAGCCGTAGAGAAAACTTCTGACTTGCGTGTAGGGATGGTCGTGTTGGCATCTATCAGCTTGGTCATCACTCCACCGAGTGTCTCGATACCGAGAGAAAGCGGGGTCACATCCAGCAGAAGGACATCCTTGACATCTCCGGCAAGCACACCTCCCTGTATCGCAGCACCAATGGCAACCACTTCATCAGGGTTCACGCTCTTGTTCGGAGCCTTTCCGAAGAACTTCTCGACAATCGCCTGGATTGCAGGGATTCTCGTAGATCCTCCCACAAGCAGCACCTCATCGATATCTGAAGCCTGGAGGCCAGCATCTGAAAGTGCCTTGCGGCATGGTTCGATAGTCTTCTGGATAAGGTCATCTGCAAGCTGCTCGAACTTAGCCCTTGTCAAGGTCTTTACAAGATGTTTAGGGATACCGTCCACCGGCATTATATACGGCAGGTTAATCTCCGTGGAAGTCTGGTTGGACAACTCTATCTTGGCCTTCTCCGCAGCCTCTTTCAACCTCTGCAATGCCATCGGGTCCTTCTTCAGGTCGATACCGCCGTTCTCGGAAGCGAACTCCGATGCCAGCCAGTCAATAATGACCTGGTCGAAATCATCACCGCCAAGATGCGTATCACCGTTAGTGGACTTCACTTCAAACACTCCATCTCCCAGTTCAAGGATAGATATATCGAATGTACCGCCGCCGAGGTCATACACGGCTATCTTCATATTCTTGTCAGTCTTGTCAAGGCCATAAGCCAGCGCAGCCGCAGTCGGTTCGTTGATGATACGTTTCACATCCAGACCGGCAATCTTTCCGGCCTCCTTAGTAGCCTGACGCTGGGAGTCAGAGAAGTATGCCGGAACAGTGATGACAGCCTCTGTCACTTCCTGTCCGAGATAATCCTCGGCAGTCTTCTTCATTTTCTGGAGGATCATCGCCGAAATCTCCTGAGGTGTATAGAGACGGCCATCAATATCAACACGCGGAGTGTTGTTGTCACCTCTGACCACCTTGTAAGGCACGCGTTCGATTTCTTTCGTCACCTGGTCGTAACTCTCACCCATAAATCTCTTTATGGAGAATACGGTCTTGTGAGGGTTTGTAATAGCCTGACGCTTTGCAGGGTTGCCTATCTTCCTCTCACCGCCATCGGTAAACGCCACCACAGAAGGGGTAGTCCTCTGTCCCTCATTGTTTATAATCACGGTAGGCTCGTTGCCCTCCATGACAGCCACGCATGAATTCGTGGTTCCCAAGTCAATACCAATAATTTTTCCCATAATATTTATCTCCTTTCTTTTCGTTTGTCTACCCCTTCATTGCCTGGCCACCCGACCTGGCTGGGGCAGCCTGACCATCAGTCTCCGTAGCTCTGACAGCCAGACGCGAGCCCATATATCTAAAGCTGTGCCAATAGGGAGGCGACCTCTTTCTTATGTCAAAATGTCAGAAATGTTGGCAGATGCTGTCAGAAAGCGTATATTTGCATCCGCTATGGAATACAGGACATTGAATAAAGAGGAATACACTGACATCGCAGGACGGATCCTCTATGAAGACAACCATATCATCATCATCAACAAGAAGGCAGGAGAGATAACCCAGGGAGACAAGACCGGGGATGAACCGTTAGGAGACCTGCTCAAGGCCTTTATAGCCCAGAGAGACTCCAAACCCGGGAAAGTGTTCATCGGCATCCCGCACCGTATCGACAGGCCTGTCAGCGGAATAGCGATGTTCGCAAAGACATCCAAGGCTCTTGAAAGGCTCAACTCCATGTTCCGGGATGGAAATGTCCATAAATTCTACTGGGCACTTGTCTGCCAAGAACCGGATCCTGCGGCAGGAGAACTCGAAAACTGGCTCTACAGGGTTGAAAGGCAGAACAAGACCTACATCTGCAAACCGGGGAACCGCAGGGCCGATGCCAAGATAGCCAGGCTAAGGTACAGGCTTGTCGGGCGTACGGAAAGATACTTCCTCGTGGAAGTGCAGCTTCTTACAGGCCGCCACCACCAGATACGCTGCCAGCTCGCAGGTATAGGATGTCCTATCAAAGGTGACCTTAAATATGGTGCCCCGCGCTCAAACCCTGACGGAAGCATATCTCTTCACGCCAGAAGTATCACATTCATCCATCCTGTCCGCAAGGAAGAGATTACGGTAGAGGCTCCTGTCCCATCATCCTGGAAAGGGCTCGACAGTCTGCACTGACCATTATGCAGAAAGTCAAAGGACCGCCAGTCTGGATCATTGCCTCAGATGCGCCGCAACCCCATCGGAATCAGCCGGGGTCAATACAGAACAAAGTCCGACACGTTCTTGATGCCTGTAAGGCCGAAATAGGATGCCGTAATATCCCCGCGGATGGATATGCGCCTGCCTATAAGCCCTGGATTTGACACGAGATTCAGGGCATCCCTGATATCCCCGGACGGGAGCTGGACGGACAGACAGGATGACTTGCCGCTGACAACAGCACGCGATGCGATGGCAAGGTTCGTGGCTGAATCAAACGGAGGAGCGTATGAAATGCCCTCATCGGAAGATGACAGGTCCCCTCCCACTACATAACCGCTGACCCATACATCCTTCCGCCCGACATTTGTCTTTGCAACGGATACCGTCATTGCATTCTGCGGACTGTCTCCCTTGAGGCTCTCCTCGCCAAGGACAAGCTCATCATCTGTCCATATTCTCGATGTATCCAGCTGGACAATGATCCCACTGCCTTGGGTACCGCTCTGGGACTCTGCGACATCCATCTTTACCGACAGCACCTCTCTCGCTTCTATGGCCCTTGTCATCAGCAGGGTCTCTTTACCGGAATCGCTCAGCACGACCGAGATGCTGCCGGGCAGGAAATACGCTATCCGCTTCTCTGAATAGCTGTACATCAGCTGCCCGTCCTCCCCTCTGACAAAAAGGACTCCTTTCGGATATGCAGTCAGGAAATCTGAAGATATCTTGAGTCTGATGCCGGCATTCAGCTGGACGCATGAAAGCGACACATCCATAACCCCTCCTGCCGGCACCACTATGCACTGGTCATCCCCGTATTGAGGGGAAGCGAAGGCTGGCCGTGAAAAACCGGATGACCTGATGCTGACATTACAGCTGCCGGCAGGCACGGAGACTGTCTCAGGCGATCTCCCGTACGGACCATCATATATCACGGATCCATCCTGGGCGACAATCTTCAGGATAAAGTCATTGGTGTCCGGCACCTCCTCACCTGCCACCTTTGACACCGGAATCGCCAGAGGCTCGAACTTCAGCCTTATCTGTCCGTGAGAAGATTCAGCTCCCTTGTCCTTTGCACATGAGCCTGCCATTAAAGCAATGCCTACGGCAAGAACTGCTGCAAAGACCCTTGCAGGCCAGAAAATCTCTTTTCCCATATCAAACTTCCTCATTAAAATTATCATACCGCACCCCATGTACGGCAACGGCAAAATTATCCGGAAGAAAAAGCAGAAGCAAGAGCGAAAAAGAGGTTTTTCTTTTTTAAGTATATGTTTTTGGGGATTCCATAAAAAATTTATCCGTTTTCAGGATATTGCGATGTCCCTCAGGAAAGACATACGATGGTTCAAGACAAAAAACGGGGCAAACCATTGCTGATCCGCCCCGCCACTTACTTAACCTAAACTTAAACTATGAAAAACTTCGCCACAAAAATAGACAAATTTCTCTATTCCGCAACATCCGCGACCCTTATTTTTGCATATTTCAGGACAAGTATCTTTTCCCCGAAATCATCGAAGGCAATCCTCGCCTTGAGATCGGTGGAATTCCCGATGATCTCAAGAATCTTTCCATAGCCGAAACGGTTATGCTCGACTCTCTGCCCTGCACGGAGCTGCAGAATCGGGGTCGGGACGAACTCTGAATCAGGGACGCGGACCGGTGCGGCTACATTCGGTCTGCGGAAGGTGGTGATTCCCGGCTTCTGCTGCGGTGTCTGCCCCTGCAGCCGGGCCGACACATAAGAAGCCTGTGCCGGGCCGGAAATCCGCGATTCAGGTCTGGTCCGCGATATTGCACCCTGACCTGCCCCATACCTGCTGCCGGACGGATATCCATTATGCTGTCTTCCCCTGAAAGATGGGGTACTGCCATTGTCCATATCCTCATCCTTGCCTGACGGAAGCGGGTTTACTATATACCTGCTGTCTATCTCGCGGATAAAACGGCTCGGGGCATTGGACTCTGTCTTGCCGTGACGCATCCTTGTGGTGGCAAAAGAAAGCTGCACCGACTTCTCGGCCCTGGTCATGGCCACATAGAACAGACGCCTCTCTTCCTCTATGTCATTTTCAGATGCCATGAATCCGCCTGACGGGAAGAGATTCTCCTCCATCCCGGCCACATACACATACGGGAACTCCAGACCCTTGGAAGAGTGCACCGTCATAAGGGCAATCCTGTTGGCTGAATCTTCATCCTCTTCGACATCCACGGCACTTAGAAGCGATACATTCTCAAGATATTCAGGCAGCGTCACAACAGGGAAATCCGCATCCGTGAGTTCAACCCCCTCCCCGATCTGTCCATCGGCCTGCATCTCCTCGAAATAATCATTGTTCCTTTCCTCGACATAGCTTTTGACACTGTTGAGCAGTTCATCTATATTGGCTGCCTTTGCCTGTGACTCTATGCTGTTGTCCATCTTGAAGAATGCGTACAGTCCGGAATCCAGAGACAGGGATGCCGCCACCTTGTATGCATCTTCCCTTGATGACCTGACGGTAAACTCCATCATCATCTTGCAGAACTCCCGGATTTTCTTGATTGCAGCGGCTTTCAGCCCGTATGTCTCGAGATCCTCGACAAATGCGGCCTTCATCAGAGAACACCCATTGTTATGCGCCGCCGCGATAAGGGCAGCAAGGGATGTGTCTCCTATCCCTCTTGCAGGCTTGTTAACAATCCTCCTGAAGGATTCGTCATCATTAGGATTGACAGCCAGCTTCAGATATGCCATCATGTCCTTGACCTCTGCCCTGTCAAAGAAAGAGTTGCCGGAGTATATCATATACGGCAGATTTCTTTTCCGCAGAGCCTCCTCCAGGGCGCGTGACTGGGAATTGGTCCTGTACAGAATGGCAAAATCCTGGTACTGGGCGTGGTCTGACTGCATTCTCTTGATGATTGAGGACACAATAAGCATAGACTCTTCCTGCTCCGAATAGGCCTGGATAAGCCTTATCTTCTCGCCTTCGTCACCCATCGAATAACAGTTCTTGGGAATCCTAGCACTGTTCTTGGCAATCAGGGAATTGGCAGCATCCACAATCACTCTCGTGGAACGGTAGTTCTGCTCAAGGCGGAATGTCCTGTTGTCCGGATAGTCCTTTCTGAAATTCAGTATGTTCTCTATCTTGGCACCCCTGAACGCATATATGGACTGGGAGTCATCGCCTACCACACATATATTGCGGTGTTTCATAGCCAGTTTCTTCAGGATAAGATACTGCGCGTAGTTGGTGTCCTGGTATTCATCCACCATTATGTACTCGAAACGAGTCGAAAGATCCTCCAGGGCTTCAGGGTTGTCCTTGAGCAGGATATTCATATTGAGGAGGATATCATCATAGTCCATCACACCGGCCTGACGGCATTTGGCTGCATAGAGCCGGTATATCTCGTATATCTTCGGTTTCTTTGCGGCGGCATCGTTCTGGATGGCCGTCTGGTTGCGGCCGTATGCCTCTGCCGTGACAAGATTGTTCTTTGCCATCGATATCCTCGACAGGACATCCTTGGGTTTATATATCTTGTCATCGAGCTGCAGTTCCTTCAGGCACGTCTTGACAGCAGCAGTCGAATCCCCGGTGTCATAGATGGTGAAAGCGGGAGGATAGCCCAGACTGTCGGCATATTCGCGGAGAAACCTTATGAACACTGAATGGAAAGTCCCCATCTTCAGTTTTCTGGCCTTTCTCTCCCCGACCATAAGGGCAATCCTCTCTTTCATCTCCGTCGCGGCCTTCTTTGTAAAGGTCAGGGCCAGAATCCGCTCCGGCTCACCGCCTTGATCCAAAATATATGCAATCCTGCTTGTCAGGACCCTCGTCTTGCCCGAACCCGCTCCCGCCACTATGAGCACCGGCCCGTCCACACAGCTGACAGCCTGCCTCTGCTCGCTGTTCAGCCCCTCTAATATAGCACTCGTCATCTGTTCCATAATGGACGCGAAGATAAGCAAAATCGGGATTAATTCATTCCTGTCCCATAGATTTCGCTATCCCCATCTGGAGGCCTCTCAGCTCGGCAATTCCACGCAGCCTGCCATAGCAGGAATATCCCGGATTCGACTTGCGTCCGAGGTCATCGCACATCTGGTGGCCATGGTCAGGACGCACAGGAAGACTGACTTTGCGGCGCTGCTGGACCTCCAGAAGAGCCTTCATCATCCCGTACATATCCACATCCCCCTCGAGATGGTTTGCCTCATAGAAGTTGCCCTCTGCATCCCTTTTAGTGCTGCGGAGATGTACAAAGCCTACCCTGTCGCCGAATTCCCTCATCATCGCCACGCAGTCGTTGTCTGCCCTGACACCGAAAGACCCGGTGCAGAGGCACAGCCCGTTGGACCGGTTAGGCACGGCCTCCACGAGCCTGCGGAAATCCTCTGCCGTGGACAGAATCCTCGGCAGCCCGAGAATAGGATACGGAGGATCATCAGGATGGATAACCATCTCCACCCCGCACTCATCTGCGACCGGGCATATCTCCGAAAGGAAATATATCAGGTTGCTGCGGAGTTTCTCTGCATCTATCCCATCGTATCTTGCAAGAGCCTCACGGAACTGGTCCAGGGTGAAGCTCTCCTCGCTTCCCGGCAGTCCGGCAATCATATTTCTTGTAATAAGTTCAATCTCCGCCTCATCCATCCTCTCATACCGCGCCTTTGCCTTGGCTATGTCTTCCTCCGAATATTCCTTGAAGGCAGCAGGCCGCTTCAGTATGAAAAGGTCGAATGCCATAAAGGCAGCCCGCTCGAAACGGAGCGCCCTTGACCCGTCAGGCATCTCGAACGCAAGATCTGTCCTTGTCCAGTCGAGAACAGGCATAAAATTGTATGTCACACAATAAATGCCGCACTCTGCCAGATTGCGGAGAGACTGCTTGTAGTTGTCAATATATTTCTGGAAATCTCCGGTCTGCGTCTTGATATGCTCATGGACCGGCACACTCTCGACGACACTCCACACCAGACCGGCATCAGATATCATTTTCTGACGCTTACGGATCTCCTCCACGGTCCAGACTTCCCCGTTAGGGATATGATGCAGGGCGTGTACAATGTCCGTCACCCCTGCCTGACGGATATATTGCAGGCTGACCGGGTCATTCGGACCGTACCAGCGCCAGCTTTCTTTCATCAGATACATATAATGGTGTTTTTCGTTTACTTTTCCTGACAATCCAGATTCTTCGCTCTGTTCAGACATTCATCTGTTTCTTCGTGTACCTTTCAGAATGACAATTATATGCTGAATGCATCAAAACCGCCATCCACAACAGCTACCGTACCAGTGACCGCCCTGGAAGCATCCGATGCAAGCCAGTGGAGGGTACCGAGAAGTTCTTCCGGCTCAAGGAAACGTCCTATCGGAGTATGTGCAAGTATGGTATGCGACCTGTCTGTCAGGCTGCCATCCGGATTGGTAAGCAGGGTCCTGTTCTGGTTGGTCAGCAGGAAGCCAGGAGCGATAGCATTCACCCTGATGCCTTCACCGAACTTCATGGCAAGCTCGGCGCACAGCCATTTTGTCCAGTTGGCCACAGCCGCCTTGGCTACCCCGTAACCGGCGACACGGGTCAGAGGCCTCAATGCCGACTCGCTGGCAAAATTGATGATAGAGCCTGACTTCTTCTCGACCATGGCCTTAGCAAACACCATAGTAGGTATAATGGTACCGAAGAGGTTGAGTTCCGTCACTTTCTTGACCGCATCTACATCAAGGTCGAAGATGCTCTTGTCCGGTGGGACAGTAGCAGATGCCATATTGCCTCCAGCCGCATTGAGCAGGATGTCGATACCCCCGTACATTGAGATTATCCTGGAGTAATTATCCTCGAGAACGGCCTTGTCAAGCACATTGGTTGCAAGGAAACAGGCCTCGCCGCCATCCGCCTTGATTTCCGAGACAATCTTCTCGCCAAGCCCGGCAGCCCTGTCCAGATCCAGAAGGACCACCTTCGCTCCCTGTGCCGCGAAATATTTCACGATGGTTGTACCAAGGATACCACAGGCTCCCGTCATCACGGCGACCTTACCGCTGATATCGAAAAAATTTCTGTCCATATACCTGTAATTAATTGTTTTACTTGATATAATCCTTTGTGCTGTTGTGTACGTGCACAATAGCACAAAATTAGTCAATTTCTGCCAAACGGCAAAGATAAATCTGCAATAATTTGAGGGACCGTATGAGAAACCTTACGCATTCCCGTCCAGACACCACACTCTCTCAGCCACGGAGACGGAATAGAGCCAGAATACCCATCGGCCAGGTTGCATCTGCGACATAATCCGGCATTATCACAATCCATTTTCGCGAACGCATAAATCTGCGACTTGCGCATGCGTATAGCCGATTATATCCGATGGTGCAATCCTGAACTGGAGTCCCCTGACACCGGCGCTGACATAGATGCTGTCATAGTCAAGGACAGTAGAATGGAAATATGTCGGGAAGTGCTTCCTCATACCTATCGGCGAACATCCGCCCCTTATATATCCGGTGAGAGGCAGAAGATCCTTGACATGCACCAGGTCGCATTTCTTGTTGCCAGAGACCTTTGCGGCCGCCTTGAGGTCTATCTCGCTGTCACCGGGGACAACACACACGAAATGGCCGCTCCGGTCTCCCTCGAGCACCAGAGTCTTGAACACCCTCTCCACCGGCTCTCCCAGCTGGAGGGCTACATGACCGGCGGCAAGATTTTCCTCATCAACCTCGTATGGAATCAGGTCATACCTTATACCGGCCTTGTCCAGAAGACGGGCCGCGTTGGTCTTCTGCAGTTTCATCTTGACTGCATATAGTTTTCGAAACGGTCGGCCGTATTCAGCTCGGCTTCCTTGGTGGAAGCGGACACCACCCTTGTGCTGACCTTGGATGCCGGACGGGAAATTATGCGCACCATATCACCGGTCTTCTCCGGCTCTGAAAAGTCAGACTTGTTGAAAAACATCCCGCCTCCGATAGGCTTCGGATCAGTGGAGACATCAGCCGGATGCACACCCCACACAGAAATATAGTCCTTGCCGTATGACACCCGTGCCCCCTTATGGTAATTCACACCCGTAAGGAACTGCACCTTCGTCCCATCCAGCACTTCAGCCGTCACGCGGGCCTCCCTTGTCTTTGTCTTCACATCTACCCTTATCGACACATCAAGCGTGTCTCCCTTGTAAGGCACACCGTAGGCAATCATCTCTGCGTAGGAACCGTTACGGGTGTCCCCTACCCTGGCAGTACGCCCTTTTGTAGCCACCAGTTTTACCTCCTTCTCTCCATCCCACAAGGCGATTCCACCCAGACCGACAGTCTTTCCTACCATATATTCGTCACATCCGGCCCCATAGTCCGCCTGTGCGAGAGAATCAGGATACCAGCGGTATTTCTCGAGCTCCATACCTCTGCCTGACTTGGAATAGACATCGATTGCCCCGCTGTTGTTGAAATATATCCTCAACGCCATATACGAATTCTCCACGGCAGGCCCGTGATGACCTACCTTGTTGTACTGGTCGGCCTTCTGCGAGACAATCTCCTCCACCTGTTTCCCATCCTTCTTCCAGAAAAGGCTCTTTGCCGTCTGTGCAGATGATGTCATGCCATACATAAATGACAGGACAACAGAAACGAAAATAAAGACATTTCTCATAACAAAAAATTTTTCAGGTTACCTACTCTGCCGTCTCGGACGGCTCTATGTGTATCGAAATCTGGGTCTCTTTTCCGAACCTGTCCTTCAGCCTGCTTTCCACCGATGTCGCTATCTCGTGCGCCTGCTCGACCGTAATATGGGGGTCCACCACCATATGAGCCTCTATCATAATGGAAATGCCGCTGCGTCTGGTCTTCAGCTCGTGGAGATTCTTCACTCCATCCACGGAAAGGGCGGTCTCGGCAATCTCTTGCTCAGTATTCTCAGGCAAAGAGCCATCCAGCAGCTCCTTGAGAGAAGGGCCGGCCATCTTGACAGCCACGACGAATATCGCTATACTTATACAGCAGCATACAAGAGGGTCCAGAATGACCCATCTGTCTCCGAGAAAGATAGCACCCGCAATACCGGCAAGCGACCCGACTGACGAAAAGGCATCCGACCGGTGGTGCCACGCATTAGCCACGACAGCAGGACTGTCCGTCTTCTTCCCGACCGCAATCGTATATCTGTACAGCACTTCCTTGGCCACTATAGAGACAAAGGCAGCCGCAAGGGCCACATAACCGGGCACAGGGATGGTGCCTCCATTGAGGACACTGGTTATGGATTTCATCCCCGATGCAAACATCTGCGCTGCCACGACTATAAGAATCAGGCTGACTATCAGTGAAGCCAGAGTCTCGAACTTCCCATGGCCGAACTCGTGGTCCCTGTCCTTTTCCTTGGATGAAACACGGACAAAGGCTATGACGACTATGTCGCTGAGCAGATCTGACAGAGAATGCACACCATCCGCTATCATTGCGGCACTCCTTCCGAACACTCCGGCCGCAATCTTCCCTGCTGACAGGATGACATTGACCACCAGTCCCGCCAGCGTCACTTTCATAATCTTCTTTTCTCTCAAACTTGTTTCCATAACAGCCACACTATACTTACAATATCAGAAATTCCCTGTGCGAGACAGCCGGTTCATTCGCCTGGCTGCTCGAAAAAAGAGAAATGCACATTGCCGTATTTCCTCTCTTTGACAAAACCAGGACACCCTACGAATGAATGGTCACCGGAATGCTCAAGGATGAAATAACATCCCGGATAGAGCAGTCCCCTCTCAATCACCCTTGCCGGAAGAGTCTCTACCCCCTCCATACTATATGGAGGATCCGCAAAGACTATGTCAAACCTCTCCTTGCAGATATCTATGAAATCAAACACATTGTGCCTGACTACAGTGATATTGTCAAGCCCGAACCTGCGCACCTGGCTTCTGATGAATTCCGCATTCCTCGGCTGCATCTCCACGCACCATATCCTGCCTGCCCCTCTCGATGCGAACTCGTATGATATCGCGCCTGTCCCGGCGAACAGGTCCAGCACGGCAAGATCAGTAAAATCATATTCATTGCCGAGGATATTGAACAAGCCCTCCCGCGCGAAATCAGTGGTCGGCCTCGCACTGTACCCCGCAGGAGGTTCTATCATCTTGCCCCTCAGGCTGCCACCTATTATCCTCATATCCTTTCCACCGACTTGAAATATCTGTACAGAGACATCTCCTGTTCCTGTTCCAGAGGGGTGTGGACATATACCGCAGATATCTCGGGATTGATCTGCAGCCTCTTCAGAGCCATAAACAGGAAATATTCAGCAGTCGTGAAATCCATCGCCTGGAATGAATTGCAGAGCCTCAGCACCGAATCTTCCGCAACCACGAGATACAAGACTCCGCCCCTGTAGGCAGCCACAATCCTGTTATGCTCCCTGAGACTCCCCGCCTTCATCAGCAGATGATACAGTTCCGGAAGCGAATCATCTCCTGCCGGATGGGCGAATACCAACACTGCATCACACCACGGCACCGGCACGGATGACACCTCATCGGACTCATCGACATCTGCCGTCTCCACAAGCATTGCCCTCGCCGAGGACGGTTCAAAGAACTGCGCAGGGACGAGGGCACATCTGCTTGTATACAATATTTTGCTACTCCCAGTTTCCGGCATTGTTGTTAGGAGCAGTGATACTTCCGACTTTCAGACCCGGATAACGGCCGGTGTCTTCCCTCTCGGCATCCAGGTTGATCCTGAGCTGGTTGTCAAGCCCTGTAAGGAGAGCCCTGTACGGCATACTTGCCTCGAACAGAGGCACATCCACGCCTGACACCTTCTTGACGGTTGACTCCATAATGATGGAATCGCCACAGAACGGAATGAACGCGAGGGAATCCACGCAAAAGTCAGGTCTGCCGCTGAACAGGGTATCCCTCACCGGAATGTCGTTCTCCACCGAGAACACAAGGTGCTCGCCCTTGAGATAAAGGTCATACATCTGTTCCGGAGTAATCCTCGGATTGCGTCTCTTGAGCCTTTCGGTATTGACCACAGCAAGAGAGTCATCGTTGGAACCGATCTGCATCACGACCCTGATATCCCCTGTATTGTAGAAATGCTTGAGGGAATCGATTGATGAAGTGAAATGACCAGTCTCGGTCTTATAGGCCTCCTGGAGAGTACGGAGATCTTTCAGGCGCTGGATTGCGACACCCTCGCGGTACTCCTTCTGCTCGTTGAACCTTACAGGCTGCATTACGCTCTCCACAATAAGATAGACCAGCCCTATGATTACTATAGGGAGGATCAGATAGGAAAAAATTTTCTTGACCATTTATATTATGTATTTTATTTATTCCAAATTCCGGACAAAGTTAAAAATTTGATTTATCAAATGCAATATAATTTGTAATTTTGCAACCTAAATAAAGCAGAATCGCATGGAAGCATTCGACAGGCGCGACATAGAGACATTATACAGGCATATCGGCGAAGCGGAGACCATCACCGTCACAGTACATACGCATCCTGATGGAGATGCCATCGGAAGCGGGACAGCGATGGTCAGCTATCTCGCATCTGTCGGAAAGGATGCCGTACTGGTTTTTCCGGATGCATACCCATCAACCCTTGAATTCCTTGTGACAGGAGATATGGAAAAGAGGATCATCGTCGCTGAAAATTCAAAGGAGGCGGCTGAAAAGAGGATCAGGTCATCCGATATGATAATATGCCTCGACTTCAACAGTTTCTCCAGAGCGGGGGACCTCGAGGAATGCCTTGCCGACGCACAAGGAGAGAAAATACTGATAGACCATCATATAGGGCCGGACCGGGAATGCTTCAGCCTGTGCTTTTCCGAAACAGAGACATCATCCACGGCAGAGCTTCTCTACAGCATCCTCATGGAACTGCCGGGAATATGCCATGATGCGGGGAAGCTGCCTCCGGAAACCGCCACTGCCCTGATGACAGGGATGACGACTGACACCAACAATTTCGCCAACTCGGTATTCCCGTCAACCCTGGCAATGGCATCCGCACTGCTGGATGCCGGAGTGGACAGGGACCTCATCCTCGACAGGATATTCAACGGTTACAACGAGTCGAGGATCAGGCTTATGGGCTACCTTCTCGACCGCTGTCTCAGGATAACGGATGATGGGGTGGCATATATGATACTGGGACGGAAGACGATAATGAAATTCGGCATACAGGAAGGGGACACGGAAGGATTCGTGAATATTCCGCTGTCGGTCAGGAATGTCAGGATGAGTATCTTCCTCAAGCAGGACAAGGACAGGTTCAGGGTATCCATACGGTCGAAAAAAGGAACTTCCGCCAACCTGTGCGCGAAGGAATTCTTCAACGGCGGAGGACACGAGCTGGCATCCGGAGGAAAGCTTATGATCCCGGACGATGTCAGAAACATCACCGAGGCCGCCGCCTACATCGAAAGAGTCACACACATATTTCTGAACAGATGAAGACAGCACACATCGTATGGCTCGTTCAGGCCGCCGCAGCCGCTGCTGCCCTGACTATGGCTTCAGCCTGCACCAGCCAGAGTCTGGAGAGCACATTCAACAGCCAGGAGGAAGCCATCGCCGACTATGCAGGCGGCATACAGTTCACAGAATGCGAGTTCATACAGGACCCCCAAAACCCGGAGTACAACGAAGATGGTTCACCCGTGCTAATCCGCTCGGAAATCCGCACATACTCCCCCGCAGTGACCCACAACGGAGGAGCTACGCGACTCACTATCATAGATGGCGATGGAGCTCCACTTGGCAGTTCAGGGTCAGCCACGATATATTTCGCCGGCTATGTGTTCGATTCCGGGCCAGCCGAGACAGACATCACGACAGCTGACATCGACGGGACAGGAGAGACTTGGCTGCTGTCTACACCGTATACCAGCTTCACGGTCAGCTCATCGGCAGATGGGGTCACGATTGGAGGATCAGGCTCAGCCAGAGGCCTCACCCTTTTTGCCACAAACCACTATGCCACGGCCGCCCTGTCGGGGTGGACGCTGTCCGAAGGGGATTTCGCCCCAATGACCGTCGACCTCGGGAGCGGAGACCTTGTCGAGGGTCTGCAGGCCGGTCTGCCGGGAGTAAGGGCCGGAGAAGTGTGCGACATCCTGTTTTCCGGGAAATACGGACTCGGGAAGAAACCGTTAGGCACGATTCCTGCTAACTCTGCCCTGCTCTACAGGATATGGGTAGTGAGCATATCGGAATAATTCATATATTTGCAGGTTGAACATAATAGATGGGGATGAGAAGAACAGTCACAGCGGTAACCGTATCTGCGGCAGCATTGCTAGCAGTCTCTTGCGCAAAGGAGCGCGAAACCTCGTCAGGAGAGGACGAGAAAAGATATTTCGATGCATGGGTGACAGTCCAGAAAGAGAAGCATCCGGAATACATGTGGGAAAAGACGGGCAGCGGAATATATCTTCTGGAAGACGATCAGGTTCCGGATGGGGATGTCGTGACCGATTCGGTTTACCTTATGGTGGACTACACGTGCACGGACCTGAACGGGACAATCATCGACACCAATTCAGAAGAACTGTCCCACAAGACAGATTTAAACTATGACAAGTCCTACTATTACGGACCGGAAGTATGGACAAACAGCGATGCTGCCCTGAATGTCGGTGTACGCGACATGATATCCGGCATGACCATAGGAGGCACGAGGAAGGCGGTGGTACCTTCGTGGCTGGTAACAAGCACAAGATATGCGACAGAGGAAGAATACATCGCCAATGTCACGAACGGCACGAACTACATCTATGAGATAAAGGTCGTGGATGCCACCAATGACATTCTGCGCTACCAGCGCGAAGAGATGGACAGATACTGGAGACAGAATATCCAGGGGCTTGACCCTGATAATCCCGATGCGACAGAAGATGCACCGTATACCGGTCCTGATAAAGTGGAATATCCGTACTGCTGGGACACGACATACACCGGATTCCTTTTCAGGCAGTATTTCAACCATCTGGAAAAGGGTGAGGATGGAAGCCCTGCAATGAACTTCGAGACGGATTCGACAATCCTTATCAACTATACCGGACGCAGGCTCGACGGACAGGTGTTCGATACCACCATTGCAGACACGGCTAAAGTACACAACATCTACAACCCGGCCAGGACATACGCCCCTGTCGAGGTCAAATGGACAAACGACTCGACATCAATCACCCTCGGAGAGTCCAGTGACCTGATCAACGGATTCAAGTCAATGCTGAAACATCTCCACAACGAGGAAACGGAAAAGGATACAGACGGCAATCTGACGGAAGGATATACGCCAGGAGAGACTGCCACAGCCATATTCTATTCAAGCCTTGGATACGGATACAGCGGCAGCGGTTCAGTCATTCCGAGCTACGCCCCTCTCAGGTTCGACATCACCGTGGTAAAAGAAGAGGAGGAATAATGACGGGAAAGAGTTCGGTACCTGTAGAACTCGGGACAGAACCGATCGGCAAGCTTCTCAAGGAGTATGCCTTGCCGGCCATCATAGCGATGACGGCGTCATCACTATACAATATGATAGACAGCATCTTCATCGGTCAGGGCGTGGGAGCCATGGCAATTTCAGGTCTTGCTGTCACCTTTCCGCTGATGAACCTCTCCACAGCATTCGGCACCCTGGTAGGGATAGGAGGAGCCACCATCCTGTCGATACTGCTCGGCCAGAAGAACTATGCCGCAGCCAACAAGGTGCTGAGCAACATAGTGACACTGAACATCATCATAGGATTTGCATTTATGATGGTCGCCCTCATTTTCCTCGATCCGATACTCTTCTTCTTCGGTGCGAGCGAAAACACGATAGCATACGCGAGGGAATATATGCAGATTATCCTGTACGGGAACATAATATCCCACGTATATTTCGGACTCAACGGGGCGCTCAGGGCATCCGGTAGCCCGAGAAAAGCGATGAACCTGACACTTCTGTCAGTGGCTCTGAACATAATTCTGGCACCGGTGTTCATATTCTGGCTCGACATGGGCATCAGGGGGGCTGCACTTGCCACAGTCATCGCCCAGACGATATCCCTTGTATTCTCTATGTTACACTTCAGTGACACCAGAAGGACGGTACATTTCGAGAAAGGCATCATCAGGCTGGACTGGAGGATAGCGAAAGACTCGTTTGCCATAGGTTTCGGGCCGTTCCTCATGAACACGGCAGCATGTCTCGTCACCCTGTTCATCAACCAGCAGTTCCGCAAATACAGCGGAGACATTGGCATAGGGGCATACGGCATAGACAACAGGCTGACATTCATATTCGTCATGATATGCTCGGGTCTCAACCAGGGGATGCAGCCCATTGCAGGATACAACTACGGGGCACGGAAATACAGCAGGGTGAAGGAAGTGTACAAGAAGGCAGTGCTATATGCGACTGTCGTCACCACCCTCTGCTTCATAATGTCGGTATTCTTCCCGAATGCAGTGACCCGGATATTCACCACCGATGAAGGACTCATAGCCACAGCCAACCACGGGCTCAGGATCATGAATCTGATATTCCCGCTGGTGGGATTCCAGATAGTGTCCACAAACCTCTTCCAGTGTCTCGGGATGGTACAGAAATCCATTTTCCTCTCCCTTTCGAGACAGATACTCTGCCTGCTGCCTGTACTTTACCTGCTGCCGCTTGCACTTGATGCAGATGGCATCTGGTGGAGCTTCCCTATCAGCGATGCCTTTGCAAGCATAATGACAATAATCCTGATAATACAGCTGCTGAAGAAGCTCGGGAAACTCAAGGACGGGGATGACCCGGCAGTTCTCGGAAGCAAGATATAGGACTACACCCATAAGAACGCAATAAACTGGAGAGATATCATGAAAAGACTGATAATCAACGTAGGAAGGCAATTCGGGAGTGGAGGCAAGCTCGTGGCTCTCGAAATCGGCAGGCAGCTCGGCATAAAGGTCTATGACAATGAGCTGATCTCAAAGGCGGCAGAAGCGAGCGGATTCAGCCCGGACCTGTTCATAAAGAACGATGAGAAAAGGAGCATATTCTCTTTCTCCTCATTCTTCTCCCCACAGGGTTTCGGACAGATGGGAAGCTGCATAGATGAAAGCGCACTGTTCAAGATACAGAGCAATGTCATCAGGGACATAGCCGAACACGAGTCTGCCGTGATTGTCGGAAGGTGTGCGGACTATATCCTCCGCGACCGGGGGAACACCCTCGATGTGTTCATCTCGGCCCCGCTTGAGGACAGGATACGGAGAGTGGCTGAAAGGATGGGGCTGCCGGAGGACAAGGCGGAGGACATCATCCACAAGAATGACCGCAAAAGGGAGACCTACTACAACTACTTCACTTTCGGCAACTGGGGTGTCGCCGCCAACTATGACCTCTGTATGGACTCATCCATACTCGGCATAGAAAAGACCGCAGAATATATCATAGAATTCGCCCGCAGGGCAGGCAGACTGGCATAGGGATGAAGAAATGGGTGCCAGTTTCCGCCGCGCTGTTCTGCGCCATCGCCGTGATCATATCATCAGCTTCCGGACAGAGGAAGGGCAGGGAAAAGGCAGAAGAGTCCGCACGGCCGGCACCTGTTCCGGTCAGACTCAATGACACCCTGTCCAACGGGATGTCAGACATACCCGAACTCACCGGAATGGACAGCTCCATAGAGAAATTTCTCAAGAGATGGGAAATCCGGGGAGCGTCACTTGCCATAATGAGGAACGATTCCCTCGTGTACGCCAAAGGATACGGCTGGGCAGATGTGGAAGACAGCGTCAGAATGGAACCGGGAAACATACTCAGGATGGCCTCGGTATCGAAGCTCATAACAGCCACCGGAATCATGAAACTTAAAGAGCAGGGGCTTCTGTCGTTGAGGGACACGGTGTTCGGTCCTTGCGGCATACTGAACGACACCACATTCACAAAAGCGATACGGGACAGGAGGATATTCGGAATCACCATCGAGCAGCTCCTCCGGCATCAGGGAGGTTTCTCCACCGGACACGGGGATCCGATGTTCTCATCCCAGGACATCATAAGGCAGTTCCATCTCGACTCGGCACCAGACAGCCATACGCTCGTGCAGTGCGAACTATCAAGGTGGCTTGGCTTTGCCCCGGGCACATCCCAACAGTATTCAAACTTCGGATTCCTGCTCCTGTCGCTTGTGATAGAGAAACTGTCAGGCCAGACATACGAGGACTATATCCAGGAAAATATCCTGAAACCTGCCGGATGCTACGACATGCACATAGCGAGGAACTACTACGAGGAAAAATATCCCAACGAGGTGAAATACTACATGCAGGCAGGATCAGAACCGTGTGAAGAATACAATCTGAGCGGAAGGATGGTCGAGAAATGCTACGGAGGGAGCAACATAACCGGTCTTTCCGGGGCTGGAGCATGGGTAGGTTCTCCGGCGGAACTGTGCAGGTTCGTAGCCGGAATAAACGGAAGACCTGAAGTCCCGGACATAATAAGCGCGGAAAGCGTCGCTGAAATGACGGAATATTTCGACCCTCAGACATTTTCACTCGGCTGGAATGACACGAAGCCTGACGGGGAATGGACAAGGACAGGCACGCTTTCCGGCACATCCGCGCTCGTCAAATGCTACCCGGACGGGGAATGCTGGATAATGATAACGAATACGGGCACCTACCGGGGCCCGTACTTCTCGAAATATGTCTCTACATTGTTCAGGAAATGCAGGGAGACATACAGTTCCTGCCTGCCTGACTACAACCTGTTCGGGTCGTATGTCCGCACTTCGAATTCTCCAGAAAGTATGCCATAACCGTTCTCAGCGAGGGATGTAAGTTCGTTCTCTCCAGGATAGACCACTACAGGAGCAATGAAGCCCACCCTGCGGGCAATGGCATCTGTCACCCCTTTCTCATGCGCTATGCCTCCAGTAATGATTATCACATCCACCTTTCCGCAGACCACAGGGGCAAAATAGCCAATATATTTGGATATTCCTGCACAATATCCTGTTATGAACAGGTCAGCATCCGCGTCGCCCTCTCTTGCCATACGGACGACCTCCCTGAAATCATTGGTGCCGAAGTAGGACATCACACCTCCCCGACCTACGATAAGTCTCTTCACCTCCTCCTTGGTGTACTTTCCGCTGAAACACATCTCCACGAGAGGGAATGCAGGCACCGTCCCGGCACGCTCCGTAGCTACAGGACCATCGCCCCCAAGGGCATCGTTGGTGTCAATCACTCGCCCTCCCATATGCAGAGACACGGACACACCTCCTCCGAGATGTGCAACAATGGCGGTCACATCCTTGACGGACTTCCCCACACTGCGGGCGTAACGCCTGACCATCGCCCTCGAGTTCAGGGCATGGAACAGGGTCCGTCTCGGAAATTCAGGACGCCCCCCTATCTTGAGTTCAGGCAGCATCTCATCCGCCATGGGAGGATCCGCAATGAATGCCCCGGTACAGTCCGGCATACCTTTCGCCCGTCTCAGGTCATTGACAACAGATGCCATATCATCCGCTATGATTGCACTCAGGTTACATGCATGGACACCTTCCTTCCCTTCATAGAGGGCATCCCTCATAGCCTTGTTGACCCTGTACACCCCGGTAACTACCGGAGTTATCAGGCCGCCCCTTGCCATGACCACATCGATGGTCTCCAGCTCCACTCCTCTGGATAAAAGAAATTCTGTGATGGCATCCTTCAACTCAGTCTCGAGATCCATCACAGAACCGTATTTCGCCAGGGTCTCGGCACTGAGAGTCACCTTCTCCTCGAATACCAGCTGCCCCGAATCGAAAAATCCTATTTTAGTGGAGGTTGAACCTGTATTTACCGTCAGTATTCTCCCTTCCATACAGCATCATTTTGCAGACATAGCTGCAATAGCTATGGAATTCAGCTTCGTATCTATGCTGTCCGCACGGCTCGAAAGGACGCAAGGGACCTTGGCTCCGACCACCATTCCGGCCTGCTTGACATTGGCGGCAAGTTTCGAGTTGCATTTGTAGAACACATTAGCCGACTCGATGTTAGGGAACACGAGACAGTCGGCATCTCCGGCGACAGGACTCACCACATGCTTGATCTCCACGGCCTCCTGGTCAATCGCCACATCGAGGGCGAGAGGGCCGTCCGCGATACAGTTGCGGATCTGCCCACGGTCCACCATCTTCGCGATGATAGCCGCCTCGACACATGCCGGCATCTTGTAGAGCATCTGCTCTGTAGCTGCAATGAGAGCCACTTTAGGTCTGTCGATACCCATCGCACGAGCAGTATTGACAAGATAGTTCAGAATAGCCACTTTCTGGGTAAGGTCCGGAGCCGGGATCACTGCCATATCACCTATGAACAGAAGCTTGTGATAGTTAGGGTTCTCTATTACGGCACAATGGCTGAGCACCGCCTTCGGAGGGAGCAGGCCGGTCTCCTTGTTGAGGATGGCCCTCATAAACTTGTCGGTACTGCAGAGACCTTTCATAAGGATGTCGCCCTCACCGTGGTTGACCATAGTCACCGCCTCTGCCACAGCAGGCAGTTCGGATGGGTTATGGACAATGCTGAACTTGCCCATGTCTATACCCTGGCTTGCGCATTCTGCCTTGATAAGGGACTCATCTCCGACAAGAGTGGCCTCCACTATGCCGAGGTCCACGGCCTTGCTTGCGGCGGCAATGGTATGGCCATCCACAGCCCACGCCGCTATCATTCTCTTTTTTGCCCCCCTTCCTGCAAGTTCGGCAAAGATATCTTCGAATTTAGTGAACATAAATATTGGTTTTTAGTTATTCTCTTCCTCGTTGACGACAATATGCATTGTGTCCTGGGCTATCACCAGTTCCTCGTTCGTAGCGATAACCGCCACCTTCACCTTCGAATCAGGAAGGGAGATGAGGGTATCCTTGCCGGTAGCCACATTGGCCTCATAGTCGAACTTCACGCCGAGATAGGAAAGGTTCTCGCAAACCCTGCGGCGCATACGGCTGTTGTTTTCTCCTATCCCTCCGGTAAAGACTATCAGATCAACCCCGTTCATCACGGCGGCGTAAGCACCTATGTACTTGGTGACATCATAGACAAGCTTCTTCAGGGTCAGCTTCGCCTTGGGATCCCCGGAATTGGCCGCATCATTGAGGTCACGGGCATCGGAAGACACGCACGACAGTCCGAGAAAACCGCTCTTCTTGTTCATCACCCTGCTCATCTCCTCAGGAGAAAGCCCCTCCTTCTCCTGGATATAAGTCACGACATCAGGGTCGATGCAACCGCACCTCGTCCCCATAATGACGCCCTCGAGCGGAGTGAAACCCATCGATGTGTCTATCGACTTGCCGTTCACGACGGCAGCGACAGAACTTCCGTTGCCGAGATGGCATGTTATGATCTTGGAATTGTTCAGCTCCAGCCCGGTGAACTTAGCGCCTTTCGCAGACACATACCTGTGGCTGGTCCCGTGGAATCCGTATCTGCGGATACGGTATTTTTCATAGTACTCGTACGGGAGAGCGTACATAAATGCATACGACGGCATCGTCTGGTGAAACGCGGTATCGAACACCGCCACCTGCGGAACTGTAGGCAGCGCATGCTGCACCGCCCTTATGCCCAGCAGGTTGGCAGGATTATGCAAAGGCGCTATGTCACAGCATTTCTCTATTCTCGATATGACCTGGTCATCGATGAGCTTGCTGCAGAAGAACTCCTCTCCCCCATGCACGACACGATGCCCCACAGCCTCGATGTCCTCGAGAGATGAAAGCACGCCGTACTCCTTGTCCAGCAGAGCCTCGAGCACAGCCTTGATGCCGACAGTATGGTCGGATATGGGCATCTCCCTGACCAGTTTCTCTTTCCCGGCAGCCTGGTGCTTCAGACAGCCCATTTCCATTCCTATCCTCTCCACGAGACCTTTAGCAAGAAGGTCATAGATGTCATCGCCTTTCATGTCCAGAAGCTGGTACTTCAGGGAAGAGCTTCCGCAGTTCAAAACAAGGATTATCATAATTCCGTCTTAAAATTTTTATCTTTTAATTTTTTGTGACACAATGTCGCAAAGTTATAAAAATTATCACTACTTTCGCAAAAAATCGGAACGAAATGGATGTGGGGAGAGAATCTGTGATGCTGGCCATTCCTTTCACGGCAGGAGTCGCTGCCGCAAGCTATTCTTTGCAGATATTCCATATAGACCGTTTCTGTCTCGAGACCGTATCCTGCATTCTCCTGACACTGACCTGTCTGGCTGCCGTCATTATCTGGAAACACAGGGCCTGCATCGGATGGCTTCCGCTGTCAGCAGTCTTCCTTGCGGCCGGGGCGGCGGTCTCGCTCATCCATTCCATACCGTACATTTCCGGACCTGACGGGAGCGGCTTCGCCATCAGGTGCGCAGACAGGCTCAAGTCACTGATAGACGGAATCCCATTCTCCAGCCAGGGCAGCAATGCCCTCGTGAAGGCCTTCCTCACCGGAGACCAGGGCAGCCTGGACAGGAATGTCAGAGATGCGTTCCGGGAGAGCGGGGCATCCCATCTGTTAGCCTTGTCCGGAATGCACCTTAGCATCATATATCTGGTAGTGTCCAGGATACTCTCCGTTCTCGGAAACGCTCCTGCCGTACGCTTTGCCAGATCCGCCATCATTGTGGGAGGAGCCGCTTTCTTCACGGCAATGACCGGGGCCGTACCATCTCTCGTAAGAGCTTTCTTCTTCATCCTGCTCAGGGAATGCGCCACGCTGACAGGGCGGATTGCAGGAAACACAAACATCTTCTGCATAGCCCTGCTCATCCAGCTGGCCCTGACACCATCGGTGGTGACTTCCATCGGCTTCCAGCTGTCATATCTGGCAATGTCAGGAATATTCCTGCTCTACAAGCCGCTCGATGGCCTGTGGGAGATGTATGGAGACAGGGCTACGGACAACGGGACTTGTGAGGAGACAGGGCACAGACTGACCGGGACACTTATGGACTCGCTGCGGCATATCTGGTCCCTATGCGCGCTTTCCATTGCATGCCAGGTCTTCACCGCCCCCGCCGTACTGCTATATTTCGGCACCTTTCCGCAATACTTCCTGATTACCAACCTGCTCTGCATTCCATTGAGCAACATTATTATAGTGCTCTCAATAATCATCCTTCCGCTCTACGGGGCAGGAATCTGCCCTCAGATACTCATAGATGCTGACAATCTCCTCCTCACAGCTCTCACAGACATCCTCGGCATAATCTCGACAATGTAGCCAAAGTAGGTTCGCTGAAATTAAACAAGGGTCGTGGCAGGTGCGATTTCTTGGAATCGCTAATGCAGCATCAGTCTGACATCCACGTGCCGAACCTCTCCGGATCAGCAGCATCCCCATCTGCTTCAGCGGCATCGTCTCCGGAACGCGCATATATGAGATAGCCCTTCAGGTCAGGCCGGCCCATAATGAACTCTTTTGACTTCTCGAATCCGATGACCATACAGTATGTGGCCAGAGCATCGGCAGTCGTGGCATCGGCAGCTATCACTGTCGCGCTCAACAGGGAATCGGCCGCAGGATATCCGGTACGTGGATCGACGGTATGGGCATATTTCTTCCCATCCCTCACATAGAATTTGCGGTAGTTCCCGGATGTGACAATCCCGCACGGGCCCCCATCCGTAGAAAGGGTACCCTGCAGCATCGCTCCCGGAACATTGTTGCCATCAACCGGTCTGTCTACCCCCACCGTCCACGGATTGCCTGATGGGTTCAGCCCATCGCAATAGATCTCGCCACCTATATCGACCAGCATGTCTTCCACACCTATGGAATAGAGATACCTGGCAACGAGGTCACAGGTGTATCCCTGGGCGATGGCATTGTAGTTCAGACGCGGCAGTCCCCTGGCATCATCCTGCAGGACCAGGTCCCTGAGAGAAAGTGAGCCATCCGGGGCAAGCGCATTCCCGATATCCTGCCGCAGCCTGTCCATCCCGCAGAGCGACCTGACCTCCGCCACTTCCCTGTCTGTAGGGAAGGCTCCATCCCTGAAACCGAAACCCCATATATCGAACAACGGGCCGGATGCCACATCGAACGCTCCTCCCGTCTCTTCGAAAAATCTGTACGACACACTGTAAATATCCAGGAAAATGCTGTCAGGCACAATCCTCTCACCACTGTTGAACCGAGTCAGGAGAGACTCCCTGTTATATCCTGACAGGGAACTGTCCACCGCGGAAATTACAGAATCTATACCTTCCTTGATATCCTCAGGCTCCACTTTCACCACGTTCCTGCCGTTACCGAGATTCAGCTTGACCATATATGTGCCGCCCTGGGCATATCCCGTAATCGAAATATACCTGTCCTTCCTGTCACAGGATATGGCAAGAAAGATAGTTGCAGCCATGGCAACGCACAAAGAAAAATGCCCCATCCTGAGGAAAGGCATTGCAAGGCTTCTTAAATTTTTCCGCATATCAGACAAATAATTTGTACAAAGGTAGCGGATTTTCGCAAAAAATATTGATATTTGTAGGATTGTTTCATCAACGAAACCTTTCATTCGTTGAAATGTACAGGATGAATTTCAGGGAGTGGCCTCTGCCGGAAACAGGGCGGTCCAAATCGCCGGCATCAGGTTGACTGATTTCGTCCGTAACCGAAATGACATTGATTGACAATAAAATATAAATTAATTCGTCGAACTGACGTTAATGAAAGAGATACGCCGACGATGGGAAAGACAAGAATGATACTGGCGGCAGCCACGATGGTGCTGGCCGTAGCCGCATGCAAGAAAGATGAGGATTCGACAACCCTGCCATCCCTGGGAGGAACGGTCAGATTCAGTCTCGACCCTTTCATCGGCATCAACGAAGAGGTGAAGATGACCGCTTCCGGAGCCAGCAATCCCGATGGAGCCGAAATAACATATTCTTGGGAAGTCAACCCGGCAGTCAACGAGGATGAAGACGAATCCGGAGAAGGCTCCGCCACCGGCACAGAGTTCTCGCTGAATTTCGGAGAGAGGCTCAGGACATACACCGTCACATGCTCCGCATCCGCATCCGGATATTACGGCATCTCCACTTCAAGAAGCACCACCGTTGTCAAAAGCGGTCTGGATGGAGAAGGCTCAATTACCGGAATTGACATCTCGGGCCTCGAGAGCATAACGGGAGAGGACGGAATGACATATTTCTACAGGCAGATCGGCCCGCTCGACTGGTTCATACAGAACCTTGCAGACAAGGAGCCCGTGTCTCCGGACACAGAGGAATACGGCATCCCGTACGCGAATGTAGAAGTCATGTCCGGAATCTTCGGAAGATACTATAATTATAATGAAGCGGTGAAAGCCTGCCCTGAAGGCTGGAGACTGCCTACCGAGACCGAATGGGAGGAATATCTCGAGACCGCAGGCAGCCAGGCCGGAGATGCCGCGGACCAGGAGGATGACTTCCAGAGCGGAGACCTGATGGCGGATGCATATTTCAACGGCGAGAAGATGTGGGAGTTCTGGCCTAAAGTGGACATCACCGACGAAACCGGATTCAGCGCCATTCCTGCCGGATATTTCAGCGCAGGTGACTTCCACGGCATATATGAGAGAGCCGTGTTCTGGGTCACCCCTGATGCCGGAGAGGAACCGGAAGACCAGGCTCCTGTAAAATGTCTGTATATGGACAATCCGGAAATACAGACATTCCTGACAGACAAGGGCTCCTTCAGGGCATCTGTAAGGTGTGTAAGGGAGCACTGATCCAAGGCCGGGACAGATACATATTTTCATGATTTTCAACAAAACACAATTTAACGTTTTCCAACAATGAAAAAAGGGTTGACCATATCAATAATAATAGCCGTCATTCTTGCCGGTCTGTTCTTCTGGGTGAAGAATTCATATAACAGGCTCGTTTCCGGAGAGGAGCAGGTAAGCGCGGCATGGGCACAGGTAGAGAATGTATACCAGCGCAGGGCGGATCTTATACCGAACCTTGTGGCTACGGTAAAGGGATATGCAGAGCATGAATCCGAGACGCTGGAGGGAGTGATAGCCGCCAGAGCGAAGGCTACCCAGGTCACCGTGAATCCTGACCAGCTGTCGGAAGATGAAATCGCAGAATTCCAGGCAGCCCAGGGAGAACTCGGATCCGCACTCGGAAGGCTTATGATGATCACAGAGAACTACCCTGACCTGAAGGCCAACAGCAATTTCGCAGACCTTCAGGCACAGCTGGAGGGTACAGAAAACAGGATAGCGACCGAAAGGAAAAAATACAACGATACCGCCAGGGCATACAATGTCAGCGTGCGCAGTTTCCCGGCCAATATCATCGCCTCCATCTTCAACTTCGAGACGAAGGGTTATTTCAAGGCCGCGGATGGGGCAGACACGGCTCCAGTGGTTGAATTTTAGCCATTCCTGTCGGAGAGGGCATTTCTGAAGCGCATACACGATGCGGACAGTCCTGAAAAGAATCATATCTGCTGTAGCACTGTGCATTGCAGCATCCGAGGCACTCAATGCCATACCAGCCAGGCCCGAACCGGCAAGGCTCGTAAACGACTTCGCCGGGATATTCTCCCCGGGGCAGGCAATGCAGCTGGAAAGGATGCTGACTGCTTTTGATGACAGCACATCCAACCAGATTGCAGTAGTCACCGTATCCGATCTGGAAGGTTACTCCGCGTCCGGATACGCCACACAGATAGGACTTGACTGGGGCATAGGTGCCGCAAGCCACGACAACGGTGTCGTGGTGCTCATAAAACCCAAGTACGGAGATTCATACGGGGATGTGGCAATAAGTACCGGCTATGGTCTCGAGGGCGCGATTCCGGACATCTACTGCAAACGGATTATAGACAGCGAAATGATTCCTCATTTCGCTGCTGGAGACTACTATGCAGGCACCGTGTCCGGCTGCCGCGTCCTCATGCAGCTGGCTTCGGGAGAAATATCGGAACCTCGCGGAGACAGTTCGGAATTCAGTCTGTTCGGGCTTCTTGCAATGTTCATCCTGTTCAGCATCATTTTCTTTGCCATACTCGGAAGCAACGGGAAAGGCGGAAGAGGAGGCAACAACGGAGGTTCAGGAGGAGTGGATGCAGATGATCTGATACGGGGCATTATCTTAGGGAACATACTCTCCGGCAGAGGACACCGGGGCGGTCATCCGGGAGGTTTCAATGGAGGATTTGACGGCGGCGGATTTTCCGGAGGAGGTTTCGGAGGCTTCGGAGGAGGTGACTTCGGAGGAGGCGGTGCATCCGGACGCTGGTGACACAGATGTCAGCCGGCTCCATATCTGATCCCGAAAATTCCCTGAACGGCTTTTACCGGATTCCAAAATTTGATATCTTTACAGTCTATTACCGGTTTTATGATATGGACACTCATGTTGTGATAATGGCTGGAGGCATCGGCAGCAGGCTTTGGCCGGCGAGCACGCCGGATATGCCGAAGCAGTTCATCGATATCCTCGGTGTCGGGAAATCACTGATACAGCTGACAGTCGACCGTTTCAAAGGGATATGCCCGATGGAGAATTTCTGGGTGGTGACTTCAGGACGGTATGTCGATATGGTGAAGGTCCAGCTTCCAGGCATCCCTTCCGACAACATACTTGCTGAACCGGAGCCTAGAAACACCGCTCCCTGCATAGCTTATGCTTGCTGGAAGATAGCGAAACGGCATCCTGATGCAAACATTGTGGTAACTCCATCCGATGCCCTGGTCATCGACAGGGAAAGATTCGCAGCCGATATCCGCACTGCCCTGGCTTTCACGGAACACAGCGGCAACATAGTCACGATAGGAATCTCACCGACCAGGCCTGAGACAGGATACGGATATATCCATGCTCCGGAAGCCAGGGAAGGCAGGATAACCAGGGTGTCCGAATTCCGGGAAAAGCCGGACCTGCAGACCGCAAAATCATATCTGGCAGAAGGAGGCTTCTTCTGGAACGCAGGCATATTCATCTGGAACGCAAGGACGATACGGGAACAGCTGCACAGGTTCGCACCGCAGATAGCAGGGATAATGGATGAACTGTCCGATGTATTCTACACATGCTCCGAACAGGATGAGCTGTCAAGGCTTTTCCCCGTATGCGAGAAGATATCCATCGACTACGCAGTGATGGAAAAATCGGATGACATCCATGTCATCGTCAGTTCCCCGGGCTGGAGCGATCTCGGAAGCTGGAGTTCAGTCAGGTCTCATACATGCACTGACAGTCTCGGGAATGCCGTGGTCGGGAAAGATGTCAGGCTTTTCAACTGCTCGGACTGCATCGTGCATACGGATGGCGCAGGCCCCGTGGTCATCGAAGGACTGGACGGCTATGTGGTGGCCAGCAAGGATGGCCGCCTGCTCGTGTGCCGTCTGGAGGAAGAACAGAATATAAAGGATTTTTCAGCGCGGAAGATATGACAGTGCAGAGAAGACATTACAGGACGGTAGTCGTGTCCGACATCCATCTCGGATACAAGCAGTCCAAGGCATTGCAGGCAAGTGAATTCCTCAGTTCGGTAGACTGCGACAGGCTGATTCTGAACGGGGACATCATCGACGGCTGGCAGCTGCGGCGTTCCTCCGACAGGCGCTGGAAGCCGGAATACACCAGACTGCTGAAAATCATAATGAAGATGATGGAGAACAAGGACACCGAGGTGATATACATTGTGGGTAATCACGATGCCTTCTTCGACTATGTTGTACCATTGTCTTTCTCCAATATAACAATCCTCAGGGACTATATACTCACAAGCGGTGACCGCCGGTATTTCGTGACGCACGGCGACATTTTCGACAGCATATCCTCCAACATGGAATGGCTCGCCAAGCTGGGAGACCTCGGCTACAGGATCCTTCTGAGACTGAACCAGCTGTACAACAGGAACAGGTCGTGGAGAGGAAAACCGTATTATTCATTGTCGGCTGCCATAAAAAGAAAAGTCAAGAAAGCCGTGTCGTCCATAACGGATTTCGAGGATATGGTCACGGATGTGGCCAGGGCACACAAATGCGACGGAGTGATATGCGGCCATACCCACTGCCCGGAGGACAGGATGATCGGCGGCATACGCTATCTCAATTCCGGGGACTGGGTAGAATCGCTCTCCGCACTTGTAGAGGATGATGACGGCAACTGGACAATAATGAGATTCTGATATGAAATATCTGTTTGTAGTACAGGGAGAAGGCCGGGGACATATGACCCAGGCGATGACTCTGGAGAAAATGCTGCTGAAAAACGGCCATGAGGTTGTCGGCATCATGGTAGGGACAAGTGCGACACGCAAGGTCCCGGAGTTTTTTCTGAGGGCCGTCTCTGCTCCGGTTACAGAATACACCAGCATGAATTTCCGTCCGTCCCACAAGAACCGTAAGCCGAACATGGTCAGGACCGTGCTGTACAATGTGTTTGCATTCGTGAAATACTTCCCGAGCATCAGAAGGATACGCAGGACAGCCATAGAGACCGGGGCGGATGTCGTCGTCAATTTCTACGAACTGCTTGTCGGGCTGGCCTATATGGGGCGCAGGCTTAAGGTTCCGTGTGTCAGCATCGGGCACCAGTACCTGTTCCTGCACAAGGGATTCGGTCTGCCACTTATGAAATATCCCGGACATGAAGGCATCAATGTACTGTCGAGGATCAACTCTTTCGGTTCATGCAAACTGCTCGCCCTGTCCTTCAACCATCTCCCGGATGACCCGGTCAGGAAAATCAGGGTGGTGCCCCCTCTGCTAAGGCCGGATGTGCTGAATCTCAGGAATCCGGACGGCAGCCCGACACCAGCCATATCCCGGGGTGACTACATTCTCGGATATATGCTCAACACAGGATTTGCCGGCGAAGTGGAGTCTTGGCATAACGGACATCCGGATGTAAAGCTGAAGTTCTTCTGGGACAAATGGTCTGAAGGACCGGTCAAGAAAATCGATGACACACTCAGTTTCTATCTGATAGATGACAGGGAGTTTCTCCGCCAGATGGCCGGCTGCGGTGCATACGCAAGTACCGCAGGCTTCGAATCCGTATGCGAAGCGATGTATCTCGGCAAGCCGATACTGATGGTGCCGTCACACATCGAACAGGAAATCAATGCTTTCGATGCCACAAGAAACGGTGCGGGGATATCCGCAGGGACATTCGACCTTTCCGCATTGCTGGAATTTTCGGACAGCTATCAGCCGAACGAGAAATTCATAGAATGGGTCAATTCTGCGGAAAGAATTATTCTTAAAGAACTTACAGAAAATATCCGCTGACAGGACAGATGTCCGGGCCAGTGGTCGCGGACAAAAATCTCGATATTTTTCAAAAAATATTTGGATTTTTAATCCGAAAGGTATACCTTTGCAATCCGTTTTAGGAAACAGCCTTCTGGCCGTTCCGGTTCGGACTAAGGATTGATCCGTTAGCTCAGCAGGTAGAGCACAACACTTTTAATGTTGGGGTCTTGGGTTCGAGCCCCAAACGGATCACGAAGTTTCTTTGAAACTGAATTACCGCTTCCTTAGCTCAGTTGGTAGAGCACGACACTCTTAATGTTGGGGTCCAGGGTTCGAGCCCCTGAGGGAGCACAAAAATATCATAAAAAGCGGGCTTGATGACAAGTTCGCTTTTTTTTCAACCTCAGGGGATATGACGGATGCCAATGTAGTCTATAAAGAAGACTGTCTGAAGGGACTGGACAGAATTCCGGACGGTGTGATCGACCTTGTATTCACCGATCCTCCGTATTATCAGAACAGGGCAGGAAATCTCACCGGACTGAAGAACCACAAGGATTTGGTCACGGAATTCAAGTTCGACGGCTTCGCATCGGAAGAGGACTATCTCGGATTCATGGAGAATGTGATTCGCGGACTCTACAGGGTATGCAAGAATGGGGCGAGCGGTTATATGTGGTGCGGAGATGACTATGTGTCGTTCCTGAACAGGATTGTCGAGAGGGCAGGATTCCAGTTCCGCAAGGTCATCCACTGGCACAAGACAAATCCTTTCCCTGCCATCAGTACAAGGAAGATGTTCGCAAACAGTATGGAAATGTGCATCCATTTCTCCAAAGGAAGTCCCAAGACATGGAATTTCAAGACTGTCAACGAGATGCACAATTTCATCGAATCTCCGATCTGTATGGGGGCTGAAAGGATGAAGCACGAGACTCAGAAACCCCTCAAGGTCTGTATCCCGTATATCGAAATCAGCTCCGATCCCGGAGACATTGTCCTCGATCCTTTTATGGGTTCAGGCACGACAGCGGTAGCCGCTATGATGCTCGGCAGAAGGTTCATCGGATTCGAGACAGAGGACAGATACTGTGACATAATAAAGGAAAGGTTCAGGCAATACCTCGAAAGATATCCCGGGACACCTGAAGGCGGTAACCCGAAAGTAATCGAGAAATGACCGCTTATGAGGCAAGGGCCTGCAACAACACGCCCTATGCATCAGGAATCAAAGAAGGCGGATATTGTCCACGATGTCCGATGCGTTCATAGACTCCTTTCCCCTGACAAGCGCGGCATCGTCTCCCGCCTTGCCGTGATACCATACTCCAAGTATGGCAGCCTCAAGAGGATCATAGCCTCTGCCTCTGAGTCCAGTGATGAGTCCCGTCAGGACATCACCGCTGCCGCCTTTGGCCATTCCCGCATTTCCCGTAGTATTGGCATAGAGCAGTCCGGGCCCGCATATCGAGACTTCCAGTGAATCTGCCATAGACGGAGGAGGACAGACGAGCGTCCTGCTGCCCTTGACAATGACAACGGATGAAAGCCTGTCGGCAATGGACAGCACATAGTCGAGCTGCGGCCCTTCCCACGGATATTTCCAGCCTGAAAAATCCATATCCTGCACATTGTACAGCCCTGAAACAAGTCTTGACAGTTCCCTCGTATGAGGAGTAAGGACAGAACCGGCAGGGACAAGAGCTGCCAGTTCAGGATGTGTGGCAATCATGTTCAGGGCATCCGCATCCAGCACCAGACCGGTTCCGCAGGTTCGCGGCAAAGAGCCCGGACAGGACAGTACCGAAAGCAGGGCAGAGAACGCTTCGAGCGTCGCTTCCGACTGCCCGATACCGCAACCTACACCTACAGCGGTATAATATTCCAGATTGTCAGGCACTTCAGAAAAGGCCGCACCTGAGTCAAGCTGGACGATTGCCGCAGGGTTCGCCACCTGCATTATCACTCTCTCGTCCTCAGGGATATGCGCAGTCACAAGCCCGCAGCCTGACCTGAGGGCCGCCCCTGCCGCCAGGACAGCCGCCCCCATCATGCCTTTGGAGCCGGCTATGAGCAAAGCATGGCCGAAAGCCCTCTTGTCCGCAGATTCATCCCTGCCACGTAGCAGGGCCGTAATGCTGTCCTTGCCGATTTCTATCATCCGTATATCTGAATACCGCATCTTGCTGTCTATGGTTATGATTCCTTTCTCTTCCTTGTCCCGGCGGAAAAAACTGTCTGTCAGTCTATGGGGCAGCCTCCTTGCAAGTCGAAAGTCCGGACAGTGACCCCGAAATCCCGCAAGACATCGAAGCGGATACAGATGCTTTCGGTATACCATTGTCCGGAACCGTCATTCATACAGTTATAAGCCTGCACCGCCGTAACCTCTGTCGGTCTGCCACCGGCATTTATCCGGATGTCCTTCCTGGCGCTGCCTTGGGGATACATACCGACAAGCCTGCTGAAAACGCTCAATGGCACTGCCGGCTTCAGGATGTCATGATAAAATCTCCTCAATTTCACCATATCGACCAGATACACCTTTCCAGGGACAAAGTATGCCAGGCAATCCGCCTCTGAACAGTCAAGCCATCCCGGAGAGTCCGGGAACTTGCTGTAAAACTCCAGCAGAAGGTCTCCATAATCCGTTTCCCTGCGTTTCTCCGACACTTTCAGCTCTTTGCCGCCAACTTTCAGTATGACATCGATATCGCTCTGCTGCAATTTCTTCCCGGAACTGCTCCCGTAATCTGCCCGGGATATGCGCTCTGCTTTCAGCACGGTACGGTTGAAACCATTCTGGGCATCGAACCCGGAATGTTCCAACTGAAGACTTCTTGAAAAATCGTGCGCTTCCATATCTCCTCATCAGACCTGAGACAAGACATCAGGATATATGTCTACAAAAATAACAGTTTTCACGGATAATGACATACACAAACGGCATCCTTGTCCACATTCCTGTCCACATTGCAGCCGGTAACAATGAGACCGGCGTCCTAATGCCGGACCTGATTTATTTTCTGTAAAACTGGTATAAATATCTGTGATATGTTTATCATATCCCGGCATCTCCGCTGTATCTTTGCAAAACCGGAATAATCCGCAGGATAAACTGTAGAATATATGAAAAAGACAATTCTGGCTCTCGCAGCCATACTCGTTGCATTAACGGCATCAAACAACATTACACTTATGGCTCAGAAAAAAATAACACAGACCGCAGGACGCAATGTTCTCGGTGAATTCGCTCCAAAGTTTGCAGAGCTCAACGATGATGTACTTTTCGGTGAAGCAGTCTGGAATGATTCTACGCTCTCGCTCCACGACCACAGTATGGTGACTATCTCTATCCTTCTGGGCAAGGGTATGGTTGACTCATCATTCCGCTCTCACCTTGAAATGGGAAAGAAGCACGGTATCACCCGCAAGGAAATAGCAGCTTTGCTGACACAGGCTGCCTTCTATGCCGGCTGGCCAAACGCATGGGCCGGGTTCCGGATGGCCAGGGAGGTCTGGGCTGATGACGATGCAGCCACAGAAAAGGAGCGTTTCCAGCAGGAAATGATTTTCCCTATCGGCGAGCCGAACACCGCATACGCCAGGTATTTCATCGGCAACAGCTATCTGGCCCCGATATCCAAGGAACAGATTCCTTTCAACAATGTAACCTTCGAGCCGCGCTGCCGCAACAACTGGCATATTCATCACGCGACCAAAGGCGGGGGACAAATGCTGGTCTGCGTTGCCGGTAAAGGCTGGTACCAGGAAGAAGGCAAGCCTGCCGTGCAGATGCTTCCAGGCGATGTCATACACATCCCGGCAAATGTAAAGCACTGGCACGGGGCGGCAGCAGACAGCTGGTTTGCGCATCTTGCTTTTGAGATTCCAGGAGAAAACACATCCAACGAATGGCTGGAGCCCGTGACAGATGAGGAGTACGACAAACTGCTTCAAGACAAGGCAAATTGAAACCGGATACCGGTTCTATTCCCTGAAATCGCTGATATCAGAACAGACTCGCAAAGATTCCGTATCCCGACATTCCGGAAAAGAGTAAAACATTATTATCTTTGTTGCCTGTTTTACGAAATGCCATTGATATGAGACATCTGACTGTTGCCGCCTTGGCTTTATGCATAGCATTGGCCGGACATTCCAAGACACAGGATGACAGGGAGATATATCTTGCGGACCCTACTGTCTGTCCGGCAGATGGGATATACTATATGTCCGGTACCAGACCTGGACAGCCTGCGGGTTTCACGGTGCTCGAATCCCGCGATCTCGTGCACTGGAAATATCATGAACCGGATTCCATGGCTCTCAGAAAAGGGGCAGGGGTCTTCGGCAAGACAGGTTTCTGGGCACCTCAGTATTTCCGGGACGGGGACAGGTATATCCTGGCATATACGGCCGATGAACAGACGGCATTTGCCTGCTCAGGAACGGTCACAGGACCGTACACAGGCTGTTCCGGGTCGCCCATCGACAGTTCAGCCAAAAACATCGACCCTTTCATTTTCAGGGATGACGATGGCAGGTATTATCTGTACCATGTCAGGTTCGGCAACGGGAACTTCATCTGGGTCGGAGAACTGGACATCGATTCCGGACACCTTGTACCCGGGACGCTAAAGAAATGCCTCGAATGTACAGAAGACTGGGAACATACACCGGCATACAGGTCAGATCCTATTATGGAAGGTCCCTCTGTCATCAAGATTGACGGGATATACTATCTGTTCTACTCGGCGAACCACTATATGAGTCCGGATTACGCGGTAGGTTACGCTTGGGCTGAAAGTCCTTGCGGGCCCTGGCACAAGAATCCGGACAACCCTGTAATACACAGGAGCATTGTAGGAGAGAACGGCTCCGGACACGGTGATCTGTTCAAAGGACCGGACGGGGAGTACTGGTATGTATATCATGTGCATAACTCTGACACAAGAGTCCATCCAAGAAAGACACGTATGGTTCCGCTCTCGGCGGACAAGAAGAATGGCATAATCTCTTTCCGTGCAGATACCGCAAGAATAACCATCCCGGTACAGCAACGACAGGATTGACTGTCGCGAACATACCATTTATTCAGCCACACAGATTCCTTAGGGGGAACAATTGCGGATAACAGTTACGATAAATTCACTGCGTTCCGGCTGTGACGGCAAGAATGGAATATGTCAGGACAGGTAGTGAAAAGAGCAAGGAGGAATCATGACAGAAGATACTGAAAGACCGGAAAAGATAATAGTGCACGGAGCGAGGGTGCACAATCTCAAGAACATAGATGTCGAAGTCCCGTTAAACAGGATAACAGGCATCGCGGGAGTGTCAGGGTCAGGGAAATCATCTCTTGCACTCGGGGTGCTGTATGCGGAAGGCTCACGCAGGTATCTGGAATCGCTTTCCACATATACCAGACGCAGGATGACACAGGCGGCAAGGGCCGATGTGGATGAGGTCCTGTATGTACCTGCCTCACTGGCCATGCACCAGCGTCCCGGCATCCCGGGAATCCGCAGCACTTTCGGCACCGGCACTGAACTGCTCAACAGTCTGAGGCTTATCTACTCACGCCTTGCAAGCCACCGCTGTCCGAACGGGCATTATCTGGAGCCGTCACTGCTTGTCGCTGCCGGCCAGGAACTTGTCTGCCCTGAATGCGGAGCACATTTCTTCGCGCCTTCCGCAGAAGAACTGTCATTCAACAGCCAGGGTGCATGCCCGAAATGCGACGGGACAGGGACAGTGCGGACGGTGGATGAATCGACTCTTGTACCGGACGAGAGCCTGAGCATAGATGAAGGCGCTGTCGCACCATGGAACACTCTGATGTGGTCACTTATGACAGATGTCTGCAGGGAAATGGGAGTGAGGACAGACATACCATTCAGCCAGCTGACTGACAAGGAAAGGGACATAGTGTTTCACGGGCCGGCGGAGAAAAAGCATATTTTCTATAAATCCAAAAACACCAACCAGGCTGGTGAACTCGACTTTACATACTACAACGCGGTGTACACCGTAGAAAATGCCCTGGCGAAGGTCAAGGATGAGAAAGGGATGAAAAGGGTCGAGAAATTCCTGAAGACAGAGACCTGCCCCGATTGCGGAGGGTCGCGCCTGTCAGATGCCGCACGCGCTCCTCTTGTGAGAGGGATATCCCTTGCCGAAGCCTGCAGGATGACCCTGTCGGACCTTGTCGTATGGGTCAAAGACATCCCGGCCTCACTCCCTGAAGAGATGAGGCCGATGGCTGAAAGCATCTGCGAATCATTCCTCGATGCATCAGCAAGACTGCTGGACCTCGGAGTAGGATATCTCAGCCTTGACCGTGCGGCCTCTACCCTGTCCACCGGTGAAAGACAGAGGATGCAGCTGGCCAGAGCTGTCAGGAATCGCACTACAGGCGTACTCTATGTTCTTGACGAACCTTCCATCGGACTTCATCCGGCAAATATCACCGGGCTTGCCGGAGTGATGAAAGACCTGATAGCCGATGGGAATTCGGTCGTGCTTGTGGACCATGACATCCAGATACTGAAAGAAGCAGACTGGCTTATAGAGATGGGGCCGGGGGCAGGCTCTAAAGGAGGCCGCGTAATCGCTGAAGGTACAGTCTCTGAAACCGGGAAGAACCCTGACTCTAAAATAGGGCCTTATCTGGCCGGGCAGGCCAATCTCATTGTACGGGAACAGCCTTGCGAGGACAGCATATTCGGACTCGGGAGAATACATCTGTCCACAGACTGCATCCACACCGTGAAACCGCTGGAAGTCGATATTCCGAAAGGGAGACTTACGGTCGTGACAGGCGTATCAGGATCAGGCAAGACGACGCTCGTACTGGAAAGTCTCATCCCCGGACTGCAGTCCCATATAGCAGGCTCCAGGCTGCCTGACCACGTGAAATGTGTCGAAGCCGAAGGGATACGACAGGTCAAGCTGATCGATGCCTCCCCTATCGGCATCAACATTCGCTCTACAGTGGCGACATACGCCAATGTCCACGATGAACTCAGGAAAGTCTTTGCCAGGACCGCCGATGCCAAGGCAAGAGGCTACAGGGACGGTGACTTTTCGTACAATACCGGACGGCTCAGATGCCCTACCTGTGACGGGACAGGGGTAATCAGTCTTGATGTCCAGTTCCTGCCTGATGTGGACATTCCGTGCCCGGACTGCAGGGGCTCGAGATATTCCAAGGCCGCAAGCCTTGTCAGGCGTGAGAATGCCGCAGGGGAATTCTACAGCCTGCCCGAACTGATGGATATGGATGTGAGCGATGCCCTTGCCGCCTGTGCAGACCTCAAAACTGTAAGGCAGAGGCTGCAGGTGCTGCAGGAACTTGGACTCGGTTACCTTACTCTCGGAGAGCAGACACCGGGACTGTCAGGAGGAGAGGCCCAGAGGCTGAAACTGGCAAGCGAGATGGGCAGGGGGCAGAAAGACTCCGTCTTCGTGTTCGATGAGCCTACCATAGGACTGCATCCATCTGATGTACAGACACTGCTGCAGGTATTCCAGAGTCTGGTCGGACACGGGGCGACTGTGATTGTCATCGAGCACGACCTGGATGTTATCAGGAATGCAGACTACATCATCGATATGGGGCCTGGAGGAGGAGATGAGGGCGGCCGAATCGTCGCCACAGGCACACCCGCCCGGATCCGCAGCTGCGCCGCAAGCATCACAGGGCGGTACATATAAAATAATCCGGGAAAAGTTTGGGTTTTGCAAGCAATGGGTTATCTTTGCGGAACGATTTGACACAGTACTAAAAAGGTGGTGCCGGGCAGTCTTGGGCTGCCGATGGCTGAGAAGATACACTTTGCACCAGTACGGACAATGCCGACGCTGGAATTTTTAGTGACTCCTTTCTTCCCGCGCATTGCAGTCTCCGTGCGTTCTCCATCTTTACGGTACTTGACCGGCACAGTTCCGACACCAGGGACCGTACCACAAATGAAACAGCAGCAAATACAGGCTGCGGAAACCGGAGGATACACCATGGCAACGAAAAGATACATATCGGCATTGACAATTGCGGGGTCCGACCCATCGGGAGGGGCAGGGATACAGGCAGACCTGAAGACTTTCTCCGCCCTCGGAGTATACGGGACATCTGCAGTCACCGCCATCACCGTGCAGAACACGGTCGGAGTAAAATACGTGCATACGCTGCCTCCTGAAACAGTCTACGACCAGATTGCGGCTGTAATGGAAGACATCAGGCCAGATGCTGTGAAGACGGGAATGGTGAACGATGCCGCAACCCTCGATGCTATCATAAGGGCCTTGGAGACATACAGGCCATGCCATATTGTCGTAGATCCGGTCATGGTATCCACCAGCGGATGTTCACTGATGCAGTCAGATGCACTCCGGATGATGAAAGAACGCCTGCTTCCGCTTGCAGACATCGTCACGCCGAACCTTCCCGAGGCCTTTGCACTTGCCGGTTTCAACGGCAAGGATACAGACAAGACAGCCGCAGCGATTCTCGGACTCGGGGTAAAGGCCCTGCTGATAAAGGGAGGCCATACGGAAGGAGGGACTAAGACGGATTATCTTTATCTCGATCCGGAATCCGGCAAAAATATGGCAGTCAGCGGCATCCGGCACACGGAACTTTCATCGGACACTGTCAACACGGTGAACACCCACGGTACAGGCTGTACCCTGTCATCCGCCATCACGGCATTCCTGGCACGTGGACTCGGAATGGAACAGGCGGTACGCTATGCCAAACAGTATATCACATCCGCACTGGAAGCAGGAGCAGACATTGCCGCGGGAAAAGGGCACGGGCCTGTGAACCACTTTTTCAGAAACGAAAAGAGACAGCAATATCTTCTGACAAGACTGACCGATGACATTATGAATGCATCCCGTGTCCAGTTCATCACCCATTCCACTGACAGATATTCCTGTTTCGACTCGGCTATGCTGGCGCTTGAAGGAGGCTGCAAGTGGATTCAGCTCAGGATGAAAGACACAGATGAGTCCGTACTTGCACGTGTGGCTCTGCAGCTACTGCCCGACTGCAGGCGCAGAGGCGCTGTGTTCATCATAGATGACAATGTGGAGGTCGCACTGCGTATCAGGGCCGACGGTGTACATCTCGGGAAGAACGATATGCCTGTGAGTGAAGCCCGGCGTATCGCAGGCGACCGGCTGATTATCGGAGGGACAGCGAACACTGCCGAAGACATATACCGTCTGGCAGAGCAGGGAGCAGACTATATAGGATGCGGTCCGTTCCGTTTCACCACAACCAAGAAGAATCTTGCACCGGTACTCGGGGCTGAAGGATACAGGAAACTGACGGGGCTGATGAGGGACAAGGGAATCAACCTGCCCATAGTCGCCATAGGAGGCATAACATACGATGATATCGGGACTATAATGGGAACGGGTGTCACGGGCATTGCATTAAGCGGAAGCATATTGAGATCAGTCAACCCGGCAGAGGAAATGAAGAAGGTGGTCAACACCGTAATGTCATTCTGAAAGAGTGAAGAATCTAATTGTAAATATATGGACAACAAGATCAGAATCACATACCCCGGTTCGGAGAAAGTCTATCTGCAGGGCCGGCTTTTCCCGGAAATCCGGGTCGGGATGCGAGTCGTGCACCAGATGCCTACAGTGAGCATCAGCAACGGGAAACGGGTCGAACACCACAATCCGGATGTCTATGTCTACGATACCAGCGGACCATACAGCGACCCTTCCGTGGATATAGATGTCAGGAAAGGACTGCCGCGTCTGCGCGAAGCGTGGATACTGGAACGGGGAGGAGTGGAAAGGCTGCCGGAAATCTCATCCGAATACGGGCGGATGCGCAGGGATGACCGTTCGCTGGACAACCTGAGGTTCGAGCATATCACATTGCCTCTCAAGGCAAAGGACGGGTGCCAGATAAGCCAGATGTACTATGCCAAACAAGGGATAGTCACCCCTGAAATGGAGTATGTCGCCATCCGGGAGAACATGGACTGCGCCAGACTTGGCATTGAGACACATATCACCCCTGAATTCGTGAGGGATGAGGTGGCTGCAGGCAGGGCTGTCATTCCGGCCAACATCAACCATCCCGAAGCGGAACCAATGATCATAGGCAGGAACTTTCTTGTGAAGATCAACACCAACATAGGCAACTCAGCCACCACATCCGGTATAGATGAAGAGGTAGAGAAAGCCGTGTGGAGCTGCAAATGGGGAGGAGATACCCTGATGGACCTTTCGACAGGCGACAATATCCACGAGACCCGCGAGTGGATAATCCGCAACTGTCCTGTCCCGGTCGGTACAGTCCCGATGTACCAGGCTATGGAAAAAGTGAACGGCAAGGCCGAGGAACTCACCTGGGAACTGTTCAGGGACACCCTGATCGAACAGTGCGAACAGGGTGTGGACTACTTCACCATCCACTGCGGTATCCGTCTGAAGAACATCCACCTGGCTGACAGCCGTCTGACCGGAATGGTCAGCCGGGGAGGCAGCATCATATCGATGTGGTGCCAGAAACACCGGAAAGAGAGTTTCCTGTACGAGCATTTCGATGACATCTGCGACATCTGCGCAAAATACGATGTCGCCCTGTCGCTCGGAGATGGACTGCGTCCAGGCTCTGTATACGATGCCAACGACAAGGCCCAGTTCGCAGAACTCGACACTATGGGAGAACTGGTGGAACGCGCCTGGGCAAAGAACGTACAGGCTTTCATAGAAGGTCCGGGACATGTCCCTATGCACAAGATTCCGGAGAATATGCAGAGGCAGATCGACAAATGCCATAATGCGCCTTTCTACACCCTCGGCCCGCTTGTCACAGACATAGCCCCGGGCTATGACCATATCACAAGCGCCATAGGAGCCGCCCAGATCGGATGGCTCGGTACGGCCATGCTGTGCTATGTCACACCGAAAGAGCATCTCGCCCTTCCTGACAGGGAGGATGTCAGGGTCGGAGTCGTGACATACAAGCTGGCCGCACACGCCGCTGACCTTGCCAAGATGCATCCGGGAGCGGTCGTGCGTGACAATGCCTTGAGCAAGGCCAGATATGAGTTCCGCTGGAAAGACCAGTTCAACCTGAGCCTCGATCCGGAACGTGCATTGGAATACTACAAGACGGCAAACCATGTTGGAGGCCGTTACTGCACAATGTGCGGTCCGAACTTCTGCGCAATGAGGATAAGCCAGAACATAAGACAGGACGGTGAATGTGACCTGTAAGGAGCGGAGACCGGCGCCAAGGATACGGAAAACAGACTAAAGTACAGAATTAAAATATTACAGCAATGATTGAAAAGAATGTTTCACAGGGTATAATCAGTACCTACTTCGAGAAATTGGAAAGGAACCTGGACATCGATGTAGCTATCGTAGGCGGAGGTCCGTCCGGGATTGTAGCCGCATACTATCTGGCAAAGGCCGGTCTGAAAGTGGCGCAGTTCGACCGCAAGCTGTCCCCTGGCGGAGGTATGTGGGGAGGAGCGATGATGTTCAACCAGATTGTCGTCCAGGAAGAGGCAATGGATATCGTCAGGGATTTCGGCATCAACTACAGGCCGTTCGAAGATGGTCTTTATGTAATGGATTCGGTAGAAAGCACCTCCGCCCTGCTCTACAAGGCTGTACATGAAGGCGCCACAATCTTCAACTGCTATTCGGTAGAAGATGTCATCTTCAAGAACAATGTAGTGAGTGGTGTAGTGGTCAACTGGACTCCGGTGCTCCGGGAGGGGCTTCATGTGGATCCGCTGAACATAATGGCAAAATGTGTCATTGATGGCACCGGACACGACAGCGAGATGTGCAAGACGGTGGCAAGGAAGAACGGTATCCGGCTGGACACAGACACCGGGGCTGTAATCGGAGAGCGTTCCCTTGATGTAGTCGCGGGCGAACAGGAAGTGGTGAACGGGACAAAAGAGATATATCCCGGCCTTTATGTCTGCGGTATGGCTGCATCTGCCGTGAGCGGGACTCCGCGTATGGGACCTATCTTCGGTGGGATGCTGATGTCAGGGAAAAAAGTCGCCGACCTTATCATCAGCCGACTGGGAAAATAATCGGTATGAAATGGATTGCTATCACTTCCCCATCATTCTACGATGGGGAAGCTGTATTTATAAAGATGCTGACAGACTGCGGTGTGGATACCGTGCATCTGCGCAAGCCAGGAGCTTCAGCGGACGACTGTGCCAGGCTGCTCGACAGGATGTCCGGAGCAGATCGGGCACATATCGTCATCCATGACTTCTTCGAACTGGCCGTCCCGTATGGGCTGAAAGGCATACACCTCAACTCCAGACGCAATGAAGTTCCGGATGGCTACACCGGCCAGGTCAGCCGGTCATGCCACTCTCTTGATGAAGTACAGAGATACAGTCCGGAATGCGACTATGTATTCCTCAGCCCGATATTCGACAGCGTATCAAAGCAGGGATATCAGTCCGCCTTTACGGCCGAGACGCTGTCCCGGGCGGCGGAGGACGGCATTATCAACAGAAAGGTCATCGCCCTCGGAGGTGTCACCCCTGACAAGATTCCGTACCTCAGGTCGCTCGGCTTCGGAGGCGCAGCAATGCTCGGCTGCATCAACAGCCTTGCCTCCCTGCCTGAAGCCGACCTGCTCACTTCCCTGGACAAGATAAAGGCTGCATTCATGAAAAAGTCATAACTTTGCACTTCCACACCATAGCATAACGGTCTTGAAATTGGGCACAAATGAAAGACTCGACAAGAAAATCACTGTATATAGGCATTATCACAGTGCTGGCCATCATTGCAGCCGCCCTGTACACAATCGAGCTGCTGGCTCCCGAACCGGTATTTGACATTAAGAGTTTCAGTCTGAACTATGTCATATCGCTTCCGTTCATCCTTCTGTGCATAATCATCAACTGCGGCATCGCCGCAATAATGAACAGCCGGGCACTGCGGAAACGGAGCATGGCAATAAGGATGGCCGCAGAAGGCATATCAGCCATACTTGTGGCAGCAGTGCTGGTCATAGTCTGCAACCTGCCTTTCATACGGGATTTGCCCGGATACATTATGTCTATTCCGTTCCTGAAATCAACAGGAGCCGCGACATTGATCAACATATTCATTCTTGCAGCACTTGAATTCCTAATACAGACTGACACCAACCGCCGTCTGCAGAAAGAGAATGCGGTACTGCAGTACAGACAGCTTAAAAGCCAGATAAATCAGCATTTCCTTTTCAACAGTCTCAATGCCCTTGTCAGCCTGATAAACAAAGACCGTGACCTTGCCGTAAAATACACCAGAGAACTTTCAGCCGTGTACAGATATGTCCTGACACGGGACCAGCAGGATACAGTGACAGTCTCTGAAGAGATGGAATTTATCAGGAATTACATAGGCATACTCAAGACCCGGTTCAACGACGGGCTTCAATTCAGGTTTGATATCAGGCCTTCCGACCTGGACAGGACAGTGCCGCCGATGTCCCTGCAGCTGCTGATAGAAAATGCTGTCAAGCACAATGCCATCTCCGAAGAAAGGCCTCTGGAGATAGATGTCACATCCGACGGGCATTGCCTGTGCGTGTCAAACAATGTCAGTCCACGGATGAGCAGCAGCGAAAAGACAGGTACAGGACTTGAAAACCTTTCAAAGAAATATGCCATACTGGCCGGACGTGACATTTCGATATACAGCGACAAGAATATATTTTCCGTAAAACTGCCTCTGTTATGAAAGTGTTTATCATAGATGATGAAAAACCGGCACAGGAGGAGCTGTCCAGAATCCTGCTGAAACATTTTCCGGATACCGTCATCGCAGGCATCGCCGGCTCTGTCAGGGAGTCGGCGGAATGGCTCGGCAAAAACCGCGCTGACCTCATATTTATGGATATCCGGCTGTCTGACGGATCCTGTTTTGACATTTTCAACATCCTCGAAGTAAGGACTCCCGTGATTTTCACCACAGCTTACGACAGGTATGCATTGAAGGCGTTCAAGGTAAACAGCGTGGATTATCTGCTGAAACCTGTGGATGAAGACGAACTGGTCGCGGCAGTCAGGAAGCTGGACTACAGATATCCAAATGTAAAGGAACTTATAGCAGACCTCTCCCCCACCCCGGCCAGGTACAAGACCCGTATATCTGTCAGATGCGGAGATTCGTACGGTTTTCTCCCCATAGAACGGATATCGTATTTCATATCAGAAGACGGGCTCACGTTCGCCGTGTCGGATTCGGGGGACAGGCATCCGGTGGACTACACGATTGAATCTCTGGAATCTCGGCTTGACCCCGGGCTGTTTTTCCGGGTGACCAGAGGCTGTATCGTATCCATAAATTCAATCGGAAAAGTCTCAAGATATTTCAACAGCAGGCTCAAGATCACCCTGAAAGGGCACACCGGTGACCTGATCCTGAGCAGGGTACGTGTACCGGATTTCCTTAAGTGGCTTGATGGCAGATAAAAATTCATCCGGCTTATTCTTAAGTTCATACAGATAATCTTGCGGCCCGTCTGAAATGACTTGCCTGAACGGCATAATGTTGATATGTTTGCCGCCGATAACATATTTTCATTATGGTTCAGGCAAAAACAATATTGATAGCAGCCTTGCAGACATTGCTGCTTGTGCTGATTCCATCAGATGCCGTTGCAGATGATAAAGAGAGGCTGTTCCAGTTCGGGCTGTTTCCTCCGATATCCAGCAACGGAAGCAATTCCGGCAGGACAGTGAACGCCATTTCCGTAAACCTTATAGGCGGATATAGCGCCGGCACCCGGATATTCGAACTCGGAAGTGTATGGAATGCCTCCAGAGAGTTTACGAAAGGTCTGCAGCTGGCAGGATTGCTGAACTGGTCCGGACACAGCTGCAATTCCATACAGATAAGCGGTGCAGCCAACATTGCCGCATCCGGAGATTCTCCGTTACAGCTGGCCGGTCTGCTGAATGTGGGTGACAATATAGACGGGCTGCAGTTATCAGCCCTTGTAAATGTCGCAAAAACCGTAAAGGGAGTCCAGATAGGGTTGATAAACTATATGGAAGACGGGGAAGATGGTGTCTCCATAGGGCTGATAAATGTCGCAAGACATAACGGGAAATATGAATTTGAACTTTCCTTTTCAGATGCGGTAAATACCATACTTTCTTTCAGGCTCGGCACAGACCGCTTCTATACTATATTTTCGGGAGGAGTGAATTATCTTTTCTCCCCGTTGGAATATGCAGCAGGTTTGGGATTCGGCACGGATATAAAATGGAAGAAGCGCTGGAGCAACCAGATAGAAATCCAGGCTTTCGGAATCAGCAATGGGAAAAGGTTCTCCGATAGTTCGACAGACAGCATAATCCAGCTGCGGCTGCCGGTATGCAAGGAATTTTCCAGGCACTTCAAGCTGTTTGCCGGTCCTGCAGTAAATCTGGGTCTCCAAAACATCGGGGCGGATGGGAGTGCAGGTATCCCGCTCGCACCGTGGACGATGTGGAAAACCCGGTGGAAGAATATGTACGCAGAAAGCTGGATCGGACTGTCGGTAGGAATGAGATTCTTCTGACAGATTCCGTGAAATATCCATATCCTTGAACTCCATCTTGAAACCGGCTTTCGCACTGCAATGGCCTTTGGGATGGCCCGGTAAGCAAAAACGGCTATAAACCGTACCAAACCCCATATAAACAGCAGGCCTGGCCCCTGTACCTGTCCAGCATTTCAGCATACGGCTGTCCTTTGGCGAAATCCTGCCCGAAGAATTCTTTGTTCAATATGTCTATAGTGTTCATCCGACGGGAACAAAATGGTTATTTATAATCATTGTACAGTTTCGTTTACTGCCAAGGCGCAGTCATTAGAAAAAATGCAATGGTTCAATGAGCCGGAACAATGGAAAATAGAAGACAACTCTCTCTTGATGTATGTCACTCCACAGACTGATTACTGGCGGATATCGCATTATGGGTTTACCGTAGATGATGCACCGTTCCTTTATACCCTGCGCGGAGGGAAATTCGAGGTGAAGCGGATAGACCACGAAAATTATATAAAGGCAGTGCGCCGGCTGGATGCCGTGGAGATTTTCTATTCCTTTGATGACAAAGAATATACGATGATGCGCAACGCATGGCTGCAGGACAACCATCCGGTTATGGTCGGTGTTATGGGGGCCTGCCCTGACGGGGACGGCTTCAATGCCCGATTTGAAAACTTCTCCATCAGACATCTGCCTGATATGCGCAGGTTGGAATGGCTGATGAAGAACAGTGCGGTCAACCGGCCCGAATCAGTTTTTTGACTTTTAAGATGGCTTTCTTCCCGGTTTTACATAAATTTGTCTTCCTTTAAAATCAAAAGCCTGGGGCCAGGTCACCAGGTCATAAAATATGGGCAATAAATATAAGCAAATGAACAAGAAAATCATTTTTGCAGTTATGACAGGTATGGTCTTAATGACCCCCTGCCTTCTTGTATCCTGTGGCACACAATATACGGAGAAAGAGCTCGCAGGATTGTGGGTAGAACCCGTACCGGGTATGAATAAAGTTCAAGGTATAGCTTTGAAAGAAGGTGGTGCAGCACATTCCATCAATATGGCAACTTTGTTATACGATCATTGGGAATGTAAGGGTGACCGGCTTATTCTAAGCGGCGAAAGTATCGGCAACAAGACTACAAGCCGTTTTTCCGACACGTTGAAGATTGAAAAAGTCACGGCAGACAGCCTGATTCTTATGCGCGGCGGATTACGTATCAGTTACAGGAAATCCATTGAAGATTGCGGATTCTCCGTTTCTCCGGGGAAAAAGCTGCACGGGACAATAACTTTTGCGCCTGAAGTTCGCACATTCCGTCCGGATGGTACAACGACCGATTATTGGATAATCGACAAATCGGGATATCTACAGGAAAAATACAAAGAAGCAGGCGTGCCTGAATGGAAAATCGAAGCAGAACTGGAATTAAAAGAAGTTGCTCATCCGACGGCAGAGTTCGCCAAAAATTATGCTGCGACCTATGAGGTAATGAGAGTGACACGACTGGATGAAAACGAATAATATGAATTGAGCTGTCAGGAATCCTTGCCCGGTCATTCGACAAATTTGATTCCGGTCCTTATTAAGACTTATGACGAAATTAATAAATTATATTTTTCGTAACAAGCCTGTTTCGGAAACAGGCTTGTCAATAGCCCTTCTGTCATTCCGGATATTTGCGGGTGGCATGATGTTGCCATACGGCATTGCGAAAATACAGAACTTCCGAGAATATTCCATCAATTTCTTCGATGATCCTATCGGTATCGGGATGATTCCTTCTCTGGTACTTACCATTTTCGCACAAGTGGTTTGTTCAATGGCATTGATAGGTGGATTTTTCTCGCGTGCCGCGGCTGTTATATTAGCTTTTAACATGTTGATAGCATCCAAATATCATTGGCACGATGATTTTGCAACACTGTCGCTGCCATTGCTGTTTCTGGGAATCTATTGTCTGTTGAGCTTTTTGGGAGGAGGCAAATATTCTATAGATTCATTGTTGTTCAACTCCAAGAAAAGATGAAAAACTATTGCTGAACGCTGATGATTGCCGCCACATTCGTCTGAATGGCTCAGTCAATGGCTTCTCTGACATCGTATGAAAAAAATCTCAGACTTCCGATTTTTGCGCCCAACGGATACTTGCGTATGAAGTCGGGATGAAAAGCCAGCATCCAGCCCCACCTGCCGACGTTTACAGTTTTCTCTTCCCAACTGTGTATCTGCCCCGGCGTAAAAAAGTTCATTGTCCCACTCGAAAAGTCATAGCTGCGCCATCCATAGCCGGCATTGCAGGTGGTCCTGTCCTTTATCGTGATGGTGTAGAGGTTCAGCTGCACCGGTTTCCCGACAGGGCTGTAGTCTTTCACATCAGACAGGCGGCAGACGCTCAACAGCGGATGGCACACCGGAGGACAGCCGAACAGGGCGGCATAGTCCTCTACAGTATTGACTGCTATTATGTCTCTGTTTCTCAATTTCATTCGTCAATATGATATGCGTGAGAGACAAAGGTAGTTCAAATCAATTGTCCATCGATTAACCGAAACGGATTAAATGTTATACGGATTGTCCGATTCCACACATCTTCAGGCGATTGAAAATCTGTAGACTTTTTATTCCCCTTGGATATGTTTGTATTTCTCAGAATATCAAAGGAATATCCTGCACTTGAACATATTGTACCTGCCAAAAGTCGCAGTTTGCAAAGAACCTCTTGAAAGGATTGCAGTCATACGCTGCTTTATTACAACAATTTCAAGGCAATGGCAGCACAGGCTTCAGCATCGGCAAGCGCATTGTGGTGGTTTTCCATATTGTAGCCGCAGGCGGCTGCCGAAAGATGAAGCTGATGACTCGGGATGTCCAGGCACCGGCGTGAAGCCGCAAGAGTACAATAAAATTCGTAACCGGGATATTCCATTCCATATTCTTCAAATGCAGCCTTAAGGCAACTTTCATCAAAGGGACGATTGTGGGCGACGAGCGGAAGGCCTGCAATACGCCCTTCTATCTGAGCCCAAACCTCAGGAAACCTGGGCTGATTGTCTGTATCCTCGTGTGTGAGCCCATGAACCTCCGTTGTCCAATATGTATAATAATTAGGGGACGGCTGGATGAGACTGTAGAATCTATCTGCAATCTTTCCTTCACGGACTATCACTACTCCAACACTGCATATGCTGGAACGCCGCCCGTTCGCTGTTTCAAAATCTATTGCTGCAAAATCCTGCATTGTCAATCATTTTTATACAAGTTATACATATCAGAAATCCATCCTTTCATCGTCTTTCTTAAAGTCTCGGGAGAGATGACCTCTATCATTGCACCTACATAAAGCAAGCCCATAACAAAATCATAGGTAGGAGTCAGGAAGAACTCAAAATCCGCATACTCCCCATTGTCTTCCAGCAACCTCTGGCTATGATGCAGAGGAAGGGATTTTATATATGGGATATGGCTTCCGTATGCCCTGATGACTATACGCTGCGGCTTTATGCCCCTGTCTGTGACAATTCCGTAATAATTTGAAAAATAATCCGAAGCGGAAAAGTCTTTCGGGAGTCTGAATATGTCTGCCGTCACCTCCAAATCCGTTATGCGGTCAAGGCCGTAAATCCTTAAATCATCATATTGGACATTGCGTGCCAGAACATACCAGCGGTCTTCAAACAGCTTTACGCAATATGGCTCAATGGCGAACTTATGGCTTTCAGTCCTGTTGAACCGGCAATATGTGATTGTCACGGTATGGTTTTCCCTCATTGCCTCAAGCAAGGCAGCCAGGTAGCTGTGCGCAGACGGAATGCTGTTGACGAGAATCCTGTCCTTCAGTGAAAAATTCTCGCTGATAAGGTTACTTACGGCAAATGAGTCAAGCATCCATTTTTTCAGTTCATCCTCATCAATATCCTCCGGATTCTCTATATAATAGAGGTAGCCGCCTGCCCTCTGGCAGGAGATGATTATTCCGAACTGACTGAAAATCGCATCTTTCCAGCGGTTGAATGTCGATCGACTCAGCGGTCTGTAGTCACTCAGGTCCTTATTGCGCTCCCAGCGGTCAGAAATTTCCTCCAAAGAAATCTTTCCCGCCCTCCTGATAGTGTCTATCAACCATATGTATTTTTGAAACTGCTGCATTTTTCAGTTTGTTTTGTTTCCGTAAAATTAATAAAAGTCGTAAGGTTTTGTTGCAAAATTATGAGCAACATGTGCCATTTTCATACACATCTTCAGATAAATCAATGTCTGTCTGACGAATAGTTTTTCTTTACTTGTACCGACAAATGATACATCTTGGCTGTAACTTTGTACCGAACTTCCAAAAGTAGCGCAGAATGAGAATGATTAAAATCAACAAGGAAGCCTTAAAAGAAGCGACAAAACGGGCTCGAATCAAGAGTGTCCTCGAAGCATTTGAACATATTGTCGAATTGGCCGAAAACAGCAATCTTGACGATATTTACTTTAACAAGGCTTCCTACTATATCAGGTATGCCTCCCGCAAATTGGCATTGTCTCCAATGCAGACTGTCCTGTTGGCACTCTTCGTGGACAGGAGCGAGAATAATCGCATCTTGATTTCAGAAATCGCTTCTTACGCAGGATGCCGCACGACAAAGATTCTGAGGCTTTCTTCTGAAATAGATTCGCTTGAAAACAAACACTATCTGCGGGCTTCCCGCTCCCTCAACAAACTTTCCTACCGGGTACCCGATGCCGTTCTGAAAGCACTGAAGGACAACCAGCCATATATACACACAATAGAGCCGATAACCGACCTTCAGGCGTTTTTTGACAAGTTCAATGATATGATGAAAGAAAAGAATGATAATGAAACAACGTATGTTGCAGTCCTTCAGCAGACTGAAGAATATCTTTCCGAAATCAAGGATTCTTATTTTGTGCGCTCACTGAAAAGGCTAAACATCAGTGATGAAAACAGGCTGCTGTTCATCTTTATGGCTCATCTTTTCGTGGAAAACAATGACGACCACATCAGTTTTTGGGACATAGACGACTTATATGATGATGCAAAAATCCCCAACTGGTGCAAAAGCGAACTTCGCGGCCATTCCTCGGCCTTGTTTGAGAACAATCTGATTGAGAATGTGAATGAGGACGGCATGGCCCGTTCGGACTGTTTCAAACTGACAGAGTATGCCAAATCTGACGTGCTTTCGGAATTGAACCTGACCATCAAGGCGAATGCCAGGGAAAGTCTCATAAAATTTGACTCGTTCCCAGAGAAAAAACTGATTTACAATCCTTCAGAGAGAAGTCAGATAACTGAACTTTCCTCCATCCTTTCAGCAGACCGTTTTCGCGAGATTCAGTCACGTCTGTGCAATGCAGGAATGAGGACAGGGTTCTGCTGCCTTTTCTACGGGTCTCCCGGTACAGGGAAAACAGAAACGGTATATCAGATTGCTCGTGCTACAGGACGCGACATACTGCGGGTGGATGTCGACAAGATCAAGAGCTGCTGGGTCGGAGAAAGCGAGCAGAATATGAAGAAATTGTTCGACAGATACCGCAGCATCTGCAAGGATTCGCCCCTTGCTCCGATTCTTCTTTTCAACGAGGCGGATGCCATTCTCGGCGTGCGCCTGGAAGGGGCCGCCCAAGCCGTGGACAAAATGGAAAATTCAATACAGAATATCATTCTTCAGGAGATGGAGTCCCTTGAGGGTATCATGATTGCCACGACCAACCTTACCGGAAATCTTGACAAGGCTTTTGATCGCCGCTTCCTTTACAAGATTCAGTTCAACAGGCCTACTGCCGATGCACGCTCCCAGATATGGCAAACCATGCTGCCGTCATTGCCGGAAAACGATGCGCAGACTCTTGCATCCAGGTTTGACCTTTCAGGCGGAGAAATAGAGAATATTACCAGAAAATATACGGTCAATGCCATCCTGTCTGGGCAAGACAAGATTGACCTGCAGTCGATAATCGAAATTTGCCGGAACGAACGCATTTCCGATTCCGTCCGGACAAAAATAGGATTCCGGATATGATTCCATTATTCTGCAGCCTTGAAATTGAATACCGGCCTGATGACATTGACGACATCGACGGTATCGGTGATGTTTGCCATAATTTCCTCTTTCGGCTTGTAAACCATCGGGGACTCGTCTATTGTAGATTCGGTCACGGTCTCGCTGTATATTCCTGACATTGAAGTCCGGAAATCTTCCATAGAGAGCTCCCGGAAGGCCTGTCCGCGGCTCATTATGCGTCCCGCACCGTGCGGCGCAGAACAATTCCAGTCGGGATTGCCTTTTCCTGTGCATATCAGCGAACCGTCCCGCATATTAAGCGGGATAATGCACTTCTGCCCCTTCTCCGCAGATATAGCCCCTTTGCGGATAAGATTGTCCTCACTGATATAATTGTGGACGCTTTCAAATGCCTCTCCTGCCTCTCCGACAGCGTCATAACTGCGCAAATGCTCCATTATCATGGCGGCAATCATCCTGCGGTTGATGACCGCCCATTCCTGGCACAGCCGCATGTCATGGAGATAATTGTCCCTATGGACACTTTCCAGGTAACACAGGTCTTGCGGAATGGAGGGTTTCTGCATCCTGAATGAATTGTGCAGTTCTCTTATGGCATCCTGAAGCTCCGCCTTCCTTCCCGCAGCCTTGTATTCCGCTATCATCCTGTTCTGTTCCTCAAGAAGCTTGTCCCAGCCGGACATGTTCTTGAGGGCCAGTTTCTGATAGATATCCGCAACCTGCTTGCCGAGATTGCGGCTGCTCGTGTGTACAACAAGGTATGACATCCCGTCGGCATCAGTGTCCACCTCAATGAAGTGGTTGCCTCCCCCAAGAGAGCCTATTCCGCTGATTACCCGTTTGGAGTCTTTCAGTTCACGGTAGCACACCTGTTCCTTGACAAGGGATTTCGAGCGGGAATAGTCCTCCATATACTGATGCTTCAGCTGGGCGAAATTCTTGTCCCGGACATTCCTTCCCACCGGGATGTTTCCCGTTATAAACTCATTCAGCCAATGGAATTTCAATTCCTTCTTTGCCCTGAACGGCTGCACAAGTATGCCGCAGCCGATGTCCACACCCACGATGTTCGGAATCACCTTGTCGCCGAGGTCGCCCGTAAAGCCTATCACACATCCTGCTCCGGCATGGACATCCGGCATCACCCTGATTCTGCAGCCGCTGAACACGTCTATTGACAGGAGCTTCCTTATCTGGTCCATAGCCGCATCCTCTATATTGTCAGTGAATATCTTTACGTCGTGATTCTCTATTGTCTTCATAGCATTTCTGTTTGACAAGAACAAAGATAACAAAGGCATGTATCAAAACATGACACAAGCTCATCTTGGAATGACAATATATCTTGACCTGCGGAATTTCCTGATCCAGCCGTTTTCCATACCCGGTTCTTCATAAAGCATCCAGAGAATGCTCCCGTGCCATATTTCCGGCAGCTTCGGTTCCAAAGCGTACCCGTCCGTTATGAATATCAGTCCGTCATATCTTCCGCTGACGAACACATCCACTGCTTCCTGGAAATCAGTGCCGCCTCGACCGGTAACTCTGATTTCTGACACCGCTTTCTTCATTGTCACCTTTTCTCCGGTGAGGCCGTAATCAAACTGTATGACATCGATGCTTTCAATCCCATATTTAAAAAAGCGGTTGACGATTGACAATGCCTTTGATATCTGCTTTGAGGACACGGAGCCGCTCACATCCACAGCGACAAGAAGCCGCGAGGAGAAATCCCTCTTGCTGCCCATATATTGGAACCCGTAGCGTCTGCTCGGACGCATCCTGGTAAGATGCCTCATAGACGAAAGTACTGACGCCCGGAACATGCTGATTATCCGCCTGTAGTCCATCTTCACCTTTGTCGATGCGATAATTTTTTCTATGAGACCTCCAGGCAGGCTTCCCCAGGCTTGCATTTCCTCTGCCTTGTTTATGACTTCACTCATCTGCTCCTGAACCAGCTGGTCCTCTTCCCACAATTCTGCCCCCTGCTCCAGACCCAAGATAAGGCTGCCCGCCACACCGGCAACTCCGTCACCTCCCGCAGTCATTCCGTTAAAGGCTGTATCATCAATGTCTCTGCCTCCGGATGATCCGTCATCTTCATCCATGTCTGGGTCTCCGGGGTTTGCACCGTCTGCATCTTTGGAGTCCTCCTTATTTTCGGGCTGTTGAGCATCATCTTGATCTTCGCCTTCTGACACCTGACTGTCAGCTGAAGAAAAAACGTCCTTGCCATTTTTCATCAGATTCTCATCGTCACTGCTACCGCCTCCTCCATCATCGGAAATACCCTCCTTGTCATACGGCGGCGACTCCATGTCCCTGTCAAGGTATTCCTGCACATAGGGATAATATTCCTCAAAACAGAGTCCGGACGGAAGCCGCGATATTTCCTGAGGAATACTTAAGACATCTCTCAGACTGCTGTAGAGGTCTTTTACGGTAATGTCGCTTGTCAGCATCATTCCGGCCTTCGTTGCGCCGTGCGGCTGTCTCTGATACGGATGTAAGAGAAGTATGCGGACCATCTCCGCCTTCAGTCTAAGCTCTATCTTATTCCTGCCCCACCCCTGCATTTCCTGCGGACAATACTCGACCTTCATCTTTCCCGAACGCATAGGGATGCAGAGCCTGTCATTCTCCTCGAAAGTGTGCGTACAGCTGACGGCAAAAAGGACAGGCTCCAACAAGAACCAGTCTTCAACGATCTCCGCAATCACATCTCTGACAGACTTCTGTGTCATATACTCCTGATGAAATCCGTAATCATCCTGAAACACTGCGATGCCTGCGACATCATGAACATGTTTGCCTTTGAATATGAAGCACTTTCAAACAGAGAGCAGAAATGTGCCATCGACTCCCGCCTGCCGCCTTTTGCCAGCCAGTCCATATAGCTGAAAAGATTGTCTGCGGCAGATCTTCCTCCGGAAAATTTATCCCCGTCCAGATACTTGTATATGTTCTCATTCAGTACAACAAGTTCATGAGCACCACATTTTTCCAAAGTCACCCTTACGGCGGAAAAGTCTGCAAGGACTTTTTCCGCTGATATGATGCCATTCTTTCCGAAAGAGGAAAATAGTGATGCTGCCGCCTTTGGACCGACAATCCCGGCAACAATCTTTTTGGCTTCGGATGCCTTGACTCCGGACTTCAGAATATCAGACACTCTGGCCCAGCCTCTTCTGTCCGGAGTCTTCTCCAGACAAGACGCTTCGGACATCTGGACATTCTCCCCGTCAAGCATACGAGGATTGGCTGATATGAAATCCGTGACACGCTGGTCCACATCGGATTTTGCCGCCCAGAAAAGCCATTCGCCGACAGTAGGACAGAAATTGTAGATATTGAATCTGGACACAAGTGCCGGATCCAGGTCGGTAAGCTGGTATTCATCACCGTCATTCACCGCTGAAATTATGCGGCTGCCCTCAGGAAGCGAGCGCCCGGCAAGTTTTCTGTTGAGAGCAAGATCCATTATAGTCTGCAGTATTTCAGGCCTTGCCCTGTTGAGTTCATCAAGAAACAATACGACAGGACTCCCCTCTACCGGGAACCAGTATGGCGGCATGAATACTGTTCTACCTGTCTGAGCGTCCTTCTCCGGAAGTCCGATAAGATCTCCCGGATCGCTCATCTGCCCGAGGAAAAGGGTCACCACCTTTAGTCCCTTCCCGTTGAAATACTCCGTCAGAATCTGCGACTTGCCGATTCCGTGCTTTCCCGCAAGCATTATGTTATGCTCTGCCGGAGTCGCCTCCAGCAAGTCATAAAGCTCCTGAGTATTGATTTTTATCGCCATAGTCGATCATTTTTTAAGCAATTCAATTATTTCATCGTATGAGAGCTTCGCCGTATCAGCAGTTCCTTCCATCATATCGTCGGAAAGAGACTGTTTCTTGTCCTGCAGGCGGACAATCTTTTCTTCGACTGTATTGCCGCTTATCATCCTTATGACGGTCACGTCACGTGACTGGCCGATCCTGTGGGCGCGGTCCATAGCCTGACTTTCAATCGCCGGATTCCACCATACATCCAGCAGGATGACATAGTTCGCTGCCGTGAGGTTCAGGCCGAGCCCTCCAGCCTTCAGGCTTATCAGGAAAATCGGGACATTCCCGTCCTGGAACTCCGACACGAGACGCTTACGCTCCGCCGTCGAAGTCTGTCCGTCTAGATAAAGATATTTCATGCCGCGCCCCTCCAGCTCAGTCCTGACCTCATTCAGAAAACTCGTAAACTGACTGAACACAAGAACATTGTCCCCTGTTCCATACAGTTTGTCAAGTATGTTCATCAGATGCATCATCTTGGAGGACGGAGCACTCCAGGCAGGATTCCCCAAGGACATGGAACATGCCGCCAGCTTGAGCTTCGTAAGTCCGGCAAAGGCACTGATCCGGTTCTCTTCGGAGGAGATCTGTTCATAGATATCATTCCTCAAGCCTTCGTATCCGTCATATTCATCCTGCGTAAGCGGGACAATGTAGTCGAAACAAGTCTTGACAGGAAGGTCCTTCAGCACTTCTTCTTTGGTCCTGCGCAGAATGAACGGCTGTATAAGTTTCTTATGCTCAGTCCGGAGGGCGTCCGGAGCATCTCTATACTTCATCACGAAATCTGGATACGGGCCCAAAATTCCGGGATTAAGGAATTGAAACAAATTCCAGACCTCGCTCAAGTTGTTCTGCACTGGAGTTCCCGTCAAGATGACTCGGCTTCCAGCCTTCAGGTCCATGGCCGCCTTAGAAACTTTCGTCTCACGATTCTTAATGTAATGGGCCTCATCCAGACAGACCACATTCCACTTCTTACCGGCAAGGGCCTCACCGTTGGAGGAGAGAACCCCATAAGTGGCCAGGACTACATCTCCAGCTGCAGCATTGTCCACTACAAGTCTCCTGTCTTTCATACCGTTAAGCACAACCCACCTCAATGACGGGGCAAAACGGGCAAGTTCACTCTGCCAGTTCGGCACCACAGACTTCGGGGCGATGACAAGCGATGCACCTTCCTGCGCCTTATGGAGAAGAAAAGCTATCGTCTGCACCGTCTTTCCAAGTCCCATGTCATCAGCGAGGCAGGCCCCTGCTCCCCAGGCGTCGAGCCGCACCATCCAGTCAAAGCCTTCTTTCTGATACGGACGCAGCACAGCATTCAAACCGTCAGGAACTTCCGGCGTCATCATATAGGCCTGCTGCATCTTCTCCTGAAGGTCAAGGAATCCCTGGTCCTTGCCGACCTGAAGACCTCCCTTTCCATCGCCCGTCTCCAAAAGTTTCGCCAATGTCCCGACATAATATTTCGGAATCTTCCCGGAAGGAGATACAATCATAGAAAGAGAGTCCAGCTGCTTCTGTATCTTGGCAGTCAGGCGGAGATATGTCTGTTCATCTATCTTGATGTATTTACCATGAACTCTGTCCCTGCTATGCCTGAGCAGATCCTTGAAAGTCACCGTCTTGTCATCTACCTGGAATTGGCCTTCAGGTTCGAACCAGCTTTCATTGGATACCAGACTGAGCCCGTTCCCGTCCCGGAAAGACATCCTTCCAACTGAAATTTTCATATTTCCCTGCCATTCAATCACATAATCATCCTGATGATTATGTACGAAATCCAGCACATTCAGCATCTTGGCAGTAGAATTGATGAAATATGTCCCGTCAAGACTTCTTTTATAGAGAAATCTGTATTTTCTGACAATGTTTTCGGCCCTTTCCTTCTCCTTTGCCAAATCCCTATGATAAATGACATTGTCATGCAGGCATTCTTCAGCACCCGATCCAGGAGAAAAATGAATATCACAGCCATCATACGGTCTCGCCTCCATCCTGACCCCGTACTGCGATCCCGGATATGCTGAAAAAATTACCGCAACCTTGCCGTCAGAATCAACATACTGCTTGTTTATCAGCGGTTCAAGATTTTCCGAGACATTGAACATTTCCCTAACCTTGTCCAGAAAATCTTTCAGTCCGGCTGCGGCAGAGAAAGGGAAAGACCTGGTCTTAAGAAGCATCCGGAGGATTTTCCTTTGCATGAGGTTCAATGTTATCACGGAATAACGGTCTGACGCCAGCCGTTTCACCATGCGGTTCAGCATCTGCCCGGAAGCCCCGAGACTGAAATCCGATCCGATGACTATGCTTTCCGCATCGTTGAATACATTCAGGGACGGTTTGCCTGCGCTGTCTATCTGTACCTGGGCTCCGGAAATGTCAAAGACCCGTCCGGAACCGGCAAGATGCGGCAAGATATCATTCAGAACAGATTTTCTGCTATAGCCCTGCTTTGTAAAATAAGTCTTTGATATGGCATCAATCACTGCTATGTCCGTTTCATCCTTAAACGGTGTATCTTCGAAAATGAACTGTCTGACCGATAAATGCTTCTCATCCAGCCACACATCACCTTCAGCCCGTTTCTGGTAGACTATGCCGTTCAGACCTTCTCTGTCCAGTACGTATTTTACCCGGTACTGTATCCTTTCGTCAGCGGCAACCTCAGACGGCTTGTCAGGTTCCAGTATGTGGTTAAGCTGCTGCACGACGGATTCCCATCCGGCTGCATCAGAATTATGCCCTGGTTTTGCCTTTATATCATCAGTTACCATTCCCTTCTCCATTTTCGCGTGGTCCTGCCATAAGTTCTATAAATCTGAAGATGTTAGATGCCCCGTCCGTAAAATTCCTGTAATCTGTCCTGAGCCTCATTACAGACGAATCGCGCATTTTGCAGTTTATTTGGATTTTCTCCTCTCCGAAATCTGGTTCTATGCCGATCCCTAGCTGTTCCGATTCCGTCCTGACCAGAGCCTCCGCCCCCGCTTTCCGGAGCTGGAGAATTTTTTCTTCCTTTGCCTTGTCCTTTGCCGTTGCCATCTTGTTTTCAATTCCAATATCCTCTTCTGCCCGGCAAAAATAAAATCCGGCTGTACCATATCATGACACAGCCGTAAAATTATTATAAAGTGCCACGAATGGCTTATACAGCCCAATATGGCCACAGCGGTTGCAATATAAATGAAAATTGGGCAGTATTCAGAACTATTTGTTATTTTTGTAAGAAATGTGCCGACCGGTGGTGCCCGTATATAACGGACGAACGGCATCAATGGTTACAAAACGAGATTTTATGCTGTACCCTATCGGAATCCAGAATTTTGAGGACCTCAGAAAAGGAGGCTATATCTATGTAGACAAGACCGAACAGATACACAGGCTTGTATCTACGGGCAAATATTATTTCCTGAGCCGTCCCAGGCGCTTCGGGAAGAGTCT
>CALVAC010000011.1 GCA_944325435.1 uncultured Bacteroidales bacterium | reverse complement strand
ATGATGACAGAGCGCGACTATACGAATATCCTTAACACCTACCGGGCTGAAGGCGAAGCAAAGGGCAAGGCCGAAGGGCTTGCCGAGGGACTCGCCGAGGGCGAAGCAAAGGGCAAGGCCGAAGGGCTCACCGAGGGAAAAACGGAAGTGGCCCGTGCCATGAAGGAGAAAGGACTCGGGATGACCCTGATATCCGAACTGACAGGACTTCCGGAGGACGAGATCAGGAAACTCTGAAAGATCCGGCAATTCTGACTTGACAATACCGGTTATCCGCAAAAATGTCCCATAATCTGACAACTGACAGGGGTATTTTTGCGGATAAACATTAAAATTTCACTGAAATTCATGGTTTTTCCGCAGAAGAGGACTGGACTTGGGGCCGGGCGGCAATCTTTGCCGTCAGGAGAAGCGACTTGACTGGCCGGACTGGGTCATTGGAGAGCACGCGGACTGTCTCGAAGAATTTTCCCTCCGGGAAAGCCGAAAAACGGACGGTAAGAACAAATTGCACGGTACATCCCGGCTCCACCACCGTTCCCTGTCTTAAAGAGCAGGTAATGCCATCAGGACAGTCCACATCCCTGATTGTCAGAGGAGCCTTGCCTATATTTCTCACGGTATACGGAAGGGTCCTGTCTGGAGAACCGGCCGGGATATCATGCAGATTGAGATAGGAATTGCTTATGCTCAATCCCGGAACGGGGACATCCTTGTCCTGCCCGGGGAAGACCTCCACCACGGCTACCTGGGCATCTACAGGAATGGACTCGAACTGCCCGGCTACCGCAAGGGAGAAAGTGTCCCTCTGGAACCCGACATCCGCCAGTGTGGAATCAGGCCTGTAGGTAAGGACAAGCTCCGCCTTTTCTCCGGGACGGATGACTCCAGGGCACCATATATCCAGAAGACCGCTTCCGTGCCTGTCCGCAACTTCTATAGAACGTGGGACAGAAGATGTGTTCGTACACTTCAATATCATACTCTTGGACTGTCCTGCCGTCATCCAAGAAAAGTTGAACGATGTCTTGTCGAAACGCAGTCCGGATGACCGGAGCAGAACAGGATACTCCTCCTCCACTGGCTTCTGGCGGGGAATGATATCCGCAGTGAATGTCAGAAGAAAATCCGACTTCGGAGCGAGCGTTACCCTGACGCTCTTGGTGATCTTGCCAGGATAGCCATACGGGCTGAAACTGACCCTGATCTCGCCTGACTCGCCCGGAGGGAAAGTCCTTGCTGATGCCACAGCGCGTGTACACTTACAGAACACATTGATATTCGCAATGGTTACAGTGTCTTTGCCAGTGTTGGTAAACCTGTATGTGTGGACAAGCTCACCGCCCTCTTCCCTCGCCCTCCCGAAATCCCAGGAAAGCCCGTCAGGGAAGTCTAAATAAGAAACTTTTTCCTGCCCTCCACAGGAAAGGGAGGACAGGAAAAAGATCATAAATACAAGTGAAAATATTTCACGCATAGAAAAATCCGCCATTGACTGACTACTGCTCCGGGAACGGCCCGCCGCAAGAGCCTACAGTTGTCATATCAATCGGCTCTCCATTACTGCTGCCATCGATAATACTGATTGTAGCATCCTCTGACATTATTCCGTTCTCCTTGTAGTAATTGAAGATACAGATACCGACAAGGCTCGGAGAATAATCATTCCTCGGCAATGAATAAGTAGGAATGTCAATAATCACATCTCCGCCAAGACGGGTCAGATGACTGAATCCATAGAATGCTGCTCCTCCATTGCAGAATACCGCACAATCTTTAATTACAAGATCACCTCCAATTTCAGTCAAAGTCTCACTCTTATATTCCCAGAAGCTTTCATTGATTCCTTCAATATGGAAATCTCCTCCTATTTTCTTCACATTTGCCAGGAAGTCTGCTCCGAAACGCTTAACCGGACCTGTTACAATAACATCTCCGCCTACTTCCGTAACACTTTCAAAAGGTCTCCACCCCTCTCCTGTAGGGAATTCCGGACAATTTTCGATAATGATATCTCCAGATATAGTCGTCCATGTCTTTGTCCCGTTTGGATTTATAGGACATGCGATATTTCGGAATACAATGCTTCCTTTCAAATCAATCTGTTCAAGACACTCATCCGTACTGAACCAAGCCCCGTCAGCCGTATTCAGATCCGTGAAAGTCAGAGTCCCTTCGATTGCTCCAACCCTTAATTCAATATCTCTTAATGTCCCTTCCATAAAATCTGTTCCGGTAATCGTCAAATCATAGACAGTCTCTTTCTCAGTTCCTACGCCATCTATAAACGCCCTGAGAGCAGCTTCACCATTAATTACATAGCTCTTGGCGGTTATGTCCGGATTGCAGGACTGGAGAGTTCCAATATCGACAGTGTGATCATCCTCTCCGGTGGTGAGAGTGATGGCCGCATCCGCGCTGATGGCTCCCATATTGAGGAGATCCTTGATCAGGCAGAGACCGATGCAGTCATCTCCATCCACTACACCGGATGCTTCAGGCAGCTTAGGATTGTTACCGGTAATGACAACATTTCCTCCGACATGGATAAGTTTTTCGAATCCGTGCAGACTCCAGAGTGATTCATTATCCTTGATTATAAGGTCACCACCTATCTGCTCAAGCTGCATTCCGTTCTTCAACGACCATACTTCCGTAATATTGGAAAGCTCAAAGTTTCCACCTACCTTACGAAGACCGTTGAACACTGAACCAGCAAGCTTTTTGCCCGAATTAATTACAAAGTCTCCAACCACTTCTGAAATATTTTCCAGATCGTGAACCCAGTCTGCTATCGCAAAGTTAGGACAATTATCAATTATGAAGTCACCATTGATTTTTGTATATCCTGTGAATCCGTTAGGATTGATTGTATTGGATATATTCCGGAATATGATGCTTCCCTGGCAGTCAACTGAACTGATAAATTGATTAGTATTTATCCAGCCATCCGTATTTTCTGACCCTATTCCATCAAATGTCAATGTGCCTCGGACAGCAGAAATCTTGGACGCAAGAGAAGCAAGCACAGCATCGTCGACATCGTGTCCCGTCACAGTAAGGTTGCGGAGCTCCATCTTCTCCCCTTCAGGGACAGTGGCAATGAACTCATCGACATCAGTCTTGCCGTTAAATTCATAATCGGCGTATGTGTTGACAATCCAGTCACTTTCTTCAACTGTGAACTCTCCGAGGTTCTTGTTGCCGTTACGCTCCACCGTAACGGTTTCGGAAGTGGTCGTGGTGTATGTCGCATCAAGCCCTGCATTCTCGAACACAAGCTGGAGTCCGCTGTACTCGCCCGGAGCCACCACGAAATAGTATGTCGACCCGGAAGCGAGAGTACCTGTCGCATCCGGATTGTCATCTGACGGCTGTTCTGCAACGAGACGGACATGATTCACTGCACCTGATGCCATAGCCATTACAGGAGTGTCGCCGCTTACATCCACAGTGACTGCACCTGACATTGCCGCCGTTCCATCTGCAGACTGGAGCCTGACTGCAGAGATTCCTTCTCCTTTGACCGTCAGACCTACAATCGCACCGGCATTGCGGAACTGGAGCACATCTTCCTCGGCTGCCTTGGCAACCGATATGTTGGAACCTACGGCAAACGAGCCTGCGACTGCAGTCTGGTCAGTAGGAAGGACAGTTGATACTATAGTCTCTGATATTGTCGCACTTTCATTGTACGGATACACTCCGTAGTAGACATCAGCGGCTGTGGCCATTCCTTCGAAAGTAGCCACTCCATCTTCAAGTCCGCTTTCAGATGCCCTGATATTGGAAGCCGTGAACTGGCTGTTGTTCCCATCCGCGAATACCGATATCTGGTCCCCGGATGTCCAGATGACATTGTAGTCAGATGTAAGAGCCGTCTTCGTCCCGATGTTGTCATCCACGACACCGGTGAAGCTCATTTTCCTGAGCTCCTGGTCCGCAGGCATCTCCATCTCCTTGGCGCAGCCCGCCAGAGCAATGGCGGCTGCCGCACATATTATGGTCTTGTTCATTGTTTTCATTGTATTCAGACTATATTGTTAGTTCCATCCTCCCACGGTTTCCGGATCATCGAACTTCTCTCCATCACCGCTCTTGTCACCCTCGTATGTAGCCGAGCAGGAAAGGATTGTATCATAATCCACAACTTCATCATTATTGCTGATAGTAATCACAGCATCCTGCCGTATGACATTATTGTTCTGGAGATCCCTCAATACACAGAGTCCGACACAGTCCGCGCCATCGACAACTCCGCTCTTGATCTGGAGCTTCCCATAATTGACAATCGTCACATCTCCTCCGAGATATGTAAGATTTTCAAATCCGTTCAGACCCCAGAAAGATGGATTGTCCTTTATTACAAGGTCGCCTCCGATATAATCCATATTACCCATTCCTCTGAGGAAGAAGAATCCGAGCCCTTCAAGGAAGAAATCGCCTCCGATATGATTAAGGTTCTCGAACGCATATCCATCAAAGAACGCCCCCGAATCTACGAACCTGAAATCACCGCCTATCTTTTCTATAAGTGCCAGACCTGCATATCCTCCATCAGTCCTGAATTGAGGACAGTTCTCGATTATCAGGTCTCCTTTTATTTCATGGATAACCCTGAATCCGTTAGGGTTGATACTGCCCGTCACATTACGGATTACAATACTTCCATCAAAAATATAGTTGTGTACCATACCAGGGAGGAACGCTTCGGTGCTGAAGCTTTCGCCATCCGTCACCAGAGTAAGGTCTTCCAGAGTCAATGTCCCTTCCACTGCATATACTCTCTCTGCCAGACGGTTGATGGCATCTGCGGTTATGTCGCTTCCGGTAATAGTAAGATTGTTGACAGTCTCTTCGGTGACCCCTGCGCTGAGAAATGCCTCCAGCTGGGCCTGGCTTGTGATGGTGTAGCTCTGCGCCTCTCCTGGCAGAGTCCCGTCACAGGTAGGGAGAGTGGACAGGTCGATTGTATTGTCGGAAGAGCCGAGACGCACATTCGCGGTCGAGCTGACAATGCTCATATTGCGGTATTCCTGGATAATGCAATAGCCGACATTGGTCTCATCGGTAATATTAGGGATATCGCCGTTGTCGGTGATTATGACATCCCCGCCTACCCTTGTGAGAGCATCAAGTCCTGCGAGACTTGTCAGGGATGCGTTGCCGGTGATGTTGATGCTGCCTTCCACTGTCTGCAGGGTCGCACCCTTGAATGAAGTGACTGTCTCGCCGCAGTCTATGATGCTGAAGTCCCCGCCGACGGTCTTCAGGGCCGCGAATGATGCACCCTCGCCGATCCTTGCCGTAGTGTTCTCGAGCCTGAACGAACCGCCAACACTCTCAAGTGCAGCGAATCCCTGTCCGATGGCTGCACAGTTCTCTATCACAAGGTCGCCTCCGACAGCCGTATAGGCATCGAATCCTGAAAGGCTCTCAAGAAAAGCGCAGTTGCTGAGGGTAATGCCCCCGTTACATGTAATAGCATCGAAAAAGCCTGCAGTAGCAGTAGCACCGACATTGTCCCATACCACATTTCCGCTGATTGCTCCGACCCTCTGCTGTATCTTGGAGATAATCTCATCCGTCACATCCGACCCTTTGATTGTCAGATCCACGACTTCCTCCTTAGGATTCGGGAGCAGTTCACAGAATTCGTTCACCGCATCCGCTCCCTCAAGGACATAGCTCTGCCCTGTCGGCGGACGGAGAATCCAGTCGGCGTCATTGACAAAGTCGACGTCATAGACTGTCACCGTATTGCTCCCATACGTCACCGCCTTTTCCTCGACAGATATTTCTGCGGTTTTGCCTTCATCATTCATCGCAACCACAGTAAGGCCTGTAACCTCACCCGGGATAACGGCGAAATAGTATGTCTGCCCATCTTCCGGATTTCCATCCAGATCGATCCTGTTGCTGCCCGATATTGCAGTCGCCCTGCCTGTACCGGTATTGAAACGCACCCTTCCTGCCAGACGGTCATCTTCTCCTGAAGCAGTTATGGCCAGCGACTCGACATCCCCTGTACATTTGATGCCGACAAGAGCAACCATATTCTTGAAAGTCATCTCTGAAGACTGTGTCCTCGCAACTGCAAGCATCGCAGCCGGATCAGCACCGCCAGCCACCAGAGTCTGTGTCTCCGGAAGTATTGCAGTGATATTGTCTCCGCTGCTTGATGCCTCGGAATTATAAGGATACAGAGCAAGATAGGTCTCTGCCTGTGCAACTTCTCCGGAAAACGATGCAGTCGCCCCATTCACTGAAGATGCCGTAATCTGATAGTTTGTCCTGTTCGAGAACACGGAGATGGCATCTCCCTCCTCCCATTCTACCGACAGGTCATCCATAAGGGATGCCTTCGTTACAGACTGGTAGTCCTCGAAACTTGCAGTCCAGGAGGCAGTAACCATCACCGGCTCGTTCCCGCCCGATGGGGTCTCCTCCTTCTTACAAGCCGCAATGGCAAGAATCATTGCCAGCGCGCCTAAGGTCAATGTGTAAAAATGTTTCATAATGTCTGGAATTATGTTTTAGTGTGTTGAACAATCATTTCTCCGGTCTCGGGATAGAATATTCTATCTCTTCCTCCGCATAGACACGGACATAGTCCACGTACATATCGGTACCGTTGCCGTACCTCTCCAGGTCTATTCCCCAGCCGCTGATGCCGCCGATGGCATAGTTGATAAGGAAAAGGTGAGGGCGCTCGCGGGAGACATCGTTGGTCGGATGGCGGAAGACCTCGATATTGTCCATATAATAGGTCGTGTAGTCAAGGTCTATGCGCACCGCATAGGTGTGGAATGTAGTGGACCAGTATGACTTGCCGCCTATCTCCATCATAGGCACCACGCAGTCGAGATGCTCCTTGTCCGTACCGTCAGGATTCTTCTGTCCCCAGAAATGGCTGCAGATGGAGTAGCCGGGATGGTTCGGATTGCCAGGACCGACTCCACCGTATGCCTCGATGATATCAAGTTCATCTCCGTTGGAGCTCTGGTCAAGCCCGGTAATGGTCCAGAATGCCGGCCACGTGCCCGGAGCCGACTGGGCCGTGAAACGGCACTCGAGGTAGCACGGAGCCTTGACCCAGAAACCTTCACCGTCCATATTGACGGATGCTATAAGGCCGGAGCTTCCGTTGGAGCCAGGTCTCTTGCGGGCGGCTATCTTGAGATAGGTGTCCCTCTGGAAGAACGGGTTGTCAGGGCCATCCACATCTGCGAACTGCCATCCGCTGAAGTCTCCGAAGCGCGGCTTGTGGGCATTGTACCTCGCACCTATACCATCATTGGATATGGAGAGAGGGCCGTCGAAGTCGTCCGTGTATATCAGCTTGAGACCTTCCGCTCCCGGAGGGTCATTGTCCGGGATACCCTGGTTCCAGTGTTTTCCTCCAGTATTGTAGAGCTGAAGTTCGAAGAAATCCTTCTTCCCGTCATTGCTGTTGGTATATATCCTGACATTCATCGGTCCTGCAGGGAACCTGTCTGCATCGAACGAGAATGTCCCAGTCCCGTCTGCGGCAAGCTTCAGACCTTTCTTCGGGGTCAGGAGCACATCGTGTCCCCATACGGATGTGTCTTTCTTTGTCGGCTGGCTCCACAGCATGGCATTAGCCACGGACATGCCCGGAGCGGTAAACCTGACCGTCACCTTTCCCTTGACATCGGAGCGGCATTCAGGCTCCTGCACAGTGATGCTCTGGACCCATTCGGAATGCTCGTTTCCGGTCTGGCCATAGTTGAAATCGGCATACTGAGGATTAGGCTCGGATATCGGGGTGCCGTTGTCCTTCCCGTCCCCATCCATAGAGAAAGAAGGAGGACAGCTTTCCGGAGCCGAAGCCCACGTCTCGGACGGATAACGGCCCATAGTGAGTTCCAGTACGCCTCCATCCATAATGTCCTTATGCGAAATCCATGACCTGTTCCAGTCTTCACCATCAAGCTTTGCACTCTGTATATACCTGTGTTCCGGACTGTAGTCCTTGCAGACAATCCTGAATGTCTTTCCGTCACCGACATCCACAGACACTTCCTCGAACACAGGGGAGGTCAATGCATACACCGGCAGGCCCGGAGTGACAGGATAGAATCCCATCATGGAGAATACGGCAAAGCCGCACAGTCCGCCGCCATCCTCATCTCCAGGAATGCCCATCAGGTCGTTGCGGAACCACTTGTCGAGAAGTGTCCTTGTCATCCTCTGGGTCTTCCACGGCTGTCCTGCATAGTTGTAGAGATACGGGATATGCATACATGGCTCGTTGCCCATGGAGAAATGTCCCACGACCGCACTGTGGTCCGGACTCTGCTGCCATATATTGAATTTGCCGGACTCCAGAGGTGTGTCGAACATAGTGTCGAGGGCTGCGGTGAATTTCTCCGGACCGCCCATAAGCAATATCAGGTCTGCAACATTGTGAGGGACTTCCCAGCGGTATATCCACGCGTTGTTCTCGTCATAGAACTCACGGAAGCCGACCCCGCCGGAACGGCAGTAGTCGAACGGCTTTATGAAACAGCCTGCCTCGTCCTTCGGATGGAAAAACCCTGTCTCCTTGTTGAAGAGATTGCGGTAGTCGTAACTCCTGTCTGCAAAATACCCCGCATCCTTGCTGTTGCCTGTGTATGAGGCAATCCGGGACATGCACCAGTTGTCATACGCGGTACCAAGGGTCACGGCCACCGGCTGGCGCTTTTCGAAACCATGTATATACGGCTCCGGCTCATCGGCACCTTCCGGAATAGCCGGATAATAGCCATGCTCGTGGTAGAAGCCGTCAAGCCTCTGGGCAGGCATCCGTGTCCACGGAGCAAAGGACTTGTCTGTCAACGCGCCCTTGCAGACCTCGTATGCCAGATCCGTGTCAAAGTCTGTCAATCCCTTGGAAATGCAGTCCGCCACCACGGCCACTCCGTGGTTGCAGTTCATCGAATGGTTGTCCCCAGTGACCGTAGGGAACATCGGCATCCACCTGTGCTCCGACTGCGATGCGGCTGTCACGGCCGAATTGACCATATCCATCTCAAGCTGCGGGTCGATTATCGTCCTGAACGGATGTGCGGCACGGAAAGTGTCCCAATACCAGTCATCCAGATACATCGGACGGCCGCCATCCTCATGGACCTTGCCATCATACGCGCTATAGTACCTGCCATCTTCGGAAATGTTCACCGGACGCTCGTATATCCTGTACATTGAGGTATAGAACACTGTCTTCTGGTCGTCAGTCCCGCCTTTCACCTGCACCTTGGAAAGGGTTGCATTCCAGATGTCACGGCCGGCAGCCGCCACCTGGTCGACAGTCAGTCCCGCTACCTCGCCCTCAAGGTTGGCCCTTGCCTGCCCGGCATCTATGAAAGACACTCCGTATCTGAGATCTATCTCATTCTCATCAAAACGGAGAGCCACTTTGCCTTCGGAGAGAGACTTGACCTCGGACGGCTTCTGACCCGGCTGCATACAGAGATACAGTCTCGTATCGCCTTTCAATACGCTGTGTCCGGTGACTGTGCCATCATCGTCCACGGCAAGCTCTCCCACACCTGTGCCGACCACGACATAATGGGGGCCATCCGTGAGAAATTCAATGGTGTACACCGCGGACCTGTGTGACGGGGCATAATGTACATTCGCCCGGACATCATCCAGATACACATCATACCTGTACGGTCTGACCTGCTCGTAATCATAGCGGTATGTCATCTTCTCATCCAGACTGCCGCCATCGTTCCGCGGGCAGATGCTGAATGCCGTACCGCCCCTGTGCCCCGTTATGGTCACAGGAAGCCCGCCTATGACATTGTCCGAATATTCCCCCCTCATAGGGATGGCACGTACCATACTGTTTGGAAGATGCACTGTAGGATAGACGGGCACAAGAAGATGACTGATGCTTCCTATGTACGGGTTCACATAGTCAACCGGCTCCATACCCTTCCCGTGGCGGGAAACTGTCCCGGCCGTGAACACACAGGCCGCCAACGCCGCCGCCAATATGCAATAGGTCTTTTTCACTGCTTTTGGTTTTATCGGTTAATATCTTTCTGTTCCATTCCGGAAGTCATCTCATACACGAGTTTGCCTCCCTGCATTATCTGTCCGTATGTGATGACATTGTCCAGAGGAGAGCCGTTCAGGGTCACGCTTCCGACATACAGGTTCTCCTCCGAAAGCCCTTCCGCCACTATTTCGAGTGTCTTCCCGTTCGGGAGCGATATCCTGAAATACGGAAGCTGGGGCGCTCCTATGATATATTCTCCTGACACGCTGTCAACAGGATAGAACCCCAGCGCAGAGAATATGTACCATGCCGACATCTGTCCGCAGTCATCATTCCCGCACAGTCCGTCAGGCTTCGGCTGGTAGAACCTGTCGAATACCTCACGCACCAGTTCGGCGGTCCGGTCTTTCTTCCCGAGCAGACTGTAGAGATACACTACATGATGGCTCGGTTCGTTGCCGTGGGCATACTGTCCGATAAGGCCGGTGACATCTCCGACAAACCCCGTGGCCTCGGCCTTGGTGTCGAGGACGAAGAGAGAATCCAGTTTAGTGAGGAATTTCTCCTTGCCGCCCATAAGCTCGACAAGCCCATCCACATCCTGCAGGACATGCCACGTGTACTGCCACGCATTGCCCTCGGTGTAGTCTCCTCCTGCAGTCCCTGCATGGGACAGATGGAACTTGTCGAACGGGGTCCTCCAGTTGCCATCGCTGTCCTTGCCTCTCATCAGGCCGGTTGACGGATCGAACAGATTGCGGTAATACTGCGACCTCTTCATAAAGAACGCATAGTCATCCTCATATCCAAGCTCTTTTGCGAGCAGGGCCGCACAGTAGTCATCATATCCGCACTCAAGAGTCCTTGATACAGACTCCTCACGTATGAGGTCGAACGGATAGTAGCCATATTTGTCGTATATGTCCCAGTCCGCCTTGAAATGCGGCTCGGTGAGGGATTTTTTCACTGCCGCGTATGCCCTCTCCCTGTCCACTCCAGGAAGATTCTTCAGGCAGGCATCCACCACTGCAGGGACAGAATGGTTGCCGATCATGCAGTAATTCTCCTTGCCCCAGAGCGCCCATATAGGCAGGAATCCCTGCTGGTCACACTGGTCGAGCATACTGCCGACAAAGGCGGCATCCATCTCCGGCATCAGCAATGCATAGAAAGGATGCGCGGCACGGAAAGTGTCCCACATCGAGAATGTGGAATAGTGACTCCCTCCGGCGGCCTGATATACCTTGTCATCCGCCCCGCGATACCGTCCGCTGACATCGGCTATGTTGTTCGGCTGTATCAGGAGATGGTAGAATGAAGTGTACAGATTGGCAAGCTGGTCGTCTGTCCCCTTGGCTGAGATGAGGTTGAAATACCTGTTCCACTCATCTCTGGCGGCCTTCCTGACAGAGTCGAAATCCCAGTCCGGGACTTCCGCCGACAGATTTGCCCTGGCCTCGTCGATGCTCACTGTGGACATCGCCACCTTCACCATAACTGTCTCCGTCCCATCCGGGAAGGAAAGCACATACTTGGGGGCCTTGTTCTCCGGAGCACCCGCAATGCGAACAGTGTCGGTGACAGGGGTGTCGAACTGCATCACATAGTAGAAATGCCTCTTGACCCATCCTGTAACATAATGATGTCCCGATATGACCTGCGGACTCTCGAAATTGACCTCGGCATCGAGCACGTGCGTGTTGTACTGTTCCTCGGAACTTGTCTGGGCAGTCTGGAAGTCTATGAACACCTTGGCTGCATCACCGTTGAAAGAATAGCGGTGCATCGCCACGTGAGGCGATGCCGTCAGCTCCACATCGACATCGTTGTCGATAAGGCTGACACGGTAATACCCGGGTTCCGCCTGCTCGGTCCCCTTGTCCCAAGCACTCCTGAAATCAGGACATTTCTTGGTTGAGAAAGGCATCATCATAAGGTCTCCGAGATCAGGCACTCCGGTACCGTTGATATGGTTCTGTCCGAAGCCCCATATCTGCTCATCATCATTGTTGTATCCGCTGCAGTGCTCCCAGCCGAAATTGCCTGTCTGAGGCCCCGGCTGCATGAAGCCGAACGGATATGCGGCACCCGGGAAGGTATGGCCCGTATAGGCCGTCCCGACCATAGGGTCCGCATATACTGCCAGGTCCTGCATTCTGTTGCAGGACACCGGCAGCAATGACAGGCATACCATCAATGGAAATATTGCTGACTTTTTCATAAGGATTTCTGTTTTACTCTATATGCGATATCCTGAACGAGTATTCCATCGGACTGTCTTCAGGTATCATATATTCCGGAAGAGGTTCCGGGCCGCAGGTGGCATTGCCGAGCCCCTGCTGGATCACATCTATGTTGACCAGAGTCTCATCGCGGCGTACTTCAGGGAGCCTGTAGTCGTGGGCAATGTTCCAGAGGTCTGCATCGGTATAGTGCATCGCGCTGAAACTCATCTTCCCGGACAGGAGTTCAATCCTGAGTCCTGCTCCGGAGTCATCGGTGACCTCGAACCATCTCGTGTCCTCCCTGTTGCCCATACTCTGCGCCCTGACATAGTGTTCGGAGACGAATCCATCCACCGAGTCCTCATATATGCCGACTGCAGCCGACCTGCATCTGTCTATATAGCTCTCGTGAGGGCCTTTGCCATACCACCTGACATTCTCGTATCCTGGCACCACGGCAAGACCGATTCCCATCCTCCTGATGACACCGGTACCGGAAGGCTTGGTGAACGATGCATCCACATCGATGACTCCATCGGCCCAAACGGTATATTTCACAGTGTACGGCATCTTCCAGTCTTTGCCTTCAGCAGCAATGTCCACATACCCTTCAGCCCTGATGACAGCACTGACAGAATCTTCAGCCACGGTGCAGCTGAACGATGTGCCTGTATGTTCCGATGGATATGCGGTCTGGTCTGTGAACTTGTCGTTGCCGACACTCCTGTACCACAGCATTGACATTGCATCCTGTTCCTCGAGCATCTTCCTGCCTCCGTATGTCAGGCCGGTTATCCTACCGTCTTTCCCGGAGAATGATACAGTGAACTGTCCGGAAGAAACAGTCACGCCATCCTCTGTAATGTCTGCAGTCAGAGTTCCTGTCACAGTCCTTCCCGCTGCCGGGGCAGGCCTTGAAGTCAGGGCGAACTGCTCCGCAGCTACCTTATGCCCGGCATCCGCCCACAGGGTGGCATCGGAAAGGGATGAGTATATGTTCAGAAAATATTCTGACTCACGGCTGACAGTTTCCTTGAAAGGTATCTTGACCTCAACCTCCGCATCCGGTTCTCCGTAGAGTTTCGGAAGGATGCCGCTCTCGATGACAGAACCATCTTTCAGAAGTTCCCAGGAGAAAGTGAATTCAGACAGGTCGGAAAAGTCATACCCGTTCTTTATCCCGATGATTCCTGCCTGCAGATCAACCGGATGGAACTTGATGTACTGATAGACCTTCTTAGTCTCCGCGAGCTTCGCCGTAGTCCTCCTGTCCGGGGTCACAAGCCCATCGCAGCTGAAGTCCCCATCATTAGGCCTGTCCCCGAAGTCCCCTCCATAGTAGAACTCGGTGTCCGGACGGCCGACCTTGTTGATGCCCTGGTCCACCCAGTCCCAGATGCAGGCGCCTATCATCCTCTGTGAATTCTCGATATATTCCCAGTATTCTGCAAGATTGCCTGGAGCGTTACCCATGGAATGGGCATATTCGCACAGGAAGTACGGCTTGTCGGAGCCGTTACGGTCAGTCCTGATCATCCTCGGTATATCCGGATACATGTTGGAATCCATGTCGGCATAGTTGCTGTTGCCCTCGTAATGGACCGGTCTGGTCGGGTCCATGGAATTGGCCAGCTTGTGGAGGGCATCGAAGTTCTCTCCCCCTCCGCATTCGTTGCCGAGAGACCAGAAGATGACGCACGGGTGGTTCCTGTCCCGCTGGATGACCCTTGTGACCCTGTCCTTGAATGCAGGGAGCCAGGAGGCCTTCTCGCTGAGGGAATGGTTGCCGTGGCACTCTATGTCCGCCTCATCCATCACATACATCCCGTAATAGTCATACAGGGCGTATGTCTCCGGACTCTGCGGGTAGTGGCAGGTGCGGACAGTGTTGATGTTGCTGCGCTTCATCAGCAGGATGTCCTGAATGGAAGTCTCCACAGGGACATGCTTGCCCAGACGCGGATGTATCTCGTGACGGTTGACACCCTTGAAGTAGACCTGGTTGCCGTTGACATAGACGCGGCTGTCCCGTATCTGGATATCCCTGAAGCCCATACGGTTGCTCATAGCTTCTACCACCTCACCCGAGGCATTCCTCAAGACAATCTCCACGGTATAGAGGGCAGGCTTCTCGGCCGACCACATTTCAGGGGCATCCACATCCATAGCAAGAGAGACCTTGTCCTCCTCACCCGGAGCGACTGCTCCAACGGGAACAGAGGCGGATGCCACCTGCTTGCCTGACGGATCCATCAAAACAGCATCGACCATATATGAAGCGGCCTTCTTCTTCCCGTCATTGGAGACAAATACATCCAGCGTAAGATCTGCGGAAGCATAACCATCATCACAGAAAGCCGTATTGATATGGAAATCCCTTACATTGACGGATGGGGCGGCATACATATAGACATTCTTGTGTATCCCGCTCAGACGGAACATGTCCTGGTCCTCGAGATAGCTCCCGTCAGTCCATCTGTAGACCTCGACAGCGACGGTATTGACCCCGGGCCGTACAAATCCGGTCACATTGAATTCGGCATCATTGTTGGCCCCTTCGCTGTATCCGACCTTGCGGCCGTTGACCCAGACATAGAAGCCGCTGTAGACTCCGTCGAAATGCAGGAAGACCTGCTTCCCATCCCAGCCGGCCGGAATCTCTATCTCCCTCCGGTATGAACCCACAGGATTGGTCTCATACTCGTTGGTATATCCTTTCTGGGGCAGTATCCTGGACGGAGCGTTCTTGAACGGATATGTCACATTGGTATAGATAGGCGTACCGTATCCGAGCATCTCCCAGTTGGACGGCACTGGAATCTCATCCCAGGCGCTCACATCATAGCCCGGCTTATAGAAATCCGCAGGACGCTCATCCGGCTTCGGCACCCAGTGGAATTTCCAGTTTCCGTTCAGGGACAGATACAGTCCGGAGGACGGCATCTCCCATGGACGGAGATAATGCTCATCCTCCCTCATGCTCTGCACATCCGGATACGGGATTCGGGTGACATGACCAGGAAGCTTGTTCACCCCGACTATCTGTTCATTCTCCCACTCCGTCTTGCCGCGCAGATTCTCCGGAGGCAGCTTATCCTTGGCAGGGACGAGAGTCCATTTGAGAGATGGCTCGCCCGGCTTCATCAGGAACACTTTCTCCCCATCCCTGTCCTCACCGGTCAGGGCAAGAGACCTTCCGCTGTTCTGGTGGTTGATGGCAATGGTGCCATCCCCGTTGAAAGTGATGACAAAATGCTGGTTGACATTGGCCCGGCTGAAATCCCAGGTCCCGAGAGGGGTGTTCTCCCCTCCTGCATTGACCACATCGAAGCTCTTGTTGGTGAAAGGGCTGTATATGACGTATGCATCTGCATACTTCACAAGCCGCCACAGCTGCCCCTGATCCTTCCTGTCCACTGGGCTCAGGAACAGGTTCCCGAGGTTGTCAGGGTTGAGCCTGTTGTCTATTGCCAGACCGGCAAGCGACACTATCCGGTACATGCGGTCTTCCATGACCTGGCCGGCTGCCTGCCATGAGGCAACCGGTCCGGCCAGGATAAAAAAGGTCAGGATTGTATAGAATATATGTCTCATCTCCGGAAAACCTATCTGAATTCAAGGATATACGGATGGGTAGTCATGGCAAGAGGCACCTCGGACACCCCTGTCAGGGTCTGTACCGGGTCCGTGCCCTTTGTAGGGTCATAGACCTTCACTGTCCTGTATTTCTTGCCGAGGCTGACAGTTATGTCATCCGTGCCCCCTGCATACTTTTCTCCCCAGACAACAAGCTCGTATGTCCTGTCGTTCTTCTGGAGAAGGAGGGTATGCACAGTCTCCGGCTGCTCCGGTATCGAGAAATCCACCTTGCCCGGATTGCTGATGGAGGTGTCATCCGCAAGGATGGTGGTCAGGTTGTGCAGATAGTGCGCGGCCTGACGCGGCCTGTAGTCGGTGGTATAGAAGCCGAAAGTCTGGTTGCCTGCCTCATCGGAGCGGTCGCGGAGGATATACATGGCGGTATATTCCCATCCGCGTGCGAACTGTGCAAGATAGCAGGACATGTACATCCTCGCCTGCATCTCCTCTGTCACCACCCCGCCTATGGTCGCACCGGTCTCGGTGGTCACCTTGCGGACAGTCTTGCACTCATCCTCGGAATATCCGCGGAACTTGTTGAGCCATGTCAGCCCGTTGTTGCCGTACAGGCCGTCTGCCCTGCAGGCAGAAGACGGGTCGGATGCATTCCATGTCTGGTTGTCCTGAGGGGCAGGCCAGTTCGGATGGATGAAATAGTTGTGTACATTCACGACATCCGCAAAGGTGGTCCCTGCAGGGAGCAGGCATCCTGCCCCCTCCGGAATGGTAGTGAACTGGAGTCCGACATTGTCTGTCTGGGCACCTGCCTCCGTGATGGACCATACATCCACATCCGCGAGTTCAGGGGTGGCCTTTATCGCAGAGTAGAAATCCCTGTGGCATTCCGCCACCGGCATCCAGGACAGGCTGCCGCCGCCCTCCTTGCCGTTGTATGTTATGGTCCAGTTGTTCGGCTCGTTAGCTCCCTCCATCGCTATCAGGGCTCCCCTTGCCTTCAGATGCTTTGCAGCCTCTATCGGTGCCTCGAATCCGCTGGTGCCTGTCCCGATGGACATGGAGAACTTGATGCCTCCCTTGTCTATCAGGTAGTCGAAGCTGTCGAATCCCTTGGCCCCGTATCCGCTGCGGATCCAGCGCGCCCCGAGATACTGCATACATTCGAGGGTCTTGTCGAGGCTCTCGCCCCTGGTGTCGATGGATGAATTGACTCCTATGCTTGACAGGAAGTCATTTGCAGGTACGGCCTGCACCCCTTTGTCATTCCCTGCCGTACATCCCGGCACTGCCATGCCGGAAACCACTGCACACAGGATTATGGACTTATTGATCAGTTTCATGGTCTGTCTGTTATCTGAATTGAAGAATAAACGGTTTGTTGCTCATCTCAAGCGGCACCACATTGGTGTTCGTCAGGGTCTCCACTGCCTCTGTACCCGCTGTAGGGTCATAGACTGCAATAGTGGACCAGGTGTCCCTGAAGCGGACTTCGATATTGTCTGTCCCTCCGAGATATTTCTCTCCCCACACGACAAGACAGTAGGTCCCGTCGAACTTCTGGAGAAGAAGGGTATGCACCGTCTCCGGCTTGTCCGGGATAGAGAACGCCACCCTGCCAGGATTCGCAATCGACTGGTCATCCGCAAGAATGGTGGTCAGGTTGTGCAGATAATGTGCTGCGGTGCGCGGCTGATATTCCGGAGAATAGAAACCGAAGGTCTGGTTGCCCTCCTCATCGGAGCGGTCCCGGAGAATATACATTGAGGTGTACTCCCAACCCCTTGCGAACTGTGCAAGATAGCAGGACATATACATCAGCCCCTGCACCTCCTGGCTGATAGGGCCTTCGTCCCAGTCATCAGGATTGCTGAGTGTGATGCCGGTCTCGGTAGTCACCTTGCGGATGGTCATACACTCGGCCTCGGAATATCCCCTATACTTGTTGGCCCAGGTAAGACCGTGGTTGCCATAGAGCCCGTCCACCGGGCAGGCGGACGACGGGTCGGCCGCAAGCCAAGTCTGGTTATTCTGGGGAGCGACGAAATTGCTATGGGAGAAATAATTATGGATATTCACGGCATCCGCGAACCTTGTCCCCTCTGGAAGCAGGCAGCCTGCCCCTTCCGGTATCGTGAGGTACTGGAGTCCGACATTGTCCACCATGGCACCCGCTTCGGATATGGTCCACACATCCACATCGGCAAGCTCCGGAGTGGCCTTCACAGCCTCATAGAAATCGGTATGCAGCTGCGCGAGAGGCACCCACGAATGGGAACCGCCACCGACTTCTCCGCCATAATAAATGTCCCAGTTGTTAGGCTCGTTGGCCCCCTCCATCGCTATCAGGGCATTCCTCTCCTTGAGATACTTGGCAGTCTCGATAGGAAGATTTATCTTCTCGTCATCGTCATACTGGTCATCCGCATTCACGGAAATGGAGAACTTGACTCCTGCAGCGATGAGAGGGTCGAACCTCGATGGAGTAGGAGTGTACCCGCTTCGGATCCAGCGTGCCCCGAGGTACTCCATACACTCGACAGTCTTTTCCAGGGTCTCGCCCCTGTTGTCGATGGAGGAATTGACCCCGATGCTGCCAAGGAAATCGTTGGCAGGGACTGCCGTGTACACATCCTCCGTCGGCAGTATATAGTCATCATACGAGATACTGCTGTCACAAGCAAACACCGCAGGCACAGCCAGTATCAGCGGCAATATCCTTTTGTTCATCATAATTCATTGAAAATTGAAGTGTCAATAACCACAATCAGCCTGCTGGCATCTTCATTGAGTTCTCGGTCATCACAGTCTATGCTGATGCCGAATGCGAGCTGTGAATCCGGTCTGTCAAGCAGATAATAATAGTCAAGCACCACATTGAACAGAACCGATGACTGCCCATCCTGAACCACCACATTCCCGGGCACATCCTCCAGCAGGATATCGCTTGTTATCACCTCCACATCATCGGCAAGTTCGCCGTTAAGGATGGCATCATACACAAGCTCCTCATCAAACCAGACATCCACGGTCACTGCCCCATCATTGTTGATGCCGGACCTGTAGACGGAAAGCGGGATGGTGAAAGTCCCCTCATCATAGTCTATGAGGAACTGGTACGGATTTCCCGGTGTCGGAGTGGAACCTGTCGAGATGTTTGCCTGGTCGACAGTATATATGTTGCTCTCTACGGCCGCCGGAAGATAGATCTTCTGTGACGGGTAATCCGCATTCACTATCTTCACATCGCAGGAAGCGACTGCAAGGACGGCAGCGATACCTGTACAGATAAATGCAATATTCTTCACTGATTTCATATCATCTTTCATTAATTGTTATCACAATGCTACCATAGAGGGTTCTGTGCCCATCCGGAAATCTGCTGGTCCGTCTGAGGGATAGGGTAGAAATACATCTTTGGCTGGAACACCCTGTTCTCGACATCTATCCGCTCGTAGGTGAAGTTGCCCTGGGATGCCTGTGTGATGGAGACGCCCCTGAGAGGAACGCCGAGAGTCTCATCTGCAATCATCCATCTGCGCACATCGAACATCCTGTGCCCCTCGAAACACAGCTCTACCCTTCTCTCGTTGCGCACCTTGTCCCTGAACTCATCCTGTGTGACAGATGTCGGGACAGCCGGCATAGCCACGCCTACACGCTGCCTGACGCGGTTGATGGCTTCGATTGCCGTCATACCGTTTTCACCGGCGTCATTAGGACCGTGCGCCTCGTTCATCGCTTCCGCATAATTGAGAAACATCTCCGCGAACCGGAAAATGATCCACGAATGGTTGGTGCCCCTGTTCTGGACAAGATCCACGCTCGGATCGACATATTTCTTCAGATAATAGCCTGTCCTCGTGGCATGGGTGATACCTGCACCATCCCTTCCGCCGGAATAGATTTCCATCGTGCGGTCCTTGAATGTGGAATTGTTGGTGATTATCGCATAATCCAGACGAGGGTCGCGGTCTTCATACGGATTCGCAGCCATGTCAGGGTCATTCCAGTCGAACGGCTGTCCGGTGGAAGTCTCGAACGCATCCACAAGGTTCTGTGACGGGGTGGTGCCGCTGTTGCCGTTGTCAAAGCCTATCGAGTAGTTGGTTGACTCGAAATAGGTGCTGTTGCCTATACGGCGCACGAAGATGCTCTCCATACTGGTTGCAGCAGTCAGGAAAATGTCCGAATAGTTGGACAGGAGGGTATATCTCGCATCAGAAAGGTCTATCACAGCCTTTGCAGCTTTGGCGGCAGCGTCCCAAAGTCCGGTCCTGTCGCTTCCGCTGACCATAATGTCTTCGCCGGTTGCATCATCCTTCCCGACATAGACCTGGTCATTGTCCCTGATGGAGATGAGTTCCGGGCTGGAAAATCCGTCCGCCCAGGATGGGTCGTGGTAGAGGTCGCTCGCCGCGAAAAGCAGAGCCCTGCTCTTGAGCGCAAGGGCCGCACCCTTGGTCGCCCTTCCGCTCGCATCGCTCCCGTATATTGCCGGAAGGAAATCGGCCACCTCATCGCATTCCCTGACAATGAAGCTGAAGCAGTCGGCAAGCGGAGTCCTCGGCAAGGATCTGTATTCAGCCTCATCCGCCACATCATATGTCTGCTCCATTACAGGGACTGCCCCATAGCGCTGTACAAGCTCGAAATAATAGAAGGCCCTGAGGAAACGCACCTCATACGTGGCCCTCTCGAGATTCGCGACATACTGCTCGTACTGCGCCTGAACAGTCTCATCCGGGTCATATTTCAGATAGTCCAGATTCACATCATCACAGTTCTCGAGATAAAGGTTGGCCGCATAGATGCCGTTGAAACATCTTGTCCACGCATCATCCGGATTGCTCAGCTGGCTCCATGCCCCGGTATTGAACAGCTGCACGGAATTGCCTTCATTGGTATGCTCGGCCTCATCGCAGGCAGATGCCAGCATGGCATCCCCTCCGATATAGGACAGGCCGTTCGGAAGATACATATACACTGCGGCAGCCCTCGCCATTGTATTATTATAGGTAGTTGTCACATCCTCCAGAGTCATCGAAAGCTCTATCTCCGGAGAGAGGTCACAGGCCCCTACAGCCATCAATGGGAAGAGTGCAGCTATAGCATGTATAAATTTTCGTCTCATAGTTCATCAGAATTTAAGGTCTACACCAAGGCTGAATGTCCTGACAGACGGATAGCCAGACAATACTTCAGGATCGCAGAAACCCTGCATATAGTCAAGTGAAAACAGGTTCGTCCCGCTCAGATAGACTCTCAGTCCATCCACATTGGCTTTCTTCATAGCCGGTGAAGAGAATGTATATCCGAAGGACAGATACCTGAGTTTCAGGAAATTTCCGTTCCTCTGCCAGAATGAGGAATACTGGTAGTTGTTCTCGTTTCCAGTAGTGGCAAGACGCGGATAGGTGGCAGTGTCAGCCGTTTCCGGAGTCCATCTTCCGAGAGCGAAAGTGGATATCTTTCCGTTGTTCTGGAAAGCCTGGAACTGCCTTCCATCCAGATATACCGTCCTGTTCACAGCGCCCTGGAACAGCATCGACAGGTCGAATCCCTTGTACTGGAACTGCAGGTCAAGGGCAAGGGTCAGTTCAGGACGGCTCGTGAAGCCGATAGGATACCTGTCCTCCTCGTTGATGACACCATCATCGTTCTGATCTTTGTACTTTATGTCTCCAGGAACCACTTCTCCCCAGACCTGCGTAGGAGAGCTGTCTATGTCCTCCTGGTCGCGGAAGAATCCGATGGCTTCGTATGCGAAAGGCTGGCCCACGATATGCCCTGTACTGTACAGATAGTCATATATCTGCGGAGCCTCTGAGTTGTACACTACATTATTGTGCGCATACCACGCGCTCGCCTCTACCTTGTAACGGAACTCTCCGTCAGTCCGGTTGTACCCGAGCACGGCCTCGAATCCGTTGTTGTCCACGATTCCAAGGTTCATGCTTGGCCTTGAGAAGCCCACATAGCTCGGGATGTTGGCATCCGGAGTGGTGAGGATATCATATCTGTGCTCCCTGAACCAGTCGAAAGTGAAATACAGGTAGTCGAACAGCCTGGCCTCGAGACCGATGTTGAGCTTACGGGCCTTCTCCCAGGTGACATAAGGGTTGGCCTTCGCGCCTTCAAGATATGTGTCTGACTGCGAATACTGGTCACCGAAGAGATAATATCCGTTCCAGACATAGTACTGGTTATACATCCACCGGCTGCCTCCTATGTCGGAATTGCCCACCAGACCGTATGTCGCACGCAGTTTCAGATGGTTGACCACCGGGGAATCCTTGAGGAAGCCCTCTTCGGAAATCACCCACGACAAGCCTCCTGCAGGGAAGAACCCGAACCTGTGTCCCGGAGCGAAATTGCCTGTGCCGTGGTATCCGAAAGTGAACTCGGCGATATACCTCTTGTCAAAAGCATACGACAGCTGTCCGGCCATACCTAAATTCTGATAAGGAAGGGTCTCGGAAGAAACCGTATATTCATCATAGTCATACCTGAGCATCGCCTTGACATAATGCTTGTCATTGAACACCCTGTCATAGTTGATGAAAGCGTTTGCCACAATGTTCCTCCACTGGTAGGACTGGGACTCATCTCCGCCAAGCTCCGTGTCCTCCCCTATCTGGGTGAACGATATCTCTCCCGAAGAGTCCTCCACCGGAGTGTATCTCGCATAGTTGCGGGTCTTGTTGGAATAGGCCTTGTAATAGTTGTTGAAGCTTATCGCACCGGAAATGCTGAGCCCCGGAGTGATGAAGTCGAGCTTTTCCGTGAGCCTGAGGGATGCCTGCGCCGTGCGACCGTTGTATGAGATGTATCCGCGCTCGGTCATTTCCCCTATCGGGTTGGCAAATGTCGCGTTTCCTCCCATCCTGCCAGATGAGGCGAGCACAGGGAAGGCGTTAGGCGGTACATTGGCCGCAAGGTCGATAATGTTCCATGCGGACTCGTTCACGCCCGGAGTGGTCTTGTCCTCCACGCTGCCGCCGAGGATGATGGATGCCGTCAGGCTTTTTGCAAGCCGGATATCGACATTCGTCCTGAAATTGTAGCGCGAGAAGCTCTGCCTTTTGGCGAAATCGTTGGTGTGTGACGGGTTCCTGAGCAGGCCGTAGTTGTTCATACCGTTGAAATGCACGAAATAGCGGACTGCATTGACTCCGCCCGAGGCGGTCAGGTTGTAGACATAGATCGGGCTTGCCGACCTGAATATCTCGTCATACCAGTTGACATCAGGATAAAGGAGAGGGGAATCTCCCGCAGCGTATGCATCCAGGGCTGCCTGGTCATACATAGGGGACTGGCCCTCGTTTGCAAGAGCCTCGTTGTAGAGGGTGGCATAGTCATACGACCCGAGCCAGTCAGGAAGCCTCACCGGCTGCTGGAAACCGACCTTGACCCCGAAGTCTATCTTCAGGGGAGCCGATTCATCACCGTGCTTCGTCTTGACCACAAGGACTCCGTTGGCGGCCCTGTTGCCATAGATGGCTGTGGCAGTCGCATCCTTTAGAAGCTCCACAGACTCTATCTCCCCCGGAGTGAGCCTCGAGAAGAAGTCCAGAGTGGATGCGAACCCGTCTATCACCACAAAAAGTCCCGTTCCCGAGCCGAAAGTGCCGACTCCACGGGAATTCAGGGTAGGGGTGTCCGCTCCCGGCTCTGCCCCGACTTCCTGCACGGTCAGACCAGGAATGCGGCCGAAAAGAGTATTCACTACATTGGATGTGTAGAAGTCTGTAAGCTCATCCCCGTCTACCTTGGAGACAGCTCCAGTCACCTGCCAGTCCGGCAGATCCAATGTCGGCACTGCGTTCCACTGGTCAGCCAGAGTGTCCGCCGCCTCCTGGGCCGACACTGCACCGCTGCCTGCCCAGAGCGCAACTATGCCAGACAATATTATCTTGTTGTTGAGTTTCATCTTTCTAAATTTTAATATCCCGGATTCTGGACAAGGTAGCCCTTGTTGATTTCAGTCGTGCTGAAAGGGTGGAGATAGCCTCTCCTGTTCCAGCTTCTCGTTTCAAAGACATACGGTTCATAATGGAATTCGGTATCATTACCCTCGATCCTGGAGACCTGTATACCCCACATGTTGCCCTGCATAACGCCTTCTTCCTCTGCAATCATCCATCTTCTGATATCCCAGAACCTGTGGTTGTCGAATGCAAGCTCTATGTCCCTCTCGTGGCGCACCTTCTCACGGAATTCATCCGGTCCCGCCGCCACGATATCAGGCATGTCCACACGGTCCCTGATGATATTGACAGCCTGTCTTGCCGTCAGACCGTAACCTTCAGGGTCGGAATCCGGACCGTAGGCCTCGTTCATGGCTTCCGCATAGTTCAGATAGATCTCGTTGAGCTGGAAAAGGGTGGAGTTCGGAGTGTAAGACCATACATCGTTGTTTATGGCTGACGGATAAAGCTTGTGCAGCCAGAACCCGCCATAGCAGGTGGATGCATCATGGCCGCAGTCTGCCCCGCTGTTAGGGTTGCCATATATCCACACTTCAGGAAACTCATCGTTCCATCTTCCGCCATTTCCGACTATCGAAGCTGCGAAACGGGGGTCAAGACTGGCCATCTTGGCCTGGAGGTCATCTCCTCCGTTCCACTCCACGGTGTTGCCCTGCTTGTCTTCGTATTTCCTCACATGGTTGAGGGTGACAGTTATACCGCTCTGTCCCGCATTTCCTGCATAGATGGTAGGCGGTGCGATTGCAGACCATGGCCATGTCCATTTTCCGAGAGCACCGTGGGCCTTCTCCGCAAGGATAATCTCGGCGTTGTCATACTGCTCCCACGAATACCTGTAGTTGTCCTCTCCGCTGCCCTGGTCGGTGATCAGATGGCAGCCGTTCGCAGATGCCCATTTGAGACAGTCGTTGGCGGCAGATGCCGCAGCCTCCCATCTTGCAGGATCCTCATTGCCATAGCAGATGAACCTGTCATTGTCCCCTCCGAGGGACATGTACGGAGTCGCCGTATTGAACAGGGGACTCGCCGCATAGAGCAGGGTCTTGGACTTGAGCGCATACGCGGCACCCTGGTCTATCCTGCCCCTGTTGGCCCCGCGCTGCGCAGGAGGAAGCAGAGGAAGAGACTCGTCTATGTCAGTGATGATGAAATTGACTACTTCCTCCACAGAATTTCTCGGAAGCATCAGATCCTCGTTCACATCTATATGATGGTCGATGATAGGGACACCGCCATAGTATTTGAGCATCTCGAAATAGTTGAGGGCACGGATTACGCGGCATTCTGCCTTGAGCTGGTTTGCATAGTCCGGAGTGATGTCAGGCACCTCGTCCACCCTCTCTATCATAAGGGCGATCATCCTTATGGCCTGCCAGCGGAAATCCCAGCGCCTGTCATCGGTATTGTCAGCAGTTATGGAAGCCGAATTCCAGCTGTTGGGCTCGTACCAGGCCGCGCACTGCTCGGACTCATCGCATCTTCCCGTCCACGGGGATGAATGCGGGTTGGTGCCATCATCTCCCGCATTGTCAGGAGAACCGTACCCGAGATTGGAATGGATTCCTTTCTGGTAGATACTTGCAAGAAGTGTCTCCACATTGGTCTTTGAGGAGAAGATATCGTCTTCCGTCACATCCACTCCCGGCGCCTTGTCCAGATAGTCGCAGGACACCCCGGCAAGCAGGAGGGATGACAGAATTAATACTCTTGTTATATGTTTCATAGACATGTCCTTAAAAATTAATATTCAGACCCATGTTGAATACCCTGGTCAGCGGATAAGGCTCGGAATTGGCCGCCATTGTAGGATACTCCGGATCCTCGCCAGGGAACAGGTCGCTGAAGGTCAGCAGGTTGTTGCCGTTCACATAAATCCTTACGCTGGACACGCCCGCCTTTGACAGCCATTTGGTCGTCAGAGTGTAGCCGATTTCTGCCGACTTGATTCGCAGGTAGGTGGCATCCTCCAGCCAGTAGGTGCTGAGCACATAGTTGTGCGTGTCGTTGGTGACAGAATATCTCGGGTAGTAGATATCCTCACCGGCCGCATACCTTTCGTATGACCAGCTCCTGAGCAGGTCCTTGCTGGCACCGGTGTTGGTATAGAATCCCCTTGTAGTCCTTCGTGAAGGCTGGGTGGATACATGTGTCGCCCCCTGGAAAAGCACAGAGAAGTCAAGCCCCTTCCAGCTTCCTCCTATGGACAGACCGAACATGATTTCAGGGAAGTCGGAATACCCTATAGGTACTATATCCTGGTCATTGATGTATCCGTCTCCGTTGACATCCTTGTATTTGATGTCTCCCGGCTGCATCTTGTTGTTGTTCCACTGGTAGACAGGGCGGTTGACATCGTTGACCTCCTCCCATGTGTTGAACAGGCCCTCGGCGACATAGCCGAAGAACTGGCCGTATCTGTGGCCGGTACGGTACTGGTATGCCCACGGCCACTGTGCCTCATCCTGCTCGAGGATGGTATTGTGGGCGTATGTGAAGTTACCCTTGGCGAAGAAGCGGAACTCGCCCCAGCGGTCGCTGTAGGACAGTTCGCCCTCCCATCCGGAGTTGCGCATACGGCCGAGGTTGTAGGCCGGCATATCCGCTCCGATAATGGACGGGATGGTGCCCCTGTTGGTGAGGATGTTGTCCCTGTTCTCGAGGAACCACTCCACTGTCAGGGCTATCTTCTCCTTGAGGAAGTGGGCATCGAGACCGACATTCAGCTTCTTTGCCTTCTCCCATGTCAGGTATTCGTTTCCTATCTTGCCTTCATACGAGCCGCGGTATCCCTGATAGTTGACACCGACCTCTCCGAAGTTGTAGACATTGTCCTTGAAAGTATAGGAGGTAGGGACATAGAGGAACCTGTCGCCTCCGACCTTGTCGTTACCCACGACTCCATACGACCCCCTTATCTTGAGGAAAGTCAGGACATCGTTCTTTGGGAAGAAGGCCTCATCCGTCGGCACCCATCCGAGGGAGAACGAAGGGAACCATCCGAAACGGTGGCCCTCGGCGAAGTTCTCCGTACCGTTGTAGCCGATGTTGAACTCCGCAAGATAACGGCCCTCATAGTCGTATGTCACACGGCCGACCACTCCCTGGTATCCGTTCGGAATCAGGAACTCCAGGTCAGGCGAATGGTATTTGCTCTGGGTATAGAGGAGAAGCGCCCCCACTGAATGCCCGCCGAACTTGTTGTTGTACTCGATACCGCCTTCGAGGTAGATACGCCTGTTCCTGCTGGCCTCTGATCCCGTTCTCGTGACCTGAGGGTCACCGTTAGGCACATAGAGAATCTGGTCTCCATCTCCCGGACGGGCATCGTATGTAACCCTTTCCGTCTCGAAGGTCTTCTTCTCCATGTTGTAGCTCTGGTAGGAGATGGCCGCCCTGAGCTTGAGACCTTTCAGGAGCCAGTCCATATTGTAGTTGAGCCTTACGGAGCCGTTGAGAGTGTTCCCGTAGTTGTCCACCCATCCTTTATTATATGCAGTGAGAGGTGACCATGAGGAGTTGGTTATCTGGTTCAAAGTGATGATATTGCCGTCAATCACTCCCGGTGATGCGTTAGGCGGAGTGGAGGACAGCTGCTCGAACAGGCCCTCGACCCCCCAGTTAGGTCCGCGCTTGTTGTCTATCTGCATGGACACATCGATGCTGGCGGTGAGGTCGCGGGTGATGTTGATATCGAAGTTGGAACGGAAGTTATACCTGCGGTACTTGACCTGGTAGTCGTAGTCCTGAGGCACCACATCCGTGTTGAGCATACCGTTCTGGGTGAAGTATCCGAGGGAGAAGAAGTATTTCACCCTCTTGGAACCGCCCCTTATATTGATGTTGCTCTGCGTCTGCATACTGTAGTCGCGGAGCATGTAGTCATACCAGTCCGTGCTCGGATAGAGGATAGGGCTGTCCCCTGTACGGTAGTGCTCCAACGCCTCGGCGGAATATTGAGGAGTGTAGCTTCCGGATATATAAGAGTCGTACATATACGCCCTGTTGAGACCGTCAGCCCATTCATACGAATTCATGTTCTCCCTGAGTTCGGGGAATGTCGTGAAAGCCACATTGGTGGAAAGGCTCACTTTCGGCTTGCCCAGCTCACCTCGTTTGGTCTGGATAAGAAGCACACCGTTGGCACCCCTCACACCGTAAACTGCCGTAGCCGAAGCATCCTTGAGGATGGTGATGGATTCGATCTCGTTCGGGTCAATGTTGTTGTAGGTCTCTGTCTCGATACCATCGACCATAATCAGAGGATCCTGGTCTCCGGCGAATGTTCCTACTCCTCGGATACGCAGGGTGGAGGCATCGTTGCCCGGTTCACCGCTTCGCTGCACCGAGAGAAGGCCTGGCATTCGTCCAGCAAGGGCATTACTGATGTTGGCCTGTGGAGACTGGAGAAGATCTTTGGTGGATACGGCTGCAACAGACCCGGTCACCGTAGCCTTGCGCTGGGTTCCGTATGCAACCACGACTGCATCATCCAGGGTGTGTGTCTCATCTTCAAGAAGGACATTCTGCACGGCCTTGTTGCCTACCGTGAAGGTAAAGGTCTTGTAGCCGATGAATGACACCTGAATCTCGATACCTGTCTTGGGAACAGTGATAGAATACCAACCTTTGTCGTCGGTCATTGTGGCAATGTTGTACTCCGGTGAATAGACGATAGCCCCGACCATCGGCTGGGACCCTTCATCCCGGACAACTCCCGTGATTGTGATACCATCATCCTGCACTGCTGCCCCGGGTTGCCCGGCGGACCGGGAAGGGACAGATGCAAGACCTGCCATCGGCAATGACATCAGTACCGACAGGAGAACTGCCACTTTAAAATAAAGAGCAAACTTCCGCATATTTTTGGTTAGCTGTTAAGTCCGGAGGAACCACCCTCCGTAGTGTTATTTTTCGAGTCAAAGGTAAGACCCGACCACTTAACAGAGACTTAACAGAGACTTAATGGGAAGCCTGTTTTCACTTAAAATGGAAGATTTTTTGAAAAATTTTTGTTGTTTTAAGTGTTGTATTTTTAGTTTGGACTAAAATATTTTCGATTTGGACAAATTACATTTATGCGAAAATATTCGAGACCATAATGACAAGAATCGCGACCGGAGCGAGGTATCTTATGACAAAAAACATCGGTCCGAACACCCTGCCGCTTCCGGACAGAGTCCCGCCGTTGGTAAACTCATCCCTGACATCCGGCCGTCCCATCTTCCAGCCGACAAATATCACTATCAGCAGGGCTCCGAGAGTCATAAGAAAGTTGGAGGTGAACATATCGAGAAAATCGAACAGGATATCCCCGAAAATCTTCACTCCTGACAGCGGGCCGAAAGAGAGGGAACACAGTATGCCGAGAAGCCATGTGCCGAGAAAAATGACAAGGGCCGCCCTCTTCCTGGAGATATGCTTCTCCTCGACGAGGTATGCAACCCCTACTTCGAGGATGGACACCGATGATGTAAGAGCAGCCACCAGCAGGGCGACAAAGAATACGATGGAAACTACCCCTCCGAGAGGCATCTGCGAGAAAATGAAAGGAAGCACCTCGAACAGCAGGCTCGGCCCTGCCTCCGGACTCAGGCCGAAAGCAAAGACGGCGGGCATTATCGCACAGCTGGCGATAAGGGCGAACATAGTGTCAGACACTGCTATCAGCAAGGATGACCTGCCGATGCTGTCCTTCCTGCTCATATATGACGAGTATGTGAGCATGATACCGAAACCGACTGAAAGGGAGAAGAAGCCCTGACCGAGGGCCGCCGCACAGACAGCCGGGGTAATCTTGGAAAAGTCCGGCTTGAAGAGATAGGCAAATCCTTCCCCTGCTCCAGGGAGCGTGGCGGAACGGACTGCAATGAGAATGACAAGCAGGAAAAGCAGCGGCATCATCAGCTTGCCGAACTTCTCGATGCCTTGCTTGACTCCGAGCACGACTATGAGGGCCGTGACCCCGAGAAAGACAGTATGGCCGATTATCGGTGCCCATACGGATGAAATGAAACCGCTGAAGATGCTGTCGAGTTCGGCCCTTGTATGCGCAGATGCAGTGAAATCGAGACTGACTGCCTTGTAAAGATATTCCAGAGACCAGCCGCCTATGACACTGTAATATGACAGTACCACAAGAGGAGTGAATATCATCAGCACTCCGACCCATTTCCATCCAGTGCCGGGTGCAAGGACCTTGAATGCTCCGAAAGCGTTGGTCTGGCTTCTGCGGCCCACAATCATCTCTGCATTGAGGATAGGAAGACACAGCAGGAACACAACTACAATATATACCAGCACAAAGGCCGCCCCTCCATAGACTCCCACCATATACGGAAACCTCCACAGGTTTCCCAGACCTACCGCAGAGCCGGTCATAGCCATAATGGCACCGAACTGGCTGCCGAAATTCTCGCGTTTCATCATAACTGTTCCCTGTCTGATTTCCTGGAGTATATGACAAACTCATATTCAAGGCCGGACAGTGGATCGACGTGTCTTTCCGACCTGGATTCCTCCCGCCATTCCCCGGCATCGGCTGACGGGAAGAAAGTGTCAGCATCCTCGACTGCAGTATGCACCTCGGTTATATACATCCTGTCGGCAAGCGGGACAGCCTGCCTGTATATCTCTCCTCCGCCTATTATGAATATGTCCTTGCCTGACTGCATCCCTGTCCGGCTGCCGGCTGCACCATCCGTTCTTCCGGCAAGGGCAATGGCTTCCTCGAGAGAACAGGCCACGAGTATTCCGGCAGCCTCCAGAGAACGGCTTACCACGATATTCAGCCTTCCAGGCAAGGGTCTTCCTATGGACTCGAATGTCTTGCGGCCCATAATGACCGGACATCCTGTGGTGACTTTCTTGAAATACCGGAGATCCTCGCTTATGTGCCACAGGAGGGCATTGCCCTTACCGATGGCTCCGTTGTCCGCTACTGCTGCTATTATGTTTACCATAGTCTATAGATTATCCGTAGCCTGTCCGTTCCGGACTGCTGTCACACAGCCACAGGAGCCTTGATGGCCGGCCACGGGTCATAGCCCTCTAACGAGAAATCCTCGTACCTGAACCCGAATATGCTCTTTATATCCGGATTGATCTTCATTACAGGGAGAGGTCTCGGCTCGCGCGAAAGCTGCAGGGCCACCTGGTCGAAATGGTTCCTGTATATATGGGTGTCACCTGTGGTGTGGATGAACTCTCCCGGCTGCAGCCCGCAGACCTGCGCTATCATCATCGTAAGCAGAGCATAGGAGGCGATGTTGAAAGGCACCCCGAGAAATACATCCGCACTTCTCTGGTACAGCTGGCAGGAAAGCCTCCCTTCCGCCACATAGAACTGGAACATAGTGTGGCACGGAGGCAGGGCCATCCTGTCGACCTCTGCGACATTCCACGCCGACACTATCATCCTGCGGCTGTCCGGATTGCTCCTTATCATCTCTACCACATCGGACAACTGGTCTATCGTACCTCCATCCGGTGTCGGCCAGCTGCGCCACTGGTGCCCGTAGACAGGACCCAGGTCACCGTTCTCATCCGCCCATTCATCCCAGATGGACACCCCGTGGTCCTTCAGGTACTTTATGTTGGTGTCTCCGGAGATGAACCACAGAAGTTCATATATAATGGATTTGAGATGCACTTTCTTGGTAGTGAGCAAAGGGAAACCCTTTCCGAGATCGAACCTCATCTGATAGCCGAACACACTCTGTGTCCCTACCCCGGTCCGGTCGTGTTTCATCACCCCATGCTCCCTGATATGTCTGAGGAGATCCAGATACTGTTTCATATTGTCGTCATCAGTCCGGTTAGATCAGGTCATTTTACGCTGAATGCGAATATTATCGCCTGTTTGAAAGTCTCGCCCGGGCGGAGGACCGTCGAAGGATAGTCCGGATGGTTCGGCGAGTCGGGATAATGCTGGCACTCTATCGCCACTCCCTCATAGTCATTGTAGCTGCGTCCGCATTTTGCCACCGGACATCCTGCAAGCCAGTTTCCTGTATAGACCTGCACCCCTGGCTGTGTAGTCAGGACTTCGAGCCTGCGGCCGCTTTCAGGTGACCAGAGGATTGCGGCAGACTGTATCTGGCCAGGTTCCGCACCGTCAATCACCCAGCAATTGTCGTATCCTTTGCCGTATTTCAAGGCAGGAAAATCAGCGTTGATATCCCGGCCGAGCGGCTTCGGTGTCACAAAATCCATCGGTGTCCCTGCCACCGGCTCGCTGTCTCCGACAGGAATGAGGCTTTCATCCGTCGGGAGATATTCTGAAGCGTTCAGCTGGAGCAGATGGTTGAGAATGTTCCCGTTCCCCTCCCCGTTCAGATTGAAATATGTATGGTTCGTGAGATTCACCACTGTCGGCGCATCGCTCTCTGCCGTCAGGGTGAGCCTCAGCTCGTTCTCTTCGCTCCAGTCATATCGCGCCGTAGCTTTCAGGGCACCGGGATACCCCATCTCTCCATCTTCCGAATAATAGAGGAATTCGACAGCATCTCCATCAGTCCTGCTGTCCCACACCCGGTTCTGAAATCCCTGCGGACCGCCGTGCAGATGATTCGGCCCGTTGTTTACCGGAAGGTCATAGTCCTTGCCATCAAGAGTGAACTTCCCTTTGGCGATACGGTTGGCATATCTTCCGGGAACCTTGCCCGCACACGGGCCGTCATCGAAATAACTGAGCGGATCAGGATATCCCAGCACCACATCCGCCAGTTTCCCGTCCCTGTCAGGCACGGCTATCGCGACGACTCCAGCCCCGACAGACGAAAGTTCGACATACGCACCTGAAGCATTGGTAATCCTGTATCTGTAAATCTCTTTTCCGCAAGGGGACTTGCCCCACAGTTCCTTTTCGACTTTCATATAACTGATGTTTTAGTGTTTCAGATTCATATTTTCGTGTCCATCGTCCGCACAAATGTTCACTGTCCGGAAGACAGGGAGGCCAGGAACGCGAACACGCGCTGGTCCGGCGCATCTTTCATCAATACTGTCTTGTCCCTGTCAAGCACATAGAGGGAAGGTATCGCCCTTACATTATAAAGGACATCGGAACGGATGATGCCATTGGGGTCGTAGCCGTTGTACCAGTCATCCGGATAGATTGGCATATAGTCATACCATGCCGAAAGATCCTCATCTATATAGACATTCACGACAGCCAGACGGCCGGATGCTATGAGAGAACTGACAGAGAGCTGCTCCCCGAGGACCCTGATGATATCCTCACAGGCATTGCATCCCGGATTGCTGAAAAAAAGCAGGGTGTACTCCGCATCTATTCCGTAAAGCGAGCGTGTGACTCCGGCCGCATCGCTGAACACGAAGTCGGCCGCAGGTGTGCCTATGGCATTCAGGGCGCACATCTTCACATCGTATCCATATACGCTCCTCCTGTCAGGCGACAATCCGGGATATCCGGACAGCCTTCCGGCATAGACGGCATAGAGGTCCTCGTTCCTCACAGGAGAATTTGGGTCGTAGAGATACCGCTCAACCAGACCGGTCACAGTCTCGAACACATTGGAAGAAGTATCGGCCGCCTCATATTCCGCAACTCTGTCAAACAGTACAGACACGGCCTTTTTTGCCTGCGTGAAGCCGATGGACTGCAGGACTCCCGTGAAGTCCGCAAAAGCCTGCTCCACATCACCCGTCTTCACCCCGTTCACAAGTGAGGTGTCACACGGGTAGACAGAAGAAGTGTCGGTAAAGTCATCCCAGAAATGGACGGCAAGGTATTCAAGGGCACCTTCCCGGTCATCCGCATATATCCCCGGGACTGTGACCGCAGGAAATGCACGGGGAGAGAACTCCTCCTGCCTGTTTTGTCCGCATCCTGCCGCAATAAATACGGAAATAATGCACGCCATACAGGCAAGTCCTGAAGACAGCCCTCTACAGCCCTGTATTCTCTCCTTCATATCCATTTCCCTATGTCCTATTTCTGTCTTGACATTTCCTCCTCGGCCTGCGAGATGTTGATGATAAAATCTCCTATGCGCTCCAATTCGGCTACAACATCCATATAATAGACACCTGTCTGGTAGTTGTATCCATCGTTCTCTATATTGGCGATATGCTCCTCGCGCAGGTTATTCCTGCATGCGTTGATCTGGTCTTCTGCATCCTGGGCGTTGGATATGTCCTTCAGGGCAGGATTCTTCAGGTTCTCGAGCATCGCAATGTAAGCGGCATCCACAGTGTCAAGCATCCTGTTGAGCCTCTTGAGCATTTCGTCATCGAAAGTCTTGCTGTGGGCGTTCTTCCTCTGCAGGATACGGCCGATGGCCTCCCCGGAATCCCCGAGGCTCTCCATCTCGCCTATTATCTTATACATCGACTTCATCCTGTTGTCCGAAGTCTCGCTCAGCTCTCCCTTGGACACCTCGTTGAGATAGGACGCAATCTCGTATTCGATTCTGTCGGTTATCTCCTCATATTTCACAAGCTTCTGGTTGATTTCGGAGAATCTGTCATTGTTCCTCTCGTTTATAGCCTCCCTGATGTATGCAAAATCCTTGTAGCATATCTCTCCGAAATGGATTATCTCCTGCTGGGCCTCATCGAGGGAAAGCTCCGCAGTGTTGAGCGGCCCTCCCTGGATATATTTGAGCCGGAATATCTCCTCCTCGCCGGCCGGAGCCTTGACGATAAATTTCACCACTTTTTCTATCACAGGCACGAACCATATCAATATCAAAGTATTGCATACATTGAACAGAGTATGGAGCATGGACACTCCATAAAGGAACGAAGTCTGCACCTCTGGATTGTCCGTCCCTGCGGCGAAATCTGCCGTCATCGGATTCGGCAGTCCGAAACAGCTTACTATCAGGCCCACCAGCTTGAGGAACGGACGGAAGATTATGAGAAGCCAGATGACACCGGTCACATTGAACACCGTATGGGCCATCGCCGCCCTCTTGGCTGACACGTTCCCCACTGCCGCCGCTATGTTCGCCGTGATGGTCGTACCTATATTCTCTCCGAGCACCATTGCCGCCGCTATATCGAAAGGTATCCATCCGAAATTGACCATTACGAGAGTCAGGGCCATGGTCGCGCTGGATGACTGCAGGACAATTGTAAGGGCCGTGCCTATCAGGACGAAGATGAGCACCGAACCGAAACCGAAATCTGTCCATTTCTGGATGAATGCAAGTGCCTCGGGATGGCTGCCCAGATCAGGCACGGAATCCTTCAGGGCTGCAAGACCCATAAACAGCAGGGCAAAACCGATTATGAACTCTCCTATGCTCTTGCGTTTGCTCTTCTTGGACATGAAGAAGACGAAACCTACCGCTATGAGAGGTATAGCCAGAATCGAAATGTCGGCCGAGAATCCGAGCAGGGATATCAGCCAGGCGGTCACGGTTGTACCGATATTGGCTCCCATTATCACCCCTATCGCATTCGTGAGCGACAGAAGCCCCGCATTCACGAAACTGACTACCATAACGGTAGTCGCGCTGGATGACTGGATAATGGCAGTGATAAGCAAGCCTGTCAGCACCCTTTTGAAAGCATTGGATGTCATTGAAGCCAGAAAGGCCCTGAGTCTGTCGCCCGCCGCTTTCTGAAGCCCTTCGCTCATAAGGGTCATACCGTAAAGGAAAAGTCCAAGGGCACCGAGCAGGGTGAATATCTGTAGAATTGCCTGCATATAAAAAACAGTTAGAAAAATCCAGACAAAATTATAAAAAATAATTAGATTTGCGAACCTGTACACGGACAATGTCCGGTCACGGGAAATTAATGTATCTGAAAATGGGGAAGAAATTCTGGTGTCCGATACTGCTTGTCTTGCTGTCTTCTGCCGCGTCATACGCCCAGTTCTACACCACCGGAGATGATCCGGCCTCGGTGAAATGGTACAGGACGGACACGGAGACATACAGGATAATATATCCTGAAGGACTCGATTCCCTCGCCAGAGTATATGCCGTTACCCTGGAAAAGTACAAGGCAGCAGCCGGGCGTTCCGCCGGATATGTCCCCGGAGAATGGACTGTCGGAAGGATTCCGGTGATTCTCCACGCATTCAACGCCAACTCCAACGGCTCCGTCGCCTGGGCTCCAAAAAGAATGGACCTGTACACATCCCCGCAGGCATACGGCAGCGAGCCAATGCCGTGGACCGATATGCTTGCAATACACGAACAGAGGCATGTAGCCCAGATGCAGGTAGGCCTTTCGGGTGCGTTCCGCCCTTTCGGCTGGGTGCTCGGCGAGATGTTCAACGGGTTTGTCGCAGGAATATATCCATCCACCGCCTTTCTGGAGGGGGATGCCGTAGTGGCAGAGACTGCCTTGTCAAGTTCAGGCAGAGGCCGCACGGGGGATTTCCTCAACTACTATATGATAGCGTTCGACAACGGGGACTTCCGGTCTTGGAACCGATGGAGATTCGGGTCCCAGAGATACTATGCCCCGGACCATTATGCCGCTGGATACTTCCTGTTGAGCGGCATAAGATATGTCTACAATGTCCCTGACTTCTCTGCAAGATATTTCCACCATATAGCCCGCCGTCCTTACGATTTCAATGCATTCCGCAATGTGCTCAAGAAGACTGTGGGGAAAACGGTGAAGACGGCCTACAGGGAGATAGCAGACACTATGGCCGGGATATGGGCAGACGAAATAAGGGCAAGAGAACCTTTCATCCCGTACAGGCAGATTGTAAAGGCTCCATACCGGTACACTGAATATTCCAGGAACAAGGCCTTGAACGGGCTTGTATATGCCGTCAGGTCAGGAATTGTGGAACCGGCCTCACTTGTGAAGGTCACTCCGGATGGCAAGACAAGACGGCTGAGGGCCTTCTCTTCCTCCGACGGGAAATTCAGCACCGGTCCGGACGGCAGGATATACTGGAGCGAGGCTGTCCCGGACAAGAGATGGAGCCACAGAATCAATTCCGTGATAAGGTATTTCGACACCGCTTCAGGAAAGACCGTGAGCATATCCAAACAGGGCAGGCTGTCCAGCCCTTCCGTATCGGAAGACGGAAAGACATTGTCAGTCACGGAATATCTCGACAACGGCAGGAGCGCGGTGGCGATAATGGATGCGGACAGCGGAGATATCCTCTGCCGCGTCCCTGTTCCGGACTCCCTGCAGGCAGTGGAAAGCATCATAATGCGTGACAGTCTCTATATCACGGCCATATCATCTTCCGGCTACGGCATCTACGCCAGATGTCAGACCTCAGACGGCTGCTCGGCACAATGGACGGCAGTCCTTCCTCCGCAGCCGGTCAAGATAATGAACCTCGACAGGTATGGAAGCATCCTCACTTTCATGTCCGACAGGACAGGAGTGAATGAGTTCTATCATTTCGACCCTGCATCGCACATCCTTACCCAGAAGACATCCACAAGATACGGAGCGGATGATTTCGTCTACAGCCAGGACGGAAAACGGCTGATATACAGTCTCAGACAATACGACGGGCACCTGCTTGCCGAAACAGATGCAGAAGACCTGCTGGACAGGGAAGTGGAGTTCGGCGACATACACAGATACAAGGTGGCCGATGTCCTGTCGGAGCAGGAAAAAGGTCTTGCCGCCGGGCTCTACAGGACAGACCGGCTCCGGAAATGCAGACTCTCAGGAAGCCGCCGGAAAGATACGGACACAGTACACAGGTACAGGAAAGCTGCGAACCTGTTCAAGATACATTCCTGGGCTCCGGTATACTTCAACGTGGACAGGCTCCGTTCATTCAGCTATGACAGGTTCTACGAAATGCTCTCATTGGGCGCCGCAGGAATAAGCCAGAACGAGCTGGGGACGGCAGTGACACAGTTCGGATATTCTGCACATAAGGATCCGTACAACATCAGGAAGTGGAGACATTCCGGACATCTGAACTTTTCATACACGGGCTGGTATCCTGTCATCGAGGCATCAGTGGACTTCAACGACAGGGCTGCGAGGAATTCATCCTTCGCTGTCAGCTCCGTAAACGGACTTCCGGAGTCTATATCAAGCGTCACCACATCTTCCGACAACCCTTACATCAATGCATCCCTGTCAGTATATGTACCGTTCAACTTCTCCAGGGGAGGGTGGCAGACCGGGCTTGTCCCGATTATATCCTACAGCTTTTCCAATGACCGTATCAGGACGGTGACGACAGACCAGGAAAAGCTGTTCTTGAAATCGACGAACGGATCAGTCACTGTCAGCCAGGTGCGGTCAATACCGGTCCAGACCCTTTCCGGATCATTGAGATTCTATACGATGAGACCGGTTGCATCTTCGGGCATATATCCGAGATGGGGAATAGGGTTTGAGACAGGAGCGATGTCGAGACCCGCCCTGGAGCAATACTACTCTCCAATGTCTTACGCCTATATCTATGGATACGCACCGGGAATCATTCCGCAGCACGGGCTGCATTTCAGCGTGACAGCCCAGAGCATACTGAATCCACGGGCATTTTTCGGCTCTCCGGCCGTGAACACCCTGCCTCAAGGCCTGGACACCAATTCCGAACTCCTCTCCGTAACTTCCATGTATTCGGACAAGTCAATGAAACTCTCCATCGACTATGCAATCCCGATATACATAGGGGACATCACGATATTCGGCCCGTTCATGTACCTGAAAAGGCTGACCGTCACCCCCCAGGTCGATTTCACAATGTTCGACTGGATGGAAAACTACCAGTTCAGGGGCAACCTCTTCTCTGCCGGAGCATCTCTGACACTGGATTTCGACAGGCTGTTCTGGCTCAGATTCCCGTTCTCTGTCGGAATCACATACTCCTGGAGCGGAGGTACGGCATTCGATACCCTCAGGGAGGCGGTACGGGCCAACGGCTCAAGCTTCGGGCACCATTACCTCGGCCCCATCTTCAGTGTCGACTTCTGACAGTCCTACAGGGATGAGATCCACGGCTTGACGAGGCCGAAGATAACGTATGCGACCAGCAGAGTCACAATAATGTTGAATGTCTGGGCAATCAGGAAAGTATAGAGAGGCTTCCTGTTCTCCTTTCCGAAAATCTCCTTGAAGCGTGTCTCGAGCCCTATACATACGAATGCTATGCTGAAGAGTGTGTTCTGGAAGCCCTTGGTTACATTTTTCGCCTCCTTTACGATATCAGGGTCGAAGAATGCTATCAGGCTGAACACCAGGGATGCAAGGATAAATCCCACCACGAACTTAGGGAACCTGTCCCAGATGACCCTGGCAGATGGCTTCTCCTCCACGTTCTTGCCCTGTCTTGTCCACATCAAGGAAATGATGAAGGCAGCAAGCCCGAGAAGGACATTCTGCGAAGACTTGACTATGATTGCGGTATTCGCTGCGGTCGTAGCGGCATCCGGATCAGCTCCGGTCACATCCTTCACCATCGATCCGGCCGCACCCACTGCCCCTGTGGTGTCTATCGTCCCTCCTATCCATGCCCCGGCCACCTCTGGACCAAGGCCTATCAGATTCGCGACCCACGGAAGCAGATACATCATCGGCACAGCCACTATCAGCACCAGGGACACTACGTATGAAAGCTTCCTGTTGTCCCCGTGGATGACCCCGCAGGTGGCAATAGCTGCCGACACGCCGCAGATTGACACTGCGCTCGATAGCATTGTCCCCATCTCGGGATCCACCTTCATCTTCCTGGCTACCCAGAATGAGAAATACCACACCGAGAACACCACTATCAGGGACTGTGCAAGCCCGTATGCTCCGGACTTCATCACCTCACCTATAAGAATCGTTGAACCAAGGCATATAATGCCTATCTTGATATAGAACTCGCTCTGGACAGCAGCTTTCAGCCAGTCGGGTACTCTGAAAAGGTTGCTTATGATCAGTCCGAGGATGACAGCAAAGAAGACAGACTCGAACCCGAGTTCTTTGACAGCCGGAATATTAGCTATCAGCTGGGCGCATACGGTGAGCCCGAAAATAACCAGAAGCGAAGGGAAGACCATCTTCAGAGGCCTTCCGAGAACGGCAGAGGTGACAATGGTCAGGACATATACGAAAAGGAACATATATCCTGCGGAAAGCCAGTCTTCAGCAGATGCCAGAGCCTTCGGCATTTCAGGCATCCAGTCCGGGAAAATGCAGGCAAGCACCAATATTATGGCTCCTGCAAAGACGATTACCCAGTCCTCGGAGGAGAATTGTTTAAGCCATTTCTTCATATCTGCAGCAGTTTTGAGCCGGCAGCGCTTACGATATTCCATCGGAATGCCATCCGGCATATCAGGTTTTAACGGTTATAAAACGGGGACAAAGGTATAAAAAAATTTATCTTTGCATAAAAATTACGGGTATATGTCGATAATCAACGATGGAAAGGCTGTCTGCACGAAATGCGGACAGAGCAACATAATCAAGGTCTATAAAAGCATAAACATTTCCGAAAGTCCGGAACTCAAGGAAAAGGTAAAGGATGGCTCACTGTTTCTCTGGGAATGCCCGCACTGCGGACAGATGAACCTCGCCCGCTATGACACCCTGTACCATGACCCGGAGAGGAAACTGATGGTATGGATGGTCCAGGATGACAACATCTCGGAGACCCAGATGCAGGCAATAGCGAACCATACCCGGGCAATGGGAGGCTACACTCTCCGGCTTGTGGACAATATGGGTGAATTAATGGAAAAGGTGCTGATAGATGATGCCGGACTCGATGACATCGTAATCGAGATGTGCAAGTTCGTCACTAAAATAGAAATGGCAAATAAAATGGAGAAGAACGCAGCCGCATCGTTTATGGACACCCCATTCCATTTCTACAGGCTTTATGGGGACGGAGACGGCAGGCTCATCACATTCATGTATCCGTCAGACGGCAGAATGACCGGTGTGGATATAGGCTACAATGTATATGAGGACTGTCAGGGTATAGTCTCGCGCAATCCGCATATAAAACCAGGAAGCGGATTCGAACGGATCGACGCTTCCTGGCTCAATTCCATTATGAAGTGACAGCGGAGACTACAGTTTTCTGGCTCCGTCGCTGATCACGACATCGATGACCTTAGGCTCGTGGCCGAACTTCTTGCAGAACTCCTCGGATGCCGTGGCGATGAACCTGTCGTAAAGCTCTTCCTTGACAAGGTTGATGGTGCATCCTCCGAAACCTCCGCCCATTATACGGCATCCGGTAACCCCGCATTTCTCTGCAGTCTCCGCCAGGAAGTCAAGCTCCTCGCATGAGACCTCATAGTCCTTTGAGAGTCCCCAGTGTGTCTCGTACATCCTCTTTCCAACCGTCTCGTAATCTCCTTTTGCAAGTGCATCGCAGACATCGAGCACCCTCTTCTCCTCGCCTATCACATAATGCGCCCTCTTGTAATCCTCCTCGGAAATCCTGTCCTTGATGGCATCGAGCTGCTCCATTGTAGCTCCGCGCAGGAATTCCTGGCCGAGAGCCTTGGCCACCCTCTCGCATGAAGCGCGGCGGTCATTGTAAGGTGAGCCTACAAGCTCGTGCTTTACACAGGAGTTAAGGAGCACAAGGCGGTATCCGTGCTGGCCCGGGTCGAACGGGAAATATTCATATTCGAGAGAACGGCAGTCGAGACGGATGAGGTTGCCTTTCTTTCCGAAAACGGAAGCGAACTGGTCCATTATGCCGCAGTTGACCCCGCAATAGTTGTGCTCTGTAGCCTGCCCGATCTTTGCAAGCTCGAACTTGTCGATCCCGAGATCGAAAAGATAATTGAGGGCGAATGCGAACGTGCTTTCAAGGGCAGCGGAAGATGACATTCCCGCCCCGAGAGGGACATCCCCGGCAAATACTGTATTGAATCCGGCAATCTTGCCTCCCCTCTTGATGGTCTCGCGGCATACGCCGAAGATATATCTTGCCCAGCTCTGGTTCGGAAGGTCCTCCTCGTTGAGCCCGAATTCGCAGTATTCATCAAGGTCAAGGGCATACGCGCATACCTTGTCTGTCCCGTTGAGCCTGATTTCCGCAATAATACCCTTGTCAACTGCCCCCGGGAATACGAATCCTCCGTTATAGTCGGTATGCTCGCCGATAAGGTTTATCCTTCCTGCCGATGCGAAGAAATCGCCTTCTTCGCCGAAGAGAGTCTTGAACTTCTCTGCTATTCTTTCTTTCATGTCTGTAGTTATTAGTTATTCTTCAGTCTGTGCCTGCAACCGTCCCTTGCCGTCAGCCTAGGAATCCGGTGACGTTCCGGGTTGCCGGAGCAGCGAAAACAAAATCATTCAAAGGTATTGATTTTTCTCCTACATTCCAATTTTAATTTTTCCTCACCTGACATCAACGCCTGACAGTAAGGACAATAGGACAATGGTCGCTTACCCCTCCAAGATACCGGGGCCCGGAATATGTCCGCAGCGGCCTGTCTCCGACATGGGTATTGTCCCTTGTCATCAGGAAAGGGATTCTGACAACTTCCATCCTGCACCGCCGTCCGGACTCGCAATCAGCGGCTGTCGACTGACCTGCAAGAGAACGTGATACGATGAACATATCTATCAGTTCCCATTTCCCTCCGTATCTGATAGTCCCCTCTCCCCTGTCTTCAAGCCCGTCACCGAGATTGACCATCACATTCCGTCCCCGCCCAAAGCCACTCCTTTCCGCATCGGTCCAGATCCTCCAATCATCATCCGGACGAACCGGAGCTGTTTGCCCTCCTCCGCTGTTTTCCATTGCATTATGGTCTCTCTCCGCCAGTCCATTCCCGCCGCACAGTATGTCGAACGGCCCTCCCGAGGGAGTATCATTGAAATCCCCCATCGCGATTATCCGCACATCACCGTCGCCAGCAGGTCCGGCAATATCGTCTACGCCAGCCACGACAGCTGCAGACTTGCTTTCTCCGGAAGCCGAGAGAGAATCGCAGAGATTCCTGAGAGTCCGCATCGCAATCCTCCTGCGTCCCTCCGATGCCTTCGCCCCTCCATATTTGGACGGATGGTGATTGACCAGGAAATGATAGGTCAGCCCATCTGTCCTGTGCTTCAACGATACCAGCAGGATGTCCCTCGTTCCCATCAGTTCTGCCTGACGGATCCCGCACTCCGCATTATCACAACAGGATTTTTCCTGCTCCTGCTGTACACGGACCGGTTCCGGACCGGAGTCATGCCCATCAGACTGGCCGTCATATTCCCCATAGATATGACAGGACCTTGCCGACAGTTTTTCAAAGACATCATCCCTGTAGAGCAGGGCCACATCTATGCCCCTGCTGTCAGGAGAGTCGAAATGCACCATACTGTACCCGCATTTCTTCAATGCTGTCGCACCGATAATGGACCTGACAGCAAAGGCATTCTCGACCTCTGCAAACCCTATCACATCCGGCAGCCGTCCCTTGCTGTCAGCTATCCACAGGACAGACTTGGCAATTGCGTTGCATTTAGCATAGAACCTTGATTTTGTCCATCTCCTCTGGCCGAAAGAGGAAAATTCGGTGTCGCTCTCCCCTGTCCCGGAGTCCCTGTAGTCAAACATGTTCTCTATATTCCAGAACATCACCAGCAGACTGTTCCCCTCTTCCACCGGACCGTTACTGCTTCTGACGGAAGATACGGCAATCCACCCGGAGGATAAGGTTCCGGTAAGGACAGCCATAAATATAACCACACATATTCTCAACATATCCCACCCTGTTTCGTTTCACATTCTGCTTATGGCCACCGCCACAATATCGCCCCACAAAACGGAAAAAATACCTTAAAAAAGAAAAATGTGGTGAAATGCCTGAATAATTTGTAAATTTGCCGCCCTGTTAAAACGATAGAACATGTCACTGAAGTGCGGAATAGTAGGACTTCCCAATGTGGGAAAATCCACCCTTTTCAACTGCATAAGCTCGGGAAAGGCCCAGAGCGCAAATTTCCCTTTCTGTACCATCGAGCCTAACATCGGCTCCACGATTGTGCCTGACAAGCGTCTTGAGGAACTGGAGAAGCTCTGCAACCCGAAACGTGTCGTTCCTGCGACCGTGGAGATTGTGGACATTGCAGGTCTCGTGAAAGGTGCGAGCAAGGGAGAGGGTCTAGGCAACCAGTTCCTTGCCAACATCCGCGAGACAGATGCCATACTGCATGTACTCAGGTGTTTCGATGACCCGAACATTGTACACGTAGATGGAAGCGTGGACCCTGTCCGTGACAAGGAGGTCATCGATATGGAGCTGCAGCTCAAGGACCTGGAGACTGTAGAGAACCGTCTTGCAAAGGTACAGAAGCAGGCTCAGGCCGGTGGGGACAAGAGCGCGAAGAGACTTATGGAACTGCTGCAGACCTACAAGGCAGTGCTGGAGCAGGGTAAATCCTGCAGGACTGTCGTTCTTGACAATCCCGAGGACCAGCAGCTTGCAAAAGACCTGTTCCTCCTGACCAACAAGCCGGTGATGTATGTCTGCAATGTGGATGAAGCATCCGCAGCCGCTGGCAACGGATACGTGGACAAGGTACGCGAGGCTGTCAAGGATGAGAATGCTGAAATCCTTGTAATTGCCGCCAAAATAGAGTCTGACATAGCAGAACTGGAAACATACGAGGAGCGTCAGATGTTTCTGGAGGAAATGGGACTCGAGGAATCCGGTGTGGTCCGTCTTATCCAGCACGCATATTCCCTGCTGAATCTACAGACATTCTTCACTGCAGGAGCCGATGAATGCCGCGCCTGGACCATCAGCAAGGGTGACAAGGCTCCTAAGGCAGCCGGTGTCATCCATTCCGACTTCGAGAAAGGCTTTATCCGTGCCGAAGTCATCAAATACGAAGACTTCATCGAACTTAAATCAGAGGCTGCCTGCCGCGCTGCCGGCAAACTCGGCATCGAGGGCAAGGACTATGTAGTCCATGACGGTGACATTATGCACTTCCTCTTCAATGTCTGAATCACACGGGGTAATCCTTCATACAAAAACACTTCTATAGAAAGTGTTTCGAGAATCTGATACGCATATTCTGTCGCGTCTTTGCGTACATTGATTGCAATACAAAAAAAGGGATGATCCAAAATGAAAATCATCCCTTTTTTCCGTACAGAATGACAATCCTAATAGAATCTTGCGCGGTTGTCCTTCACATCGGCATCCTGCATCATTACAGGCAGAAGCATCTGTGAACTGTACTGAGCCATCTGGGCATCGCGCGTCTTTGCATCATCCTCTGTATAGAATGCCCCCGTGTCATGAGACTTCACCTTATACACATACACCCCTATATTGCCTGTAAGAGGACCGCATATAACGCCAGGCTCAGCCACTGATACGGCACCTATGAACTTAGGGTCGAGTCCCTGGCTGGTAAGGGAAGCGAAAGTCACATTGTCAGATGTGCTGACTGTAGTTCCGAGAGCATCCGCAATGGCCTGCATACTGCCGAGCCCGCTGATCTTCTCGGCCACTTCAGCTGTCTTCTTCTCCCCAGCTTTCTGGCTATAGAGTATATTCCTTATTGATGAGGCCATTTCCTGCACTGTCGCATAGCCTTCCTTGTGAACATCCTTGACAGCGACCACGAAGAAATAGTCATTGTTTACGGTAATCACATTGGAAGCCTGACCTTTCTTGGCATCGAAGACCCACCTTGTCACCTCTTTGGTATCATCTATTGACCCGAGCCGTGAAGAACTCTCGAGCATCCTGTTGACAGGATGGGCATAAAGACCTTCCTCGGCCACTGCAGCCGCGAAATCCTCATATTTGCCCGCTGCCTTGGTAGCAAGGGTATTCGCTTTCGAATAGAAGCTGTTGTATGTCGCCTTTGAAGGTATTATGGCCTTCTCGAAGATAGCGACCTGCTTCTTGTCCACCGGCTCTGTCCTTTGCGTAACTTCGACTATATGTTTTCCATAATCCGTGTCTATGGTGAATATCTCACCGGTTCTTGCCGTCAGGACAGACTCCATACCCGGAATCATATACGACTGGGTCATCCAGCCTATGTCTCCCCTTTCAGGTACATTTGTGTTCTGGTCTGCAGAATACATAGCCGCCACATTGGAGAAACTGTCAGTCCCTTTCCTGAGCACTGTGACAAGGCTGTCTGCAAGAGCCTCATCATCACCCTGGAGCAGGATATGCCTTACATATACGGAATCAGGGACCATCTGCTCATCCATAACCTTTGCTGCGTAGAAAGTGTTGCCTTTCCTGAACAGAGGGGAAGTGCTTCCCTTGTCTCCGTTTTCACCGAACACAAAATCGTTTACATCGGATGATACGGTGTTCAGCTCCCCTGCCCTGTACCAGTATTCAGAATACTGCCTGTCGGAATTCCTCAGCAGGAAACTCTTCACATTGTCAGTGCCGATAAATTCGTTGTGAAGTTCATCCGCCTGTGATGTCGACTCCGCTATATCCTCCTCCGATGGCTCTACCTCGAACACCACATACTCGATGTCGCGGCTTGCAGGCTGTTCATAAAGATGCCTGTGCGACTTGTAATACGCCCTGATTTCCTTGTCGCTGACTGTAATGGTCGAATCCTGCGCATAGCCGAAAGGTACCATCACGAACTCAACATCGGTAGTGTTGTTGTTCCACTCCATCTCCTTTGTAAGCATCAGAGGATTGGTATAGTCACTTTGCGTAAAGAGAGAACCGTACTTCGCGTAGAGCTGCTGGGTATAGACAGATGTCTGGAGATAATCCCACAGGTTCAACATATTCCCGCTCGGATCGCTGCCAGCGGTCTGGGTAAACTGCTTGAGGACATCAAGGGAGAAATTCCCGCTCTCATCGCGGAATATCTGTGCTATCATAGGAGACACCATATCTCCGGTAGTCAGATCAAGAAGCTCCGCATCCCCTACATTGAGACCTGCATCCTTTGCATTATGATAGAACATATACTTGTCTATCAGGGACTGCCACACTGAATTCCTTATCATCTCCTGCTGCTGCTCGCTGTGCACGGCACTGCCGCTCAGCATCTCGCTGATTGTCGTAAACTCCTCGACATCTTTCTGGAATTCGTTGTATGATACAGATTTACCGTTTATTTTACCCACATCATACTTGGATGACATGGTAGCTGACACTGACTGGAGAGTGCCCGGGTCGATAATGAACGACAGCAGAGCCAGTGCAATGACAACTGAAATGAACACTCCGAGTTTTACACGGATCTTTTCAAGAAGCGCCATATTATTGCTTTTTTAATTATTTCCTGATAATGAAGCACCTGAAATTCCAGATGACTTCCATATATGGGGTGCGAAGATAGCAATTTTCATCCAAAACACCACTATTTTTTTAGCAGAGGACCTATAAAATTGACGGAGTCTATCTTCACGGCAGTCGTATCCTGGTTAAGATATCCGAAACTGTTGAACGGTTTCTTTATCACTGATCTCCTTGCCCTCTGGTCAGATTCCATACCGTAACCCTGCATGAAACCATCAGGAGAGAACAGCTTCACATAGCAATGGGTGAAAAGTTTCTCGTTCTTCCTGTCCCAGTAGAGCGTGTCTGTCTCCATCCTCTCCTGATTGATTATATTCTTCACCACCACATTGCCGAAAGCCTCCCAGCTTTCCCGCCCATCCTTGTAGCTCAGATGCCTGGCATTGTCGGATGTAAGCTCGGTCTCCAGCAGCCCTTCCTCGTTGTATCCGTACACCTCTATACCCTTAGGAAATATTTCGTATGAAAGGCTGTCGTTCTCATACCTCTCCATCAAGGGCGACTCCATCCTCATCTGCAGAAGGCCGTTCTCAGTCTGGACGACAAACATATCATCTACAGTCTGGACAGGGGTTTCCTCGAGATCCACCGTCCCTGTCATCTCCAGCTTGCCTTTACAGGAATAAACGATGAAAGCAACCGCCGTGGCGGTTGCAGTCATCGCAATTCTCCTTATGGTTTCCGTACGCACCAAAACTACTGCTGTGTCCTTACTGTTGTAGTGGCTGTCATGCCGTTGCATGACACGGTGTATGACTGGCCATCAGTGAGGTCATACATGAATGCATCACCTGTAGTAGGATAGTATGTCCTATACTGGGAGATATAGTTGTTGCACTCATCAGCAAGGGATGGATCCGCTGCCTTGGCCTTGTTCATATAGTCAACAGCGACCCAGTAAGGTGCCCTGACCTCTATCTCGTTACCCTTGCATACCGTAGACCCCCAGATTGTACCTGCAAGCAGATATGACTTTGCCTTCAGATTACCATCTGCATCCATTTCCATACATTTAAGGATATATTTATAGGAGTCGGCACTGCGGTTGTTCTTGTAGCAGAATGTAGCAAGCTCGAAATAGTATTCGGCATCCTGCTCGGCATCAGAATCCTCGGAATCTATGGCCTCCTGCATCATTTTCTCGGCGTTGTCCACATCTCCACGGAGTGAATATACCCTGTAGAGGAAATATGCGGAATTGTGTGAAGGGTCAAGCCTGTGCATTGTAGTGGCAGCCTGCACAAAGAGATCGTTGTCCGTGCAGTCCTCCGCCATGCTCAGCATCCTGACTATGTTGGAAGCAAGCGCAAGATCATCTGGAGCCGCAGCAAGCCTCGGAGTGAAAAGATTCACAAGATCATCGCATCCTGCCACATTGCTTGTCAGGAACAGGTCCTCGATTGCGCTGCTTATCTTTTCATTGGTAGCGTTGGATGGATCCGCTGCCTGTAGTTTCTCAAGATAGCCCATAGACTGGTCATATACATTGAGAATATCCTCCGTGCCGAGCTGTCCATCCTGATAGAGGGCGATAGCGGCATTGAACTGAAAGAGGAAAATGTTAGGGACAGTCTTGTCCTTGTTGATTTCTATGACCTTGGAAAGACCCTCATACAGTCTCATGTTGTCATTCTTGACATAGTTGATCATGTCCAGTCCGAGGTTGTTGTATGCAGTAGTGGCATATCTCGGGTAATTCTGCGCCCTGACCTCGTCTATAAGCAGCAGAGAGTCCACAAGAGCCTCCCTGTACACGGAGTTCCTGCTGTTCTCCTTGATAAGGTTACGGTACATTACGGCACCGTTCACCAGCATTGTCTGGTTCGCAGTAGGAGGACAAAGTGCAAAAGCCTTTCTCCAGTGAGGAATGGCTTCATCATAATTCTTCTGCTTGAAATATTCCTGATAATAGGAAAGATATTTGATGCACTCCGCGCTGTCTGCACCGTACTTGCCCTGGGCGGAAAGCACATCGCCGCCCATTATCATCAGGACGGCAGAAAACAAGAAAATAGCGACTTTCTTCATAATTGTGTCATATGGTTAATTTATTCATATCTAGGTTTATGGAACCACAGGTCATGGATGTTGAAACCTACCGATATCGTGGCATATCTCTCCCTGACCAGCATATTCCTCATACTCCCCCTCTGCCCGAGGTCAACCCCTATGGAAATACCGTTATACAGCCTGAACACAGGCAGGGTCACACCGAATGTAATACCTACAGTATTGATATTGTTACCGTTGAACATATAGTATGACTGGTCATAATATACCCCGGCCCTGTAGGCGCATCTCCTGAGATAATATCTGATGTCGTTCCTGTTCGGCACTATCTCGAACCCTGCCCTGAAAGACTGGGAAACAGAAGAGGTGAACCCTTCAGTGAGCAACCCGGTGAGAGATGGATTGTCCATCCCGGAATTTCTCCAGTCGGATCTCAGGTAGTCGAATTCCACACTCCATCTTTCCCCGCTCCTCAGGGATACGCCGACTCCAAGTTCATCCCCTATCTTCAGTCCGTTCCTGTTATCTATCGCATTGTATGATATGGTATCCCTTATGCTTGACAGCTCTGTATATTCGTATGACGAGGTAGTCCCCCTCATGTTGGTGTTGAGCCTGTATGTTGCCCCAAATGTCAGACTCAGGCTGTTTCCGAGCGGCTGCTCGTACTGGAGACCGAACTTCCCCGTGATGGCTCTCACAAGCATCTCCGAACCCGAACTTATGTCCCTGATGGAAGTATCGGTGAAATCAGTCCCGGACGACCTGTCCAGAGTCCCGAAATAATACAGGAACTCCGCACCGACTGAAAGCCTTTTGAAAAATGTGGCCCCTCCTCCAATGAACAGCTGATAGACACTTCCCTCGCCATAGTGCGTATGTCTGATGTTGTTGGTCACGCCTATGATACTCTGCTCGGTCACATTGTTGGAAAAATCATATCCTATGTCGCTGAAAGGAGATATTCCTATCATCAGGGCGGAAGAGCGGTAGACAGGGAAGGCAATCACGAAATTATGGATATTGAAAGTGTTGTTCCCGGACCTGAGCCTACTGTCTCCAAGAGTCTGGTCAAAAATCACATTGTTCTCCATCACACCGAAATCCGCCATAAACGAACTCGAATCTATGGAACTTACAGCCGCCGGATTGGTAATGTTTATGAATCTCCTGTTCCTGTTCGCAATACCGACACCTCCCATACTCCTGTTATATGCGGTACCCTCCTTGGCTATGTCTCCTATGCCGAACACAGAATAAGGGGAATATGCACCGTATGCAGCGCCTGTCTGCGCGTCAACTGACACACAGACAAAGATGAATGTCAGTAAAAGAATTATTCTAGGAAATCCTTTCTTCATTTTCATCAGCTATTAATGCCAACCCTATCAACACAAGGTTACAAACTACAAAGATGGAGTTTTTCATCCTTTTTGCAAAATAAATTGCGTCCCCTCCGGTAAAAACCACTATGTTTTCAGGATATTGGCAAATGTAGCCATCTATTTCAAACATTATGCCTTTCACTACTCCACATCCAATGGATGTGGCAAGAGATGTACCTGCATCCTCTATCACATCCGGTGTGTCTATCAGAGGGAGCATCTTCGAATACCTGTTTATCGACTTGAATCTTGTCCTGCATCCAGGAGAAATGTTCCCGCCGGAATACTTTCCTGAAGAATCAAGGAAATCCACAGTCAATGTAGTCCCGAGATCGAACACGGTACATCCCCTGTCCTTGAAAAGATACCGCGCCGCAATGAGTCCCGAGGCCCTGTCAGGAGACAGATATGCAGGAAAACCGTGCGAACGGACCACATCGCTGCGGGACGGATCTATCAATATGAGCCTGCCGCATTCATCCTCAAACTGCCTCACATCCCTTTCCGAAAGCTGCCTTACGGATGATATGGCAAGGATATCAGGCCTCTGCCTTGCGGTGAGCGACAGTATGAATTCCACCATCCTCTCACCCTGATACCTGAAAGTCTTGCCGAGAGTCATCCTGTCTGCCCATGCAGCCTTAAGAGCAGTGTTTCCTATGTCAACCACCAGATTAGCCATCTTTATCCTGTTCAGACCGACAAAAATAATAAATTCTATGAAGCAGCAAGCTTCTGAAGTACGGAATAAGCCTTGGAAATACTTTCCACTTTCCTCACTATTATCCTCAGCCTGTCATCATTCTGCTTGAGTTCAAAAAGAGGGGCATTCCTGTTTATGCTGTCAAGTATATCCGAGAATTTCTTAGACCTGTAATACTTGGATACAGGGTTGGATACAAAAAATGCTATGAGTATGCCGTTCTTTATGATGACCTTCTCGAACCCGAGCTTCTCCGCAAGATGCCTTATCCTCACTATGTCGAAGAGTCTCTGCACCTCTTCAGGAAACTTGCCGAACCTGTCCGACAGCCGTGCCTCCATCAGGGAGAGGGACCTGTCATCAGGAGTGGAGTCGAGTTCCTTGTATATCCTTATCTTCTCTGCAGTCACATCTATATAGGAATCCGGTATCAGAGCAAGCTGGTCCGTCTCGATAGTGCAGTCCACTACAAAAGAATCCGTTACTGTCCTTGTAGTCACTCCCGTCTCTACTCCGAGCTCCTCCATAGCTTCCGCAAGTATCTTCTGGTATGTCTCGAAGCCCATATCTGAAATGAACCCGCTCTGTTCAGCTCCGAGAAGGTTGCCAGCCCCCCTTATGTCAAGGTCCTGCATGGCTATGTTGAAACCGCTCCCGAGATCTGAGAAAGCCTCTATGGCTTTCAGACGACGGCGTGCATCATCCGTTATCGTCATAAGAGGAGGCACCACAAGATAGCAGAAAGCCCTCCTGTTCGACCTTCCTACCCTGCCCCTGAGCTGATGCAGGTCGCTCAGACCTATGTTCTGTGCCTGGTTGATGATAATCGTATTTGCATTAGGAATATCCAGACCGTTCTCGATTATGGTCGTGCACAGAAGCATATCATAGTCACCTGACATGAAGTCCATTATCTTGTCTTCAAGTTCCTTGGACTGCATCTGGCCGTGCGCCACGCATATCCTCATGTCCGGGACAAGCCTCTGGAGAATGTCTCTTATGGACTCAAGCTCCTCCACCCTGTTATGCACAAAGAAGACCTGACCTCCCCTGTCAAGCTCATAATTTATTATTCTCTTCACCAGACTGTCATCGAAAAGGATTATTTCGGTCTGGACCGGAATCCTGTTAGGCGGAGGAGTGTTGATTATGGAAAGGTCGCGGGCTCCGAGAAGTGAAAACTGTAGTGTCCTCGGAATAGGAGTGGCGGTGAGTGTCAGAGTATCTACACTCAGTTTCAGCTGCCTGAGCTTCTCCTTGGCACCGACTCCGAACTTCTGCTCCTCATCTATTATGAGCAGACCGAGATCCTTGAATTCAAAACCTTTCCCGAGAAGCTTGTGCGTACCGATGACAATGTCTATATTTCCGGTCCGGAGTCTTTCCTGTATGTCCGATATCTCCTTGGAAGTCCGTAGCCTGCTCACGAAATCGATGTTGCACGGAAAATCCTTGAGCCTGTTCCTGAACGTGTTATAGTGCTGGAGAGAAAGTATTGTGGTAGGCACCAGAACCGCCACCTGCTTACTGTCGGCGACTGCCTTGAAAGCAGCCCTGATGGCGACTTCGGTCTTGCCGAAACCTACATCTCCGCACACAAGCCTGTCCATCGGGCAGTCATCCTCCATATCCCTCTTGACAGCTGCCACCGCCTTTTCCTGGTCAGGAGTGTCCTCATACATGAATGATGACTCCAGCTCCGTCTGAAGATACGAGTCCGGAGAATATGCAAATCCCTTGGATGCCTTCCTCTTGGCATACAGCTGTATCAGTTCCTTGGCTATGTCTTTGACCTTGGACTTGGCGCTGTTCTTCATGTTCTGCCAGGTCTTGGACCCGAGCTTGTTTATCTTCGGTGGCTCCCCGTCACGTGACCTGTACCTGGAAATCTTATGGAGGGCGTGCACAGAAACGAACACTACATCATTATCCTTGTATATCAGCTTGACGACCTCGTTGACCCTCCCCTTGTCATCCTTCATCTTCACAAGTCCGCCGAATATCCCGACACCGTGGTTGATATGCACTACATAGTCCCCTATCTTGAATGCAGCAAGATCATTTATGGTCAGTTGCTCGCTCTTGTCCACCGTCCTGCGTATGCTCACCCTGTGGAACCTGTCGAATATCTCGTGGTCCGAATAACAGCAGACCTTGTCCTCATTGTCTATGAAACCGTTATGTATATTCTTCCCTGGATGGAACTCCGGTATCAGCCCGCCGTTCTGCGAAAGTATCGACCTGAGGCGCTCCAGCTGGGACTCCTTCTCACCGAAGATCATCACCCTGTAGCCCTCCTCCATCCTTTTGCGGATATCCTCCGTAAGAAGTTCGAAATTCTTGTTGAACACAGGCTGCGGCGATATGCTGAACTTCACTGCATCATCCGCATTCTCACCGAGAGGAACTTCAAAATACACTTTTCTGAAACGGTCCAGCCCGTGAAAGAATTCCCTTGTCCTGTACATGTCGGAAGAATCCAGCCATATCACGCTGTCGGAAGGGAAAAGTCCGGACAGAGGTTCTCCGTGCCCATCTTCCTCTGCCCCGGTCACTATATCAGGATATATATCTACACTCTGCTCTGAAGAAGAGGAAAGCTGTGTATTGCAGTCGAATATGTTTATACCATCTATCTCATCCCCGAAAAAGGATATTCTGAAAGGGTTGTTGAATGAATAGGAGAATATGTCCACTATTCCTCCCCTGAGGGCGAACTGGCCAGGTTCCGCCACGAAATCGACCTTCTCGAACCCCTCCCTGACAAGGATGTCCCTGATACTGTCATGGCTTATCTCATCCCCTACCGAGAGTTTCAGCACCGATTCCCGTATCCGTCCTTTGGCAGGGGCATCCTCGTCCATCGCATCCGGATAGGTCACTATTACAAGAAGCCCATCCCCCTGATAGCCGGCAATGCTGCTGAGAGCTGCCGTCCTCTGCACCCTCAGCGTAGCCCTGTAGTTGCTCCTTTCCAGGTTCTTCCCGAGGTCAGGAAGAAAAAACACCCTGTCCCCTTCTATCATATTGTAAAGGTCAGCGGCACAATATTCAGCAGACTCCTTGTCCGGAAGTACAATGACATGGAAACCGCTCCGGGCTATTCCGGACAAGACAAACCACCTTGCAGAAAGAAAGAGCCCCGAGCAATACACATTGCCGCCCTTTTCAATAATTTCCTTTACGAGTGCAGAAGACTTGCTACTTATCAACATCCGGTATAAAATTTCCGTTGATAACCTATTGAAAACCCTGTTAAAATCTTTTCAAAAGAAAATTCGGAACAAGAAAAATTCCATATATACCGCAATCGGAACAATAAAAACAATACGGTACGGAAAATATTCCCAAAAAGTTCCAAATAGGTTTCTCAACATGTCAAATAATATATAACTGATTGATAATTAATATAAATTTTAAATTATCAACATTTCAACAACACTATAAAATAAAACTACTTTAAAAATATAGACTATATTTGTATCTATAAATGATGATATCTGGCTATGCAGGAAGGTTTCGACCCTCACAGAATAGAGGGCAAAGATAATGAAATCGATGGAATTATCCGCCCTCAGGATCTTGAGGAGTTCACAGGACAGGACAAGATTGTCTCCAATCTTAAGATTTTCGTGAAGGCGGCCAAGATGAGGGGCGAGTCTCTCGACCATGTGCTGTTCCACGGCCCTCCGGGACTCGGAAAGACGACGCTCGCACATATAATAGCCAATGAGCTGGGAGTAAATATGAAAGTGACATCAGGCCCTATTCTCGACAAGCCCGGGGACCTGGCCGGTCTTCTGACATCGCTTGAGGAGGGAGATGTGCTCTTCATAGATGAGATACACAGGCTTTCGCCTGTCGTCGAGGAGTACCTTTATTCCGCGATGGAGGATTTCGTCATAGACATTATGATTGACAAGGGGCCTGGCGCAAGGTCAGTGCGCATATCCCTGAATCCTTTTACTCTTGTCGGGGCGACGACAAGAAGCGGGCTGCTCACTTCTCCTTTGAGAGCCAGATTCGGCATAAAATGCGCCCTCGAATATTATGATACCTGCAATCTTGTATATATAATAAAAAGGAGTGCGCGCATACTTTCTATAGGTATAGAGGATGATGCCGCCTACGAGATCGCCTTGCGCAGCAGGGGTACGCCGCGTATAGCCAATTCCCTTCTAAGAAGGGTCAGGGACTTCGCCCAGGTAATGGGGAACGGCAGCATAGACCTCGGAATCGCCCGTTATGCCCTTGATGCACTGAATATAGACAAGAGGGGACTTGATGCCATAGACAACAAGATACTCAGGACCATAATCACCAAATTCAAGGGAGGTCCTGTCGGGGCGAACACCATAGCGACAGCGGTAGGTGAGGACCAGGGTACTCTCGAGGAAGTGTACGAGCCGTTCCTTATCAAGGAGGGTTTCATCATCAGGACTCCCCGAGGCAGGGAGGCGACAGAACTTGCGTACCGCCATCTGGGTCTTGAAAAAGGCGACAGCGGTGAGAATCTTCTATTTTAATTGGTCGTTTGCCTAAAAATCATTAAAATTGTGGCGAAATTTCATTAAACACTATAAAATGGCCGAAAAATTAATTTCTAAGATTCCTGAGGGTCCTTTGTCCGAGAAATGGACAAAGCATAAATCTCAGCTTCGTGTTGTCAATCCGGGCAACAAGAGGAAACTCGAGATCATCGTCGTCGGAACCGGACTTGGGGGAGCGTCTGCAGCTGCTTCTCTCGGCGAACTCGGTTATAATGTGAAGGTGTTCTGTATAAGCGACTCTCCTCGCCGTGCACATTCCATTGCAGCACAGGGAGGTATAAACGCAGCGAAGAACTACCAGAACGACAATGACTCTGTTTACCGTCTTTTCTACGAGACCATTAAAGGAGGGGACTACCGTAGCCGCGAGGCCAATGTCTACCGTCTTGCGGAAGTCAGTGGCAACATCATCGACCAGTGTGTGGCACAGGGAGTTCCGTTTGCAAGGGAGTATGGCGGAATGCTTGCCAACCGTTCTTTCGGAGGCGCGCAGGTGAGCCGTACGTTCTATGCCCGCGGCCAGACAGGACAGCAGCTGCTTCTCGGTGCATACGCAGCCCTCAACCGCCAGATTGCAGAAGGAACCGTCAAGAGCTATCCTCGTCACGAGATGCTCGACATAGTCCTCATCAACGGCGAGGCCAAAGGTATCATAGCCAGGAATCTTGTTACAGGAGAAATTGAAAGGTTCGGCGCACATGCAGTGGTGATAGCATCAGGCGGTTATGGAAATACATATTTCCTTTCCACCAATGCGATGAACAGCAACGGTTCTGCCGCTTGGCAGTGCTACAAGAAAGGGGCATACTTCGCAAACCCTTGTTTTGCTCAGATACATCCTACCTGCATCCCGGTACATGGTGACCAGCAGTCCAAGCTGACCCTAATGTCCGAGTCGCTCCGTAATGACGGCCGTATATGGGTGCCTAAGAAGAAAGAGGATGTGATGAAGCTCCGCAACGGAGAGATCGGTCCTAATGACATCAAGGAGGAGGACAGGGACTATTATCTCGAGCGTCGCTATCCGGCCTTCGGAAACCTTGTGCCTCGTGATGTGGCTTCCCGTGCCGCCAAGGAAAGGTGCGATGCCGGATTCGGTGTGAACAAGACCGGACTTGCAGTCTTCCTCGATTTCAGGACAGCCATCGAAAGGCTCGGGGTTGAAAAGATCCGCGAAAGGTACGGTAACCTGTTCCAGATGTATCAGAAGATTACGGACACTGACCCTTACAAGGAGCCGATGATGATCTATCCTGCCATCCATTACACGATGGGCGGAATCTGGGTTGACTACAATCTCCAGACTACCATACCTGGTCTGTATGCGATAGGGGAGGCCAACTTCAGCGACCATGGCGGAAACCGTCTCGGTGCTTCCGCCCTCATGCAGGGTCTTGCCGACGGATATTTCATCCTGCCTTACACTATCGGAGACTATCTTGCGACCCAGTTCAAGAACCCTAAGACAGACACCAACGCTCCTGAGTTCGAGGCTGCAGAGAAGGCTGTAAGGGAGAAGATAGACAGGCTCATGTCCATCAAGGGACACCACACTGTGGATGAAATCCACAAGAAGCTCGGCCATATCATGTGGGAATATGTCGGCATGGCAAGGAACGAGGAAGGTCTGAAGAAGGCGATAGAGCTTATCAAGGACCTCCGCAAGGAATTCTGGAGCGATGTCTATGTTGCAGGAGACAAGGACAACTTCAACCAGGAGCTCGAAAAGGCTCTCAGGCTTGCTGATTTCCTTGAGATCGGCGAACTTATGGCGAGGGATGCACTGCACAGGAAAGAGTCCTGCGGAGGACATTTCCGCGAAGAGATGCAGACCGAGGATGGAGAGACCAAGCGTGATGATGAGCACTTTATGTATGTCGCCGCATGGGAATACAAGGGTGCCGACAAGGAGCCGGAACTCCACAAGGAGCCTCTGGTGTACGAGAATATCAAGATAGCTACCAGAAACTATAAAGACTGATTGAAATGGATTTTACATTGAAAGTATGGCGTCAGAAAAACGCCAGGTCAAAAGGACATTTTGAGACCTATCAGGTCAAGAATATATCCCCGGACAGTTCTTTCCTTGAGATGATGGATATTCTCAACGAGCAGCTGATCCACGGGGGAATGGATCCGGTAGCTGTGGACAGGGGATGCCAGAGCAGCGGCCCTGTATCGTTCGACCATGACTGCCGTGAAGGTATATGCGGTGCCTGCTCCCTGTATATCAACGGAAGGGCGCATGGACCTGATGATGAGGTGACTACATGCCAGCTCCATATGCGTAAGTTCCGTGATGGTGAGACCATTACCGTCGAGCCTTGGAGAAGCAAGGGATTCCCTGTGATAAAGGACCTTGTTGTAGACCGCAAGGCGTTCGACAAGATTCTTCAGGCAGGTGGATTCATCTCTGTAGGGACTGGCGGAGTTCCTGATGGAAACACTATCCTTATTTCGCATGAGACGGCTGAGGAGAGCATGGACGGAGCCGCCTGCATCGGCTGCGGTGCATGTGTGGCTACCTGCAAGAACGGTTCTGCAATGCTTTTCGTGGCTGCCCGCGTAAGTTCTCTCGCACTTCTCCCTCAGGGTAGGGTAGAGGCGGCAAAAAGGGCCAAAGCTATGGTGGCAAAGATGGACGAACTCGGTTTCGGTGCCTGCACCAACACACGCGCCTGCGAAATGGAATGTCCTAAGCATGTCACCGTATCGCACATAGCGCGTCTCAACCGCGAATTCCTCTGCGCGAAATTCAAGGACTAAGGTTTATACGTAATATATTATGAGGGGGGATGACTTCCAATTTTGAGTCATCCCCCTTTTTTCTTGTTTTTGTCCTTGAGGTCAACCTCAGCCTCACTTTCAAATATCCGCTTCCCGGTAATGAGACTGCGGATTCCCGGTCAGATACGTGGCTTTTCGATCTGTTATTCTTTTAGGGGTAACAATGTGGATAGACATTCAAAAAATTGATGTTCAGATTTTTGAATTTTTTTGATAATTGCTATATTTGCAGCGAGTTAGGTGTAATATAGACATTGATGTTTTTTAGAATTATTACAGATGATGCTCTCTCTGCTTGTATGCAGGGGGGGTATCGCTATAACCTGACCGGAGATTTTATCGAGGATAGCCTCTGCATTGTCCCGTGTAGAAAAGGGAAGATGCAGGGGTTTTCTGTATATGTGCATGAATGAAACTTGACCTTGATACATTAACCATTTAAATAATTTACCATGAAAAGATTTATCAGCAGACTGCTTTTGGCTGCATCTGTGGCAGCGGCAGTGATGTCTTGTGACAACAAGAACAATGGCACTACAATCACCCTGTCTCCGGGAGAAAACCAGCAGCGTCTCGAAGATGTCGGCAACAGGCTCATTTCTAAGTTCCGGCCTGAGGTGCAGAAGACCCTTATAGAGGCAGTGGATGACTTCATTAACTATGCTTACGAAGGTGACCTCGAGGTACTTGACAAATATGCGGACAATGTGGCAGGTAATCTTGCTTCAGTGATCAAGTCTGCTGTGGCTGAATACAATTTCAATTCAGTCACTACTCTTGCAGAGCCTGGCAAAAGCCTGTATGATGCGGCAAGAGTGTATGGAATATATACTTATGACGGTACTTCATGGGAAAGGGAAGAATCTTCGGACAAGCTCGAATTCAGGTTCAATACTGAAGATGGAAAGAAGGTGGTCGCTACGGTGCAGGCTTCAAAAGGAGGTTCTGAACTTTCCATTGAAGGAAATACGTATGTCATCCCGCAGAATGCCACTGCCAATGTTTCCATTGACGGCAAAACAGAATGTGCAATCACCGTAAATACCCAGTGCAATTTCGGAAGCAATGTCGATGTCAATATAAGTCTCAATGCCAACGGTTATGTGATAACGGAGAGTTTGAATGTCAATTCCGGTTCCGGCTCATGCAATATTGATTTCAGTATAGATGGAGAATCCATTGTATCGGCGGCTTCGACATTCGGAGGAAATCATCTCACCGACCCTGACTATATCTATGACAATTACGAGACTATCGGAGGGAACGCTACAGCCGTTGTCTCAATACTGAACGAAGCCCAGCTGAAGGGTTCATGCAGCGATATCAGCGCCATGGTACGTGAGCTTGACAATCTTGTATGGGATTCTTCCAACATTGAGTCCGCAAGGCAGGAAGCAGCTATCTATAACAAGTATATCACTGCTGGCCTTACATACGACAATGCAACCAATTTCGTGGCTACATTGGAGGTGGCTCCGTACGAGTATGAATCTTCATATACTACAAGTGTATGGAATCCGGACACGCAGCAGTATGAGCAGAAAGTAATAACAAATTATTACTATTATACAGAGCCTCTCATAGTCTTCACCTCAGATGGTTCAAGGTTCAGCCTTGAAGACTACTTCACCGAGGAGAATTTCGGAGGCCTTATAGACAGCTTCGAGAATCTGTATGATGTCTATGCAAGCTATGTTGATGCCGCTGAAAAGGAAGAAACGGGTACAAATGAGCCTAATATTGAAATGTAGTCATTCCACGGTAATTTGCACGGTGTCGGAATTGTAGCCGCACCATATTCCCCGGCCGCCGGTCACATTGCTCCTGAGATTCGACGTGCTGGGGAATAATATATTCTTTCCGTTGCTAATCTCGTTTTCATAGTCGCTCCAGAACAGGAATGATGCTTCATCTATCTGGGCAAGTTTCACCTTTACCGTCTCTCCCTTGTGGAAATAAGGGCTGTAGTCCTCTGTCCTTATGTGCCTGAAAGGGCGGCTGACGGTCATGGTGTTTTCCTCCGGGCCGAGTATCTCATCGCTCACGGTGCCCATGAAAGCAGAGTAGTATATCATGTCTTCAGTCCCGGCCTTTTCATCCCTGATACTTGTCAGCACCTTGTACCAGTTCTTCTCTTTCCTGTCATCCCTGAATGAAATGTCAATCCTGTACAGGGTGTCGCATTCTTCGCTCTTGATGACTTTGAAGTCATCTATCCTGACGGGTTCCGGTATGGTGGTCTCCGCCGTGACTGTCCTGCCTGAATATTCCACTTTCAGAAAGTATTTCTTTCCTGCTTCACCTCTTATTGTGACCCCTGTATATCGGTATGGAGGGAAGATACCATCCGATTTTCTTCCTACCAGGACCTCTTCCTGCTCCCCATCGCTTACGGTGACCTTTGCCCATTTTATGGGGATGTCCTGCAGCTTGATTTCCCCCTGTTCGATGTCGGGGTTCACCATCACGGTCTGGGTCAGGATGACATTTGCCGCCTCACCTTCCTCTATCCATCCATCTACGACTATTTCAGGGTTGTAGACATAGTCTCCGCTTCTCCATCTGATGTCGCAGGACAGACAGGTGGAGATGAGCAGAACGGACGATATGAGGAATACGGGATGTTTCATGTCAGAATTTCAATGAATAGCCAAGAGAGGGGAGTATCGAGTACAACGACCTTCCTATCAGGTTTATGCCTATATTGTTGCTTTCTTCATCGTATTTCACGGCTATGTCGAGATACAGAGGGTTCTGCCTGGCATAGACATTATATACGGAGAGGTTCAGCGACCCTTCAAGTCTTTTGCTTTTGTGAAGTATGCCGTTCGCCGAGAGGTCCAGTCTGTGGTAGTCCGGCATCCTTGCCCCGTTGTAAGGCCCGTATTCGTGTATTATGTTTTCTCCTACCATGTACAAGGCTCCAGGCATTGTGAAGGGTGTCCCTGTGGCATAGATGAAGACTCCTGAAATGCTCCATCTCCAGTGCGGTGACCATACCGCCGCCATTGCAAGGCTATGCAGCCTGTCATTCTTGGATGGGAACGGCTTTCCGTCCATGATATCAGCGAACATCCTCTCAGACCGTCCGACCGTGTAGCTGAGCCAGCCCGTGACCTTTCCCTTGTTTTTCTTGAAGATGAACTCCGCACCGTAGCTTCTTCCTTTTCCTGTGATTATGTGGTCTTCGACTGTGTATTTCTGATTCATCATGTCGAAAAGCTCTCCATCGAACTCCATCAGTCCGTCCATTTGTCTGTAATACAGTTCCATGCTGTATTCGAACATGCTTTGTCCGAATGAGTGGGAGAAGCCGGCGGATACGGAATTGGAGGTCTGGGGCCCGATTCTGTCCGTTACCGGAATCCAGAAATCGGTAGGCAGTCCCATGCCTGATACCGATACCTGTCCGATATATTGTCTCTGGAGCGAATATGAGGCCTGCAGGCGCATGTTTCCGGTCAGGTCGTATGCAATGTTGGCCCGCGGCTCAAAACCGCCGTAAAACCGCTTTCCTGTCTCTGAAAAACTTCCGGAATATCTGAGTCCGGCTTTCAGTGTCAGTCCTCTTGCAGGGCTGATGGAGTAGTCCGCGAAAATTCCGAATTCGTCATTGCGGTACGGTTCCGGAGCGGAACTGTCGTAGATATTGTACAGATTCGTTATCTGCGGATACTGCACCTTGACTCTGTGTCGGTTATAATCGATGCCTGCCTTCAGTTTTCCTGCAGGAAGATGTACCTCCACGTTGCCTTTGTATCCTATGTCGGTGATTCCGGATGGAAGCTGCATGTCGGCCTTGCCCATGGAGACGGATATATGGTTGTCGAACAGTGAAAAGAACAGGGAATGTTGCATTCTTGTATTGTCGCCTGGCCTTGATTCCCAGATGCCCGAGGCGGTGGCGTTATGCCATCTGAGTCCTGCACCGGCCTGGTATGTCTCCTGCGAGAAATCCATCCTGTCAGAGCCGTAATAGGCATTGATACGTATGCTGTTGTCGTTGTCAGGGGACATAAGCCATGTCAGGTTGAAGTCATCGAAAAAGTAGTGCGGGGCATCGGCTCCGTTCATCATTTTTTCGATACTCTTCAGCATATAGTTGAAATAGGAAACCCTTCCCGAAAGATACAGTCCTGATTTGTTTCCGACTGGGATTCCTATGGTAGCCTGCGAGCTGAGTATGCCGGCATCTATGTTTCCGGTGACTTTTTCGGGGATTTCATTCCTCGGACTGACTTCGAGTATTCCTGACAGGCGTCCTCCGAATTCGGATGGAATGTTTGATTTGTGGAGGGTGGATGATGATATGTGGTTGCTGTTGAATACGGAGAAGAATCCCATAAGGTGTGAGGCATTGTAGACCGGTGCACCATCGAACAGTACGTGGTTATGCCCGGCATCCGCCCCTCTTATGTATATTCCCGAATTGAGTTCTCCCGATATCTGAATGCCTGGCATCAGCTGGATGGTCTTTATCAGATCGACGTTTCCGAGCATACGCGGGAGTGCGGAAATCTTTTCCATGTTGAGTTTCAGGTCTCCCGACATCACTCCCGATATGGTCTTTTCTTCCACGGCTGCAGTGATGTATGAAGTATCCATTTCTTCTTCCATTACTGCGGTCGTGTCGGTATTCATGACAGTTGTCTTACCTTTGTCAGCAGCTGTCCGGTATCCGGATGATATGTATTTTTCCCCGGCCCGCAGGTCGGGTCTTGCATCGGAAGATGTTTCGTACAAGACAGTGCAGCACGCTATGAGTGCGGCTGCGGCCATAACGTAACGTATTGATATAACTTTTCTTCCAGGCATTGGGTGAATACAGTTGCAGCCAAATATCGTATTACCACAGGAAATTGTCGAACGGATAGCGGCCGGCATGTATCTCGGCCACCATTTTGTACAGGTCGGACCTGAGCTTGTCTATTCCGATTTTCTTCTTGGCGGAGATGAAAATGCACGGTGTGTTCTCTTTTGCGATCCAGCTGTGCTTGAATTCTTCGAGGGTATAGTTTTCAGGCCTTTTAGGCTCAAGAGAGAACTCATCGTATTCCTCATGACGGTATGCGTCAATCTTGTTGAATACGACGAATATGGGCTTGTCTATGGCCTTTATGTCCTTCAGTGTCTCCTCCACGACCCTGATGTGCTCTTCGAAATTAGGGTGTGATATGTCCACCACGTGCATCAGTATGTCTGCCTCCCTGACTTCATCAAGGGTGCTCTTGAATGCTTCCACAAGCTGTGTAGGCAGTTTTCTTATGAAACCTACGGTGTCGCTCAGCAGAAAAGGTACGTTTTCTATGACGACTTTCCTGACCGTAGTGTCAAGTGTGGCGAAAAGCTTGTTTTCGGCGAATACATCGCTCTTTGCAAGCAGATTCATCAGCGTGCTTTTGCCTACGTTTGTGTATCCTACAAGAGAGATTCTCACGAGGGAGCCTCTGTTCCCCCTCTGTGATGCCATCTGCCTGTCCACCTTCTGGAGCTGTTCCTTCAGTTTTGCTATCTTACCCTGGATTATACGGCGGTCGGTCTCGATCTGTGTCTCTCCCGGACCTCTCATACCGATACCTCCTTTCTGTCTTTCGAGATGGGTCCACATTCTTGTAAGACGTGGCAGGAGATATTGGTACTGTGCAAGTTCTACCTGCATTTTTGCGTATGCCGTCTTAGCTCTCTGGGCAAAGATGTCCAGAATCAGGTTGGTCCTGTCCAGAATCCGTATTTCCAGTTCCCTTTCGATGTTGCGAAGCTGGGTAGGGGATAGCTCATCATCAAAGATGACTACATCAGTCTCGTTTTCTGCAATATATTCCTTTATCTCCTGCAGTTTTCCGCTTCTGATGTAAGTTCTTGTGTCAGGCTTGTCGACCTTCTGTATGAACTTTTTTGTCCCCAGTGCACCAGCTGTCTCTGCAAGGAACTCGAGTTCGTCCAGATATTCCATTATCTGCCGCTCATCATCCCCCTGTTTGATGACACCTACGAATACTGCTTTCTCTATAAGTTTCTCTGTTCTGTCTATCATTTAGTAAAAATCTCTTTGGATACGGTTCACTACTTAATCTCCTGCATAAAGAAAGAGGGAACAGTCTATGAGTCACTGCTCCCTCTTCTCTCTGTCTCCGTTGCCTCACTTACCTGAGCTGGAAGATCACAGGGAAAGTGTAGGTCACTTTCACGGCGCGGTCTCTCTGTTTTCCAGGAGTCCACTTAGGTGACATTGATACGACCCTGACTGCCTCCTGGTCGAGGGATGAATCGACTCCGCGCAGAACCTTGACATCCGATACGGTACCGTCAGTGTTTACCGTAAACTGAAGGGTCACACGGCCCTGTACACCGTTCTCCTTTGCAATTTCAGGGTAGACAAGCCTCTGGTTCACCCATTTGGAGAATTCGTTGGCATCTCCTCCCATAAAAGAAGGTTTCTCCTCAACGAGCTGGAAAGGAATGGCCTCTTCTTCGATGACCTCTGTGCCGACACCCTCTACATAGTCCATAATCTCGACACCCATATTGACATCATCTTCGAGGTTGATGAACATGTCATCATCGACAAGCACATCGTCTTCCACAATTTCGATCTGGTCAGAGAGGACAGGAATCTTAGGTGCTGATGCAGGTGGAGGTGGAGGGGTTTCCTGTGTGATAGGAACCATTTCCTCTACTTCGACAATCTGTGTTGTCTCTTCAAGCACAGCTACCTGCTTTTCCTCTGAACCCCATTCAAAGGCGACCAGCACAATAGCAAGAGAAATCACGAGCCCTATTTCAGTGAACAGGAGCTTCTTGTTCTCAAGGTTAGCCTTGTCTGATTTCTTTATTTCCATATCTGATATGTTTTTATATACGCATTTGTCCCTCAAAGGTAGAAATAATAATTTTTATTTCAAACTTTTTGTTAAATAGATTACTTTTGCAGACATGTTTTGCTTGAAAAGCATATAAGATGATAATATAAAACGAGTTCAATTTATGATATCATATTATTTCGAGGATACGGATTTTGTGTTCAGGGAAAGAAATCTGAATGGCCGCTGGCTCAGGATGGTCGCTGAAAGCGAGGTCAGGAGGCTCGGTAATGTGTCCATAATTTTCTGCTCGGACAATTATATACTTGATGTCAACCAGAGATATCTCGGCCATGACTATTTTACTGATATTATAACATTCGATTATTGCGAGGGTGACCGTCTTTCCGGAGACCTGTTCATAAGTGTGGATAGCGTGAGGGAGAATGCCCTCGAGTACGGGACGGAATTCAAGGATGAGCTGAACAGGGTGATAGTCCACGGTATTCTTCATCTGATTGGATATGATGACCATACGGAAGATGAAGTGAAGACTATGCGTGAAAAGGAGAACTATTATCTCGACATAAGGAAACACATTCAATAGTGTTTGTGGAATCAGGGGTTCTAAATGAAAGAGGCAATGCAGGCAGTATATGATGTTATAGTGGTGGGCGGTGGCCATGCCGGTTGCGAGGCAGCGATGGCAGCTGCGAATATGGGGTCTTCCGTTCTTCTTGTCACAATGGATATGACAAGGTTTGCGCAGATGTCTTGCAATCCTGCGGTAGGAGGTATTGCCAAAGGGCAGATTGTGCGTGAAATAGATGCCCTTGGAGGCTATACCGGCATAGTGACGGATTCTTCTACTCTCCAGTTCAGGATGCTGAACAGGTCAAAAGGTCCGGCTATGTGGAGTCCGCGTGCCCAGTGTGATAAAACAGTCTTTTCCCTGCACTGGCGAAAAATACTCGAAAGTAATTGTAAATTAGCTATTTATCAGGATATAGCGACTTCTTTTCTCTTTGATGGCTGCAAAATTTCGGGAGTATGTACGAAAACGGGAGCTATATTCAAATCTCAGGCGGTTATCCTGACGGCAGGAACATTTCTCGATGGGAGGCTTTTCATTGGACGAAATTCTTTTGAAGGAGGCAGGATAGGGGAGATGTCCTCATACGGACTGACCGGGCAGCTTGCCGGGATGGGTATCAGGACGGCAAGGATGAAGACCGGCACTCCTCCAAGGATAGACATATCATCAGTGGACATATCATCTCTGCCAAAACAGTACGGGGATGAGTCTCCGGAGAAATTTTCGTATCTGCCGTTTTTGTCTGCAGCGCAGGATAAGCCAAGGGAGCAGATGCCATGTTTTGTGCTTCATACCAATCCGAGAGTGCATGAAATTCTCAAGAGCGGTTTTGCTGACTCTCCTCTTTTCTCAGGGATGATAACAGGTATAGGTCCGCGTTACTGCCCGAGTATAGAGGACAAACTCCGTACTTTTGCAGACAAGGATTCCCATCAGCTTTTCCTTGAGCCTGAAGGCAGGGATACCAATGAATATTATCTTCAAGGCTTCTCTTCATCCCTGCCTCTGCAGGTCCAGTTGGATGCTCTCCATGCGATAGAGGGACTTGAGAATGTCAGGATATATCGTCCTGCGTATGCGGTTGAATATGATTTCTTCGATCCGACACAGCTGAAGCCGACACTGGAACTGAAGACTCTTGATGGTCTTTTCCTGGCAGGCCAGGTCAATGGGACCACGGGGTATGAGGAGGCAGCGGCACAGGGACTGATGGCAGGAATCAATGCCCATTTGAAGGTTCACGGCAAGGAGGGCTTTATTCTCAAACGCAATCAGGCTTATATAGGTGTGCTCATTGATGACCTTATAACAAAGGGTGTGGACGAACCGTACAGGATGTTCACATCCCGCGCCGAATATCGGATATTGCTCAGGCAGGATGATGCGGATTTGAGACTGACCGCCCTCTCTCATTCTATTGGACTTGCTGATGAAAGCAGGTATGCCTATACAAACAGAAAGTATGATTCAATAGCGAAGATAAACGCCTTTTTTTCGGATGTGTCTCTCCGGCCTGAGCAGGTAAACGACTATCTTGTTTCAGTCGGGACAGCAGGTATAGATTCCAGAAAAAAAATCGCCGATCTGGTATCACGGCCTCAGGTCTCATTGAAAGAAATCTATAAAATTGTTCCACGTGGAACTTTTTTAAAGTATGGGATAGACTTGCAGGAAGATTCTCTTCGCACGGTTGCCGTAGCAGAGAAAAGCGACGGGAACGGAGACTGTTCAAAAGATGGCAAGGCCGTAATTAACGGTCTGACCTTTTCAGTACGGCAGGCGAGTGTCATTGAAAATTATATTGACGAGATTCTGGAGTCATCTGAAATATCCATCAAATATAAAGGGTATATCGAGAGGGAACAGCGGATAGCTGACAAGATAATGAGGCTCGAAAATCTGGAGATTCCAGAGGGGTTTGACTTTGATAAGGTTGGCAGTCTGTCTATCGAATGCAGACAGAAACTGAAGCGCTATTCCCCAAGAACGATTGCGCAGGCATCGCGCATTTCTGGAGTGTCTCCTGCCGACATTTCTGTTTTGCTTGTCTATTTCGGGAGGTAATCAAAAGTTCGGTCAGGCCAATCTTCCCACCGCTACGCGGTCTGCTCACTTTCTAATATGATTATCCGGAATAATACCCCTAAACAATACCGGTCATCCTGAACCTGATTAAGCCACTGCGAGTCTTTTCTTCCTTCGCACCTCGGCATTTCAAACAAGTTTGATTGCTCCCGGTTTGTCGTCGGTTCAGGATCCTTTAAGGAAACAGTATCGGAAAAACAGATTAAGGCCTGCGGTCTTAATGACCTTTGGGGGTAATTATGCGGATAAGCATACTTTCTAATGTCCGCCGGACATTCTCATAAACCTATCACGACCTCCGGTTCACGAGGCCAAGGACGGCCACGCCGTATGAACTTTCGGCCTGTTATTCTTTTGGGATAATAATGCTGATAGACTTTTTTTCTTTTTCCGCGGATAACTATCCTAAAAAAGTGTTCCACGTGGAACACTTTTTTAGGATGCTGCTGTATATCTAATCGAATTCTATCGCCCTGTCCGATTTATTGCAGGCTGTAAACATCCTTTACAGTCTTTTCAGTGACATCTTGATTATTGTTTCAAGGTTGGCTGAAGGGTTTTCTTTCAGGACGGCTGTAATGGCTTTGTTTACGTTTGTCTTGGTGAATCCGAGCAGGACGAGTGCTGTTGTGGCCTCTTCGACAACAGCATTTGTCCCGGCTGAAAATATTACGCTGCCGCCTGTCCCTCCTCCTTTCACAATCTTGTCTTTCAGTTCCAGAATCAGGCGTTGCGCGGTTTTTGTTCCTATGCCTTTGATACTTTTTATCCTGTTGATGTCTTCGGATATGATGGCGTTTCTTATCTCGTCCGAAGACATTGAGGACAGCATCATCTGCGCAGTGGATACTCCGATGCCGCTGACACTGATGATAAGCCTGAAAAGTTCCCGTTCATCTTTTGATGAGAATCCGTAGAACTGTTCATCGTCTTCCCTCAGATAGTGGTGGATGTATATGGTGACATCTGACCTGTTCTCCAGAGCGGAAAAAGTCTGGAGAGAGATCTGTATCATATATCCGATTCCTGAATTTTCGACAACTGTATAGGTCGGTGTAAGCTCGATTATTTTTCCTTTGATATAGTCTATCATATCTGTCGGTTTATTCTCTAATGTCTTTCGTCGCAGTCTGTCTTGCCGGAGAACCGTTTGCTTTTGCAAAATTATCACAATTTCTGGCAATCTGAAATGGATTCTTATTAAATTTGCAGGCTTGACAGAACTGGTCCATAAAGGATAAAGAATAATGAGATATGGCTGCTACAGATGAAATAAGGTCGCTTTTCCCTGCGCTTTCGAGGAAGGTGTATGGAAAGAATCTTGTGTATTTCGACAATGCGGCCACTGTCCAGAGACCACAGTCAGTGATTGACTGCTGGAACAGGATTACGCGAGACAGCAATGCCAATATACACAGGGCTGTCCATCTTCTTGCAGAGGAGGCTACGGATGCATACGAATCGGCGAGGGATGCAGTGCGGAATTTCATAAATGCGTCATCCAGGGAAGAGGTAATATTTACTTCCGGAGCCACTGCTTCCATCAATCTTGTGGCCTTTTCTTTCGGCGAGGCTTTTGTCGGTGAGGGAGACGAAGTCATAGTTTCTGAGGCGGAGCATCATTCGGATATCGTTCCGTGGCAGATGATGTGCAGACGCAGGGGAGCTGCGCTGAAAGTCCTTCCGGTGGATGACACCGGTCACCTCAGACTGGATCTGCTGGATTCTCTGATTACATCAAGGACAAGGATTGTGGCCGTTACGCATATATCCAATGTGCTGGGACTGATAAATCCTGTCAAGGATATAGTGGCCCGGTGTCATTCTGAAGGTGTGCCGGTGCTCATTGACGGAGCACAGGGGATAGTGCACCGGAATGTGGATGTGCAGGATCTTGATTGTGATTTCTATGTCTTTTCCGGGCATAAGATGTATGCCGTGCCGGGTACCGGTGTCCTGTATGGAAAAATGAAATGGCTTGAACGGATGCCCCCGTTTATGACCGGGGGAGAGATGGTAGGAACGGTAAGTTTCAGCGGGACCACCTTCGCTCCTCTGCCGATGAAGTTCGAGGCGGGCACACAGAATTTCTCCGGGGCGGCGACATTGAAGACAGCTGTTGATATGGCTTTGATTATGCGCGGGGAAGGAGTCGGAGTAAATGACGGGTGTTGCGTGTCACACCGGAAGGAACTTCTGGAAAATGAAGCTGCTGTCAGAGATTACCTGTTGGATAAATTATTGAGTGATAATAGAATCCATTTATATGGAATACCATCTGCCGCAGAGGAGAAGATTCCTCTTTTCTCGTTCACAGTGGAGGGGGTGCATCACGAAGACCTTGCCCTGATACTTGACAAGATGGGAATAGCATTGCGTTCAGGGCAGATGTGTGCGGAGCCGCTGATGGACCGTTTCGGTGTCACAGGTATGCTCAGGGCATCCCTTGTGGCATACAATACGATGGAAGAGGCTGAATACTTTATCTCGTCTCTTGACAAGGCGATAAAAATGTTGGTTTGATATATGGAAGAGCAGACAAAGACACTTCAGGAAACGGAATCGGAAGTAGAGGATGAATTCTCGATGTTTGATGAATGGCTTGACAAGTATGAATATCTCATCGAACTCGGTAAGTCCCTGTCGAGCTATCCTGAAGAGAAAAAGACGGATGACAGATTGATAAAAGGTTGTCAATCAAGAGTATGGCTCGACTACAAGGTGGAAGGAGGCAGAATATGGTTCAATGCTGACAGCGATGCCATCATCACGAAGGGTATAATTTCACTTCTGATAAAAATCTATTCGGGGCGCAGACCTGAAGAGATACTATCTTCGGATTTTTCCGTTATCGAGAAAATAGGTCTTAAAGAAAACCTCTCTCCGACAAGGGCTAACGGACTGGTGTCGATGATTGCCAGGATCAGGGAGATTGCGGCGGAAAACAGTCAGTCATGAGTATTTTCGGAAGATTCAGGATAAACGGTACAGGCGGCAATGCGGTGCCGGAGGAGATGGAAACAGGAAAGAACAGGAAGACAGTTGACAACAAAAGGATTGATGTAATGAGTCTGGAAAGGGATATAATTCTGGCTTTGAAGCAGGTATATGATCCGGAGATACCGGTGAACATATATGATCTCGGGCTTATATATGAACTGAGGGTTGATGAGGAGCATAATGTGTACATACAGATGACACTCACTGCCCCTAACTGTCCTATGGCTGATTATGTGGTGGATCAGGTCAGGGAGGCGGTCGAGGATGTTCCGGGAGTTGTGAGTGCCACCATAGATCTTGTATTCGAGCCTGTGTGGGACAAGAGCAGGATGTCTGAAGAGGCTCTGGTGGAACTTGGTCTGGATGCAGACTGACGTACTGAATTATCCGGTCAGGGGAAACAGCTCCATGATATCAGGAAAAGTGGATTTATATCTGGGTCTTGGATCCGATACAGGGGACAGGAAGGCCAATCTGGATATGGCCCTGGCCAATCTGGATATTGCGTTGGGTGTACATTATGATGCGGTTTCCGATTTTGTGGAGACTGAACCGTGGGGGTTCGAGAGTCCGGATATGTTTCTGAATGCTGCGGTCAGATATGTCCTTGATGTTCCACGCGGAACAGATGCAGGACGGCTGGCTCACGGCATATTGGGCAAATGCAAGGCCATAGAGAGACAGATGGGGAGGACAGGCGGGCCGGAGTATGACAATGAAGGGCGCAGGGTCTACCGTTCCCGTATTATTGACATCGATATCCTGCTTCTCGGTGATGTCCGTATCGATGATGAAGACCTCAAAATCCCTCATCCTCTGATGCAGGATCGGGATTTTGTCATGGTTCCTCTCCGGCAGATACTGCGGTGATGCTGCGGTGACAGTCAGGATGCCGATATTCATTTAAATTTTTGTATTTTTGCAGGCTATAGTCTTGTTTCCTGGAGGGAACAGGTGGAGTACGGTTAAGGACAGAGTAGGATAAAGTAAACGAACAATATTATGACACAGGATGAACTTTTCAAGATTCTGGTAGCCCATTGCAAGGAGTACGGATTCATTTTCCCGTCAAGTGAGATCTATGATGGACTCGCTGCCGTATATGATTACGGCCAGATGGGGGTCGAGCTGAAGAACAACATCAAGAGATACTGGTGGGAAGCCATGACAAGGCTCCACGAGAATATTGTGGGGATAGACTCCTGCATATTCATGCATCCGAAGATCTGGGAGGCATCAGGCCATGTAGGTGCTTTCAATGACCCTCTTATCGACAACAAGGACTCCAAGAAGAGATACAGGGCCGATGTCCTTATCGAGGATTATATCGCCAAGCTGGAGGAAAAGATAAGGAAAGAGGTCGAGAAAGGGCGCAAGAAGTTCGGAGAGTCTTTCGATGAAGCAAAATTTATGGAGACCAATCCTAACTGTGTCCGCAACAGCACGAAGATAGCAGAGGTGCGCGGGAGAATGAACGAGGCCCTCAATGCCAACAATCTTGCGGAACTGAAGCAGATTATCCTCGACTGTGATATCGTATGTCCTATATCAGGCACAAAGAACTGGACAGATGTCCGTCAGTTCAACCTGATGTTCAGCACCCAGCTCGGAAACACTTCCGATGACACCAATGTCATCTATCTCCGTCCGGAGACAGCACAGGGGATATTCGTGAACTACCTGAATGTACAGAAGACCGGCAGGATGAAGATACCGTTCGGTATCGCGCAGATAGGCAAGGCTTTCCGCAACGAGATTGTAGCGCGTCAGTTCATATTCAGGATGAGGGAGTTCGAGCAGATGGAGATGCAGTTCTTCATCAAGCCCGGTACGGAGCTCGACTGGTTTGCAAAATGGAAGGAGAACCGTCTGAAATGGCATCAGAATCTGGGAATGGGAGATGGGAACTACCGCTTCCATGACCATGAGAAGCTCGCACATTACGCAAATGCCGCAACGGACATAGAGTTCAACTTCCCGTTCGGATTCAAGGAGCTGGAGGGCATACATTCCAGGACGGACTTTGACCTGGGGAACCACCAGAAATTTTCAGGAAAGAAGATACAGTATTATGACCCGGAGACGGGGGAGAGCTATACTCCTTATGTGATTGAGACTTCCATAGGAGTCGACAGGATGGTGCTTGCGGTCCTTTCCAATTCATACAAGGAGGAGAAGCTCGAGAACGGGGAGACGAGAGTTGTGCTCAGTATTCCTGCGCCTCTAGCACCGGTCAAGGTTGCCGTACTGCCTCTTATCAAGAAGGATGGGCTTCCTGAGCTGGCACAGAATATAATGGATGAGCTGAAATATGATTTCAACTGCCAGTATGATGAGAAGGACAGCATAGGGAAGCGTTACCGCCGTCAGGATGCCATCGGTACTCCGTTCTGCGTAACTGTCGACCATGATTCTCTCAATGACCGTTGCGTGACTGTCCGTGACCGCGACACAATGCAGCAGGAGAGGGTGAACATAGATGATCTTCCGCATATAATAGGGGAGAGGGTCAACCTCAGCAACCTTCTGCGCAGGCTGTAAGGTGACAGAATCCCGCAATACGGGGATTTATATAAAAAGAGGAGACCAAAAGGTATGATATCTTTTTGAGAATCAAATAAAAGATGGTTCGGGTGGCCTCTTTGAAAAACAAGAAAACAGGGGATGACTCAATGGCGAAAGTCACCCCCTGTTTTCGTATGTTGTATAGTTGTCAGAATGCAAGGACAGGGCGGACAGCGTATATGTTGCTGTTACCGTATTTGTTCTGCCAGTTTACAGGACCTCCGTTGAAATATACCGCGTATGCACTTCTGCTCGGGGCGTTTTTATCTTCTGTAGAAGACCATACATACCGGCTTATTGATGTGATCCATCTGACATGTTCCCTGGAGCTGTCGGAGATTATGGCGTTTATCTTCTCTATCTGTCCTGTGAGCAGATCTTCCTGTCCGTAGATTGCGGTCAGCTGACCCGCAGAAGGAAGATACCATCCGCTGCAGTCAGATGGAGCGATGAACCTGTTCTGCCAGATGTAGTCCTCTGTAGGCTCTCCGTCTGCATCCACGGTCCGGTTTCCGTATGTACAGGCAGCCAGGGCGGCCGGAAAGTCTGCTATGGTGTATGAGCCGGCATATCCGGTCACGAAATCATATATTTTGCAGCAGTTGTAATATCCGTTCCAGTCGGTATTGTCGGTGCTGGTCCCCTGGTCCAGAGTGTAGTTGGCATCATCCGGCTTTGTTATGGCCTTTGATGACCATTTCAGCTGGTCGCTATCCCCGTTGTTCGCATCTGTCAGGGCCACTGCATATCCGTGCACTGTATTTCCCAATGCAGCCCCGCCTGAAGGCAGAGACCGGGTGTAGTCTGAAAGGTTGTCCTTTTCGTGCAGCCCTTTGTAGAATACCACGCCAATGACTTGCGTGTCATTGTCAATAGAAGCAATGGCTTCCTGTGGGACAATATATCCCTTTCCGTCATCCGCCCTGCAATAGAAATCCCCCGGGGATAAGGTGGAGGATACTGTCTCGTTAAACTCGAATGATCTGCAGGCTCCTGCTTCAATGTTTCCGGTATCGGCAGTCTTCTTTTCTCCATTCCCGAACGATATCTCTATTTCAGAAGCCGTTTCCGGTCTGACAAGGCAATAGTATTTGCCGTTGTATTCCAGAAGTCCACGCTCCGGGAATGTCGGGTCGTGTGTCACCGTATAGTCACGTGGATAATCTTCCCCGAAGTCATATACCGTCTGAGGCTTATTGATGACAGCCAGAGCCATTCTGTGTGTCATACCGAATGTGACTGGCACAGTCCCGTCCTCTTCTTGCCCTGTGATGCCTTCTGCAATCATAAGGTCGGAGGCGGAGAATTTCACCTGGTCGCTCTGGTCGGAAGATGGAGCCCATCCTGCCGCCAGTTCTGCAAACATCTGTTCTTCAGTCAAGGTTTCGGATATGTTCCCGGGTATTTTTCCCTCCATATAGCTGTTCTCCTGATAGGGATAATACAGAAAATACCTGTCATCCTTTTCATAAATCAGCTTTTCTCCATCTTCCGGATTCCATACAAGAATGTCTCCGGTCTTGGAAGCCACCAATCTGATATTGGATTTCACTGCCTTTCCGCTGTTGATTATATACAGTCCGCAGGCATCTCCCTCTGAAAACTCTGTGATTGATACGGTCTCTCCTTCAGTATCTGCCGCGGAAAATCCGGTGGAAGAGATTGAAAAGGAAATCTCATAAGATTCAGGAACGGGTTCCGGGTCTGGTTCAGGAGATGTCTGGACATTGTCCTTATTGCAGGATACGGCAATAAGCGGGATCGCAAGGATCAGTGTTATAAATTTTTTCATGGCTTGTTTATTTATATTTATCAAAGAAAGTCAAATGTCTTCAAAAACACTTGAACAATTATCTCAAATAATGGTACAATCGTCTCAAACCAGAACAATTTCATAAAAATGGCTTATTCGGATTTTCCGATAAAAAGTTCCGAAATCTGGACACTGTTGCCATTGGATGTATCCCAGCAATCCGATGTCCCGTAGAACTTCAGATATCGGCAGACAGTTTCAGGAATCCGGATATTCCCGGTCATTATGGCATCTGAACTGTCATATCCTGTCACTTCTACATCGTCAGCGATATTGAAGAACGATATTCCATCATTGCTTCCCTCAATCTTGCTGAACTTGCGCCACCGGAGCTGCACATTGCCGGTCCGTTTGTGCCGTATCCTGAAATAGTCTACAGTCTTCGGTTCTTTCATATCGATGATGAATTCGATATAGCTGTCATTGTTCGTCACTCCGTTCTGCTTTTTTCCCGGCTTTACAAGACCGAGGAACGAGCCTGCCACACCATCGACAAGACCTTCAGTATAATTGTTGCCGTTTTCCTCGAACAGTTCCGTATTTGTGGACACTGTCCATCCTGCACGGATATGGTCTCCCTCCTCTTCTGTCACCGGTTCGGGAAAATAGCGCATGCTTCCGTCCAGGCGCGGATAGGTCTCCCATATGTCAGGATTTGCCCCCATACGAGTATCGCCTGTCTCGACAAGTCTGGTCTCCAGTTTCTGTATGAGAGATTCAAGGATGCTCCGGTATCCGCTGTCTTCGGCCAGATTGTCCATACATTCAGGGTCGGATGAGAGATTGTACAGTTCGTATTCGCCTCTTTTTGCCACGGCGGCATCGAAATATGGACGCACATCAGGGTCTGTATAGTTGTTGACGAGGAAGGTTTTGGATGGAGAACCATCAATGTCGAAATATGCCTTGTGCATTGCATTCAGTGTCCCGTCTTCTTTCATGCTCTGAGGGTCTCCGGCAGGCCATCGTTCCGGATGCATGTTCCATATAAGCAGCCAGTTGTCCTGCCTTATGCTGCGTATCGGATAACCAAGGTTGTCATATCGGGAGGATGAATGCCGCTCCCTTCCGGCATAGACGGCATCGGCCGTATATCCTGCATTGTCTTCAGTCAAAAGAGGCAGCAGACTTTGTCCGCTGAACCTGATGTCGCTCTCAAGTCCTGCCGCATCCATAAATGTCGGGAAGAAATCCACACTGCTTGTCAGCTTTTCTATTACCTGGGGTTCAATCCTGTCACCCCAGCAGATAGCAAGAGGAACATGTATGCCGGCATCATAGCAGTTGCATTTGGCATGAGGGAACGGCATCCCGTTGTCTGCAGTGACAATCACAATAGTATTGTCCAGTTCTCCTCTGCTCTCCAGCTCATCAAGACATTTGACGAGCTGGTTGTCGAACCACTCGATCTCGACGGCATAGTTAAGAAGGTCTTTCCTGACATCATCTGTTTCCGGCAGGAATCCGGGAACCTCCGCATTGTCCGGACTCAATCCTTCAAAAGACCATGAATCCGACTGATATGTTCTGTGCGGTTCATTGCCGCCGAGCCAGAAATAGAACGGCTGCCCCTCTTCCCTTTCTTCAAGAAATGCTTTGAAATTCCCGGCATAGTCTATTTTAGATATTCCGGAATAAGGAGGGGTCAGCTTTTTGTCATTATATACTGGCCCGGCAGGGTTGAAAGGTCTTCCTGATACATCCCATTTGCCAGGACTCCATCCCTTGCCGGTATAGCCTATAAGGTATCCGGCCTTTTGCAGAACTTCAGGGAAACAAGTGTATCTGGCAGGAAACGAACTGGCGTGCGTCCCTGCTTCTTCAATCTGCCACGGGTAAAGTCCGGTCAGGATGCTTGCCCTGGATGGGCTGCTGCCGGGTGATGTGACATAATGGTTGTTGAACAAGGCTCCGTCGCGGGCCACTCTGTCAAATCCAGGGGTGGATACCATCGTGTTCCCGTATGCTGATGTGTGCGGATATGACAGGTCATCTGCTATAACAAACAGGATGTTCGGCATAGCGGATGGTTCCGGGGTTACTGCAGGAGGCACCGTATTGTTCCCGCTATTTTCTTCAGGAGGCCGGACTTCCGCGCATCCGGCAATATTTGCCGCTACAGGCAGGGCCATTAGCGACATTAAGGCAGTCTTGTCCATAGTATCCTGGTTTTATTGTTCTTATCTTGTCTCCATTTCTACAAGTTGGCCGGCGACATAGTCGGAATGGAGCAGCTGTCCTTTAATGTTAGGATGCAATCCATCACGGAGGTGTGTCGCGACATTTGACTGGTCGATGCCAGATTCGTGATAGCAGTCGAAGTATCTGATGCCGTATGCATCGCACATAGCTTTAATCTTGGCTATCTTGTCAAGGTTCTGCTGGTTCTTGCTGGAATATTTTTCCGGGTTGGCCTGGATAGGGAAAAGAACAACAAGCTTTGCTTCCGGAAACTTCTCCTGCAGGGTCTCGATACACCATCTCATTCCGCCGGTGATACCGAATGCATCTTCAAGAGTGCAGGTCTCTTTTGCAAGCATATCCTCTACACTGAGTTCGTCTGTCTCTGTAACCCTGTCGTTTGTCCCGTATGATAAGAGGATATAGTCAGGGATGAAATCCGGTCTGTCGGCAAGGAATTTCTGTATATGCACCACTCCGCAGTTGTTGTATCTTGCCTGTACCGGGTCGTTGCTGCTGTTGCTGATACCGGCGAAATCCGGGTCATCATAATCCTGGGTTGTTCCGTTGTCTCTCTTTCTCTTGCCCCAGATGGCTCCTCCGACTGCTCCGTTGTAGAAATCTCCGAAATCGAGCAGATATCTCAGCTGGAAAGCCCAGCTGTTGTCTCCTGCTGTAATGCTGTTGCCGAATGTGGCCAGTTTCTTGCCGTGGAATGCTTCTGAATCGAATTCTTTGCCTGTGTATTTGACCTTCGGGTCATAACCGAGATATATTTCATTGATCTGATTTGAATTGCCGGCTGTCAGTCCAAGATTTGCATACGGACAGTCCGCTTCCTCTCCAGACCATGTCCAGCAGACAGGATTGGTCGTAGTGAACTTATAGTATCGGTATTCTGTTTCAGGAAGAGCTATGACAGGGGAGTCCTGTGCCGGATTGTCTGCTCCGGTCGCGACGCGTGTCGCAATCTTTGTGAAGTTGATGCCATCATTGCTGCCGGAAATCTGGTCGAACTGATATATCCTGCACCACATCTCGCTTGTACCATCATGTCTCCACGCCAGCCTGAAATAATTGACTGCCTGTGCTTCACGCATATCTATTATGAAATAGACCTCATCTTCTTTCGGGACCTTTATTCCATACTGTTTCCCTGGACGTACAAGGCAGAAATTGGTTGCGGGATTCCCATCTATGGCGGAAGTCAGGGAATTGCCTTCCTTGTTGCCGTTTACATTGAACAGTTCCTGGGATGCTTCGACAGTCCATCCTGTCCTGTCGTATTCTATCGCTTCAGCAGGTTCCTGGGGTCCATCCGGATTCTCGGGAGTTTCAGTCCCGGTCTCGTCTGTGTTGTCAGTGCTGGCTTCCACTTCCTGGCATGATAACGACAGGGCAGCAGCGATTGTCAGGAATGATAATGTTATCTTTTTCATGTGTTATCAATTATGTGAAAAACAAAAGGCCGGGCTGCGGACTTTACGGATCTGTTGAAGCAGTCCCGTGATCCGATGGCCCGGCCAAGATATGACATTTTCAGTTATTCTGCATCATATCCGAGGTAGAATTCATCGATCTGGGCAGTTGAACCAGAATTACCATCAGGACCAAAACATTCAGTCCCTTTGAACATGAATTTCAGATATCTGTAGTTGCTTTCAGGAATTGAGATATTCCCTGATTCCCTGTTCTCGGTAGAGTTCTGCTGTGCAGTGAAGTCAAGATCCGTGGCAATTTTCTCGAACGGACCATCAGCAGAGTTGCTGCCTGAAATCTCGTTGAATTTCTTGAACCTTACACGCAGGTCATCCTTATGCGTACTGATATTGCTGATACGGAAATAGTTGACTTTCTGCTGCTGTCCCATATCAATGACAAAATATGCCTCATGGGCTGCATCTGTACCTCTGTTCTTTACACAAAATGCCGTACCGTTAGACAATTCAGCGTCATCGGATGCCCCCCTGTTGACGATATGACGGCCATCGAGCATTGCAGTCAGACTGTTGTTCCTGCCGTCTATAAGTTTCTGCTCCGCAACAGTCAGAAGAGGGTCAGAGAAAGTCATAGTCCAGTACCAGTTTTCGCCTTCGATGGCAGCCTGCTCATCATTCTCGTCCCCTTCGAAGCGAGGATAGTCTCCGACATACTGGTTGACGGTTACCGTGATAGTGGCTTTAATGTTAGGATTGCTCTGGGCAGCAATTGTGATGGTAGCCTCTCCTGCGACACCGATAGACATCTTTCCGTTTTCGATTTTTGCCACATTCTCATCAGAGGAAGCAAAAGTCACTGCATCCGTGTTCTCGGTAGGCTCTACCGTGAAATATTCGGAAAGGTCGTATGTCTTACGGTCTTCTGAAGTGTAGGTCTTTGAATTTTCGGTTACATTTATTGCCGTGATATTGACTGGAGCCTTTGCAGTGACTGTGAGGGTGAATTCTTCTTTTACATTCGCATCGCTGTTGGAAGTGATGGAGATGGTTGATTCACCGGCAGCCACGGCAGTGATGACACCGGCTTCAGAGATTGTTGCCACTTTCTCGTCAGAGCTGCCGTATGTGACAGTCTTGTCTGTCGCATTGTCCGGGAGGACGGTCACGAGTTCAGCGATGGAAAGGGGCTCCCCTGCTTCAAGGGTTGCCCCGTCTTTGATTGAATCATCAAGGGTGATGGACTCGACAGCGACTGTTTCTGCAGGCTTTGCTTTTACAGTGAGTGTGAAAGTGGCTGTCTTGTCACCGGCCTTTACTGTGATTGCAGTCTCGCCTTCTGCGACAGCAGTGATGACCCCTTCTTCTGAGACAGTAGCGATGTCAGTTCTGGAAGATGAGTATGTGACAGTCTTGTCTGTCGCATTTTCCGGGAGGACAGTCACATAGTCAGAGATATCGAGGGTCGCCCCTTCTGTAAGTTCATATCCTTCAGAAATTGTTTTATCCAGGGACACAGATTCTACAGCGACTGTCTGGTCCTCTGTCTCGGGTTTCTCGCAGGCTGCGAACACAAGTCCGGCAGCAGCGAAAAGTGCGATAAGTCTTGTTGTTTTCATTGTGATAAGTTTTATGTCTATTTAAACAGATCCTTCGCTTTGCTCATGATGGCAGAGACTGTCCGGTAGACAGGTGGCCGTCAAGGCAAAACGAAGGATATGAAGTCTATTCGGCAGGCTGATTATGATCAGGATCATAACCCATATATAGTTCAGCTACCTGTATGGTGGTTCCCGGTCTGTCAGCAGTTGTGGCATCTGGTGTACTATAGAATCCATAGCAGTGGTCCTGCTTGTCGAAGACAAATTTTATATACCGGTAAGAATCTGTGTTGGAAAAGTACGCTTTCTGCGATTCAAGAGGAACGATATAAGGATCACCTGTCGTTCCTGATCCTGTTCTGGTATAAAAGTCAGTTATATCAGTTGCTATTTCCGTCCAGGATGTTGTTGTCAAAGGATCTTCGTTACTTCCGTAGATGTGGGAGACCTTTGTGACGGCTACTCCTCTGTCATCGGCATTGTTGGAAATGTGTACCGTGCGGAAATAGTTGACAGGCTGGGATTTTTGCATGTCTATCACGAAATAGATGCCTTTGTTTTCAACATTATTCTGATTGCCTCCAGGCCGTCCCCAGCATAATGCAGTCCCGTTGCTTGCGGTAGGAAGATTATTTGCTGCTCCTCCTCTGTCAAGAATTCTTCTGTTGTCCAGCATACCGTAACGATAGCAGTTTCTTTGTGCAGTGCTTGCATTCCAAGAATACGTAACTTTATTTCCGGTATCATCCAATGCACCGAAGTCGCACAGTGTCCAGCCACCATCTGAATGCGGTATTGCATCCCACTGCTCGGCGGAAGTACCCATTATTTCTCGTGCCGTGCCAGGATATGTGCTGCCATCCCCGTCTCCAGGGAAGCGGGCATATTCGATAGATGGTACTGATATAGTCATTTCATCTGTCAATTCATTGCCCGGCTCTCTTCCTTCGACTTCTACCTTGATGGTTGTCTCGCCTATGCCTACAATATTAAGTTGTCCATCTTCCGTGACTGTAGCCACCTTTTCATCAGTTGAAGTGAATTTAAGAGACTCTGAATAATCCATCGGCTCTATAGCCAGGCTGTTGATCAGATTGGCAGAAACCTGGAAAGTATATTCCGCGTTGTCTCTTGAGAACTGCAGAGATGTTATCTCCACGGCAGGTACAGGGGATACATTGACTGTGAACTCTGCTGACACCCCATCTTCACCGATATAGACAGTGATGACACATGTCCCTTCTTTGATGGCTGTCAGTACCCCTTCATCGCTGACTGTAGCGACAGATTCATTTGAGGACATGTATATCTGTGCGGTGTTTGTGGCATCTATAGGAAGAGCCGATATGAATTCCGGCAGAGACAGTGTCTCGCCTTCGTAGAGAGCAACTCCATCAGTCAGGGTTTCATCCAGTACAACCTGTTCCACCCTGGCATTGTTGATTGTCCCGGTTTCCGGGATGTTGCTGTCGCAGCCGGCAGCAAAGATGACTGCCGCTGCAAGAAGGTATGTTGATAATCTTTTCATTCTTCGTTGTTTTTTTATGTTTACCAGCCAGGGTTCTGGACAAGGACTCCTCCCTCGCTCCTCTTGATCTCATCGTTAGGGATAGGATAGAGGTAGTTCTTCTCTGCGAAGTATCTCGGGTTGAAGTTCTGCCGTATGTAGAATCCTGTGTCCTCGCCTCTGTAAGTATTGAGTCTGTGCATGTCACCATCAAGAACCTTGGTACCCAGCAGCCAGCGGCAGAGATCCCAGTAGCGCTGTCCCTCTGTGCAGAGTTCGATGCGGCTCTCCCTGCGGATGGCATCTCTCATAAGTTCATAATTGTTCACTATCTCAGGGTTGCATTCCTCGAGAGGTTTGATGCCTGCACGGTCACGCACAAGGTTGACATACTTGAGAATCTCGTCCTGGTTCTCTCCCAGATTCTGCTCGTTGAGCATCTCTGCATAGAGAAGATAGAACTCCGCGAGACGGAAGATGATGGATGGACGATATTTGCTGTGTACCAGTCCGCTGCCGTCTCCGAGCTGTTTGTAGTAACGCTTGTAGACCATGTGGCCGGTGTTAGGTTCTCCATCCCCGCTGCCTGCACCGGATGACCCGCCGTATGAGAAGTCCACTTCCTTGCCGGAAGATGCCCATGGCATTCCTGTGAATGTCACGCTCTGGTAGAAGCGCGGCTCCCTGTTGAGGTACATGCCGCGGACAGTGTAGTCTGTGGCGAGCTGCGCTGCAGTTGCAGTACTTCCGTAGACACCTTCGTCATCAAGGTCGAGCTTTCCTTCTGCGTCCTCGTCATAGATTTTGGATGTTTCCATGAAGTGGGTCTCGTAATCCTTGAACTCGACAGGATATCCATCCGCATCGTAGAAGTCATCCACAAGTTCCTGGAGCATGTCTATCCCGTTCAGTCCGCCATATTCCGCTCTTGGAGTTGCATGACCATCGAAAGCTTCGCTTCCGAGGGAACCCCAGCTGTTTGTGGTCGTGGCCCAGATAATCTCGTTGTTGTAGCTCTGGAACACGTTGTAGAGGTCTGTGGCAGGTTTGTCTGTATCGACAAGCGAGTAGTTACCTTGCTCTGCGAAGTCAAGGAATTCACGGAGATACTTGACAGCATTGTTTATCTTTTCGGTCTTTCCGCTTACATCCGGGAAAAGTTTCTTTCCATCAAGATTTGCAAGGTTCTGTCCGTATTCCCAGCTGCCGTTGAACAGCGGACTTGCTGCAAGAACCCAGAGTTTTGCCCTGTAGGCCATGGCGACTCCTTTGGTCGGCACACCGTACATGTCTTCTGTAGCGTATGGGACAGGATACATGTCTTTCATACATTCTGCGAGTTCCTTGTCTATCCAGTTGACCACCTCGTCCACGGAGTTTCTCTCCAGATTAGGCAGATTTTCGAGGGTGTAAGAGTTCTCGACGATAGGGATAGGCCCGTACATCTCGAAGAGGTAGTAGTGGTAGATGGCGCGCATGAACTTTGCGTTGGCTTTGTAGAGTGTCATTTCTGCCTCTGTAATCTTCTGGGCATCTGCACCTGAGCCACCTGTAATCGGGTGTGCCATTTCCAGGAAGATGTTGCACTGGCGGATGGACCCGTAGAGACGTGTCCACCTGTGGTTGTAGCTCAGGTCGGAGTTCCAGTTGGAGTATTTGCCGTACTTGTTGTGCTCACGGGTGTACACTTCATCTGCATATCCGGTCCAGTTACCCATGGCATTGGTGGCACCCCATACATTGGAATAGTCAGGCCTGTCGGTGAAAATCTGTCCATACCATCTTCTTGTACGGTCAGCATTGTCGAAGATGGCCTCAAATGATGACACACCTCCAAGTTCATCGGAGACATCAAGGAAATTGCAGGAAACAAGAGAGCCTGCTGCAAGAGTCCCGACAAGAATAGTTCTCAGTATATTTTTTCTCATATTCATCGGTCTTTTTAGAAGTCAAGTTCAACTCCGAGGGTGAAAGAATGCGACATAGGGTAGCTGACACCCTTGTTCCTGTTGCCCTGCTCAGGATCCCAGAATTTCACATGGTCGAACACGGCAAGGTTCTCCCCGAGCAGATAGAAGCGGAGTCCGCTTATCCTGAGGGTCTTCAGGGCCTTCTCCGGAAGCACATAGCCGATCTCGGCGTTCTTCAGGCGGAGGAACGACCCGTCGCGGAGCCACCATGTGCTCGGCTCGTCGTTGATGCTGTTGCCGTAGCCGACATGGAGCCTCGGGTATGTGACATCCTGGCGAGGGTCCTCAGCCGTCCAGCGGTCGAGGAATGCGGTACGGTAGTTCCCCTTCTCCACTCCCCAGTTGAACGGCCAGAAAGTGCTGTTGCCGGAAGCGAGGAGGATGGATGTGTTTGCCACACCGGAGAAGAATACGCTGGCATAGATGCCTTTCCACTCCACGTTGAAACCGAAACCGTAGTTTATCTCAGGATTCTGGTAAGGGTGACCCACCCCGCGCACCTTGTCCTTGGTGTCGATGATGCCGTCATGGTTCATGTCCACATACTTGATATCACCAGGGCCGATAATGCCTCCGAATGTCGGGGTAGGAAGTCCTGGGCGGAGCGTGTACGCGTATGTCCCGTTGGTATTGGTCGACCGGATAAAGTCATCTTCAGTGTAGAGGCGTTCAGCTATGTACACCTCCTGCTCGTTGATACGTGTGCCTGTCACCCTCTGGTATTCCTCGTCAGGAGTCAGCTCATCGATCTCGAGCACCTTGTTGCGGGCGAACGTGAAGGTTCCCCTTGCGCTTATCTTCCAGTCCCCGAACTGCTTCATCATGTCGATGCTTGCATCAACACCCTGGTTGCGCACCCTTCCGTAGTTCTGCCATGGCTTCTCATGGAATCCGGCATAGCCTGGTATCGTATTCCTCTGGAGAAGGATTGCAGAACGGATGTTGTAGAAATAGTCTGCCTGGATCTGGATTGCCCTGTTGAAGAACGAGAGGTCGAGTCCGACATTGGTCTTGTCCTCTATCTCCCATCCGAGGGTCAGGTTCTCGAACTGGAGGTCGTAGATACCTGCGCCGAGACCGTTGCTTGCTCCTCCGGAGGTGATACCCTGGTTGAAGGTATGACCGCTCTCGGAGAATGTAGCCCTGTAGAGGAATCGGCTCGTGCCCGTGTCATCGTTACCGGTACGTCCTACAGAAGCGCGGATCTTGGCTGAACTCAGGACGTTCTTGAGCCCCTCCGGATACCAGCTCTCGTTGGATATCATGTAGCTGACACCTACTGCAGGGAAGAAGCCGAAACGGTTCTTCTTGGCGAATGTCTCTGATCCTGTGTAGCCGAAGTTGGCCTCGATGAAGTAGCGGTTGTCGTACCCGTAGGTCACACGGCCGACAAGACCCTGGGTCCTGTATGTCAGTGCATCATCGTATTTCTGGCGTTCCTTCTGGTTGTAGAGGACCATTGCTCCCACTGCATGTTTGCCGGCGAATGTCCTGTTGTACTCGATGGCTGCCTCGATGTAGATCTGGCGGTCATATCCTGAAGAGGTGATTTTCACCTGGTCCACATCCGGTGAACCGTTGTACACCGTATTGAGTATAAGTTCCCCTGTAGTCTCATCGCGACCTATTGCATGGTATTTTGACGGATGGTAGTCACGAAGCTTGTAGAGTGTCTCTTCGAGGTCGAAGCTGACCGCTGCCCTTGCGCTGAGTCCCTCTGTGATGAACTTGAGGTCCTGCCTCAGGTTCACCCTCGACTGTATGTTGGTCTGGAACTCCCTGCGGTATCCCTGCTGGTAGAGCATGTAGTACGGGTTACGGTTGTTGGCATCGGTCTCTTTTTCGTATGTAGATACTGAACCGTCACTGTATACGAACGGGAAGAGGTGAGGAGGTGTGTGGAGCATGAACACGAACACATCGTCAGGCGAGCGGTTCGCGGTCCTTCTCATCGTGTACTGTCCTGCAAGGTCGACACTGAGCTGTGTGGTCTTGCTGACCTTGAGGTCGATGTTGCTTCGGAGGTTGAAGCGGTCGAAGGAGAAGTTGCTGTTGTACTTCGACTCCGGGTTCTTCTTGAACACACCGTCTTTCTGCTGATAACCGGCAGAGACAAAATACTTTGCATTTTCTGTACCTCCCCTGAAGTTGAGGGTGTACCTCTGGCCGTGGACCGTCCTTGCTATGAGGTCTGTCCACTGTGAGTTAGGATAGAGGTCAGGGTCGGCTCCGGATTCATAGAGGGCGATGAGGTCATCCGGATATTTGGTCGGATCCAGTCCATCATTGAAACTGGCCTCGTTTGCGAGCCTCATGTAGTCCCATGAGTCCACGAAGTCAGGTATCCTGTACGGCACGGAGAGGTTCTGCTCCACGCGGAGGGAGATCTGCTGCTTGCCGATGTGCCCTCGCTTGGTGGTCACGAGGATGACACCGTTCGCCCCCTCGGCTCCGTACATAGCCGTCGCAGCCGCGTCCTTGAGCAGGCTGAAGCTGTCTATCTCGTCCGCATCGAGGTCAGAGATGGAGCGCTCCACACCGTCGACCAGAACCAGAGGTGAGGTGCCTCCCTTGAACGAGCTGACACCCCTGATCCAGAACTCCGCATCGTCACGGCCCGGCTCTGCGTTCCTCTGGACCGCGATGAGTCCGGGGAGCTGGCCCTGGATGCTGGAGGTGATGTTGGTCGAGGTCACCTTCAGGTCGTCAGTGGTGATGGTGGAGAGGGCGCTGACCACGGCCTGCCTCTTCTGTGCTCCGTACGCCACCGCGACCGCCTCCTCGAGGGCGTTCGAGTCCGGCTGGAGGGACACGTTGAGCGTGCTGCTCTTGCCCGGTTTCAGCGTCTGCTCAAGGTATCCGATGAAGCTGAACGTGAGCTCGTCAGACGGGTCGATGTCGATGACATACATACCGTCGAGATTGGCTGTCGTCCCCACCTGCGTGTCCTTGATGTACACGTATGCACCGGGCAGAGGCTGCCCGTTCTCGTCCGAGACGGTACCGGTGATACGCCGCTTACCGTCATCCTGCGCATACACACTGCTGATACCTGCCGATACGAACAGCGTAATGAGCAGCAGAAATCTATTAATTCCTTTCATTGAATGGTTGTTTAGGGTTATTGATTTGTTATAATGGATGGAAACATTGTATGGATGGTTCCGTCTCATTTTTCCTTCTTGTCTGCAAGTGCATCATTTGCAATTTCCATGAGGGCGGAGGCACACCACAGCATGGCTGCCTGCCCGTGGGTATCGCCCGTGGTCCTCTCCCTGCTCTCGTAGTGGCCTACGGTCGAGCCGGTGCCCGTCCCCGCGCACACCTCCCTGAGGTCGTAGTTCTCATCGAGGTAGGTGTTGGCGAGGGTGCTCCAGGCCTTCCTTGCTGCGGAGCCGTATATGTCGGCATCCAGCCAGCCGTTCTTCACCCCGGTCATGAACGCGTACGCGAACATGGCGGAGCCGGAGGTCTCTGTCCACATAGTCGGATAGTTGATAAGCTGGGCCCAGCAGCCTCCGGGTTGCTGATAATTGAGCAGAGCTGCCATCATCCGCTTATATTCATCCTTCAGGAGGGCCGCTTCTTCCGCATAGTCAGGGATGTCCTCTATGAGCTGGAGCATCAGCGGCATACCCACCGCCATCCAGCCGTTGCCCCTCGCCCAGAACTGCTTTGCGCTCGGGGAGTGCCAGTAAAGTCCTCCTTCTCCTTGAATCTCTTCGATATAGAGTTTCATTTCGCGTACTGCGCGGTCCAGGAACCTGTTCTGGTCATTCGACTTGGTGTAGCCGGGATATGTGACCTCGGCATTGTAGGATGCATTATCCTTCGTGGCCTGGTATGCCTGCATCTGGAGGGAGGTGATCATGAACATGTCGTCTATCCAGAGACGGGTCTGCCAGGAATATCCTTTGTCCAGATAGCTTTTCCAAGAGTTGTATTTCTCCTGGGGCAGATCGTATTTCTTGCCGGGGTCCACCCTGCCCATGTCATAGGATGCAGGGTCTTTGAACCTAGCCTTGAATTCCTCGTAAGTGTATGGATGGAACTGGGCCTCGGCATACTGGAGCCCGAAATCCAGGTATTCCTCCCTTGTCTGCGGCCAGCTGATGCCGGAGTACTTCGGGTTGTCCATTATGGAGGCTATGTGCAGGGAGATGGCGCCCCAGATATAATAGTCCACCCTGTTCTCGCCAGAGTCATATCTCCACAGCAGGCCGGTGTACAGGGGTGTGCCACTCCCGAACATGGTCTTGCCCGTGATGACATTATCATACCTGTCCACTATGCCCTGCATGAGGGAGATGGCTTCCTTCCTGGCGGCATCGTCCGCGGTGAGGATGGCGTTGTCTATCGCGGCCTCGAGGAACCAGAACGCCCCGAGCCATTCACACACATCCGGGTAGGTCACGAAGCTGCTCGATGACCTGTCGGTCCTCCCCCAGTTGGAGTTCGGGACCTCGATGAACCTCTTCACCAGGTTCCGTCCGCAACTCAAAGGTTCGGCCCTCCTCTCGAAATGGAGAAGGTCCGAATCTTCAGGTGAAATCTCGACCGGATTCTTGGGACCTGTGTAAGTCGGAAGCTCCAGTTCATTGGAACATCCTGACATGAGAAGTCCGATACCGGCTAAAGTAGACAATATTGTCATATTGCTTGTCATTATCATTTGATCTTATACGGTTTCACATCCCCTACGAGCGCCTGGCAGCACCAGATGAGGGCGGCCTGCCCGTGGAGGTCTCCCGTCAGCCTCCTGCGGTTCTGGTACCAGGACAGGCTGTTCTTCGCCCCGGTACCCTCGCACACGTTCCGCAGGTCGTAGTCCTCGTCGAGGTACGACAGCAGGCGCAGGTACCCCTTGCGCGCCGCCTCCCCGTACACCTTCCTGTCCAGCCACCCGTTCTTCACTCCCACGATGAACGCGTAGGTGAACATCGCCGTCGACGAGGTCTCCTTCCATGTGTCAGGGTTGTCTATGATCTGGTGCCACATCCCGTCGTAGTCCTGGTAGCGCAGCAGCGTGGACATCATCAGCCTGTACGCCTCCTCTATCCTCGGGCGGTATTCGCTGTCCTTCGGCATCAGGCGGAGCATCTCCGCCATCCCCACGGCCATCCACCCGTCGCCGCGGCCCCAGAAGTACGGGGTCCCAGTGTGGTGGTAGAACAGCCCGTTCGGCCTCTGTATCTCGTCGAGGTACAGGCACATCTCCTCCGCCGCGCGGTCGATGTACTTCCTGTCCCCCGTCACCTCGTACGCCTGTGCCTGGAGTTCGGTGATCATGAACATGTCGTCCACCCAGAGCCTCGTCTGCCACGAGTAGCCCTTCTCCTGCCACCCGCGCTGCTCCTGAGTCGGTGCAGGTGGCATAACCCACTGCCCATCCGCATATTTCAGTCCGAGGTCGAGGTATCTCTGTTCCCGTTCCGTCTTGTAGATTTCGAGAGGTACGGCTCCGAACACATAGAAGTCGACCACGTTGTGCTCTTTCGGGTACATCTCCGGCTGCAGGTGGGCCTGCTCACCGAAGAGCGGCTCGAAACGATCCACCAGGCCCTCGTACAGGGCGTCGTCCCCCGTCGCCTTGGCAAACCAGAGAGACCCGAGCCATGCGCATACGTCAGGGTAGGTGATGAGTGTCACCTTGTATTTGGAGTTGATGTCTCCCCAGTGGGAGTGAGGAGTGTCGAGATAATGCTCGACTAATTTTGTCCCTATCTCTTCAGGACGGCTTCCTTCAGGGAAGTTCTTCAGATCCCAGCTTTTCTGGGCGAACATCGCTGTCGATGCTATGAGGGCTGTAAAAATGAGTGCTGTTCTTTTCATTGATATCTTTTTTTGTTTGTTTCTGTTTTCTTGGTTGTTACGGTCCCGGGCAAATCCTTCGCTTCGCTCAGGATGACATGCGTCATGGCCTGCGGCCCTGCCCGGTCCGGCCGTTAGAGCGGCTCGCCGGACGGGACGGCTATCTCCTCCTGCCAGCCGACAGGCTTCCCGAACACCGGACGGCCATCCTCATCCCAGGTGAACATCTGGATGAAGGCATCGCGGTTATCCCATCCTGATTCCGAATATCTTTTTGTATGGTAAACTATCCAGTCTTCGGTACCGTCAGGGGACTTGGTGAATGTATTGTGCCCTACACCGTTGACTCCGCCGTACTTCATTCCAAGTTCATTTTTGGAATCATCTGCATACGGATTGTTGCTGATAGAGTAGTTGTCGCATCGGGTGAATACCGGGTTTATCGATTTTTTCCAGTTTGCAGGTATGAGAGGGTCACTTGTGGCCGGATTGGTCAGGTCGAGCTCCAGCATCCCGAGCTTATACGCCTTAGTGGTTGACTGGCAGCATGAATAGACGCAGAAGAGTTTGGTCCTGTCAGGGTTGAACAGCATAGCCGGGCCCTCAAGAAGGTCAGATGTCTCGAGTTCCCACGAATACTGGGGATATGCCAGCTGTATACGGGCAGTCTCGATGGTATATGGATTTACCATAGGAGCAATGTAGAGTCTCTGCTTACCCTGGTCATCGTTTCCTGACCATACGGCGTAGAGCTGGTCGTTAAGCTCAAACACAGTCATGTCGATGGCGTAGTCATTGTCAAGTGTCGTAGCCACATTCCCGTTCTCCTTGTACTTTTCAAGATCATCGGCATCTCCGGTGAAAATCATTCCTTTATCAATCCATGTCCCGGTGTAGGGATTATCGGATGTGCATTCCAGGACTCCCGTCCTCTGTGTCCCGTAATTCCCGTATCCCTGTGCCTGGGATTCCGATGAAGTCCAGCCTGCAGCATAGTAGATATACCATTTACCATCAACTCTGTGGAGCTCCGGAGCCCAGAGGTTGGCCCTGTTCCAGGCGGAGGAGGTAGCCGGTAAATGCCATACTTCTGTTGTCCCGCCCCAATCAGTCAGTTTATCCGTCTCTCCGAGGTTGACTCCGTTGCCATTGGATTTGCAAGGGTAGTATTTGACGCTCGTCCCGTTGTCGTATCTGTAGATATAAGGGTCCGGCATAGGCATGAATACAGGGTTTTTGAATGTCCTTGCTCCCTGTGACACTGTAACCCTTGCCGGAATGATACCATCTGCAGAGAACCTTACTGAACCGGACCTTTCCTCTCCATCTACAGTCCCTTCCGAACCGGTGTAGTTGCTTTCGTAGGTGATGGTCACATTGGCATTTCCTGATCCTGCCGTCGGTTTGACGGATATCCAGTCAGCCTGTGATTCAGCGGTCCAGTCTGTGTTTGATGTCACTGTAACGCTGAAAGTCCCTGCCTTGTTACTGACATATTTCTGGTTTACATCTATTTTGACATACGGTTTTTTGTCAGTCTGTCCGTTGTCATCAGTCGCTTTTGCACAGCTGCATCCTGCAGCAATAATGCAGAATGCCAGAATAAAAGTGTTGTAGAGTTTTTTCATATTATAGAGTGTTTTCATTTTTCGAAGAATTCCTGGGTCCTTCCCGGGGACAGCATCTGCCAGAGGGAGGCGACTGTCCAGCCCGGGGCGAATATGTCGTTGTAGAACCCTTTCCCGTTCTTCCCATAGTCCCAGGCCGTGTGCTGTACCACTTCAGGGCAGTATCCGGCCCGTGCGATGCCGTACATCGACCCTTCTTCCGGAAGCAGCTGGAGCATGGATGTGCGGATTACCTGTGTGAAGTCAGAGAACCGGGTCTCATTGTACCGCTCCGCAAGCCAGTCCAGGACATCAGCGAATTCGAATATGAATACATCGATATGGTTGTTCTCCACGGACACGTTGCCCCAGCCGCGCGAACGGAACCCGACATCCCCGAGCATCTGCCCTTGTGCGAAAGGGACATCCCACAGGTAGTACCATGAAAGGGCGAAATAGGCGGATTCCAGACACAGGTCGGCGTAGTGCCGTTTCATGTCCCTGTCTTTCTCCACAAGGCTCATGTAATACATGGCGGTGGAGGCGTACAGTGAGGCCTCCTTGTCTTCGCAGTCGGCATCGAGGGTGGATGAGAAATAGTCCGCCTTGGCGATGAGTTCCTTTTCCAGATATGACGATGCAAGCTCTGCTGCTGCAAGATAGTCCTTGTCCCTGAACCATTTGTATCCCATTGCCAATGGCAGGATGGCGGATGATGTGCTGCCGCCGGATGGATCCTTCACTTCAAGCGCATCATTGAATTTGCGCGGGAAACTGCCATCCTCTTCCTGGAGCAGGAGGAACCTGTCGAGGACTGTCCTTATTCTGGCCTCCCATTCCGGATGACGCCTGCCGGCATCTTTCTCGTAATCCAGATACGACAGGATGGCGCAGATTCCTTCCGACTGGCGCCGGATACTGTAGATGCCATCTTCATATCCTTCAGGAGACTTGTCGAAACTGACATTTTCCCTGAACAGGCCGCCGGGCGTGAAACCGTGTCCAAGATAACTGTCCAGAACAGACTCCGCCTGTGTAGCAAGGTTTTCCATGGAACTGGACTGCCCGTATTCAAGGGCATTGAAGGCATTCAGCAGCACTCTCCCTATGAATCCGACTTCCGCAGTCCCGTTCGGTTTGCAGTCGGCGGTCCGCAGGCCGACACCCGAATAGTATTTGAGGGGATGGCTGTCCACGTAGCTCTGTGTGAAAAAGCCGGAAAGGATTGCCTTCGCCTCTTCCGCCGTATGCCGGACCTCCACTGGCTGCGGAGCGAGCCTGTCGTATGAATATTCCCATACATCTGCCACGAAGTCCGACCAGGAATCCGCCTTGCCGCGCCTTATCTCCCAGACAATCGTGTCGGTCACGCCTCTGTCTAACCTGCTGAATGTGCATACCGGAGGGGCGAGGGTGAGTTTCCTTATGTAGGATTTCGGGCCTTCCCTGTAGGGGAAGCCGAATGCAATGTCCGCCTTGCCTCCGTTGTCGTTGAATCCGGTGTAGCCGATGGATGTCTCTCCCGAGAGAATAACCTCCCCGTACTGGTGGCACGGCTGGCAATCGCTCTCGAAGTCATCTATCCGAAGCACCGCACAATATGCCCCGTTCTTCTTGTTGTATATTCCCGCGAGAGGCGCGCTGAGCCTGTCTTCCCTGACAGTCCAGCCGCCCGGAATACGGGATGAAGGAGCGCCCTCTGGAGAACGCTCGTTATGCTTGTACCAGAACCCTGGCATATAGTACAGGCAGTCTTCAGTTGCGAAGCCTGTATTCAGCTTTTGTCCTATATTATAATATACGGTTTCCTTTGCGGTCACTGTCAGCACCACCCTCGTGACATCCCCTTTTTCAGTTATCTTCCGTGTCACCTTTACAGGGAGGTCGCAATCTGCCTTAAGCGGGCCTTCCGCATCTCCGGTAAGAATATATGTTTCGGCCGGATTACCCGGAGTCTTCAGAGTCAGTTCAGCCGATATGTCGTAACCCTGCGCCCCGGAAATCTGGAGAAACGCAAGAGTCGATATTATTGTCAGAGCAGTTTTCATCCGTATTACCATTATGTGGTTTTTTAACAAGTGCAAAGGAACACAATACCGACAAATCAGACTCGAACTATTATCTCAAAAAATGGTAAAATTGTCTCAAAATGACATCCCGGAACCCGGAAAATGCTTAAAACATCAAAATATAAGGTATCTTTGCCGGCGAACCACAGACACGATGAAAAGATTTGTATCGTCACTGCTTTTCCTGTTCGCGGCACTTCTGTCCGCGAACTCCCAGACCTTGTATTTCGACAGAATCGACATCAAGGATGGTCTGTCGCAGAACACGGTCAGCGAGATAATCCAGGACAGCAGGGGGTTCATCTGGTTCGGGACGAAAGACGGACTGAACAGATATGATGGCAGCCATTTCAAGGTATTCAGGCATGTGCCCTATCTGAAGTCCGGACTCGGGAACAACAATATCAGATGCCTCATCGAAGATGCACACAATAATATATGGGTAGGAACCAACTCCGGTCTTTATGTATATGATGCGGAATATGACAGGTTCTCGGAAGTCGAAATTCCGGAGTCAGGGGGGGCGACAGGCTCCATACTCGGGCTTGAAAAGGACAGGTTCGACAGGATATGGATCTCAGTGGAGGCGGTCGGAATCTATTGCCATGACCCCGAGACAGGGGAAACGGCGTGTATGTTCCGTTCAAGGAATCCTATCAGCACAATGACCATAGATGACAGGACCGGCACGATATGGTTCTCGTGGGCGGCGGACGGGCTGTATTACACGGACGATGATTTCAGGAACGTGAACCCTTATCTGCTGAACGATGGGAGGAAGGTATATCCGGAGGATGTCATCACTTTCATTGATGTCAACGACTACGGCAGGATATATCTCGGGTTCGAGAAGAACGGGATGATGGAACTTGACAGGATGACCGGGGACATCCGCAGGATAGGGCTTTCGGAAGGCCCTCTGTTCGTAAGATGTATCCTGAGGTATTCTCCGGAAGAGCTGTGGATCGGGACCGAGACAGGGCTGTATATCTACAATACCAGGACAAAACGGCAGCAGCATCTTACCAGTTCCCCATACGACCAGTATTCACTGTCGGACAACGCCATACATTCAATCTGCAAAGACAGGGACGGAGGCATCTGGCTCGGGACATTCTTCGGAGGGGTCAATTATCTGCCTAAAAGGATACCTGATTTCAGAAAATATTACTATACCGGCGACCCCTCGTCTTTAGGAGGAAAGAGAGTAGGGGAAATGTGCTCTGACGGCAACGGTGGCATCTGGGTAGGGACAGAGGATGCCGGGCTGTATCATTTCGACCCAGGGACTGCAAGTTTTTCATTCTTCGGGCCAAGCAGGGATTTCAGCAATATACAGTCATTGTTGCTCGATGGGGATGACCTGTGGGTCAGTGTCTTTTCCGGAGGGATCAGGGTAATAGACACAAAGACTGGTGATATTCGCAAATACGGATTTGTCAAGTCTCCCGGACCGAGACTGTTCAGCAATAATGTCTTTGCCCTTGAAAGGGCTGCGGATGGCCGCATATATATCGGGACGATGCATGGACTGCAGTTCTACAACAGGGATACGGATGACTTCGGGTTTGTCCCGCAGATAAACGGCGGCAAGATGGTCAACGACATCCTGTGCGACTCGGATGGGAACCTGTGGGTCGGGACCCTCTCCAACGGACTTTATGTCATGGATGCGGCTGAAAGGGGCTGGAAGCAGTTTCTCCATGTCCAGTCAGACAGCTCTTCCATTCCTGTCAACAATGTCCTGAGCATATTCGAGGACAGTTCAGGCGGGATGTGGATAACTACCGATGGAGGAGGGTTCAGCAGATATGACAAGAAGAGCGGCAGTTTCCATACCTATACTTCTGAAAACGGGATGCCGAGCGATGTGGTCTACCAGATCGTGGAAGATGATGCAGGAATATTCTGGATTTCCACCAGCAAGGGACTTGTGCGTTTCAATCCGCTCAAAGGCAAAGTGCTCAGAGTATATTCATCCAGCGATGGGCTTCTCTGCGACCAGTTCAATTACAGCTCCGGATTCAAGGACAGCGAAGGGCATCTGTTTTTCGGCAGCATAGAGGGTCTTGTCTCTTTCAGTCCTGAGCTGCTGACAGGAGAGACCGGTATGACCGACCCTCCGGTATTCCTGACCGGATTCTCCCTGCTGAACGAAGAGATTTCGGTAGGCGGCAAAGATTCTCCGCTGAAGAAAGACATCTCTTTCACCGATTCCCTGGAGCTAAGCTATATCAGGAACGGATTCTCCATAGAGATGGCTGTCCTCGACTACAAGACCGACCCGCATATCCTGTTCATGCTGGACGGGGTAGACAGCAAATGGAGGACATACAACGGGAGTCCTGTCACATATTCCAATGTCGCGCCCGGGAACTATACTTTCATGGCCAGATCCGGCTATAGCGAGTCTACCGTCAAGACCTTGAACATCAAGATACTTCCACCGTGGTACAGGTCCACCCTGGCAAGCATCGCATATCTGCTTGCCTTCGTTTCCATTGTAATGGTCAGCGTCAACTTCTACCACCGGAGATCTGTCCTGAAACGGAAAAAATACATAATGTCATACGAACGGAAGAAGGAAAAGGAGGTCTATGACTCCAAGATTGCCTTCTTCACGAACATCACCCACGAGATAAGGACTCCTCTGACCCTGATAAAGGGTCCTCTGGACAACATCCTCGCCAAAGGCAAGCTCGATCCGAGGATTGCCAAAGACCTCAACATAATGAGCAGGAACACCGACCGTCTTCTGGTGCTGGTCAACCAGCTGCTCGATTTCCAGAAGATAGAGAAGGAGAATCTCTCGCTTGATCTGACCAGACAGAATGTGGCCTCGATACTTGAGGATGTATGCTCGAGGTTCAGCGTATCGATCGAGCAACAGCAGAAAGACTGCACTGTCGAGATTCGGGACAAGTCCCTGTATGCTATGGTGGATACAGAGGCTTTGACAAAGATAGTCAGCAATTTGCTCTCGAATGCGATGAAATATTCCGACAGGAAGATAAAGGTCGTGCTTTCGCGTTCCGGTGACAATGTATGCCTTTCGGTCAGCAACGATGGAGAGCTGATCCCTCCGGAAAAGAGAGAGGCGATTTTCGCCCCGTTCTTCAGGGGGACGACAACAAGCGACAAGACAGGCACAGGCATCGGGCTGTATCTTGCCCGCTCGCTGGCTGAGCTGCAGCACGGTACGTTGAAAATGGGCCCGGATATGACGGAAAACGAGTTTGTCCTCGAGCTGCCGCTGTGCCATTCGCAGGATGACATGCCACGGAATGACAAGGATGCGGCCAGGATTCCTGATGAGCAGGAGGATATGGATGATGAGATGTCGGAGGCCAGCTACGGAGAGGTTATCCTTGTCGTGGAGGATGATATGGAACTGTGCGGATTCATCAGGGACCAGCTTGCGGAGAAATGGTCTGTACTTACGGCATATAACGGTGTGGAGGCCCTCGATGTCCTTGACAGGAACAATGTGACCCTCATAGTGAGCGACATTATGATGCCGCAGATGGACGGAATCGAGCTGTGCAGACGCGTAAAGACCGATACGAGATACAGCCATATACCGTTTATCCTGCTGACAGCCAAGACAAGTCTGGAGTCCAAGATAACCGGGATGAACACAGGAGCCGATATGTACATAGAGAAACCTTTCTCGAAGACATACCTTATGGCCGTCATAACCAACCAGATCAAGAGCCGCCAGGCCCTGAGGGAGGCATTCCTCAGGAATCCGCTCACCACGATGAACACCGACAATATGACTGACGGGGATACGGAGTTTATGAGGAATCTGCAGTCGGTGATACAGGAAAATCTTAACAATTCGGAACTGAAACTGGATGACATTGCCAACCAGATGAATATGAGCAGGGCAAACCTGCACAGGAAGATAAGCGGTGTCCTCCATATGGGAGCAATGGACTATCTGCGTGTCGAAAGGCTCAAGCATGCGGCAAGAATACTTGCTGAAAACAAATACCAGATAAGTGAAGTCTGCTATATGGTAGGTTTCAATTCACCTACATATTTTTCTAAATGTTTCTACAAACAGTTCGGTGTGCTGCCGAAAGATTTCGTCAAGAACCTTCACAACGGACAGGAAGAAAATATCAAAAATTCAGATACACAATGAAAAATTTCTTGAAGACCTTTATGGTTACGGCAGCCCTGTCTGCCCTCTTTTCATCCGGAGCGCAGGCTTCCGTGTCTGTGCCGTCGGCAGATGGACGCGATTATCTCTTTTCCCTCCAGTCCTCCGATGTCCACGGAGGCGACAGCATCTGGGAGATGAAGAAAGCCTCCGAGGTCTCCGCCAGGGCGGAAGACCTGTCAAAATCCGGCTATGAGGATGAAGGCTGGATGCCGGCCGTCGTTCCCGGAACAGTGCTTAACTCTCTGGTCTATAACGGAGTCTATCCGGAGCCATATTTCGGGCTGAACAACAAGCTTACTTCCGGGCTTATTCCTGACATCAGTGTTGTGGGCAGGGATTTCTACACATACTGGTTCAGAACAGAGTTCGATGCCGTGCCCGTAGGGAAGGATGAGCGCATCTGGATGCAGGTAGATGGAGTCAACTACAGGGCAGAGTTCTGGCTCAACGGCAAGATGGTCTGCTTCGTGTCCGGAATGTTCAACCAGCAGTTTGTGGATGTGACAGACTATGTCATCAGGGATGGGAAGAATGTCCTGGCAGTGAAGGTCTATCCTATAGATGAGCCTGGCGGCCCTCGCAAGGGTACTTCCAAGTCTTGGGGTGCCGCAGGCGAGTTCCGCAACGGAGGCAACGGGGAGATAGGCAAGAATGTGTCCATGCTGATGACTGTCGGCTGGGATTTCACGTTCCTGGACGGCATCAGAGACCGTAACACCGGTATATGGAGAGACATTCGTTTCTTCAGGAGCGGCAAGGTGATGCTCAACCATCCGTTTATCAAGAGTGAACTGAATGACAACTATGACAGTGCCGCCCAGACAGTCAGTGTGGAGGTCCGCAACCCGGGCTTCGGCACACAGAAAGTGAAGGTCACCGGTGAGATTCTCGGTGAAGGGATAACATTCTCAAGGGATGTGACCGTTCTCCGCGGGCTGACCGAGACCGTGGAGTTCTCCCCTGCAGATTTTCCTCAGCTTGTGATTGACAACCCTCACCTGTGGTGGCCTGTCAACAAGGGAAAGCCTGAAATGTACACCGCTGTCATCAAGGCAGAGCAGAACGGGGTTGTACAGGATTCCATCTCTGTCCGTTTCGGTATCAGGGAGATAACATCAGACACGGATACCCCGGACAAGTCCCGCCGTTTCTATGTCAACGGCAAGCCTGTCTTCATCAAAGGTACCAACTGGATACCTGAGAACATGCTCCGCACTTCCGATGAACGCACATACGCGGAACTGAGGTACACAGCACAGTCTGGTGTCAACCTGATCCGCCAGTGGGGAGGCGGTATCACCGAATCCGACAGGTTCTATGACCTGTGCGACTCCCTCGGCATAATGGTGTGGACCGAATTCTGGATGACAGGGGACACCAAGCATCCTGTCGACAGAGGGCTTTATCTCCAGAATGTGGAATCGACCGTCAAGCGTATCCGCAACCATCCTTCACTCGCTTATTATGTATGCTCCAACGAATCTACCGAAATGCCGGGCATACACGACCTGATAATGGAACTGGACGGGACAAGAGGCTATCAGATGCAGTCAGAATGCGCCGGAGTCCATGATGGCAGCCCGTACAAGACAGTCAACCCTATGCGCCATTACGAGAACACGGCATCCGACAGGGGCAGCCGCGTGGACGGGTTCAACCCGGAATACGGGGCTCCTTGCCTTCCTACAGTGGAATGTCTCCGGGAAATGATGCCGGAGGAAGATCTCTGGCCTGTCAACAAGGAGGTATGGGACTACAGCGATGGCAACGGGTTCCACCAGATGTCCACCCTGTATGTGGATCTTGTGAACATGTACGGGAAGTCAGACAGCATCGATGAGTTCGCGATGAAAGGTCAGTTCGTAGGGGCGATGAACTACAAGAGCATCTGGGAGGTATGGAACTACAACAAGTTCGGTTATGGAGACCGCTGGACATCAGGGTTCCTCTACTGGTACCACAACTCGGCCGTCCGCCAGGTATGCGGCCGTATGTGGGACTGGTCTCTGGAGCCTACTGCAGCCCTCTATGCTGCGGCCAACGCCTGCGAACCTCTCCATCCCCAGTTCGATTATCTCAAGAACACGGTCTCCGTGGTGAATGACTACTATAAGAGTTTCAAAGGGTACAAGGTCATTGCCGAAGTATGGGACATCGACTCGAAGAAGGTATGGAGCAAGGCCGCTGTGGTAGACCTTCCGGAAGATGGAGTGGCAAACGATGTGTTTGTCATAGACTTCCCGGAAAACATATCTCCGGTGCATTTTATCAAGCTCCGTCTTCTCGATGAGGAAGGACAGCAGGTCGGAAGCAATTTCTACTGGAGGTCAGACGATGTGTATGAAGGCAAGAAGACCCTCACAGGCCCTACCACTTCCGGCTTCGAGACAATCTCAGACCTCGATGAGACAAGGGTGTCCATATCAAAGATGAATGTCCGTACAGATGACAGGTCCAACTACATAGACCTGACCCTGAAGAACAGCCGAAAGGCCATCTCTTTCTTCACGCAGATACAGTGGCTCGACTCCGACGGCAAACCGGTGCGTCCATCCTACTACACAGACAACTTCTTCAGCATGATGCCCGGAGAGTCAAGGACGATAACCATCGAGACTGCGAAGAGAGATCTTCCTGCAGGAGAATACACCCTGGTGGTCAAGGGATTCAATACCGTCCGTCAGGAAATGGATGTCCATATACAACAATAAAACACATTGTGAAATGAACAGACACATTCTATCCATCATATCTGCCGCAGCCCTTTGCGCATCCACTTGCCTTGCCGGTCTGCAGTCCGTTTCAGCCAGACATACCGGCCAGTCATCTCCGGCACAGGAACTGGCTTCCGGACAGGACTCCCTTACAGGCACAGCGGAACGGCTGGGTTATGATGTCGTCATCATCGGCGGCACTCCGGGCGGAATAATGACTGCCATTGCGGCTGCGCGTGAGGGCAAGGACTGCATCATACTTGAGCGGTCCGGCCACATCGGAGGACTTCCTTCGAACGGACTCGGGGCGACCGATATCGGGACACGCGGGGCGACTACAGGGCTCTTTGCCAGGTTCATTGAACTCAACAGACAGTATTATGTCGAAAAATACGGCCCTGATTCCGAACAGGTCAGGAAATGCAGCGACGGCTACCATTTCGAGCCAAGTGTGGCGGAGCAGAATTTCTGGAAGATGATATCAGAGGCCGGTCCGGGAAAGATAGTGGTGAAGACGATGCGCCAGTTCGACTCATCGGCAGACAATCTGCAGATGGATGGGGGAAAAATAACGGCGATAAAGATACTTGACCGTGAGAGCGGAGATGCTGAAGTCTATTATGGAAAGATGTTCATTGATGCGACATACGAGGGAGATCTCGGTGCTGCAGCAGGTGTGCCGTTCCGTCTCGGGAGGGAATCGGCTTCGGAATTCTCCGAACCTTGCGCCGGTAAGGTCTACCGCTGGTGGAAACACGGTCCGGATGAGGCGGGCACGACCTACGAAGGGGACGATGCCATCCAGTCATACAACTACCGCGTGTGCCTGACCACGGACAAGGACAATTATGTCCCTATCCCCAAGCCGGAGAACTATAACAGGGAAGAATATGTGTCTCTCATTGACGATGTATATACCGGCAGAAATACAGATGTCCGCTTCAAGGGTGTGACCCGGGAGCAGATGGAGGCGAACCGCCAGAGGATTCTTGCCGGAGGGCGTACCTCGATTCCTGGAGACCCGTGGGGAATGTGGAAAGTGACAAATATGGTCAACCTCCCGAACGCAAAGACAGATGCCAACAACCAGCATCTGGCACTTATCTCGACAGACCTTCCTGAAGAGAACTGGCCGTGGCCGACTGCAGACTGGGAATGGAGGGACAGATTCGCACAAAGACTGAAGGACTACACATTGGGCCTGTTCTGGTTTGCCCAGCATGATGAGGCCCTGCCTCCACAGTTCCGTGAAGCCTGCCTCCAGTATGGACTTGCGGCAGACGAGTACACGGACAACGGCAATTTCCCGCGTCAGGTCTATGTCAGGGAAGGCCGCCGTCTCGAAGGCACATATTTCTTCACCGCCAATGATGTGATTCCTGTTTCGGAAGGTTCCAGACCGCCTGTCAACTCTGCATCAGTGACAGCAAGCCATTACGCACTCGACTCACATGCAGTACGCAAGCGTGAAAAGGACAGGGTCCATCTGGATGGATTCTTCAGTTATCCTACCGCAGTCTACACAGTTCCGTACGGTGTCATGGTCCCGAAAAAGGTGGACAACCTCCTGTTTCCCGTACCGGTATCCGGCAGCCACGTAGGATTCTCCACTATGAGAATGGAGCCTTGCTGGATGGCTCTCGGAGAAGCGGCCGGTGTGGCGGCATCCCTTGCAATAGATGAATCTGCTGATGTACGGAGCATCCCTGTATCCGAACTCCAGAAGAAACTTGTCAGCAATGGAGCCACCCTGATATATTTCAGGGACCTGACTTCGGAAGACCCTGATTTCGGACAGGTGCAGCTTCTTGGTCTGAAAGGGTATTTCCCTGACTGGAACGCCGCACTCGACAAGCCGCTCGACAAAGAGACAGCTTCCCTGTGGAGCAAGTTGTCTGGAAAGAAGATTGTTGCCGATGGTGGTACTCGCCGCCAGTGGCTCCGCGCTCTGGAAGACAATGACATCAATGACTCTTTCCCTGACTGGGCCTGGACAGGGTTCCTGCGTCCGGAAGGAGCCAATCCTATAATCTCGCCGGACAGCACCACCAGATTCCGCTGCCCTGTACAGAACATTATGGTGCCTTGGGAGGGGAACGATACATTCAATCCCGGAGCGGCAGTGCATAAAGGCCGCGTCGTAGTGCTTTACCGGGCCGAGGACAACTATGGGGAAGGCATAGGCAAACGCACTTCCCGCCTCGGATATGCATCATCGAAAGACGGTATCCATTTCAAGAGGTCAAAGAAACCTGTCTTCTATCCTGACAACGATGGGCAGAAGAAGCATGAATGGCCCGGCGGTTGCGAAGACCCGCGCATAGCCGTCACGGAGGATGGTCTGTATGTCATGTTCTATACCCAGTGGAACAGGAAGACAGCCCGTCTTGCAGTTGCCACATCCCGCGACCTGAAACATTGGGAAAAGCACGGCCCGGCCTTTGAGGAAGCTTATGGAGGCAGGTTCTACGACATGTTCTGCAAGTCGGCATCCATCATTACCGAGGTCAAGGACGGGCAGCAGGTGATAGCAGAACGTGACGGGAAATACTGGATGTACTGGGGAGAGAGGTTCGTTAATGTCGCGACATCCGAGAACCTTGTAGACTGGACCCCTATGCTTGATGAAAAAGGAGAACTTCTGAAGATTGTCCGCCCGCGCAAAGGATATTTCGACAGCGATCTTACCGAATGCGGCCCTCCGGCAGTGATTACGGACAATGGTATTTTGCTGCTCTACAACGGCAAGAACAGCGGCGGGAAAAACAGGGACAGGAGATATACGGCCAATTCTTATTGTGCCGGACAGCTCCTTTTCGACAAGGATGACCCTACAAAACTGATTGGCCGCCTCGATGAGCCTTTCTTCGTTCCTGAAGCCTCTTTCGAGAAAAGCGGCCAGTATCCGGCAGGGACGGTCTTCATCGAAGGCCTTGTCTACTATAAAGGGAAGTGGTTCCTGTACTACGGCTGTGCCGACTCCCGTGTCTCGGTCGCTGTCAGATAAATCTGTTTTTGCGTACCACGGAACCTGTTTTGGCTATCCGTGGTACCTGTAAAGATTGGACGATTATGTGTAGGAAAATATTTATTGCGGCATTTCTGCTGGCGGTAACTGCAGAAATATGCAGTCTGGAGGTAAAGGCAGCGGATAATCTGCCTGCGGAAACGGTCGCCAATCAGGCAGCATTTGCCGACGCGAAGACATCTTCCGGTACAAAAGCCTTCAGCGGCAAGAAACTGGCGGTTTTCGGCAACAGCATTACTGCCGCCAGGAACAGCTGGGCATTCAGGGTCAGGGATTCACTTGGATTCAGCGGATTCTATAACGGCTCCGTCGGAAGTTCTGTGTGGGGCAGACGCGTCAGGCCGGAAGGCATCGCGCAAAACTACGGAGACCCGGATTTCGCCGGAATAGGCAACAGCAGCCATCCTTCAGCACAGGCCAGAAACAACAACTGCGCAGTAGTCCATATACAGAAATTCCTTGCGGAGAAACCGGATTTCATCCCGGATATCATCATCTTATCGTATGGCACCAATGACCGGCTGGCAGAGGAACGCGAACCGGCACTGAAAGAGGTTATCCAGAGGAAGCGCAACTCCGGACGGCATCATAATGAGAACCTGTCCGCAGATGATGCTTTCGGCCTCACGGGCGGTATGGCGTGGTGTCTGCAGTCTCTTGTCGCAAAATTCCCTGAAGCAAGGATAATCGTCCTCTCCCCTATACAGGCCAATACGGGACTTGACAAGTACAGGGACAAGAATAGCGACAACCTGTTGAAAATGAAGACTATGAGAAAATTATGCAGGATATATGGAGTGGAATTTGTCGACTGTTACCACAACTGTGGCATAGATGCCTCCAATGTGGAGAAGGTGCTTTTAGACGGACTTCATCCAAATGCTGCCGGACAGAGTCTCCACGCTTCATATATCATCAGCCGTCTTGTCGGCAGCAGACACTGAAACCGCGTTGTCCACGATATAGCCTCCAAACCTGCGTGCGCATCCCTTAATCTCAACAATACATATATCCTTCGTCCTGCGCCATGACTGCCAAGCCAGTTGTGGCGCATAATTATTTTAGGGACTGTCGTTTAATTCCGTCATTATGAGTCAATCGGCAGACTGTCCCGGTAATTTTTCCGATCGAACTCATCTTTTTATATCTTCGGCTCCGTTTCGGAGCCCCTTTTTTCATTTTTGGACCCAACTGGAGCCAATACTCCAGTGAAAGGGCCGTTTCT
>CALVAC010000010.1 GCA_944325435.1 uncultured Bacteroidales bacterium | reverse complement strand
ACGGTAGCCAATCTGTTGGGGCATTCCGGACTAAAACATACCGAAAAATACTTAAGGGCTATTGACGACCGTAAAAGGGAAGCAATCAACAGCCTGCCGGAACTGAAAATTTGATAACATAAAACGAGTTGGGAATATGAACTTTGAAGCATTGGCCAATCAGATAGATGCCGTTCAGCACACCTTGCAGGCACAGGCAGCACATGCTGTAAACCTTGCCCTTACCGCGAGAAACTGGCTGATAGGGTACTATATCGTGGAATTCGAGCAGAACGGGGAGGACAGGGCTGCATACGGAGAGAAGTTGCTGAAGAAACTGGAGTCAAGACTGCATACAAAAGGGCTGACAGAACGCAGGTTTCGGGAGTTCAGACGGTTGTATCAGGTCTATCCTCAACTGCAAAGTTCAGTAATACAGTATCTTGACTCAAATGCTGAAATTCGGCGGTTGGCGACCGCCGAATTCAAAGAGCCAATTCGGCGGTTAACGACCGCCGAATCTTCAGATACGATAAATCCGTTATCTACAGTGTGTTGTAATAATATAGAGCCTTGGATGATACCTGCCGACAGACTGTTCAACAGGTTGTCATCTACGCATCTGACAACGATTTCAGAAATAGACAATCCGGTAAAAAGAGCATTCTATGAAATGGAGACAATCAGAGGTTGCTGGTCTGTCAAGGAACTGGAACGTCAGATACATTCCCTGTATTATGAGCGCAGCGGATTGTCGCAGAACAAGGAGGCACTTTCGTCATTAGTGCAGCAGCAAGTAGCCCAGTTACAGCCAAAAGATGTGATAAATACCCCTGTTACACTGGAATTTCTCGGTCTGAATGACAGGGCACTGGTAACTGAAAACGACTTGGAACAGTCAATTCTTGACAATTTGCAGAACTTCCTGCTTGAAATGGGACACGGCTTCTGCTTTGAAGCCCGACAGAAACGCATACTGATAGACGAGGACTATTACTTCGCAGACCTTGTATTCTACCACCGCATTCTGAAATGCCATATAATAGTGGAATTGAAAATCGACCGCTTCCGCCACGAGTACGCTTCGCAACTCAATATGTACCTCAACTATTACAGGGCGGAGGTAATGCAGCCGGATGACAATCCGCCTGTCGGCATCCTGTTGTGTACCGAAAAAGGAGATACATTAGTCAAGTATGCTACCGCAGGGCTTGACCCTAACATCTTCGTCCAGAAATACATGGTGGAACTTCCTACAGAGGATGAGATAAAGAAGTTCATAGCAAAGGAAATAAACGGGTAGGAGTATGGAAAAGGAGTATGATTGGTACGATGTTGGAGCAATCGAAATTAAAAAGAAATCAGAAGCATTGACAATCGTGAATGCAATAGATTTTTTTGCTCTATTGATGTCTAAATTTCCTGGTGAGCAATTCATAAAATACAAGCGTAATTTTACGCCTTATTCTCAAATAGGGGATAGAATTCAGGCTCTTCGAAATTACATATTGGATAACGACGCATGGGAAATTGCCCATAAAGTTGTGGATAGACCCGATTACGATGAGTTGGTTGCATCGTTTTCAGCATATTTGAAAGTTGCGGACACACAAGGAGATTCTGAAATGAAAGATCAGATGACAAAATGTATCAGATTTTTATCCGAAATTCAAAAAATCTATCTTGAGCATAAGCATGTTAAGCCAACTGGAGTAATGCCAGCGTTCATGAATGATCCTAAAGGTATTGAAATCCTTAAAGAAGCAGTGAAAGCAGGATATTTGAATGATGATTTTACATTAAAAAGAAAACCGGAAGATATTAGTAAGATAGTGATGACACGAGGGCAAATTAAAATGTTTGTATTATGCATTTGTTATGTGCTTAAAGAAGATAATCATTGGGTTCAATTTGAAAGGTGGTGGGGAATTAAGAATTTGAGACAAAAAGAGGAAATCGGGAAGGATAGAGCGGAAGCAATACTAAAACTATTTCCCGATAATGTTAGGAAAGAATATCAAGTAAATCTACAACACGAAATGTAAAATCTTTCAAATCAACTATTTATAATACTAACAGCCCCTACTGTACCCCCTACAGTAGGGGCTAATTCGTTTATAGCTACTCTATATTCGCACCAGAAACCCAAAACAACGAGCTCGTGTTTTGAAAAATTTTTTGATCATGACGCAAAATACAACTTCAAAATCTGTCCTCACATTAGCGGAAGCAGCGGAGTACATGGGACTTAAAAAGAGTTACCTGTACCGTCTTACGCACGAGAAGCGTATCCGGCATTACAAGCCGAATAACAAGAAAATCTACTTTAAGGTAGAAGACATCATCGCGTGGCTTACGAGCAATCCTGTTCTTACGGATGAGGAACTTTCCGAGCAGGCACAGTCATATTGTCTTAACTCTAAACAAAGAGGTCGGCGTAACTGATACCAAGAGAAATCCGTTGATTATGAATTACACCGAAATACAGAGTGCAATTTTTAGCCCCGGTCGATATTGATGCCGGGGCTAAAATATGAGTTCTGTCTTAACAAGTCTCAATATGTATCATCTTTCACAATACATCTCACCCTCTCTGACCTCATCCTCACCTCCCTCCTCTCCCTGTCTCTATCTGCGTCATGCAGTCACATCAATCCTCAAATCATTAACTCCTAAACACTGTAAAAATGTTTGACAAGGTAAAATTAAGACTCAATAAAGAGCATCTGCCAGCAGGGTATGACTGGACATCAGTGATTGACAATGTCAATGTGTGCAACAGAGGGTATTATGAGGGTGGTGATGGGGGATGGGGTGAGTATAGAGGACGGAAAATCCGTGCAAAGAATGATTATGTGATATTCGAGGGGAGTCTGTCCAAATGCCTGTTCGGTAACAACATCCAGACTCTGACATTGGCACAGGTAAGACAGGTCATAGAGATGATAGGAGAGGAACTCGGAGTGCCAATGGAGAATGCAGAAGTATTGGAACTGGAATTTGCCACCAATCTGACAATGAGCAGGAGACCAGTGGAATACATCAGACTTCTGAACGGAATGAAAGGGTATCAGAAAATGAATGTCGCAGAGACTGTGTATTTCAAGAACAGGCAGACGCAGATAAAGTTCTATGACAAGGTATTGGAAGCGAAGAAGAAACGGGAACTGCCGAAACACTCTGAATTTGGCATGGCTCCCTATCAGTTGAGGTATGAAGTGACATTCAGCAAGAAAAGTCTGGCTGCAATGTTCGGCAGGACTCTGCAAGCGTCTGACCTGTGGGACAAGAAAGTCTTTTACAGACTTGTAGCGGAATGGTTTGGCCTGTATGAGGAAATCGACAAGTTGAGCGACTGTCCATTCGGAGTGACATTCAATGACATCAGGACGATGCGAGACTTCTATACTTGGTGCATTTGTATAGCCGATGTGCAACAAAATATGGCTTGTTATGTAAAAGAGTTGTTCCATAGACGGGACAATCCTCAGGCGGAGGACAGACAGGCTCACAGTCATATACAGAGGGTAATCCGGAGTGCACAGTCGTGGAAGGCAAAGCATATCAAGTCATCCGTTCTGATAGACGAACTTACAGGCGCGCTGCATACCTATCTGCAATGGCTGCTTGACTACTCGGCAGACGGTATGACGGTAGAGGAACAGCGGGAACTGTTCGGGTGCTGACCCGCAGTCACTCCTATTGGGAGCGTAAGGGCAGCAACGCCCCATGTCCGATATAATGTTCCGCAGAGCGCAGGTCGTTGCCGTAAAATCGGCAAAAATCCCGACCTGTGCTTTTTCTGTATTATTGGCACTCAACAGTCGGTGTCACAATGCCACTATGAATGTAGGTAATGAAGCGAATGTAGATAATTTTGGAATGCTCATAATTCCTCGACACTTTCCGTGGAGGGTCTGTAGTCCTCCGTTCCCCATACGCTGACCGAATGTATCTGAAAATCGGTAACATTCCACGAATAATAATTGCTCTTGGAAAAATCTTTCCCTATATTTGTTGTGCCTTTAGGGGTAATGACATACTGAAAAGAGAAGTGCCTTTTTAGTTGAAATCGCCAAATTATCAATGAATACACAGGCACGAGTCAATCTGCATATTATGTGGGTTGTCCGTCTATGTGTATTCAAGGCGTTTGGCGATGCCTAACTAAAAATGGATGGCGGCCCACTTTCTTTGTATAGTAACCATTCCTGTCGGCTGCAAGGAACAAACTGATAGCCAATGGAATTACTTTACAGTTACAAGATGTCCCACGATAATGGCTTCGCACCCAATCCGTATTTCGGTGTGCTCACTCTTGCCACCTGTATGAGCAAGATGCGTCAGAACACCAGGATAGGGAACTGGATAGCAGGGTGGACATCACGCAAGACTGCCACATCCACACCTCCGGGCGAGGAACGGCTCATCTATCTTGCCAAGGTCACAGACAAAATCCCTGTTGCGGAGTATTGGGACAGGTTTCCGATGAAACGCCCGTCAAACGCAGACGAAAAATCGACTCACGGGGACAACGTCTATTGTCCAGACAGTTCATCCCCTAACGGACTGCGTCTCGTGGGAAGCGTCTACCGCAGACCGACAGACACGGTGAAAATTGGCAAAGACCTCAGCGGTGGCTTTGTCTTAATATGCAATGAATACTACTTCTTCGGTGCGGACTCTCCGTTGGTTGTACCTCCGGACTTCCGTCCGAATGTTCCTAAATTTCAGAGCAGTTACGGAAACAAAACCAAAGATCCGTCTGCGTTCATCGCCTTTGTCAAGGCGAATGCTTTAAAGTGTAAAGAAACATCAATAAGACAGGTATTATGAAGAATTTGATTTACATTGTTTTATGCCTGTCGGTCATATTAACTGACAGTTGTAGTCACTCTCTTAAAATATATTCTCCGGAAGAAATCCAAACAGATTCGACAGGCGTTAGGATTTTAAGAAAGAATGGAAAGAGAGTAAATGGGATAGTTGAGCAGCAGACGACCAATTCCCTCAATGAGGCGATAGTACGGCATACTAAATTTGTGGATGGAATAGGAGTTGAAATCAGAGACTATATTGATGATGAATGTGTAGGGCACATCGAATATACCAATAATCAGATATCGGGAACTTATTACGGAAAATATGAGAATAATTCCTACACAATGAGCATGAAAGATGGGATGGCTGATGGACCGTGTAAGTTGTTCGGACCGAATGGCAAGCAGATATATGAAATCATTTTCGAAAATGGGAATAGGGTCAAAACCTATGATTTCGACTCAAACGGGAATAAAATTATACCTGTTGAGGAAAAACTTGACCTTGTCGCATATCAGACTGGATTTTACGAATATGTTAATTATAACTATAATGATATTCTATATTGCCCGATAGTCATTATGAAATTCAAAAACATCTCGGATATGCCTATTGATAACAATGAGAGTGTAAAGATTACGGCTGTATTTGTGGAAAATGAAGAGGAATTGTCATCGGGTAATACATATTTGATTGGATATTCTGATCCTCCATTATCTCCTGGTGTATCACGTCAATGTCATATAATGAGTTCTGTAGGTCGTACATCTTATTATGGCATATACAACGCAAATATTTCTTGCCAGCTCGCTATCAATGGAAAACCGTTCAAAACAATAAAGATTGCTAATGAATTACGACCGTCAAACAGAATGTAAAAAGTTTATATAGAATATGAAAAAGGTAATTATTACTTTATTGATGGCAGTTAATGCCATATCTCTGTTAGGACAATCCCGTACAGATACTTATGATTATTTTATGGCTCCTGAAGTGTTTATGTATAATTACACTGATGCTGATGGCTATACGAGTACAAGAAGTTTTACTGTCAAATCCGCAACACTGGAGTTCAAGGACAATAAACTGGTCAAGTTTACATTGAAATCAGACGGAAAGGCACAGGCATCATTTTATTTCTATGAATGGATAAATAATACGCCCAATGTCAAAGTTTTCTTTGTAGATGGTTCAACGGATCATTTTGTCACGATTGCATATCTTTTGGACATTGAGGATGGATTGAGTATAACTATCCGGTCAAATGTCACGGGGGATGTTGTTTTTGCTGAAATGTTCAAGAAACGCTTGACGGCAGAGGAAAAACAGTTGAGGGAAGAACAGGAACGGGAGCGGCAAAGACAACTTGAAGAGCAACAGAGAAAAGAACGTGAGGAAGCAGAGCGCAAAGCACGTGAGCGTAGGGCTAAAATAGATGTTTTTCTCGCTGAAAGGGTAGATACTATATATTCGATAGAGTCTGCGGACAGGTCGAAATATAATCAAGATAAGGAGTTGTTGTCAAGGGCGATTGCTTCAGCAGTTGAACAGTTCAATCCTCAGAACCTTGATTTGACTGTCAAAGATTCCGTTTATATTGACTTTATGGGAAATATCAAGCATTCTATCGCAGTAAGTGGCACTCCCGAAATATCGGGAATGGAGAATGCTGTCAGAAAACAAATGGAGCAAAGCCGAATATTTCCTATGTCAATAAAAGTACCGGGAACCGATACTACATGCACCGTCACTTCTGCAGATCTATACTTATTGGACTACAGAATATTTACAGAGTCTTCTGCTCTTAACCTTAAAAAGACAAAGAGTGCGGTATCAGTTAAATCGGGAGACAGACAATTCTATCAAAAGAACAAAAGCAGTATTGATGCCTATTTGTCGAAGGGGAACGGAATATATAAAATTGATGCTACCATAAAAAACACTAACGGTAAGAGAGACACGGGTGTAAGCATAAACAAATTCCGCAACATCAATCCTGCTTATACGATTGGCTACTATTATACCCCGTTTGCCCCTGTCGGCTTTGCGTTCGGTATAAACAATATCAGAAATTCCAACTGGGGAGCCTTTATAAAGTTAGGAGGGAAAACAGCATCGTCGCCAGAGGGCGATATATATGAAGTTCCGGAATATTCAAATAAATATGTCGGCGGTTTTTATTTGACATTAGGGACAACTTGTTCAATATCTAAATACGGATACTTGTATGCCGGTATAGGTGGTGCCAATAGAGCAGATAAAAATGTCTGGCAGGAAGGCAGCACTATTCATAGGGATGCCAGGAATACAGGAGGATTTAATGTAGAGGCAGGAGTAGTTATCAGACCAGTAAAGTGGGTCGGAGTATCTGTCGGGTACAATTATATTGCCGGAAAAAGTTCTTATGGCGGTATCAATATAGGGGCTGTATTGTTTTTACAAAAAGGAGATTTTAGGTAGTTGATAAGCCATGGAAACAAAAGAATTGGATGTAATTCCTAAAGGATATAAGAAGAAATTCGTGTCAAAAAGAAAGCGTTTGACAGCAGTTTCACAGTTCATACGCATTTTGTTGATTATCGCTTGGGCAAGTGGCGTTTTGTTAGAGGGAATGAAATACGGTAATCCTTATGCCGTGTTGCCGTCAGCGGCATTATTCGGTCTAATGGCAGCGGTTTTATGGTTTACAGTCGGCAGTATCCGCACTGAAGATACGATAGAATGGATTGAATATATTGAAACCGAAGAAGATACCAAATCAGAAAAGACGGAAATTCAGAGTGATGACAAGAACTGACTCCGGGATATTCGCAATGCGTTTTGTACCTTTGTTCTATCCGTAAGGTGTTCTCATAACGCAAATTTTGTTGAGGGGCTGGCTTGTGAGAGGTCAGTCCCTTATTATTTATCGTTTGTGTCGTGGTTTGGTACATATAAACGATAAATTTGTACCGTATCATTTCGGGAACAGTATTAAAACAGCCAAAATATGACGATAGAAGAAACATTACAGATTGCGCTTGATGTGCACAAGGGGCAGAAAGACTTGGACGGCAAGCCTGCTGTCCTGCACCCTATTACGGTCGGCCTTATGGGCAACAATGATGCTGAGATAAAGGCAGGCTTCCTGCACGATGTGGTCGAGGACTCTGATTTGACGATTGAGGACCTCCGCAGTAAAGGAGTGGACGAGGATGTGCTTGCTGCATTGGAACTTCTGACCCACGACAAGGCAACGGACTACTTCGAGTATGTGTACAGGATAGCCCATTCAGGCAACTACACTGCCATACATACTAAAATCAACGACTTGAAGCACAATTTCGACCGAGGCAGAAAGTCATACAAAATGGCAAAGGAACTGAACGACACTGAAAAGGCGGAACGGCTTTCCAAAATCAACGAGAAGCACCGGAAAGCCTTGCAGATATTCGGGTATATACCTCTTTGTAACAGTTTGGAAAGTATTGATTTCTAAACTGTCCATAAGAATTTACAAAACCGGAGCAGTTTACCGATATTATACCCTCGGTCGTGAAATTATATCCGCAGGCAGTTGAAATCCCGCTGCGTTCCTAAAAACCGACAAAACTTGTGGGGCATATAAATCATTACAAACAGGCAGAGTGATGCCAAAAAGAACTGATGTAGACAATGTAACAAATGTAGATTTTTGCCAAACCTGTCTGATTGCTCATTGGCGAGGGTGCAGGTACGGGTAAATTTGCCCCGTCATTTTTGCGTTCGCAGCCCCTGTAACCATACACAAAATTTTGCCGGATTTTTGACTTTCCTTTGCAATTTTTCGCGGAATAGTACTCCTTTAGTACACCCTGCTAAAATTAAAAATCCTCATAATCAAGCGATTATGAGGCTATCTGTGTACCCGGAGCCGGGTTTGAATTGTCAAAATATAGTCAATTCTTTCCGAAAGGATTTAATTTATAATTGTCTATATATCAATATAATAAATTGATTTTATTGAATTGTGTTCGGATATTATTTTTGTAGTTTTGAAGAAATGCGGACAAATTGCGGACACAAAAATTTGTTTGTTCTTATGAATTCCCATACCTTTGGAACAGGAAAAATTCATATTATGGCTCAGACGAACTATTATATCGGAAAGATGACCAACAGTGCAGGAGAATCGGAAATAAATCTCAGGCTTTATGTCTCGCGGGACATAAGATTGCGAATTGGTTCAGGTATTTGGATTGACAGAAAGCGTTGGGGAAAGAAGAATGATATCAATATCCCATTGATTCAAGGAGAAGAACGCGATTTTCTCCTTGACAAACGAACCCGCTTAAAAGCATTGACAGACTTGTTGGAGCATGAAATCAATACATCTGTAGACAAGTCCACGATAACAAGGGAATATCTGGAGGGTATCGTCAGGCGATTCCACAAGCCCACCAAAGCAAGAAAGGAGCATGAAAAAACATTCTTTGGCATAATAGAGGCGTACTTGACCGCTCATAAACTGTCTGAGAACAGGATAAAGAATTTCCGTGTGCTTGTTCGCTGTCTGCATAGGTTTGAATTGTATAAAAGGAAAGTGGACACGAAGGGATTTAAACTTTCATTTTCGGGACTGACTCCGGAAGTGTTGCGTCAAATAGAAGATTTTCTGTTGGATGAGAATTCTATATTCCTGCAATATCCTGACATATACGAACAATATCCCTATTCGACAAGAACTTCGGCCAAGACTCCGACCCGCAAGCGTCCACCTGTGCTTGATGTTGATGGCAATGAGAAGCCTAAAGGTATGCCAAAACAAAGGGGACAGAATACTGTGTCTGACCTTATGACTCGTTTCAGGGCATTTATTCTGTGGGCTGTAGATAATGGATATACTGCCAATAATCCGTTCAAGAATTTTACAATTTCTGAAATTGTTTATGGGACACCGATATATATTTCCAATGAAGAGCGCAAACAGTTGTTGGAAACCGATCTTTCGGCTGACAGGGAAATCGAGACCCAGAGAGACATTTTTGTTTTCCAATGCCTGGTCGGGTGTCGTGTCGGGGATTACTTTAAGATGACCTATAGCAATATAGTTGATGGCGCGGTAGAGTACATTCAGCACAAGACAAAAGAGGATAGGCCGGTAACGGTCCGGGTCCCGTTGAATGAGACTGCGCTTGCTTTGATAGAAAAATACAGGGATCCGGGCAGGGAGAGCCTGTTCCCATTTTCTACAGAGCAACATTATAACCGTAAAATCAAGGAGGCTTTCAGGATTTCAGGCTTGGACAGAATTGTAACTGTCCTTGATCAGAGAACCAGACAGGAAGTGCACAAGCCGTTGTACGAACTGGCATCTTCGCATATGGCACGCAGAACATTCATCGGAAATATCTATAAACGGGTTAAAGACCCGAACATGGTTGCGGCTTTAAGCGGACACAAGGAAGGCAGTAAAGCCTTTGCCCGCTATAGAACAATTGACGATGATATGAAAAAAGAGATGATAGGATATTTGGAGTAAGTGTAATTATCGCCACAAAATTAGTATTGGTGGAAAAAGTTACATATATTTGCCAAAAACAGACATGAACAGAGCGACGCAGTTTAGGAATCATTTTTCCCGTTATGATGAAATTCCTCTCAAAGAAATTTATGATTATTTCCATGAGCAGGAAAACCTGAATGACGACAATATCAAGGTATTGTTAAGCCGATGGACAGCGCGGAATATTTTATTCCGTGTAAAGAAAGGCATCTATAAACTGGCAGATAAAGGCTATGTTCCATTCAGATTGTCTTCTGACAAGTTACAGAAACAGATGGCGGAGTTGTTCTGTGAACAATATCCTGAACTTAAATATTCCGTATGGAATACCGGGGCTCTGAATCGTCTGACGACACACCAGCATTTCAACTCGTTTTATGTTTTTGAGACTGATGCTGATATACTTGAAAGTGTTTTTTATATGTTCAAGGAGTGGAACTTGGACGTCTTTATGCTATATGACGGGGATATTTTGCAGCGCTATATGTACAATGTGGAAAACCCGATAGTGATAAAAAGACTTGTCTCCCGTTCCCCTCTTGTCCGTAACGATGGAGTCTTGCACCCGGCACTTGAAAAGGTATTGGTGGACATTTGCTCTGACCGTACTCTGTTTGATTTCGTTCAAGGGACGGAACTGGGAAACATATATGCCAATGCCTTGAGGTCTTATGTGGTCAACATAACAAAATTACTTAGTTATGCAGATCGGCGAAAGATAAGGCCGGAAATAGAGAGTATTATAATGCCGTTTGTGACTAAAAGCAAAATCTAAGAATATGATAAAGGAAGAGACTTTTGCGGCAGAATGGCTTGAGCAATTCCGTAAGCAGATACAATACAGAAAGATTAATCCGCCTGTATTTGAGAAAATGGTATATGCGCTTCTATTGCTTGAACGACTGGTACAGTCCGGGCTTGAATTTATTTTCAAAGGAGGGACTTCAATGGTGCTGTTGATCAAGAATCCGGACAGGTTTTCCGTTGACATTGATATAATGACGGAGGAATCGAAGGCAGATATAGAAAAGTCCTTGAAATATGTAGTTTCAAATTCACGGTTTACAGGATGGGAAGAGGATTTGAGAGAAAGCAATGTTTCGGTGCCGAAGGCGCATTATAGACTGTTCTATAAGTCTGATATAAACCCGAATGCCGAAATATTGCTTGATGTGCTGTTTGAGAAATGCTATTATCTGCAGACCGTCAAGGTTCCCGTAGCAAGTTCGTGGGTAATGTCAGAGGAACCTTACGTAGAAGCGACAGTGCCGGGCGTAGATTCGTTGTTGGGAGACAAACTGACAGCGTTTGCCCCGAATACGACAGGTATTCCATATCATTCTGGAAAACATATTGAGATTATCAAACAGTTGCATGATGTCGACAGGTTGGCGGACAACATGATTGATATAAAACTTGTTGCCGACACATTCAGGAAAGTGGCAATGCGTCAGATTGATTACAGGAAACTCGCAATCGGGCCGGAGGATGTCTGCGATGATATAATTGATACGGCATTGATGATCGCAAGAGAGTCTAGAAAAATGAACAAAGGTGAAGATACAGTCAAAATGGCAGAAATCCAGGACGGTATCAGAGGATTCCAGGGCTTTCTCATGTATGGCGGTTTTCATCTTGCAGATGCGGTTGTGGCTGCGGCAAAGTCAGCATATCTTGCTGCAAAAATAAAGACAGGCGATAATACGCCTGTTGAACGGTATTCAGGTATTGTTTCCGGACAAATCAATAATATGGAATATAACTATCTGAACAGAATGCAGAAAATAAACAAGGAAGCGTTTTACTACTGGAAAGAAACGTTTTTGATATTAAAATTGGAATATTAAATGAATCCCCGAAACAATCATAGTTACATCATTTTACTGGCGATAGTGGTGGTTGTCGGTCTTCTGATTGCAATGCTGGCCAGATTGGCGATATTGGCCAAAGGTGCAGATGTCGGGACTGCAAATCTGGTATTCTTGATTGTACTTGGGATCTGTGCGATATTCTATCTGGTCGTGCTGACAATATCTTCCGGTGTGATAGATATTGTCTTTCGCAAGCACGCTTTCGGAAGAAGACGAAAACAGAGTGCTGATGTCAAGGTTGTGCCAAATGCGCCGAATATTATAGAAATCAACCGGATAAAACAGGAGGCCGACAGGAAATATTTTGACAGCCAAAAAGAAAAACTGAATCTATTTATCCATTATACACAGAATGCGCTCGGGCCTTATATTACAGTGGTGGAACTTTCAGAACTTGTCCATTATGTAGAGTGCTATGCCTGGCAGCAACCACTTCCGGATGATTTGCATCCAGTCAAACCAGAAAGGCTGAAAAATGCAGATCTTTTTCATTTCGGATGGAATATGGCCAATTATTACGGACAACCGAAGCAGGAGGTCGTTCCGTGGTTGAAATCCGTATTTGTGCAGCTTGCCGAATTGGAGGATTCCTACATAAAAGGGAAACTTTATGACGGACAGACAACGAGGTATATTATCCCTAATATAGAAGACTTGGAAGCATATATGTCGGAACAAAAAGGTTGACGAATATCTTGAACAAGAGATTTTCAGGAGATTTCAAAGAGATTGCAAGTGTTTTTGCTCTCTGTGAAATCTCCTTTTTCATTTGCTCCCGGTTCCGATTGTACGGAACTGTCAGAATAATGTAAAACCAAATGAAATCGATTATGAATTTACCGGAATTATTGAAATCGGGAACAAATGTCAGTGTTATGGTTACACTTGATGATTTGAGAATTATCCTCAAAGAAGCGACTGCTGCTGCCATACCTGTGGGACAGGGAAATCCAGCAAATGACTATATGTCGCGTAAAGAAGTACTTGCTCTTCTCGGGATAGATTCTTCTACGCTCTGGTGTTGGGAGAAAACAGGATACATAAAGTCTTTCCCATTCGGAGGACGGAAACGCTATCGCAGAGAAGATGTAGAAGCGATACGCACAGGTAGAAAAGGAGGTCGCCATGAACGCTGACCAGAAAAATGAAAGTCCATATCTTACAAAAAAGGGAAATATGGAACAGACGAACCAACTGATCTCGACAGTCGAGGCTGCGAAATTCCTCGGTATCAAAGTGAGTTATCTTCACAAGCTGATGATGCGCCGCGTCATCCCTTACTACAAACCAAACGGCAAACTGTGCTTCTTCGACAAGGCAGACCTGGAGGCATGGATGAAGAACATCCGCGTGGCATCGCAGGTGGAACTCAGCCAGCAGGCCCAGAAGTATATCATCAACCGTCCTAAACGGTAGGTCATGGCAGGCATATTCGACTATATCAACCGGTTCTGGGCGGAAGCGGAGCGCAGCCCGTTCAACCCTACGGAGACTGCACTCTATCACTATCTGCTGTACGAGGCAAACCGCCTCCGGTGGAATATGCCGTTTGCCTGCCATACCGCCATCCTCTGCGTGCGGCTCTCGACCACCAAGCAGAACATCAGCAAGGCACGCCAACATCTCAAGGAACGTGGACTGATAGAGTTTCAGGCAGGTACTGGAATCCGCACCCCGGCACTCTATTCGTTGACCCTGCAATCACCCCCGCAGTTGCCGCAGCAGGTTACGCCGCAGTTGTCCCGTGAGTTGACCGTACAGTTGCCCCATTCTAATATAGAAGATAAAGATAAAAACAAAGACAAGAATATTATCAACTCTCAACCCGCACGGGATAACAGTTATAAGTCTTTGGAAGAACTTGAATCCATCCTGCTTGCTGATACGGCGTGGCAGGAGCAAATAACCGGATTGCTGGCGAAAAGAGAAAACAGCACGGTCAATACAGACCAACTGTGCAGGTATATCCGGGACTTCTTCGACGAGCAGAAGATTGGAGGAAAAGGGCAACGGGACGAAAGTGACTGCCGGAGCCATTTCTACCACTGGATTGTCAAACAATTAAAATCAAACCGGTATGGAACAAAACGGAAATCCGCAGCTTATTCAGGCACTGATGTCACGGCTGTCTCAGCCGGGGACTATGAAGGAGCGTTTTAGACTGCCATTCGATGAAGATACGGCAGCCGCCCTGCTCCGTAGTGCCATAGAGGGAGAAGTATGCCGCACAGGTGGAACATTCATCCGCTCCGATGCCGTAGAATCGCAGGTCAGAAGCCTTGCCGTGACCCTGACTTCCGGCAGGAGGTGCGGTGTGATGCTGTGCGGTTTGTGCGGCAACGGCAAGACTACCGTGATGAGGGCGTTCCAACGCCTGCTCAATGTGGTCAGGATTCCGGACAACTTCCACAGAAATGTGTACGGGATGCCCATTGTGAATGCCATCCATATAGCCCATCTGTGCCGGAGCAACTATGATGAGTTCCTGCGGCTATGTGACCATGAGATGCTCGGCATTGACGATATGGGCATTGAACCGACGGAGGTATTGGAGTTCGGCAACCTGCACAGGCCGCTGACCGACCTTCTGACGAGGCGTTACGAAAACCGGGGCTTTACATTCATCACCACCAACCTCGTACCGCAGCAGATACGCAAACTGTACGGGGACAGGATTGCCGACAGGTTGAACGAGATGGTGGACAAGATTGTATTCGACAACCCTTCATTCAGAAAATAATCCGATATGGACAGAAAAATGACAGCTATATATGCAGTAACAGTAATACTCTATCGGGCGTGTGCCGATGTTGGTATGTGTCCGGGGAGCAAGTATAGGTTTTGTGTCCCACAAAACCGCAGGGCGTGCCAAAGTGTAACCGGACACACAGGGAAGGAGGAAACGACATGAAATCCCGGACACAAGCAACGGTGGTCGGCAGCGGACAGCACAAAGGCGGTCGCCCGAAACTTCCATCTGGACAGAAACGGAACTGTCCCGTCAAGGTAAATTTTGACCGAAAGAACTATGGACGACTACTGCTGATAAGCAAGGAAGCAGGAAAGTCACTCTCTGAAACCGTTTATGAACTGGCTGTAAACGGCTATGTCAAGGAGCCCTTGTCGCAGGGTGCCGTGCATGCTCTCCGAGCCCTTGCAGGAATGGCTAACAACCTGAATCAACTGGCACACCTCGGTCATATCCACGACCCGGTACATATTGCGGAAGAAAACAGCAGGTTGTCCAAAGAGATAAGTGAACTGATTGTCAAATTGAATGAACAGGTATAGACTATGATAGCCAAAATACACAGCGGACAGGGATTCGCGGGACTGGTGGATTACGCCAACGACATCAAAAACAAGAATGCGGAAATCATCGCTTCCGAGGATGTGGACTTGACATCTAATAAGTCCATCACTGCGAGCTTCAGCCTGCAGGCAAAAAGCCGCCCATCGTTGAAGAATTTTGTCGGACATATCTCTTTGAGTTTTGCACCGGAAGATGCGCCGAAACTCTCCAACAGGCTGATGGCGAACATCGCAAAGGAATACCTGCAACGCATGGGCATTGTGAATACGCAGTACATCATTTCCCGACATCACGACAAGCCACATCCTCATGTACATATCGCTTACAACCGGGTGAATAATGACGGCAACGCCATTTTCGGAGACCAGAACTTCAGAAAGTCGGCAAGGATAACCCAAGCCCTCACGAGCGAATACAACCTGACTTTCGGCAAGGGAAAGAAGAAAGTGAACCGCGACCGTCTGAAAGGCAAGGATGTCATAAAATACAGAATTTATGATATCGTCAAGGGCGGTCTTGAGGTATGTATTGATTGGAAGGAACTGAAGAACGGCTTGATAGCAGAAGGAATTTCCCTTGATTTTACATACAAGACTGACGGCAGGATTAAAGGTGTGGTATTCACCTGTGACGACATTTCTTTCGGCGGCTACAGGATAGACCGCACCATGACATACAAGAACATTGACCGCAGGTTACAGACTAATCTGGAGGAATACAACCGTCTAATTGCCTCAATGGAGGAAAAACGACAAAGAAATATATCCAGCCATTCCGAAAATCAGCCACATGAAAAATCATCCGTTAGTGAAAACAAAACTGCTGATATGTCTGCCGGAATATCCGGAACAGCCGGAGCATCGGGAGGCGGCAGTCTGATAGTTGAGAAAATCGCTGCTACGGCAATGGAAATGACAGTCCAACCGCATATTGTCCCTGTGTTAGGCGTAGGTGGAGGCAGTGATAATGACCGGGGATGGAGGGACGAAGATGAAGAGAAAGACAGGTCATATGTTCCATACCGGAGGAGACGATAAGGCTTTTCAGAAAAATTATTAACTTGCAGGACTAATAGATCAAATTGATGTGTTATGTCCAAACAAGGTTATATCCAACGGTATCTGTTGATTATCCGGTTGGTACGGAATAACCGGTACATTTCGCTTCCGGAACTTATCCACAAGGTGGAGGACGGACTCGTATATTTTGACGATACTGAAAATATCGGCATTTCCAGAAGAACGATTCTGCGAGACCTGAAGGAAATCCGCTCGGGGCTGGGTATTAGCATAGAATACTCCAGGACTGAAAACGGCTACTATATACCTGAGGACGAAGATCAGGTCTCCGACATCGAAAGGATATTGGAACAATACGACCTCATTACATCTCTTCATGCCAGGGAAGAACTGTCTTCAATCGTCTTTCCGGAAAGGCGAAAGCCGCGGGGTACAGAGTATCTGTCTCCATTAATCCATGCGATCAAACGTAGTCTGATAGTGGAGTTCACCTATGTGAAATTCAACAATTCAGTCTCGCTTACCCGCAGAGTCATGCCATATGCCCTTAAAGAAGGACGAGGACGATGGTATCTGCTCGCGATCGAGATAGGGGAGAATGTCCGCCATGCCGGAGAAATCAAGAGCTGGGGACTTGACCGCATCCGGGACTTGAATGTTACTAAGGACCGGTTTACGCGGAATGCCGCGATAGATCCTGAAAAAGAGTTCAAGGATGTCGTAGGAGTCTATTCGAACAATGATCTTCCGGTCGAAGAAGTCATCCTGTCGTTTTCCCCGAAAGGAGGCCGGTACAATGAAGCTTTCCCGCTCCATGAGTCGCAGGAGACACTGGTCGATGACGGCAAGGAATTCCGTATCCGGATGAAAGTAAAGATAACATACGACTTCAAACAGGAACTTCTTTCCCAAAGCGACGACCTTGTCGTTATCGCCCCCGAACATCTCCGCAAGGAACTCTGCGAAGTCTACAGGCAGGCGTTGAAACGCAACGGGGAATCTGACTGAAAGAGACTGTTTTGCCGAAAACTTCAAAAGGTAGGAACGTCTGGAATCTGTCTGAAAATTTCCGGAATCCGAAGCTATTTCTTAAATTTGTCAAAATTGAAATACCGCAATACTTCATCTTGCCTGTTGGAACCTGACAATTTCAAATTGATGCAAAAGATGAGGTCAGCTTACGCATAGCGTGGGCTTTCCTTTCGTGCATCCAGGGTTTTGTCAGGACCTCAACAGCCGACGGGATCGCCCACGCTTTTCTGTCGGCAAAGATGAATTGCTACAGTGCCGTAGTATGGCATTCTGCGTGATAATTTTGTAGCCACATACAGGAATAACATTAAAAGCGTATAGCAATGAAAGATCATGGAAACGGCAGCCATTTGGAAACGGCGTTTGACGAGTTTGACGATGTATTACCAAATGGGGAAAATTTGGATTATTATGATTTTGATTGTATTTTAGTTCAGGCGTGGGAAGCATTTCGTAATAGAATATCTGAGAAAGATGTTTTAGACAGGGATTCATTTTCCAAAAAATTTTTGGATATAATCAAAGCGAAGGTTGTTGATGGCCAAAATGTTTTCGTGTATACTACTCTCCTTTCTGCCAATACAATGCAAAGGAAAATTATTGTAATTGAAGTTAGGGGTGGAGGTGAAATCATTTATAATCGAGCAATCTTGTTTCAATTCATAAAAGATAAGAATGAATTGAAAGGGATATACAATGATTTACAATTTCTTGAAGGACTGCTACTTAAAGATAAATATGAAAACATTGACTATTTTGCGATTGTCAATTTGGGACAATATGATAAGATTTTTGTCAACATATATGACATAGACGAAAACAAGGATTATTACTATGGCGCTTTTTACATCGCTATTGGCACAGACAGATTCACGAATAGTGGTCATAATGACAGAACTGATAAAGAATGTCAGAATAATAGTATTGATGTTGATGTCCGTATTCCAAAATATCTTTTGAAAAAGCTGATTTGATATTTTTGTAAATAACATTAAAACATAATAATTATGAAAGAAGTGCAATTAATAGCAACTAATTATGCGTCAAGGATGAAGGAGATCCTTGACGAGGCATGGAAGATTTTCAAGGCACAATTTATCTACAGGCGCAATGATATTGACAAGGAAGCTCCATTCCAGCTTCAGTTTGCGAGCATTATTAAAAATGTGGGCGAATTATATTCAATAAAGCCAGGTGAGCAGTTTTTCGTGGGAATGGAAACCAAATGCGAAGATATCAAAGAGGATGGAAAACCGAAGTATGTTGATATAACATGCGGCTTCAGATCAGGAAATGAGCCTGAATTTTCTTGTGCGATAGAACTTAAGTTCAAAACACGCCAACAAAGTGCGCAGGATATCGGTCGTATCAATGTATATCAGGATTTAGAAGCTCTTGAACAAGTATGTCGGAAAGGTGGATATGATATTGGAAAATTCTATATGATTACTGACAGTAGAGTCTATACTGTCATGGGCAAGGGAGAAGTTGCTGATCAGTTTATGATATATGACGGGTATCTGACGGATGGCAATACAATTCATATTCACGATGAACCTGAATGGAAAAACAATAAATATTGTAAAGTAGAATTGAAAAATCAATACAAGTTTGAGTGGGAGCATTCCGAGAGATGTGATGACAAGAAAAACAATTTGAAAGATTGGTATTTCCTCGAACTTGATATAACCAAATGATTTTTATATGTTCTTTTGCAGAGTGTCATAGTCTGTCGCTATCGCAGACTACTTTTGCTCCAGATAAATAAAAATCTCTGTTCCTGAATACTGAGGCTGCGGCGATTGGTGCCGTGAGTGCAGTATTCTCGGACAGAATTGAAAAGATAAAAGGGAATGATAACAACTGCTTTGGCCCCATTCCACTCTCTATCAGGAGCACTTGATAAACTTACTGTTTTATCGGAGCTGATAGCTTTTATCTTGCCATTTAGCATCAGAAGTTACCGCGATTGGTGCGGAGAGGCGGGGTGTTTCATGGCGGGGAAAGAAGGAGTTATAACGAGTGCCCACTCCTTAACCATCATTTTCAGGGACGCGGTGTAAAAACTCAGGTGGAATGACTTTCCTGAAGCGGTCAGCAATGGCCGCTTTTTATTTTTGAATTCCAGACTTGTAGGTGTCGTCATTTGGCACTCTTGACCATTATATTTGACGATAGTATATAAAAATATTATTCAAATGGTAGCATATAAAATCTTTTATAAGGATATGAGAGATTTGTCTTCATTTACAAACACAGTCTTTGAAGAGGGCGAAACTTATGAATCCGACAGGTGTGTTTATGAGTGTTGGGTGAATGCGTTAGATTGTCTGTTGTCGACAAATACTCCTACAGAGTATTTGTACCATGAGGTTTATGTAGAAGAAACCAATGTAAGTAAAAAATCAAAAATCGGGAAGATTTATGCGTGTAAAATTAAGATTGGCAGAGAGATAGGGATAGATCAAATATTATGTATCGCAAATTCTTCAAATAAAGTCTGTGTAAAATTTCAAGATTATAGCATTTCATTTCGGAATTTTAAAGAGTCCGTAGCATATATAGAAGGAATAATGAGCATTGCTGCTGTTGCCGGGAAAAATTCAATTGCAATATCGGATGGTTATTGCGGTAATGCTGTTTCTTTGAGTGGAAATTCTTGTGCAGTTACACTCGATAGTGAGTCTATAGCAGTAGCTCGTCACGATTTTAGTACGGCACTGTGTAAAAAATCCTTAAGCATTGCTTTGACCTCTGCTCCATATTGTTGGGCACATACGTGTGAAAATAATGGTATTGCCATATCATCAGGTGAGTATTCTCTATCAACTGCATCTGGGGATATTAGCATTGCGATTGCAACAGGCATTGGGTCATTTGCTGAAGTGAAAACAGCGGAAAGCATGGCTGTCTGTTTAGGGAATGGTGGTGTTGCAAAAGGCGTGGTAGGCAGTTGGATTATTTTATCTGAATTTGATGAGGAATGTAATTTCAAAATGATCAAATCATTTAAAGTAGATGGTAATAAAATCAAAACTGACAGATGGTATGGCCTATATCGTGGCAGGCTTGTTCTTATGGATAAATCTTATGGTCCGATTGTGTGTATGAATAAAATTGAGTCTCCGGATTGGACACCTGAAAAAGTGTAGATTGTTTATTATATTTTGCGGAGTGACGTAGTATGGGCATTGTCGGGGACTACTTTTGCAGTAAAGAATTTAAAATTTTCTGTCCCTGAATACGGTGGCTGCGGCGATTGGTGCCGCGAGGTTAGTATTCTTGGACAGATTTGAATAAAGAGCGAATTATGGTAAGGGATATTGGAGAAATAAAAGGCAGGATAGCCGGGTGTCTTTGGGGACAGGCGATAGGAGATGCTCTTGGGCTTGGAACAGAGTTCATGAGCAGGGATGAAGTGTTGCATAATTATCCTGAGGGCCTTTCGAATTATAGTCAAATTGGAGAAGGATTCGGAAGATGGACTGACGATACTGATATGATGCTCTGCATAGCAAGGGCTATTATTGCCGACAAGGATGTAAAGCCGAAAACTATTGCCCATAACTTCAAGGAATGGTATAAAAGTTCTCCTGCCGACATAGGCGTAACTACAGCAAAAATATTAAGTCTGTATGAGTATGAGGCTTCTCCATATGAAGTGGCTCGGATGATGTGGGAAAGGTCTGGAAAAAACAATGCAGGAAACGGTGGTGTAATGAGGACTTCAGTAGTAGGTCTCTGGGATGAGAATGTTGCAGAAAACGCAGAAAGGATATGCAGGCTGACCCATGCAGATCCAAGATGTATAGGTTCATGTGTTATAATATCAGAACTTATAGATTCTTTAGTTTGGCAAGATAAAGAACTGTCCTTTGAAGAACTTTTGCAAATTGGAGAGAGATACGACGGCAGAATAAAGCCGTATCTTGAAACAGCCAGGAATGGAATGCAGGAGGATTTTGAACTTGATGATGAGCAGACAATGGGGTACACACTTAAAACTATGGGGTGTGCTGTCTGGTGCCTGTATCATGTGGAAAATTTCGTGGAAGGACTTTTGAAAGTGGTAAATGCTGGAGGAGATGCTGATACCAATGCGGCGGTGGCTTGTTCTGTATTGGGAGCAAAATTTGGGCAGAAAGGCATTCCTGAGTATTACATACAGAATCTGAAGAGAAAAGATGAATATGAGGAGATGATAGGGCGGTTGGCAAATATTCTGGTAAGATAATGAATTGATTAGTGATGGCAATCCGCGGGGATTTATCCATCTGCCATGACTTTCAGGATTTAGATGTCATGGTAAAGAACCTCGGCTATGTTCCTGGCGTAGATCCGCAGTGGGATCGCGGACGGATTGCCTTTAAAGAATTCTGCCCTTTTACATCGGCAGTTACCGCATTGAGTGCGGAGAGGCGAGGTGCTTCAGGGCAGATTTTATTCTTGCGTTTTATTTTCAGAGTGTCGCATTGTGGCATTGCCGACAGTTATTTTTGTCTTATAAAATAAGACCGAAAATATGAATGTTAATTGTTATCCAATTTCTTCAGGAATTTCATCCTTGGACAGAATTACAGGCGGTCTACGACCCTCTGAATTGATCATAATGACAGGCAGACCCGCTGCGGGAAAATCTGTTTTGGCATTGAATATTGCATATAATGTTGCGGTAGACAATGATATTCCTGTTGCGTTCTTTTCAATGGAAATGCCTGCTATTCCTATTGCAAAAAAACTTCTTCAGATGGCTATAGGTAGATATGATAAAACCGAACATATAGAATGGATGCAGTTGCAATCTGCATTGAAACATTTGGCGCATGCCCCGCTGTATGTAGATGATACACGAGGACTACAGGTGCCTGATTTCCGTTTTAAAGCGGAACGATTAGTTGAACAAAAGAAAGTCCGTCTTCTGATAATTGATGATTTACAATTATTCTCATATCGTGAGTTACCCGGCGTAGATCATAAAGAAAAATTAGACAATTTATTACTGACATTGAAAGACATAGCCGTAAGTACAGGTGTGCCAATAATAGTCTGTTCGCAAATCTCTCGGTTTGATAATAGAAAAATAGGGAATAATTGTCCTGATTTCAGTGATCTGAGTGATTTTGATTATTTTAGGAAGAATGCAGATTCATTGCTCCTAATCCATCGATATCCATATTTTGAAAACAGTAATACAACTAAACTGATTATTGGAAAATTGCGAGATAAACAACTTGCAGAGACTTTTGCTATAAATCTGATGTTCCAAGACGATATATTGTGGTTCTCTGAATTATAATGACATAGTTAGATAGAAATGCGGACAAATTGCGGACATGAAATGCAAAATAAAATCTCCAAATGATTGATTGTAAATCATTTGGAGATTTTTCTAAGTACCCGGAGCCGGGGTCGAACCGGCACAACCTTGCGGTCATTGGTGTTTGAGACCAACGCGTCTACCGATTCCGCCATCCGGGCAGACGAATTGCAAAGGTATTGCAAATTGTCTGAAAAAGCAACTGCCAGATTGTAGAAATAAAGATATTTTTGCCTATAAGCCAGTTCCGGGAACTATAAGAGAATAAAAATAGTATCTTTGCAGATTCCGTGCAGATGACGGATGTTGGTGTTGCGGTTGATGTGGCTGAAGGAAGTCCGGATGCAGCGCAATTGTAAACAAAGCTAAAACCATAAGATAATGTACAGGACACATACTTGCGGGGAGCTCCGCATAGAGAATGCCGGCCAGACAGTGACTCTGGCAGGGTGGGTACAGAGAACCAGACGGCTTGGAGGAATGACTTTCATTGACCTTAGGGACAGATATGGCATCACCCAGCTGGTTGTCGATGATTCTGCTGCAGCTGAACTGAAGGAGGCTGTGGATTCTCTCGGAAGAGAATATGTCATCCAGGCGACAGGTACTGTCATCGAAAGACAGAGCAAGAACCGGAAGATGCCTACCGGAGACATAGAAATCAGCCTTACGGGAATCAATGTCCTCAATAAGGCGCAGACACCTCCGTTCACGATAGAGGATGTGAGCGATGGGGGAGAGGAACTCAGGGCTAAGTACAGATACCTTGACCTTCGCCGCAATCCGCTGCGCAAGGCTCTGGAACTCAGGCACAGACTTGCTCACGAAGTCCGCAACTACCTTGATGCCAATGGCTTTCTTGAGATAGAGACTCCTTATCTGATCAAGTCTACGCCGGAAGGAGCAAGGGATTTTGTGGTGCCGTCCAGGATGAATCCGGGGCAGTTCTATGCTCTCCCGCAGTCTCCGCAGACATTCAAGCAGCTCCTTATGGTGGCTGGATATGACAGGTATTTCCAGATAGTCCGCTGTTTCAGGGATGAGGATCTGAGGGCTGACAGACAGCCGGAATTTACGCAGATAGACTGCGAGATGTCATTTGTGGAGCAGGAGGATGTACTTGATATGTTCGAGGGAATGATGAGGACTCTTTTCAAAAATGTCCTCAATGTGGAGATTCCCGACCGGCTCCCGAGGATGAGCTGGTACGATGCCATGGACAGTTATGGTTCGGACAAGCCTGACATCAGGTTCGGAATGAAAATCCACGAGATTACGGATAAGGTTCAGGGTAAAGGCTTCTCCGTGTTCGACAGCGTGGAATATGTCGGCGCAATCAGTGTGGATGGGGCGGCGGAATATACGCGCAAGCAGATAGATGAACTCACCGAATGGGTCAAGAGACCTCAGGTGGGTGCGAAAGGGCTTGTGTATATAAAGTATAATGCAGACGGCTCGTTCAAGTCTTCCGTGGACAAGTTCTATACACCGGAAGAACTCAAGTCTGTCGCGGACTATATGGGATCGAAGCCGGGAGATATGATTCTGGCTCTTTGCGGTCCGAAGCGCAAGACCCAGACCATGCTGGGAGTCCTGCGCATAGAGATGGGGAACAGGCTCGGGCTCAGGGACCCTCACAATTTTGCACCGCTGTGGATTGTTGATTTCCCTCTTCTGGAGTGGGATGATGAGACACAGAGGTTCTATGCTATGCATCATCCGTTCACAGCACCGAAACCGGAGCATCTTGACCTTTTCTACAGTGACAGAAAAGAGGATCTCGAGAAAGTGTGTGCCAATGCATACGATTTTGTACTCAACGGGACGGAACTCGGTGGCGGCTCCATCAGAATCCATGATGCCGGGGTTCAGCAGAGAATGTTCGGGGTGCTCGGAATATCTAAGGAGGATGCGGAATACAAGTTCGGATTCATTATCAATGCATTCAAGTTCGGTGCACCGCCTCACGGCGGGCTTGCATTCGGATTCGACAGGGTATGTGCCCTGTTCGGCGGACAGGAGACCATCAGGGACTATATTGCATTCCCTAAGAATAATCAGGGCAGGGATGTAATGATCGATTCCCCATCATATATCGACCAGGAGCAGATGGATGAACTCTTCCTTGCTTCGACGGCTAAAAAAGACTGATGAGCAATTCCGTGTCCGGACCTGAAAGACGGCTGAGGGATGTCTCTCTATAATATATCGGGCTTGTCCAGGAACCTGTAGCTGATGGCTTCAGATAGATGGTCAAGCCCGATTGCGTCATCTCCCTGCAGATCCGCGATAGTCCTTGCAAGTTTAAGGATACGGTTGCACGCTCTGGCTGACATCCCGGCTTTCGCAACCGCCTTTTCCAGAAACTCCTGACACGGGACGGACAACCTGCAGAATTCTTTGATCTGCCGGCCGCTCATTTCCGAATTGGTGCGGATTCCTTCCGTTGAAAAACGATTCAGCTGTATGTTTCTGGCTCTGCTGACTCTTTCTGCCACGGCAGAACTGGGCTCAGCCTGCTCTTTCCTTACGATGCTTCTGGCATCTACCGGTTTGAGCCACAAGTGGATGTCTATCCTGTCCATCAGCGGACCGGAAAGCCTGGACAGGTATGCAGCCCGGCGGGCAGGTGAACAGCTGCATCTGTCCCCGTCCCCGTAATATCCGCAAGGACACGGGTTCGTGGCTGCTATCAGCATAAAGTTTGCGGGGTATTCTATCTTGGTCCTGAGCCGGGAGATTGTCACTGTCTTTTCCTCAATGGGGCCGCGTAGAGCCTCGGTAACCCTCTTGGGGGCTTCACAGAATTCATCGAGGAAGAGCACTCCGTTATGTGCCAGAGAGATTTCCCCCGGAAGAATGCTGTCTGATCCACCTCCGATGAGGGCGGCGACGGATGTGCTGTAATGCGGGTTCCGGAACGGTCTGATATACGGGATTCCTTTCCGAAGCCTGCCTTTGCCGGCAACAGAGTAGATTTTGCTCGTCTGCAGCGCCTCTTCCCTGTCCATCGGAGGCAATATTTTGACTATCGCCTTTGCAAGGGAGCTTTTCCCCGCGCCTGGAGGACCTACAAGAAGTGCATTATGCCCTCCGGCGGCTGCAATCTCAAGTCCACGTTTCGCCCCTTCCTGCCCTACGATATCCGCGAAGTCCATAATGTCATCATCGGTATTTGTTCCGGTTCCCGTGCCGGAGGCCGTATCCGTTCCGCACAGCCGCTTCTCCGATACGTTGTCTTCCGGACGGGGAGGTCCTTCCGGAGAGACTGACGCGGCGTTGCCAAGAGCCCAAAGCCCCTTGTCTTCATCATTGAGGATATGGATTACATCTGAAAGTGTATTGACTCCATACAGGCCTGTAAGCCCGTATCCGGCTGCTTCGGCTGCAGATTCTGCAGGGAGAATGCAGCCATCGGATCCGTTTGCTGAGGCGAGTTCTGCAATCGGGATGGCTCCCGGGACATGCCGTACAGTTCCGTCCAGCCCCAGTTCGCCCATTATTATGTATTTCCCTGAAAGCGGCAGCTCTTCCTGGGACGATGCGGCTATGATGCCGACAGCGATAGGCAGATCGTATCCGCTGCCTTTCTTGTGCATGTCTGCAGGGGCAAGGTTGATCACTATTTTCTTGCCGGGAATCCTGTATCCCATTGACTGAAGGGCGGTGACTGTCCTCAGAAGGCTTTCTTTCACCGCCGCATCCGCAAGACCGACCAGATGTATGCCTATGCCTGAGGTAATGTCCACCTCCACAGTGACCGGGACGGCTTCTATCCCGATGCATTTTGCTCCATATACCGTAGTAAGCATCTCCCTGTGCAATTTGTATGATACAATATGTTTCCACTTATGCCTGCCAGGTCAGTGGCATCGTCTGGACATCCGCTCTGCGCCACCGGTTTGCTGTCGCAGAAAAAATCCTGGCAGTCTGGTTCAAATATGGAGATTGCAACCGGTAGACAATGTAAAAAGCATAAAAATGTGGCGAATTTTTTCGGATGAGCTGTTTCGAGATGCTGAATTTTAGTTTTTCTTTTTCTAAATTTGTCCTTGTTAAAATGTGCCGGATACCGGCCAGTCAGGCCGTGCGGATGGTCCGTTGCTTTATGATAAAGAACTTTTTCGAATCTGTAGGCCGTTATTGCCTTTTCCTGAAGATGGTTTTCCGCAAGCCGGAGAAGTGGAGAATCTTCTGGAGACAGTTTGTGATGGAAGCTGACAAGCTTGTGCTTTCATCGATTCTCATAGTGGCTGTCATATCTGTCTTCATAGGAGGGGTGCTTGTGATACAGACGGCTTCCAATATGAGCAATCCGATGCTTGACAGGATGTATGTCGGGTATATGGTGAGAGAGAGTCTCGTGCTGGAATTCTGTTCTACGATGGTTGCACTCCTGCTTGCCGGCAAGATGGGCTCCAACATAGCATCCGAGATAGGCAGCATGAGGATTTCGGAGCAGATAGATGCGATGGATATGATGGGGGTGAACTCGGCCGGGTTCCTTGTGCTGCCGAAGATTCTTTCCTCTGTCCTCCTGAGTCCGTTTCTGATGCTTCTCAGTATGGCGCTCGGCATTCTGGGCGGCTATCTTGTCGTGGAAATGACAGAAATCATACCTACGGCGAAATACATATCCGGCCTCAGGTATTCGTTCAACGGATTCTATATCTTCTACAGCTGTTTCAAGATGTCGCTTTTCTGCTTTTTCATATCCTCCATTTCTGCGTTCAACGGCTATTATGCCAGAGGTGGATCGCTCGGTGTAGGATATTCGAGCACGAAGTCAATAGTGACGGCCAGCATACTGATACTTATGTTTGACCTGATTGTGACGCAGCTGATGCTCTATTGATGCAGGGGCGGCAAAGTTTAAAAGTTATCGGATGATAAGGGTAGAACATCTAAATAAGAGTTTCGGGACCTTCCAGGTCCTGAAAGACATTTCAGTGGAATACGAACCCGGCAAATGCAATATGATCATAGGCAAGAGCGGTTCCGGGAAGACTGTACTTCTGAAGAATATCATGGGGCTGATGCAGCCTGATTCAGGGGAGATATGGTACGGAGACCGCGCCCTGTCATCCATGGATTACCATGAGAGGCAGCAGCAGAGACGCAATGTCGGTGTCCTGTTCCAGGGAAGCGCTATCTTCGACTTCGCGACTGTGCTTGACAACGTGATGTTTCCGATGGAATTTTTCACAGACTGGTCGAGGGCGCAGAAGATAGAGCGGGCGAGATTCTGTCTTGACAGGGTTGAGGTTACAGGAGTCGAGGACAGATATCCCGCTGAACTGAGCGGCGGAATGCAGAAAAGGGTGGGCATTGCCAGGGCTATTGCCCTGAACCCATCATTCCTGTTCTGCGATGAACCCAATTCGGGACTGGATCCCCACACATCGATTCTGATAGACCAGCTGATTTCCGAACTGACGAGTGAATACAATATGACCACCATCATAAACACCCATGACATGAATTCCATCCTTGACATAGGGGACAGGATAGGGTTCATAGATGGGGGACGGATGGTGTGGCAGGGCAGCAAGGACGACATCCTCGAGACGGACTGTCCGGAACTCAAGGAGTTTTTGAGATCAAATACCCTGATAAGGAATATTATCGGTTGAAGTCAGAGCCGGACGCGGAATCCCATTTCGAATCCCATAGTCAGAGGCTGTACCGTACGGATGCTCTTCGGCTGTCTGCTGTCCGGAAAGTAATATCTGAGGCTCGGGTCGATATAGATACCGAGCATGTCGGCTACAATGAATTCTACTCCAAGTCCGACATTGGCGGAGAACTGAAATCCCTCGACTTTTTCTTTGTAGATCTCGGAGCCGGTATCGCCCATCCTGTATCTGTTGGCTACACACTTCTCTGCCGTACCGCCTGCGTATGCATAGAAATCCACAGCCTTGCTTTTCACAATGCTGAAATATGCATTGACAGGGATTCCGATGTAGGTCTGGTTGTTCCGGATCTTGGAGTATGGGGTTACCGTCGGAGTGCCATCCGCTCCGTATGTAGTATATGTGCCGGAGAATGTCCTCGAAAGCAGAGAGCAGTTGATCCCTACTCCGAGAGACCACCGCGGTGTGAAGATGATCTTGGCTCCCAGTCCGAACGAGAGCGGAATACCATAGTTTGTGGAGTTGCCGGTTTCGGATATCGGGTTTGAATTTCGTCCCGGATGCCCGCTGCTCATCAGCGGTCTGCTGCCTCCCGAACTGTTCCTTCCTGCGCCAGAATTGCTGGATGCCAGTCCCGAGACGGTTATGGCTGTCTTTATCCTGCTGTCTCTGTCATCTTCAGCAAAGTCATCCTCCCATGCCAGTGCAGTAAGCCTGTCCGAATCATATTTCTTGATCTGTTCCTTTATGGTCTGTCCGGAGTCTGCAGATTCAGGCTTCTCCTCTCCCGGCTTTTCTGTGGCAGTATCTGTCACGGTGTCAATGTCTTTTCCTGCAGCCCCTTCGGGTGCGACATTCACATTCCTGTCCTCCTCAAGGTCTCCGGTACTGTCGCCTCTTGCTGTCGGGGTACCGTATCTCATATCGGATGCAGGCCGTCCGTTATCCTTGCTCTGTATGGCAGTCCCTGCAGATGTGTCCGGTTCGGGGGTGACTGCCACGGCATCGGACTGCGGCTGTCCGGCAGCTGCAAGCTGCATCTCCTGCCCATTGAAATCAGGCTCCCTGACTCCGAAGAACACGCCGAGAGCCACCGCTGCAGCAGCTGCTGCTATCCCGCTGTATCGCAGCCACGGGAGCACCGGTTTCCTTTTCCTGGCTGCCTCTGCCCTGTCAAGCCTTTCCGACAAGGCATTCCAAACCCTGTCGGGGACTTCCTCCTCGACACCGTCCAGCAGCGACCTTATCTCCCGGTCAAACTTATTCTCGTCGAAATCAGACATTGCCTGTTCCTTTAATCTTGTTCTGAAGCCATATCCTTGCCCTGCTCAGCTGTGTCCTGGATGTGACTTCCGTGATATCCAGCATTTCAGCTATCTCCTTGTGGGAATAACCCTCGAGCACATACAGGTTGAACACCGTCCTGAAACCTGTAGGCAGGGAAGAGATGAGCTTCATCAGTTCCTTGTACCCGATATCCTGTACCTGTGTGGAGTAGACTGATGCCATGTTGCGTGCGCTGTCGAGCTCCTCGCTCATCTTCAGGGCATCCTTTTTCCTCAGATACATGAGAGCCGTGTTGACAAAGACCTTTCGCGCCCAGCCTTCAAAAGAGCCATCTCCCTTGTAGCTGTCCAGTCTGGAGAACAGTGTCACAAAACCATCCTGAAGAAGATCCTCTGCAGCATCCCGGTCTCCCACATAACGGATACAGACAGGAAACATCTTCGGTGCCAGCCGGTCATACAAGGCCTTCTGGGCACTCCGGTCCCCTTTCCTGCACAGGCGTATCAGTCTCTGTTCTGAAGTCTCTCCCACAGTAGTCATCTGTTCTGTTCTCCAGCCTATGCGACACAAAAGATGCAATCGGAGGAGATTTTGTTGCACGGATATTGAAAATTCCCGTTCCGGGAAAGTCAAGATTGCAAAAATAACTATTTTTATACTATTTTTGCATTGTTTCCTTTGGAGGTTTTATGAAGAGAATATCACTTTCATATTATATATTGTCCGTGTCACTGCTGTCCGTGTTCTCTCTGCAGCAGTCATACGCACAGTCATACAGGCAGGAGAGGGCTCTGGAGAACAGGATTGTCGATGCCGTCTCCGATTTCAATGACGGCAGGTACGGAGAGGCGGCGGAAAAGCTCGAGTCCATTGCGGCGGCCGATCCTGACAACGATGCCGCGCATTATTATCTCGGCATGGCCGATTTCCTTCAGAATGACTATGCGGCTGCCGAAGAGGAACTGCAGGCAGCCGTGCGGCTTGATTCGACCAATTTCTGGTACCGGTACAGGCTTGCAGCTGTCTATGCTGCCACTGACAGGAAAGAGCTTACGGTGGACATCTACAACGGCCTTCTCAGGGATTTCCCGAAAAAGAGCGACATATATTATTCCCTGATTGACCTGTACCTGTCGATGGGCAGGCTGGAGGATGCTCTCTCCACGCTGGATCAGATAGATACAGTCTTCGGAAAGAACGACATATCCATCATGACCCGCTTCGACATCCTGAGGCGGCTCGGCAGGCAGGAGGAGGCATATCAGGTACTCGAAGCATACAACAGGGAATATTCATCTCCGCAGGTCCTTTCACTGCTAGGGGATTACAGAATGTCGATGTATGACGATTCCACAGCACTTGCCTTCTATCAGGAGGCTCTGGACATAGCCCCGGACTTTGTCCCTGCCATGCTCGGAAAGTCGGAGGTCTACAGGATGACGAGAAGATATGATGACTATTTCCGTACGCTTGACAATTTTGTCAGTGACAAGGACATCCCCTCTCAAGGCAAATGTGATTATCTGAAGGCTCTTGTCCAGCATTCTGATCCCAATTTCCTCAGCAGGTTCCAGCCGAGTCTGGACTCTGTCATGACAGTGTGTATGGCCGTACATCCTGCGGACAGTGCGGTCACGGCTCTGGCGGGAATATATTATTACGGGACAGGCAGGCCGGAGAAATCCAGGGAATATTTTCTGGAGAATGTGCGGAACTGGCCGGAAAGCGTGTGGGCGGCAGCAAACTATGCGGAAGTGCTGATGTACACGGGTGACTGGAAGGAGCTGTCCTCCTTTACGAAAGAGGCTTACGGGAAATTTCCGGATGAGCTTGCGTTCCTGGAGATGTCCACTCTTGCCGACTACAATCTGAAGGCATACGACGATGTCCTCGCCACCTGTTCCAGGATCATTGCTGTCGCACCGGATGACAGCGCCCGTACCCTTACGGCCTACACCACAATGGGGGACATATATCATCATGTCGGGGAGAAGACAAGGTCATACAAGGCATACGAACAGGCGTTGAAGATAAATCCGGGATATCTTCCTGTGCTCAACAACTACGCCTATTTCCTGAGCCTTGACGGGAAGAAGCTGAAGAAGGCATATTCGATGAGCAAGGTGACGGTGGAAAAGGAGCCTGACAATGCGACCTATCTCGACACTTTCGGCTGGATACTGTACCTTCAGGGCAAGTCAGCCGAAGCGAAGCCGTATTTCAAGCATGCCATGCTCTATGGAGGAAAGGAAAGTGCAGTGACGCTCGACCATTATGCCGAGGTACTGTTCGATCTTGGGGAATACAGTCTCGCCTTCGTCTATTGGACCCAGGCACAGGCAAAGGATACGGAAGGGGAGATACCCGGTCTGGAACAGAAGATCCGGCAGAGGAAAGCGGAGATGAACAAAAGGCTGAAATGAGGATGATGCTTTGGCACAGGATATTGCTTGTGGTGACGTTCGCTCTGGCGTATGCCGGTGCGGCATCTGCGCAGGACATCCGTCAGCATGAGGAAAAGAAGGCACGGCTCGAGAGGGAGATTGCCATCCTTGACAGACAGCTTGCCGACAATGCGGACAAGTCCGAGGATGCCCTTTCCCAGCTCACCCTGATCAGGAAGAAGATATCCAACAGGAAAGCTCTCATTACTGAGAGCGACCGGCAGATAAGGCTCTATTCGGATGAGATATATTCTACGCAGAGGCAGATAAACAGGCTTCAGGCGAGGGAGGACACACTTACCGGACATTATTCGAGGCTTGTGCGGAGCGCGTACCGGAACAGGGATGCGAAGATATGGTATATGTATATTCTTGCAAGCGAGGATCTCGGACAGGCTTTCAGGCGTATCAGCTATTTCAAGGGCCTGTCTGCCGAAATGAAGGAGCAGGCAGTCAAGATACGTGAGACACGGGCTGACCTTGAAACGGAGAGGACAAGGCTTCAGGAACTGAAGTCCGCCGCGGAGAAGGTCAGGGCGCAGCGGCAGTCCGAACTGAAATCGCTCCAGCAGGAGGAGGGCCAGTCAGCCCAGGTGGTGTCCAGGCTTAAACGCAACAGGACACGGTACCAGAAAGAACTGAATGCGAAGAAACGGCAGGTTGAGGCGCTGGACAGGGAAATCAGAAGACTTGTGGAGGAGGCTATGAAGGCATCATCCGACAAGAAAGATGGAGGGCAGGCGATAGACTACAGGCTTGCAGGGGAATTCTCGGCAAACAAGGGCAAGTTGCCGTGGCCGGCCGAAGGCCCTGTTATAGACCGGTTCGGACAGCATTACCATCCTGTGTTCACCAGACTGAAACTTCCTTTCAACAACGGTATTACCATCGCCCTGTCCAAAGACGCTCCTGTGAAGGCAGTGTTTGATGGGGTGGTGAAGCAGATTGTGGTGATGCCGGGCTATAACCAGTGCGTGCTTGTGCAGCATGGAAATTATTTCTCATTCTACTGCAAGCTGAAGACGACCACGGTCAAAGCAGGGGACAGGGTCAGGACCGGACAGACAATAGGAGAGGTGGACACAATCAACGGGGAGACACAGCTGCATTTCCAGATATGGAAAGACCAGACTCCTCAGAATCCGGAACTCTGGCTCAGGTAGGGGAGAGAAAATCGGACAGGACAATGAAAAAGAAGACGATATTCATTACCGGTGCCACAGGAAATATGGGATGGGCCGGATTTATGGAACTTTACAAAAAGAAGGACCGGTTCAGGCTGAAGATCCTGGCCAGGCCGAGCAGGAAGAACATAAGAAAACTGAAGCCTTACAGCGCTGATCCTGATGTGGAGATTGTCTGGGGAGACCTGACAAGCTACGAGGATGTCAGGGCAGGCGTTTCAGGCGCGGACTATGTACTGCATGTCGGTGGAATGGTGTCGCCGGCAGCCGACTATTTTCCCGAAAGGACTATGGAAGTCAATGTCAGGGCTGCGGAGAACATTGTCAGGGCGGTGCTTTCCTCTCCTGATGCAGACAGAATACGGGTGGTTTATATAGGTTCTGTCGCCCAGTGCGGGGACCGGCTGTATCCTGTGCACTGGGGCAGGGCAGGAGACCCTGTCTATGCCAGCCGCTACGACAAATATTCGGTGTCGAAATGCATTGCGGAAAAGATAATCGCAGATTCCGGCATAAGATGGTGGGTGTCTCTCCGTCAGACAGGCATCCTCTATCCTGGGATTCTTAAAGTATTGAACCCTACTGCTTTCCATGTTCCCATCCAGGGAGTTCTGGAGTGGGCGACCATCGAGGATTCCGGACGGTTGCTGGCAAATGTGGTGGAAGACACTGTCCCGGATGAGTTCTGGAACCGTTTCTACAACATAAGCAGCGGAGAACAGTACAGGATGACCAATTATGAGTTCGAATCCCGCCTTATGGCGAGTCTCGGCCTCCCTGCTCCGGAGAAGGTTTTCGAGCCCCAGTGGTTCGCCACCCGGAATTTCCACGGGATGTGGTATACAGATGCGGATATACTTGAAGACTATCTGCACTTCAGGGCGAATGTCCCGGTGGATGATTATTTCAAGGGATTGAAGAAGCAGCTTCCTTGGTTTTACAGCCTCGCCTTTCTTGCTCCTGCGTTCCTGGTGAAACTCTTTATGCGCCCATTCGTTTATGAGAAGGGTATGGGAACCCAATGGTGGGTGGAGCATGATACAGAAAAGCTGAATGCATATTACGGCTCGATGGAAAACTACAGGTCTATAAAGTCATGGCAGCAGATGATTCCGCCACACTGGAAGAAGAATATCCGGGAGGCCGAAGCGGCAGGGGAGATACGGGTGCTTGACCACGGCTATGATACATCCAGACCGGTGTATTCTCTTTCCGATGCGGAACTGGAAGCCGCGGCAGAGTTCCGTGGCGGGCATTTCCTCGGAGAGTCAGGATACAATGATTCCGCCCGTACCGGCTCCGGGACGGCACTTGCATCCGACGGCGCAGCACCGGAAGAATGCTTCAGGAGGCCGGGTGCATTATATGAGTGGGAATGCGAGAACGGACACAGGTTTACGGCCTCTCTGGAATATGTGCTTCTCGGTGGAGGCTGGTGTACCGAATGTCCGATAGATGAGGTTTCTGCCTGCACCACGGAAAGGAACAGGTTCATTTCACAGGTACTAAGGGCACAGTCCCCGGAATGATATCCTCCTCTTTGCCGGAAAGATAGATTATCCTCTGGTTGGAACTGCCTCTGAACAGCAGGTCCTTGTCTTTTGCCGACTCTATGAACGGGCCGTCCACGAGGACATCGATATACGGCAGCAGCATTGACAGATGCGGATCCGCAAGGATTTCTTCGTACAGGAATCCTGTCCAGCACCAGATTGTCTTGCCTGTCTCAGCCTTTATGCGTCTGGCCAGTTCTGTGAATCCTTCCACCTGATAGAACGGATCTCCCCCGGAGAACGAGACATTGCAGAACTCATCGGCCTTGATGACTTCCATAAGGTCATCTATGCTCATCTCCTTGCCACCGTTCATATCCCACGACTGGGGATTGTGGCATCCTGGACAATGGTGCAGGCATCCTGCACAGTATATGGAAGTACGGAGACCAGGGCCGTCAGCCATGGTCTCCTCTATTATATCCAATATCCGAAGGGTTCGCATAATCCGGGAGAAGTATGTTTCCGGCAGCTTTCCGGCACCGGAAAAATTCCCTTGAAATTTATTTGTGGACGACGCGGTCCTTCAGCTCGGCAAGCTTGGCGCTGTTCCACCGGCTTGTGGTGCCCACGAGATATCCGGTGATTCTCTGGAGCTTGTCGATATTGTGCCCGTGGCATTTAGGACATTCATCCATATCGGCATCCGCGCTCTCGTACCCGCAGTCCATACAGCGGTTGCGGTTGTGGTTCACCGAGCCATATCCGATGTCGTACTTGTCCATAAGGTCGACTATTGCCATAATGGCTTCAGGGTTGTGCGTGGCATCCCCGTCTATTTCCACATAGAATATGTGGCCGCCTCCGGTAAGTGCGTGGTATGGAGCCTCGATTTCAGCCTTGTGCTTAGGAGTGCAGTGGAAATACACCGGGACATGGTTGGAGTTGGTGTAATACTCCTTGTCCGTCACGCCCGGAATGATGCCGAATTTCTTGCGGTCCATTTTTGTGAATCTTCCTGCGAGACCTTCTGCCGGAGTCGCAAGCACGCTGAAGTTGTGCTGGTATTTCTCCGAGAACTCGTTGACCTTGTCTCTCATATAGGTGATGATTCTCAGTCCGAGTTCCTGGGCTTCCGGTGATTCCCCGTGATGCTTGCCGATGAGGGCGATGAGGGTCTCGGCCAGTCCTATGAAGCCTACTCCGAGAGTCCCCTGGTTTATTACAGACTCAATGGTGTCATCCTCCTTGAGCTTTTCGCTTCCCAGCCACAGTGCACCCATCAGGAGAGGGAACTGCTTCTTCATAGCCGTCTTCTGGAAGTTGTATCTTTCACAGAGCTGCTTGGCTGTTATGTTGAGGGCCCAGTCAAGTTTCTCGAAGAATTTGCGTATCCTCTCGTTCCTGTCTGGCTCGTTCATGCATTCGATTGCAATGCGAACGAGGTTTATCGTGGTGAAAGAGAGGTTTCCTCTTCCGATGGAGGTCTTCGGCCCGAACCTGTTCTCGAACACCCTTGTACGGCAGCCCATTGTGGCGACTTCGTATTCGTATCTCTTCGGGTCGTCCGCCCTCCACAGCTCATGACGGTTGAAAGGAGCATCGAGGTTGAGGAAGTTAGGGAAGAACCTCCTGGCGGACACTTTGCAGGCGAACCTGTAAAGATCGTAGTTCCTGTCTTCAGGAAGGTAGCTTACCCCTCTCTTCTTTTTCCATATCTGGATAGGGAAGATTGCAGTGGATCCGTTCCCGACCCCCTCGTATGTCGTATTGAGGATTTCCCTGATGACGCAGCGGCCTTCTGCGGAGGTGTCGGTGCCATAGTTTATGGAACTGAACACCACCTGGTTGCCTCCTCTGGAGTGGATTGAGTTCATGTTGTGGACAAAAGCCTCCATAGACTGGTGCACCCTGCTCACTGTCATGTTCACCGCATGCTGTATCACCCTCTCTTTCCCCTGGAGTCCGAGCAGATCCCTCTTGATATAGTCATCCAGCTGCACATCCTTGAGCTCGGAATAGTCTGTATTGGTCATTTCACTGACCTTGTCAATCTCTTCGCAGTATGCCTTCTTCACGAAAGGAGCCATATAGAAGTCGAACGCAGGGATGGCCTGGCCTCCGTGCATCTCGTTCTGTACAGTCTCCATCGAGATGCAGCCGAGGATGCTTGCCGTCTCTATCCTCTTTGCGGGACGGGACTCGCCGTGCCCTGCAAAGAATCCGTTCTTGAGTATCTTGTCAAGCGGATGCTGTACGCAAGTAAGGCTCTTGGTCGGATAGTAGTCCTTGTCGTGGATGTGGATGTATCCGTTCTGCACGGCCTCCTTGACATCCTCTGACAGCAGGCACTCGTCCACAAAGGACTTGGTCGATTCCGAGGCGAACTTCATCATCATTCCTGCCGGAGTGTCGGCATTCATATTGGCGTTCTCCCTTGTCACATCCGTGGCCTGGGCCTCTATGATTTCCTGGAATATCTCGCGGGACTTCGCTGTCCTGGCAAGGTTCCTCTGGTTGCGGTAGGCGATGTATTTCTTGGCGACTTCCTTTCTCGGGCTGTTCATCAGCTCCATCTCCACACGGTCCTGGATATCCTCCACGCTCATGCTTTCCTGGTCGGCTTTGGAGATTCTCGCAGCGATTTCGGCAGCGAGGACGATGTCCTCCCCGGCTTCAGTGACATCCATTGCCTTGGTTATGGCATCGATAATCTTCTTCTTGTCGAATTCAACGACCCTTCCGTCGCGCTTGATTACATTCCTTATCATCGTTCAGTCAGTGTTGGAGACAGATCCGCCTGCCTGTACAGGCACCGGATCAGATATCTCAGATTGTTTATGATTGTTTTTCCCGATTGGTCTCGCAACCGGAAGACAAAGGTATCATTATTTATCTTCACTCGGCAGAAAATCGCCCAAAAGTTATCAACAATAACGAAAAATGTCTGTTAAATCATTTATTAACAGACATTTATAAATTGATTAAATTGGAAATGTTCAAATTTGGACAACATTGCTGTTACATCCGGCCTGCAGGCTATCCTACGACCCATACGAGGACGTGGCGGTCGAATATCATATATTCCGGCTCGAATTCCTCTTCGTGTCCATCCTTGTGTATGAACCTCGCCTCGAGTTCCCCTTCGTTCTTCGGACTGAACCTCTCGACCTCGATCTGTTCCGAGAAATCGACCCTGTTCTGGGACATCCTCTTGAAGATTGCTTCCTTCGTACACCAGTATATGGCCAGCTGCTCGTTCTTCCTGTCCTCGTCAATGTCATCGATTTCCTCCTCCGAGAGCACTTTCTTCTCGACGGCCGAAAAATCGCGGTCCAGGGACTCTATGTCGATGCCCACATCATCTTCATCGTGGGTGATAATCGCCACATACCTGTCTGTGTGCGTGATGCTGATGTTGGTTATGCAGTTCTCCAGGAACGGCTTGCCGTTGTCGTGGTGGTTGAGGTACATTTTTTCCTCGAACACAGTGTTGAGCAGAGCCCTTACTGCCAGCTTCTGCTTGCGCAGTGTCTCGCTCCGGATAAGGGATATCTCCTCCATCTCATCGGTCGGGACCGAACTCAGGTCTATCAGTTCCTGTTCCGTCTCGGTGATCTGCCATACGGAAATCTCCGCCTTGTTGTCGAGGGTCTTCCTCAGATATAGTCCCATAGAAAATCCGTCTTTATGACTCGATTCCTCCTGTCCTGCCCATATATGACAGACCCGTATGCGCCATGCAGGTACATACGAAAAACCCCTCTTCCGAATCGAAAAAGTTGTCCACTATCACGAATATATAGCCCGACTGAGGGTCTTCAGGTAAAGGATCCGTAAGATTTGCCGGATCTGTCAATATATGACTGGGAGGTTCCACAAATGTTAAACTTGTAAATTCAGGCGACAAATATACTATATTTTTCTTATATTTCAGAATCCTGCACTTTCAAAGAAAGAAAAAAGGTGATGTTGCCTGTGTAAGTTTGAAGTCTGCGGGATAATGCAGGTTGTCCGTAACGCCTGTTCTTGTATAAGCCTGGATGGAACAGAATGCGATACCGATTCCGGTGATTTTCAGTATCGGGAATGAGCGGTAGCGACTGACATCAAAATCCGGAATCAAAACTTTGTTGTCATCCGGATTTTGAATCAGTATTTTCAGCGGACGAAATCACCTTTTCGCCGCACCAGGAGCCTTAATTATTTGTCATCATTCTCGATGTGATATGACGGCGGAACACGCTGGCTTCACCGAAATCTTTCAGTTTCCGTTCGGTTTCGTGCAGGCGTGCAAGCGGATCCATGTCAGGCTTCTCGTCTTCGGTGTCTTCCTTCATTTCAAAAGATCCGATACCCGTGACAGGAAGGTATTCGTTCCAATGGACAGGCACATCATAATATTTGCCGTTACTGCAATATTTAGAAACATAGTCGACACGAGGTTCGGCCCTATATCCGTAGGCATTTACATTCACGCTGACTGAGCCGTCCCCGTTACGTGTCTCCATGGTCTTGAGAATGGACTTCGTGACACAGTCAGGGTGGGCAAACTTGTCTTCGCCCCAGTAGTTTGCCAATGCTTCCTGCTCCCAATATGAACTCTGACGCGGCATATCGTTGCCGTAGATGGCCGATACAGGACGCATCTGCTGATACAGAGGTATATTCAGCAATGGGGCAAAGGCAAAATAGATGGCGCGGAAGTTCTCGCAGGTGGTATTGATGAATGTATGCTTGGCCTCGTCATAGTTGCTGTTCCAGAACATACACGGATTCATGTCAAGCGGCAACTCTTGCAGATGGTCTGCATAGAGAGTGTTCAGCTTGCGGTGTTTCATGAAATCAAAATCATCTCCATACCCCTGTTCCTTGTCTCGGATGAGCTTTATCATGTTTTCCTGAGCCAACGGCGTGAAGAGCAGGAAGTACTGCTGGTTGTTGTTCCGGTCTGTAGTGGTGAACAGCACTTCGAACTCTTCATTGGTGGCCATTGCAAAGTCATTCTTCAAGTCCCGGGAGAATTTCTCGAGATCCTTGAGTTTGCGTTTATAAGCCCTGGATCCTACGGCGAGCTCGTCATCATTTTTCTTCCGGTTGAAGTTCAGATCAGGTGCGGCAGTATTTCCATAGATCAGATACGTATTGTCAAAATAGTTCGGGTAAGGTTTATGCACTGTGGCTCGAAGTGTCTCGCTGTGCCTGCGGGTATGCTTCTTTCCGTCCGAATCGTACTCTACGGTAGTCCATTCCACCACCAGTTCTCCGGTGTATTCCATTGTGCCCCATTCCATCTCGCGGGTACGTGCGATAACGAATGGATTCCCGTTGATGAGACCGCTGTGGGAGAAGATTACCGAACGGTCCCTGCTGAAATTCTCATCCCATCCGTAACTGTTGACCAGGTCTGCCAGACGCTGGTTTGTAAAATACGGGTCGAACTGGATACGGGGTACCGCCTGTGAAATCATACGGTTCTGGATATCCCAATCATACAGCCGGTTAAGCGGGGCCATCTGTTCCCACGCCTCCTTTTCCTTGCTTTTGATAAGCTCTTCCTGGCTTCTCTTCAGAGCCTTGTGCATTTTGATTATGGGATGTATCTTCCAGAACAGCAGGACAAGCATTGTCACGCCGACAACGATGCATATTGTCGGCACCACCCAGTCTTCCCGAAAGCCTTTCGAGATGCATACTATCACGCACGCAGCCGTGACAATCCACATAAAGACACACAGAACCGTCCACCAGGTCAGTTTTGACGATGTCTTCTCGTTGGCGCTTTTCAGTTCCTGTATTTCGCGGCACAGCGCACGGTTGGCATCAGGATCGACTCCGGAAGCCTTGGTCAGTTCTTCAAATGTCTTGTCGGCAATTTCGTGGAACTTCTGTCTGAATTCCGGAAACTGCTCCACCGGACTTAATATGTCTTCAGCCATAATCCCTCCTAATTAAAATAGTTACCCTTTGCACGCTCTTTCACTTCTGCAGAGGTTGCAAACGGGATGCGTGTGGTATATTTCTGGCCTGCGGCCACAATCTGTTTTGTAGGCCAGTCAAACACATCCCTGTTCCACTGGGCTACGCGATTGTTGTACACCGTCCTGGCAGCGGTAATCTCCCTTTGCAGATAACTGTTCTGCTGGATGGCATCCTCTATCGCATGGTGGGATTGGAGTTCCGGATATGCTTCCACCTGCAGGGCAAGTCTTCCGAATACACTGTCCACCTGACTTGCCCTCAAGTTACGCTCCTCGTCACCCTGCGGTATGCCGCTACGGAGTCCTGCAACACTTTCCATCACATCCTTGTCAAGTCCGACGGCCTTGTTTACAAGATTGGCCAAGTTCCGGCAAATGATGTCTCTCTGTTCAATGTAATTGTCGATGGTCGATGCGTCCGCCTGTATCTTCTGCTCCAGCTGCTGGAAATAGTTCTTTGCCTTTACCTTCATATACAGCCAGATGAGTCCGGGCACGATGCCGAGAATGGCTATGAACCAGCTGATGTCAAGGAGCAGGGGAAGGAGTACGGCTATGGCGATGGGAACTATCCACAGGCACAGCTCGAAAATCCTGGAGCCGACACCCACGGTAACGGGCAGCTGTTTGTTAATGACGTTGATTTCCTGGCCGGCGGCATTTACCGGCCCTGTTTTTTCATCTAATAAGTTTGCCATAATGATAATGATTAGAGTTGAATCAAGTTAAGTTTTTCTTGTAAATGGGAAAAGACCGTGAACGACGGGTATCGCGGCCAAAGGGAGCAGTTTCTATCCAGGCATGTTTTCTGTTCGGTTATGAGCCGTCCGCTCCTGAACGATCGGTTAATACAAAAAGAAAGTGTGGAGCTTCTTCTGCCTATCACCGAAGAGGTTCTGACAAAACCCGAATGCAGATAGACTGAAACAATCCCCACACTCGTATCGTTTGCGTAGAATACACAAGCCAATACAAGTGATGGTGCTGTCGTTATCCCTGCATTCATTGAAACTGTCAGATTTCTTCGGCAGGATAGTGCGAAAACACTTTCACTGATATGTCCGTTATCCTTTTCTGCGGATAACGGTACAAATATAGGAATTATTCCGCAATGACAGCACTTAAGGGATTGTTTCTGTTATAGAATTTAATGATTATCCGCAAAATACCCCATTATATGACTATACCGAAAAAGTTCGGTCCGGTAAATCCCTCCCACCGCTACGCGGTCTGCACACTTTAGGATGTCCGCCGGACATCCTAATAAACCGTTCGCGACTTCCCGTTCACGGGGCCACGGGCGGCCACGCCGTCCGAACTTTTCGGTCTGTTATTCTTTTAGGGGTAATAATGCGGATAGACTGATATTTTTTATTGCACAAAAATCAAAACTGTTTCTTATATTTGCGGAGTTTTGGTAAAAGATAATTGTATTATGGACTTTTTGACAAATGAAAAACTGACGATAGTGGGTGCCGCCGGCATGATCGGATCAAATATGGCACAGACCGCTATGATGATGAAGCTCACTCCGAACCTCTGTCTGTACGACCCGTATGCAAAGGGGCTGGAGGGCGTGGCTGAGGAAATGTTCCACTGCGCATTCGATGGTGCGAACATCACCTGGACCACAGATGTCAAGGAGGCCTACAGAGACGCTAAATATATTATTTCGTCCGGTGGAGCTCCTCGTAAACAGGGAATGACAAGGGAAGACCTGCTCAAGGGCAACTGCGAGATTGCCGAGCAGCTCGGCAAGGACATCAAGGCATACTGCCCGGATGTGAAGCATGTCGTCATAATCTTCAATCCTGCCGACCTTACCGGTCTGGTGACCCTTCTCCATTCAGGTCTCAAGCCATCCCAGGTCACTACACTTGCAGCCCTCGACTCCACGAGGCTCCAGAGCGCACTTGCAAAAGAATTCGGAGTTCAGCAGAGCAAGGTGAAGAACTGCCATACATACGGAGGTCATGGCGAGCAGATGGCCGTGTTCGCATCCAAGGTGACCGTGGATGGCAAGCCGTTCTCGGAACTGCTCGGAAGCAGGCTCCCGCTCACAAGATGGGAGGAGATCAAGCAGGATGTGATCCAGGGCGGAAAGAAGATTATCGAGCTGCGCGGCCGTTCATCATTCCAGAGCCCTGCATACGTTTCGGTTGAAATGATCGCTGCGGCAATGGGCGGCAGGAAATTCGAGTGGCCTGCAGGCTGCTATGTCAACACTGACAAGTACAGGAACGTTATGATGGCGATGCCGACAGTGATAGATGCCACTGGCGTGCATTATGGGAATGTAGAGGGGACAGAGGAAGAGATGGCTGCCCTTGATGCTTCATATCAGCATCTCTGCAAGATGAGGGATGAGATTATTGAACTCAACATCATTCCTCCTGTATCTGACTGGAAGACTGTCAATCCGAATCTGTAGAGATTCATTCGGATGGACACATTTCAAAGGGGACGGCCTGCAACGGGACGCCCCCTTTGTCATCCTGAATTGTCTTTGCCGTCCCTGGCGAAGACCCGTCTCTCCCTTTGCCGGCACCGCCCGCCAGACACACTCCGCATTATGATGCGGAATCAGTCGGTGAACCTGTCGAACATGGTGGTGGACAGGTACTTCTCCGCCCTGTCCGGAAGCAGGACCACTATATTTCCTGACGGTATCCTTGCCGCGGTCCTTACAGCTGCAAGCATTGCCGCCCCGCTGCTCATTCCGGCAAAGATCCCTTCCCTGGCGATGATCTGCCTTGCCATCTCGATTGCCTCCTCGCTTTCCACCAGTTCCTGGATATCTATCTTGGACGGGTCATAGATTCCCGGGACAATCGCTTCCTCCATATTCTTCAGCCCCTGTATGTAGTGTCCTCTGGTAGGCTGGGCACACACCACCTTTATGGATGGCTTCATGGCCTTGAGGAACCGGGACAGTCCCATCAGCGTCCCTGATGTCCCAAGGGCGCATACCAGATAGTCTATCTTTCCTCCTGTCTGTTGCCATATCTCAAGGGCGGTGCTCTCGTAATGGGCAAGATAGTTAGCTGCGTTGGAGAACTGGTCCGGCATGAAATATTTTCCCGGATTCTCTGCAACGAGCCTCCTCGCAAGCCTGATTGCTCCATCTGTACCCTCTGATGCCGGAGTGAGAATCACCTTGCCTCCGTATGCCCTGATTATCTTTCTCCTTTCGATGGATACCGCCTCGCTCATCACGATTTCCACCGGGTAGCCTTTGACGATTCCGACAATGGCCAGACCGATTCCGGTATTTCCTGATGTGGCTTCGATTATGGTCTGCCCGGGACAGAGCCGTCCATCCCTTTCGGCCTCATCTATCATCTTGACAGCTATCCTGTCCTTGATGCTTCCTGTCGGATTGAACCCTTCGACCTTGGCGAAGATGTTCACGGCAGGATTTGGGGAAAGCCTGCCGATTTTGACCATCGGTGTCATTCCGATGGTTTCGAGGATGTTCTCTTTTATGTCCATCTGTCTATTGTTAAGCCGTCATCTTCCGGTCTGTATGTCCGGATCAGCAAATATAGGAAACAGTTTTGAATTTCAGGACAACCTATACAGACAGGAACAGCCATATCGAGCAGATGACCATAACCGCGGCGACTATGCGGCGGTACAGCCTGCGCTTGATAGACCGGACCCGTTTCATTGCAATGTAGTTGCCTGCCACCATTGCGATGCCGAGATACAGGCCTTCGGTTATCACCTGCCTGCCGAGCAGCCCGAATTCCCCGTACATGAACATCTGGATTATGTGCATTACGACCGCCGCCGCAGCTTCGCTGGCGATATAGGCGACAGGGGAAAGCCCGAGAGTCATAAACACAGCGCTGCTTACAGGGCCTGAAAGGCACAGGAGCCCGTTGATTATCCCGGACACCCCGCCTCCTGCAAGCATAGTCCAGCGTGATCTCGGCAGCTGGAATTTCCCGGAGATGTCGAGCAGGGCGAATGCGCATAACAGTACGCACAGTATCCTGGTCATAAGCTCTTTCGGCACAACCACGAATCCGTATGAACCCAGTACCGTCAATGGGGCGGCGAGAATCAGGAAGAATCCCGCCTTCCTCCACCGTATCGACCTGAAGCCTGCCCCTACCCTGAATATGTTGCTCAGAAGCTGGGCTACGGTCGCCATAGGCACGGCAACCCCGATACCGTAGAAAGAGGTGATGGCGGGCAGCAGAATCATGCTCCCTCCGAAACCCACAGTTCCGGAAAGCAGCCCTGCAGCCAGTCCTGCAACAATAAGAATGATGGTCTCCAGCATCGCTGTCACGGGTTTGCAGTGCGATGTAAATACCTGTTTCCCCTATTCGGTCTTCCGTGTCAGTTCAAATCCTATCTTCATCCCGTCATACTGTCCTGCCAGGGAACTCAGCACATTGGTTTTTGAATCTCCGGCGGCAGAGGATATCCTGCCGATGAATTCCAGCAGTTTGTCCGCATTGAACAGCAGTTCCATGCTTGTCGGGGTCACGCTGACCATTGTGTTGAGGGATATGCCTTTCAGTTTCCCTGTCTTGCCGTAGTCCAGCCCGATGGTGTCCTCCTCCGGGGAGAATGTGTACCTTCCCGGGAACTCCAGTTTGTTGAATGTGGTGGTGAATGTACTGTCCGCCCTGAATGTGTAGCTGAACGCCCCTTGCTTCAGTCCGACAATCTGCATATATTCATCCAGTTTTTCTTCCATCTGTGATGATGCCAGTTCAGAGGCTGCGTTCATAAGCATGTTGTCTCCGGTGAACTTGACTGCAGGTCCGCTGTATTCCCAGGTGCCGGTGATGTCCTGCGGAAGGATGTCCAGCTGTTCTACAACCGAGTTCACGATTCCTCCGAGGCTTTCCTTGTTGAAAAAATCTTTCAATGACTGCGCCTGTGCCTGTATGCCTCCGGCAGCAAGGAGGAAGACAATGAGGATGGAATAAATTTTTTTCATATCGGTTCACGTTTTGAGGAGACCTGGCTCTGTCATCCGAGCAGCCCCTGTCCCATCAAGACGGAAAGTTACAAAATAATCTCCATATCGGTATCCGCATATCCATAAAATTCTATATGAAAATTCCCGGAAAGGTATCCGTATGACTATAAAAAGCCGCCCACTGGATTTGTGGACGGCTTTATCATTAGTCATAAGGCTGCATTCAGTCGCGCTGTGCCCCGTAGCTGCTGTATTCACCGGTTGGAGTAAAGATTCCATTCCTGGTGTCTTTTACGGCAAGAGGGTCGGATTCTGTCTTTGCCACAATGTTCGGTTCCGGAATTACGGTGGAAGGAGTACCGCCGGTCAGTGCTATGTTCCAGTTACCCGGCAAGCCGAATGCAATGTTGTCAGTGCAGTCTATCACATCCTTGGACTGTGAGTCTGAGAATGTTCCGAAGCAGTATGAACTTTGTCCCGCGCTGGTCTGGGTCGAATAGAAAATGTTCCTGTTGATTTTCATTGATCCGACCTGATAGAGTCTGACATATCCGTTTGAACTCGGTACATTATATAATGTATTGTTACAAATGGATACGGACGCATTCCAGCTGGTCCCGGCCTGTGCGGTCGCTTGATTATAGTTGAAAATCTGGCAGACAGACTGACCGTTGGCATTACCTTCGGATGCATATACAATGTTATTGTCAAATACAATTTCGTCAATTGCATCGAGTGCGGTACATGCTCCAAAATTGACAAATTGCGTAGATTCGGAATTCGTCAGTTCTATGGTTGAATTTACGACCTTTATGCTTTGTATGGCATTCCCGACTTTGGCGGAGGCGATTGCAAAAATAGGATTCTTCATTCCTGCAAACTTGCAGTTGTCAAAATGCAGAGCGGAGTAATCCTCTGTACAGTTGGCGTTGTTTGTCATATAAGTCGTTGTAGTCGACCTGTCGATTGTTATGTTTTTCATCACAAGTTTTCCAGCTCGGAGCTCAAAATATCTGATGGTAGGGTCAAGAGTTACCGGAGCATTTTCCTTGTTGCTGATCAGAATTATATTACCTGTTGCCTGGATATTTGAGGTAAATGTGAATTTGTGCGATCCATCGGATTCGAGGAAAAGAATTATGTTACCGGTCTGTGCATTGATGTATTGCCTTATGTCAACATCTTCTCCGTTTGCCTGCAGCACACTGGCGGTTGCATCAGGGAAATTGCCGGAGTTGTATTCGATGCCTGCGATTGTGATGCTTTCACCTGCCTGCCACATCTCATAGTAAGTGCCGTAGGCCGGGGTGGCGGAGGCGGAGGCGATGTCGGATGCGTATGTCGGAACATCTTCTTCGGTTGCGATGGCGAGGACATAGAGCACATACTCTGTACCTACAGTAAGGGCAGATCCGTTGGCATCCTTGTCGAGCTTCAGAGGGGTCTCTGTATTGCCCTGGACTTCAGTAGCCCTTGTGTCGAAATCTACAGAAGTCTCAGGTGCCTCTTCGCTTGCTGCAAGAAGCATGTATTTCCATGATGTCACGTCTGCATTAGGAGTGACAGTGAAATTCACCTCTGTAGCAGTGACAGCACCGGCCTTGACTTCAGCAGCAGGGATAGCCCCGTCGAACAGTTCCACTTTCATCTTTGCGAAGATTGACCTGTCGCCCGAGACGGCATGTACCACTACATCAGACTGGGAGTCTGCACTTATTTTCGTCTTTACGGCAGGAGGGGTCACTGTCAGGACCGCAGGAGATTCGTCTCCTTCAATGGAGGCGGACCAGCCTTGAGGAACGGTGAGATATACATCGTCTATCCCTCTGTAGACCACATTGAACTCCCTGCTTACGCCCGGCTGGAAGATTTCCGCTTCGGCGTATGTCACACCCTCTATCTCGCATGCGAAGTCGGATGTCACGGTGAAAGAATATGTCTTGCCGTCAGCAAGGGTAAAGCTGAGGATTCCGTCTTCTTCACTGTAGCTGACATCCTTGAAAAAAGAGTCTCCCTGTTCTCCCTGCTGTCCGAGAGCCTGGGCAGGGGTCTCTCCATCCTCGAGATATACGGTACTGTAGTTTTCTCCTCCATTGGTACTCACTTCCCAGTATCCCTCTGCACTTACCCGGAACAGCGGTGCTGTCGCTGTAGCCAGTACCTTCTCGCCATCGGCGGTCCCGTCGACGGTGATGTACTGCGGCTTGCTGTCACCGTATTGTGCCATCCAGTAGCCATCCTCGTCTACGGTGATGACAGGGGTGTCTCCGGTCTTGCCATTTTCTATCGTGTAGACCTCGCTGTCGGACATGGTTATGGTGAACCCGTCTTCTGTCCTTTCGATTTTCGTGATGAAAGTAGACTCATCCAGAAGTCCGTTGATAGTCTTGAGGTTCGTGTTGAGGGCTTCAACCTGGGTTTCGAGAGCGGTTATCCTGCTGTCCAGCGAATCGACTCTCTCTTCGATTTCGCTCAGATCGGAGCATGCGAAAATGGCGGCTCCCCCTAAAAGGAGTACGGCGCATTTTGCCATAATGTCATAAGAATTTTTCATTGTATGATGTTTTAATGTTATGCCTTTTGCTATTTCAAGGCTGTGAGCCATCCCGGCACGTATCCGAGCCTGTGCTCGATCTGGGCCTCGTAGAGTGAACCCGGTGATACGGGGCTCCCGTTGCTTTCCATATATTTTACCTGGTCGGAGGATTCATCGAAACCGACATCGGTCCCGTGGAATCCCACAATCACTGGAGGCATGATCTTCCACCATCTGTCCGAATCGGCGGACCACCAGATGAACGAGCCGAGCCCTTCATCATCGTAGGCCGTGGTATTGTTGAAGTTCCAGATTACAAGGCCGGACAAATGGTTAGGCATCTGTCTTTCATCCCCTCCCTGCCGCCATCTCCTCATACTGCCTGTGCAGCAGTCTATCAATGTCGTCCGTGGCTGGGTCGCGTGGGACTCGAAACAGGAGTCGTTTCCCCAACTGTTTCTCCACAGGACAGCCCCGATGCTCTGTTTGGAAACCCCGACTGCATGGTACTGACCCGCATTTTCCAGATAGTTGCCTGTGACATCGTGCCCCGGAGTGTCCATTGCATATCCCGATGAATTGTCGGTCACCGCCCCGATGAACACCCTGCTCGATGCCTGCGACCGGATTGCGGCGTGGCCCCGGTTACCATCAATCTCTATGTCATACGCCGATACGTTGGCACATGATACTATCGAACAGGCCTCGCTTACGCTTGTGAACCTCACTCTCCTCATCCATGAGTCGGTCAGCCTGATCATGTCGACGGGCTTGTATGCCCCGTCGTCCTCCCATGTGGCATGGTGGTCGAACCTTTCCTTTGCATTCCCCTCGAATGTGAGGTCTTCTATGCCGATGTTTTCGTAATGGGGATAGGACCGGATCTCCCAGTTCCATCTTGCCTCGACCGCCTTCAGGATCGGCTCGCTGAAAGTGAGCCTGTTGCCGGAAATTCCTGCCACCCTGTGATATTCAATGACCTGTACACCGTTGTTCAGAATATCTGTCATATAGCTCTGGACAGAGTGGGGCGCAAGTTCCTGCGCTATCAGTTCAGGGTCATTGTTCTTGAGCCACAGGCATACCCAGTCACCGGTACTGATGCCTGCGGCAGAAGCCACTTCCACCTCGAAAGAGCCTTCCGTGGCATCCCCTGTGACATCAGTCAGCTTTTCAGGCGCGCTGTCGTGCTTGAATTCAAGCATTGTAGGGGAGCTGTACAGCTGTTCGCTCCCGGACAGGCCGGGTTTGGGCTGGTTCGGATCAGTCATTACCAGAGTAGTGAGATCCCTGCCTGCCCCTTTCAGGATGATGTTGCTGCCTCTCACCCTGATTATCTTGCTCGGGCTTGCTGCCGGGCCGTCGTCCTCGTTGTCCGCTTCAGAGTGCAGTATATATCGCCCCGGCGGGAAATATATGATTGCATTCACTCCGCTGTTCTTCGGATTGGCGGTCCTGTATGCGCTTTTGTCGGTGGTCAGTGCAAATTCTCCGGCGGCAGCTGCCACAGCCTCCATAAATGCTTCCCTGTCCGGGACACCGTCTGAACCATCGGCTCCATAGTCTGTCACATCAAATACCCTGTAGCCGGAAAGACTTGTGGCGTATTCTCCTGAAGAAATCTCGTACACATCTGCCGCAGGAGGCGCTTCCTCTCCGTACCTGTATCCTGCATACGAGAAATCTGGCAGGACATTGTCTGTGGACTGTGCCAAGAAATTGTTCCATGCATTACAGGCAGTAGGATCAAATTCTTCAGGGACAAGTGTGAATGAGAACCTGTATTTCCTTATGTATGGGTCATCGGACTGTATCCATATCTCGACATCATGTTTTTCCGGTTCGTTTGAGACCGATGCGGATGGTCCTGTGACAATCATATATCCTTCTTCCGTTATCTGTACTCTCCAGCCATCCGGACAGGTGCGGATTGTGGCATCGGTGACATCTTCGGAGAATGAGACCGGCAGGGAAATCTCCTGTCCGAGAAATATCGTCATGTCTTCGGTATAGCCCTCGACAGTCATTGTAAGGGACTGGAATACCTGCAGGGAGAGTTGTTCTCCTGTGGCAAGCCCGATGTCGAGTGTCCCGGTCTCTTCATCATAGTCTACGGCGCTGAAGAATGAGGATGAGAACGCCCCCGTGTTTGCAATCACCCTGTTGCCATCGCTGTCGGTAAGCTCTGTCCATGAAGTCCCGTCCGTGCTCATTTCCCAGACCCCGTCTCCGTTGACCCTGAGCTCCGGAAACGCTGTCTCCTCTCCTGTATTGGCCGCCCCTTCCACAGGGAGGAATGTGTTCCCTCCATCGACCGAATATATCCAGCTGCCATCCTGGTCTATACCCATGACAGGTGTTATGCCCGTGCCTTCTTCCGAGATATAGATATCCAGGGTGCTCCCGTCGCTCATATCGAGTCTGTAGACTGTCCCATCATCATAAGCGTTCACATCCATAATGACAAGACCGCTCCGGTACAGGGAATATGCTGTCACGGCATTGGCGTTGACCTGGCTGACTGTCTCTTCAATGGCGGCTACCCTGTCTTCGAGTCCTGCAATGTCGGACTCAAGACCGGAAGTGTCCACGCAGGATGTGAATCCGCTGAATGCTGCAGCAGCGGATACTGCTATTGTCAGATATGTCTTTTTCATCATTATGATTTGGTTTTTGTTTGGTTGTTCAGGTATTTCATTCCCCATCCGGTCCTGTCGCCAGGCTACCGAGCAGACCATCCAGGATGCCTTCACGGTACCAGATATCATTGCTTTCCGCCAGCTTCCTTTCCAGGACTTCGCACAGACCTGAGAACAGTTCCGGTTTTTCCGTATAAGGGATGTCCGTCAGCTGGTACGGGTCATTCCAGTCATCGAAGATGTGCACATCTTTGAGACGGCCGTTCCTGTCTATGGATATTTCCATGGTGTACCTGTCCGTCTTCACGCCTCTCGCTTCAGGGAAGATGCCGTGCACAATGCCGTCCGCATCTTTTTCCCCATCGAGATTGCGGATATACAAGGTCGCATCCGGCAGGTCGCATTCCCGTCCGTCTTCAAGAAAGACAGGGGAGAGGTCGCGCCCTTCCACGCTGTCGGGGATCTTGTCTTCCAGTCCAGCAAGTCCCAGCAGCGTTGGCATAATGTCCACAGAACAGAGCATTGTGCTGTCTACCCTGTGCCGTATCTTTTCAGGGTAACGGATCAGGAACGGTACGCAGTATGATTCGGAGTATATAGAGTTTTTCGGGTCCAATGTCCCCTGGCTGCACATCGTCTCCCCGTGGTCGGATGTGAACACCACTATTGTATTGTCGTCAAGGCCGAGCCGCTCCAGTTCGTCAAGCAGTCTGCCGAATTCCCTGTCGACACCGGTCACATTGGCGAAATAGTACCTCGCACTCGGGGCTTTGCTGAGAGTGGTGTCTGCGTTCGGTCTGACATACAGGTCTCTGTATGTCATGTTTCTGTAGATGTCATAGTCTTCTTCCATACAGTCGGCGAGACTTTCGTACGGGCTGTGCGGAGGATTGTAGGCCAGCATCAGGAAGAACGGCCTGTCGGCATCCCTCTCGCCGTTCCTGTTGCGGAGAAATTCTATCGCCTTGTCAGTCTCGTGTCTGACGGAGTATTCCTCAGGGTCATGACGGACTCCTTCCGTGTCCCAGTAGTGCGGGTCCTTGTGTACATCGAAAGTACCGTAGGAGTACCAGTACCGGAATCCGTGCCTGCGCTCAGGAGGAGTATACGCATCCCATTCGGGATTGCGGTCGCTCACATAGTGTCCTGGATTGGCCGGGTCGTTCTTCATCGGGGTCTCCGCGTGGAGTTTCCCGATGTATCCGCAATGATAGCCTGCTTCAGAGAGCACATCCGAAATGCATGTCGCATCCGGATTGAGCGTGCTCTCCGGTCTGAGAGCCATACAGTTGAGTGTCACTCCGTTCCTTTCCGGATACATTCCGGTCAGAAGCATACCCCTGTGCGGGCTGCTGAGGGGGCAGGTGCTGACTGCGCTGTTGAGCACAAGTGATTCATCTGCGAACCTGTCCAGATTCGGGGTGAGGACAGGGTCTGCCTTCCAGTTGACTGCACCTTCATATCCGGGAGAGTCCCAGAAAGCCATAGAGGAGATTCTGAACTGGTCAGGGAAAACATATATGATGTTTGGCCGCATTTCCCCTGCATTCCCGCAGGATACGGCAGTGATTCCAGTCAGCGGCAGAATGATGTTCCGTATCTTCATCTTGCGTGGATTTTCAAATGTTGAATGTCGCTGTGCCAGTCCGGGACTATTCTCCTATAATGCGGGAGAGCCTTATTTCTTCAGTCCTGGCTTCTCTTGTCGAGAAGTGGATGCTGGTGTTGTCTCCTTCCACCTTGACCGAGACATCGCTCTTCCCTGCGTCTTCCAGCCTCCAGCGGCCTCTTATGGTCAAGTCGATTCCGGTGTCTCCGCACGGGTTGTCGATCCATTCCCTTCCGTAGACACTCCTCTCCACCCTGTCTCCGTGCTCATCGAGCACTTCATCGCTTTCTCCATCATAGAGGTTGAGGTCCGGATTGCTCGCGCTCAAGGTCATTATCGCACCTGAACGGCTCATCATGACCATGCACGGGGTGGATTCCACTATCCCGGAAAGCCTTGCCGTGCTGTCAGATGTGTCATCATCCCCGAGTTCCTCGAAGATGGCACCGGAGATGATGCCTGAGAGTTCGTCCCGGATGATGTGGGCCTTGCTGTCGCATCGGATGATGGTGTACGGGAGCTTCTCCGAATATCTCCGGATTTCGTCTTCGTCAGCATGTATCACGGTCATATATTCGTATGAGTCCTTCATATATACATTCCCGTTTATGGCGCCCTTGCTCACTATGTCTCCGTGGCAGATGTACGCTTTCTCGAAATATCCTTCCGTCGGGGCATCCGTCTCTTCGTGTAAAGAATGCTGCAGCCCTCTTGACACGGCCACCTTGCCGTCTTTCACGAACCACGCATTGCCGAACCTGTCCTGCACCGTTATCAGATTCCCCTGGTATTCGTGATGGAATTCGCGTGCGGCTATTGCACCTCCGTTGACCCTGGTTATATCCTGCTGCGGGTCGGTCAGCACATTCTGGAACAGAGTGGTATGGAGGGAAGACCCCGGAAGGAAATTCTCCAGGTCGGAACCGAGGGCGATGACTCTGTTGCCGAAAGCGAAATATGACTTGCGTGCCCGGAGCGACCCGTTGTATTTGTCGTGCTCGTGCAGAATCATTGCATACGCTCCGGCATTGCCCTTGTGGGTCACTCCGCCTGCGAACCATTCGTCAGAAAGCAGCATCTCCTCGTAGCCCGAGAATTCATCCACATTCCTGACATCCGCCTTCATGGCTTCCATCGGGATCTGTGCTGCCGTAGCTCCCGGGATATGGCACCAGTCCCAGCCTTCCATCCGGTATCCGCTTCCGGGGCAGCTGATTTCCGGGACTCCATCGGCGAGAATCTGCATGCTCCCGTGGGTGAGGTAGCGTCCGTAATGGTTGGCTCCGTTGTATATTTCCGCAGACCACAGGTACCTGCTGTGTCCGGCTATTGTCACGGACCAGTCATCCTGCCTGTATGTGAGCGAACAGTTGAACGGGTATGAGTGGCATCCGGAAGGCGATTTCTCCGCCGTGAATCCGGCCGCCAGGAACTTCTTGCTCCATTTCCCGTCAGGGTCAAGCCTCAGGTATGCCTCCGCAAGCTCCTTGTCTGTCGCGGCTGTCCCATCCGGTGATCCCGCATCCGCCAGAAGCCCGTACTGGCCGGGGATGAGTACTCCCTTGCCATCAGGATGCCTTCCTGACATAGCCAGCGGGAATGATTTCTTGTTGCAGTAGAACCTCATTTCAAGCAGGGCTTTCTTCAGTATATTGTGTCCTGTCTCGGAAATGGCGTAGTCTGTCCCGTGCAGCATCCAGACTGCATTGACCGCCCCGTCGAAACCTCCGGTCGCGTATGCCGGGTAGGCTTTCCTGTGGTGCTGGACCGTCCCGTCAGGCTTGAATGCCGGCCTGAATCCTCCGGCGTACCGGAACCCGTTGTCAATCCATCTCGAAAGAGCCTGCAGGTAAGCTTTCTTATAAGGAGTGTCTGCAAGCATCAGCAGGGATGCCGTACGCCCCATCAGCGAGGTGTTGAATGCGTCTATGTCCATTCCGGGTTCAGTCGGAGCCATCTTCACTTCCCCGACTCCCGAGAACCATTCCATAGCCTGCTGTACTTCTTCCGCCAGTCCGGCCTCTTCGAGGACATCCTTCATTATCACTGGAGCGGTATAGAAGTTCCGCATGCTGTAGCCGAGATGATGCAGGGTGCCGAGGGCGCTTCCTGCGGCATAGCCCTGGTCAAGCAGATGTCTGGTCATCGTGACATACATTTCAGCAATCTCATCTTTCAATGCCTGGTCGTCCGCATTCATATACGCGAGTGCCAGGTTGAACAGGAAGTCGTTTGCGGGACGCAGGAGCTGTCCGTTCTCGGAGAATCTCTCCGAAGCATCCGGAATGCCGGCATTTATATATGTCTCTCCGTACCGTGTGAAAAATACAGGCTTGCCCCGTATCGTTCCGTCCTTGTTCCATGTTATCCCGTAGCTGTCGAACTGTTTCCTGAGCTGTCCGGCATCCATAGCTTTCTTCCCTGCTGTAACGAGGGTTATGAACCTGTCCCGTACGGTGTCCATCTGGGCGATGTCCTCTGCGGATATTGTCTGCTCCGGGGTGATGTCGAGCGTCTTTTTCCAGCTGTTCAGAAGTACCAGCCAGTGCATCGTGGTCTCCCTATTGATGAAAGGCGCCTGGAAGTCAGCGGTATGGTGTCTCACATCCTCGAAAACAGAAGTGATTATCCCATCAAGGAACAGCCGCCCTTTCTTTATCCCTTCAGGTGCGGTTATCACGACCCTGTCCATTCCCTCTTCCGGAGACCCTTCCATATCCCTGCCGAAAGCGACCCACGCACCTCTCCATCCTTTGAAATCCAGCCCGTAGCTGAATCCGCAGCATAGACTGTCCCCTTTCATGAACGAGAACCTGAGCTCTCCATCCATCGGGGCTTCCGAATATATCCAGAAGACAAAGGAGGAGACGGATGTCTCTTTCGGGTTCGGGTTCTTCTCCAGGTAAGGGACTTCACCCCGGATCTCTATCCCGGCCCCTCCTTTCTTCCATTTCCACAGCAGGGATTTCTCTCCGAGCTTGGAGTGCAGGGGGGAGAGGCTTACGGAGGATTTCTTGAGAGCATATACGGGAGCCGTCTCCTGTTCGAAGGACAGGATTTCTTTATGCCCGGGGAAATCTGTATATTGTGCTGCCGCCGTCAGTATTGACGACAGCAGCACGGCGAGTGTCATTATTATACGGTCCGTAATCATTCAGATATGTTTATTTGTCGTGGATAAGGCTATTTCTCCGGATCTCCCGGCACGGGTGCCATACCGTTCTCGATGTTGCGCTTGCGGATGAGGGCTTCGAGGAAATAATAGTCCGCATAGTTGAGCGGGACATCTATGCTGCTGCCGTGAGGGATGCTCCCTACTGAGTGCATCAGGATGAATCCTCCGTTTGTGCCCTGCGCTGCCCTGTATGCCGGTGTTGACAACGATTCGATGATCCTGTCGGCCTTCTCCTTGTAGGATGCCTTGCCGGTGAGATAGCTCAGCTCGTAGAGGGCGGATGCGTTCACTGCGGCTGAAGAGACATCCCTGTATGCGTCAGGAATGTCCGGAGCATCGAAATCCCAGTACGGGACAAGGTCTTCCGGCATGTTCGGGTCGTTGAATATGAATCCTGCGACATTTTCCGCCTGCTTCAGGTATTTCTCGTCGCCGGTGAACCGGTATGCCACAGTGTAGCCGTACAGTGCCCATGACTGTCCTCTTGCCCATGCGGATTCGTCCGCATATCCCTGGGCGGTGCACCTGTGGAGGACTTCCCCTGTCTCCGGGTCGTAGTCCACGACATGATAGCAGCTGTAGTCCGGACGGAAATGGTTCTCCATTGTCTTGTCTGCGTGGCTGATGGCTATCTTCGCGTAGGTGGAGTCCCCGCTGAATTCAGTGGCCTTGAAAAGGAGCTCGAGATTCATCATATTGTCTATGATGACAGGGCAGGTCCAGCCCCTTTCGGACTGCCATCCGCGGTCCACATTCCAAGACTGGATGATGCCTGCTCCTGGCCTGAATCTGGTCGACAGGGATTTAGCCGTGGTGACGCATACATCCTTGTATCCCGGGATATTCTTGAGCCTCAAGCCGTTGCCGTAGCTGTCGTATATCATGAACCCGACATCGTGGTGCCATGTGAGGTACTGGATGCTGTCGAGAATTTCCGTATGTTTCCTTGCGTGTTCTGCCCACATCTCATCTCCGGTCAGTTCGTACATGTACCATAGGGTCCCGGCGAAGAAGCCGCTTACCCAGTCATCCGTAGGTACATATACGATCTCGCCATCCTGGAAGGACGAAGGGATGCGCACCGTGTCTCCGGCCTCGGAGGCTTCCATGAGCGCCCCGATCTGCACTTTCGCGTTTCCGATGTTTTCCGTAATGATGTCAGTCTCAGTGTTGCAGGAAATGGCGGCCATTGCGGCGATGCCTGCGGCCAGGGCTGTCTTGAGGTTCATAGCAGGTTTATTTATCATAATTAAAAATTAGGTCCAAATTGCAATTGCTGATATGCAATAGCTTACAAATATATAAAAATATTGGTTAAACTCAAAGCCTGCCCTTAAAATAAAAATTTTGATATTGCAATAACCTGAAATTTTGATAAATTTGCAAGTCTGCAAACTGATCGCATAATTATGTTAAAAAGATTCTTTCTGATACTGTTCCCGATGATGGCGCTCCCGGCTGCTGCGGAGGCCGCTGTCAATGCCCAGCATAATTTCGAGTCCGGAGTTCCTGGTTTTGTCAAGGTTGAAGGCCGTGGGACGGTGGCCTCTTCCGGAGAGAAGTTCAAGGATGGGAGCCATTCCCTCAAATTCGAGTGGGATGGGCCTGCAACTCTCGTGTTCGAGGATTTCCTCGATATGGAGGCTTCAATGAAAGTGAACGGGGCAGGAATCATGGTCTGGATATACAACACTGTCCCTGCAGATGAGCCTCTGCGTTTCACATTCTGGAACTGGAGCGGCGAGGAGATCTGCCATTTCGACTTCAATATAGGCTATGCAGGCTGGAGGACGGCGTGGGTCAAATATATCGACATGCATACCCCTGACGGAGGCTATTACGGTGACATCAAGGTCGCTGACAGACCGAAGAACGTGGCCAGGATGACTGTCACGGTGCCGCAGTCAATCGCTTCGGGCGCCATATACCTGGACAGGCTCTCTTTCCGTACGGTGAAGCTCCATGACCAGATTACCCCGGACATGCAGATCCCTGACAACAACAACCATCTCCGCAGGAACATGTGGCACTGGTGCCGCCTGTGGGAATGGGAGCAATATCCGGCACCGGAGGTGCAGCCTCTGACCGGGGAACGGCAGGCGATGCTGGACCTTGTGGAGCAGAGGATGGACAGGTTCATCGCCGCGAACAATTCCAGCGAGGCGTATGTCAAGAACACGCTTCTGAAAAGGGCCGATGACATGTATGCAAAATACGGGTTGAAGAGGCTCCCTGACGGGTCTGTCACAGGGGCCCCTCTGCTCAGCGATGATGAGTTCAACAACTCTCTCGGGGAGATGCGCATCCGTTTTATCGGGCAGATGATCTATTATTATGCGCAGGACTATTGGTACACCGGGAACAAAGACAATCTCGACAAGGTTTTCGTAGCTTTTGACCACGCGATTGACCAGGGTTTCGCATACGGAAGCGGCCAGGGCACGAACCACCACTACGGATACCAGATCAGGGAACTGTACCTGGGCATGTGGCTGCTCAGGGATGAGATAGAGGCAGCCGGCAAGACCGATGAATATGTGAAGGTACTCGAATACTGGAGCGGGCTTCAGGAGACGCGCAAGCCGTTCCCGTACGGCAGGGACGAGATTCTCGACAGCTGGAACACTCTGCTGGATGCGAAGGTCATATCCGCCATGATGGCATCAGATCCGGCAGAGAGATATACAAAGATGAAATGTCTCGGAGAATGGCTTTCAGGGTCTCTTGCATATTCTCCGGGAACTATCGGCGGTCTCAAGGTGGACGGGACATCGTTCCATCATGGGGGGCATTATCCGGCGTATTCGGTGGGGGCGTTCGCCGCAGTCGGGGATTTCTGCCATTATACACAGGATACTGATTTCGTGATTACAGAAGATGCACGGCGCACATTCAAGCATGCCCTGCTTACCATGAGGGATTATTGCAACCTTACCGACTGGGGTGTCGGGATATGCGGAAGGCATCCTTTCAACGGGTTCATCCCGAAGGCTGACATCGAGGCTTTTGCATCCCTTGCCCTGCTCGGAGACCTGACCGGATCCGGACTTGAGGCCGATCCGGAGCTCGGAGGTGCATATCTTTATCTCGGTGGTGAGAACCCCGAGACGGTCACTGCTCTTCGCAAGGCCGGAATCTCATCGGCATCGGCTGCCCCTGAAGGTTTCTTCGTCCTGAACTATGCCGCTCTCGGCATCCATCGCAGGGATGGCTGGATGCTGTCTCTGAAGGCATACAACTCGGATGTATGGAGTGCGGAGATCTATGCTGCCGACAACCGCTACGGCAGATACCAGAGCTACGGTACAGCCCAGCTGATCGGGACCGGCAAGCCGGTATCCGCCAGGGAGAGCGGGTATTCCCAGGAGGGTTGGGACTGGAACAGGATGCCCGGAGCGACGACAATCCATCTCCCTTTCGAGCTGCTTGACAGCCCTCTGAAAGGCACTCTTATGGAAAGGAACGATTCGAGATTCCCGGGTGTGTCCTCTCTTGAAGGCAGGAACGGAGTGCTTGCGTTCACATATACCGAGAAAGACCGGCCGAACTTCTGTGCCGGTGCCACCGCTACCAAGAGCGTGTTCTGTTTCGACAACAGGATTGTCTTCATCGGCAGCGGCATCACAAACAGTTCATCTTATCCGACAGAGACCACCCTGTACCAGCTCAGGCTTGATGACAGGGCTGCCGAGGTGGACATCAACGAGGACTGGTTCGACTCGTTCCCGCTGAACTACAGGTTTGCATCCGGAGGGCAGGCAGTAGTCACAGACATCAAGGGGAATGTATATATCCTTCCTGACGGGACAGGCCTGAATGTGGTCAAGCAGACCCAGACATCCCCATCCGACACGAGGAAAAAGGAAGGGACAGGAGACTTTGTCACGGCATATATCGACCACGGGGTTTCTCCGGATAACGCTTCGTATGAATATATGATGCTGGTCGGACCATCGATGAAGGATGTGAACAGATTTTCGAAGAACCTCCCGTACACTGTGATCAGACGGGACAATGATGCCCACGTAGTGAATGACCATATCACGGGTATCACGGCTTATATATGTTACAAAGCGTATGATGGCTCCGCGTCTGCAGATGCATTTGCGGCTCTGCCGGGTGGCAAGGAAGCCAAGCCGTACCTTCCTGTGTCATCAATAGATGCGGAGACCATAGTTATGGAGAGGACACGGGAGGATGGGCTTGCCGTCGTGAGCATCTGCACTCCTGACCTGGGCATTACGCAGAAGGCATACACGACCCCGCAGCCGAGCCAGGTGCTGCAGAAAAAAATGGTTGTGGATGGAGACTGGGAACTTGCGGCTTCTGCCGGGAATGTGAAGCTGGAGAGGCAGGCCGGCAAGACTGTCCTGACCGCATTGTGCGTTGATGGCCGTCCGGTGGAGTTCACCCTGAAGAGACTGTAGGAATGCATCCGGACGGAGGCGGGCTGTTTTCAAAACCTTCATCCAGGATGAAGCGAAGAATCTGATATAAGTTTTTAATATAAACCGGACACAAATGTATAAACTAACTGTACTATTGACAACGCTGGCTCTTCTTGCGGCATCCGTATTGGAAATGTCAGCACAGAATATGGAGGTGAAGGGGAAGGTAACTGACACTTCGGGAGAACCTCTTATAGCAGTCACAGTATATGAGTCGGGCAATACCTCCAACGGGACAGTGACGGACGTGGATGGCAACTACACGATTTCCGTCCCTCAGTCGGCTACCCTCATATTCTCCTGCCTCGGATTCGAGGAGGTGCAGGAGGCTGTATCAAAGAGGGCGGTGATCAATGTTTCCTTGGCCGAGGAGCAGCTGTCACTTGATGCTGCGGAAGTGGTCAGCGTCGGCTACGGTTCGGTGACGCGCCGTGACCTGACCGGATCCATCAGCAAGGTGGATATGGGTGAGGTAATGAAGACGCCGGTGACCAATTTCGACCAGGCCCTGACCGGAAGGGTAGCCGGAGTGGTGGTCACGACATCCGACGGTTCGCTCGGTGCGGAGGCAAACATAGTCATCAGGGGCAACAACTCCTTGACACAGAGCAGTGCACCTCTGTACGTCATAGATGGTTTCCCATCTGAAAGTTCTATGGCTCTCTCTCTCAACTCGGCCGACATAGAGTCCATTGACATTCTCAAGGATGCTTCCGCCACAGCGATATACGGTGCGAGGGGTGCCAACGGGGTGATAGTCATCAATACGAAACAGGGTGTGGAAGGCAAGCCGAAGGTCAGCTTCAGCGCATCGTGGTCTGCCAACAAGATATACAACAAGGTCGACCTTATGGATGCCTACGAGTTCGTGGACTTCCAGACCGACAAGTACAACGCCACAGGCAGTACGAATATCTACCTTTCGCACGATGGCACCACATACAGCCTTGAGGATTACCGTAATGTGTCCACTTACGACTGGCAGGACAAGATATACCGTACGGCTCTGGTGCAGAACTACAATATATCCCTGTCGGGCGGCAGCAAGGAGGCCGGCAACAGATACGCCGTGACATTCTCTGCGGTAGACCAGGATGGTATCATTGTCAATTCAAATTTCCAGAGATACCAGGGCAAGGTCAACTTCTCCCAGAACATTGGCAAGAAGGTAAAGGCGGACCTGAATGTGAACTATTCCAGAATCATTACCGGAGGCACCAATCCTACGGCCGCGACAAATTCTTCTTCCGCATCGGGATGGCTTATGTATTCCGTATGGGGATACCGCCCGGTGAAACCGCTGTGGGACACTGCCACGGATGATGAGTTCCTGAACCAGCCGTTCGATGAACAGATAGCGGATGCCAGCGATTACCGGTTCAATCCTGCGCTGTCGGTCCGCAACGAGTACCGCAAGACCATCGAGGATTATCTCAACGGCCAGCTCGGCCTGACATATACGATCATCCCTGACCTTGTCCTCAAGGTGACGGGGACATATACATTCCAGAACCGCCGCAGGGAGGAATTCAACGGGCTGATGACCTATACCGGCAACGAAAGGTCCCCATCCGGCAACGGCATCAACGGTGCGATATACTGGACCAGCTGGGTGACATGGCTTAACGAGAACACCCTCACCTGGACGAAGCATATCAGGCGCGCCCATCATCTTACCCTGCTCGGAGGACTCACTTTCCAGGGCCAGACAAACGATTACAAGGGTACCAGGGCTACTAACATGACTACAGAGGAACTGGGACTGAACGGAATGCACACGGGACATTACCAGACTGTCGTGCCGTGGGAACGCAACTGGAGGATGATGTCGGGACTGTTCAGGCTGCAGTACAACTACAGGTACAAATACTATCTGACAGCATCCTTCAGGGCGGATGGGTCATCCAAGTTCCCGACAGACAACCAGTGGGGATATTTCCCGTCTGCATCTGTGGCGTGGAACTTCAACAGGGAGGAACTTTTGAAGGACAGCAGCTGGCTCAAGAACGGAAAGCTCCGTCTCTCATGGGGTATGACAGGAAACAACCGCACCACGACCCCGTATGATTTCTATGCCCAGCTCGCCTATTCTCCCGGCAGTTCCGATTCTGCGGACTATGTGTTCAACGGGGAGATTGTCCCTGGCTACTATCCGGCCAATATGGCCAATGAAAATCTCAAGTGGGAGACTACGGAGCAGTGGGATGTCGGAATCGACCTGTCATTCTTCGAAGGTGACAGGATAAGGTTCACTGCCGACTGGTATATGAAGAACACATACGACCTGCTTCTCAACGCCACTATACCATCATCCACCGGATATACATCGGCTATGATGAACATAGGTTCCATGCGCAATTCCGGATGGGAGTTCTCCCTGGAGACCATAAATATCAACAGGAAGAATTTCCAGTGGACGACTTCGTTCAATATCGCGCTCAACCGCAACAAGGTGACAGCCCTCACCACGGGACAGCAGTCCCTGCTGACCTCGGTGACATGGGAGAACCGCTTCAACAGCCAGTATCCATACATAACCCAGGTCGGGAAGCCGTCAGGAATGATGTACGGATTCATATATGATGGCACATACAAGCCGGAGGAGTTCACCGGCAACTATCTGAAGAACGGCATCCCGTATATGTCGAGTGTCGGGCGGGACCAGGTGCGTCCGGGAGACCCGAAGTACAGGGATATCAACAACGACGGGGTGGTGGATGACAATGACCGCACCATCATCGGATGCGGCCAGCCTCTGCACACCGGAGGCTTCGGCAACTCGTTCTATTTCCATGGTTTCGATGTGAACATATTCTTCTCGTGGAGCTATGGCAACGACATTCTCAATGCCAACCGTCTCATTTTCGAGAACGGGTCAACCACCAACCTCAACCAGTTCGCTTCGTATGTGGACAGGTTCGATGCCACGACAAACCCTGACAGTGACATTCCGAGGATCAATGCAAACGGGATGTATGTCTATTCTTCGAGAGTGGTAGAGGATGGATCTTACCTCAGGCTGAAGAATGTCTCTGTAGGTTATACTCTTCCAAGGAGCGTATTGAGAAGGATGCATTTCGACACCCTTAGAGTATATGTGTCAGCTGACAATATCTGGACCTGGACGCGCTATTCGGGCCCGGATCCGGAAGTCTCCACAAGGAATTCTGTCCTTACCCCGGGATTCGACTGGTCAGCATATCCGAGGGCTTTCGGCCTGACAGCAGGGGTTTCATTCACATTCTGATGATTAGGAGGATATACAATGGATAGAAAGATATATACATTCGCTGCTTCACTGCTGGCCGTGTCATCCTGCGGCTTTCTGGATATGGACCCTACCGTCATGGTCGGCGGATACACTTCCGAAGAGGAGGCTCTATACGGCCTCGCCGGAGTCTACGGTGTCATCAACAACGAGGCTTTCTACGGGAACTATTACTCTCTGATGCTTTCCAATGTGGATGACCTGTGCTATTTCAACAGGACGACAGTCAACAACTATTCCGTATGGTACCAGCATGACGCAAGCTCTCCGGAAATCTACGATGCCTGGACGCAGATCTATCGCGGGATAGGCAATGCAAACACATTTATGGAGTCAATGGCGGATTCGGAGTTCGATCCAGACCACAAGCTTTACAACGAGGCAAGGTTCCTCAGGGCCTACTATCATTTCATCCTTGCCCAGGCGTGGGGTGATGTCCCGCTGAGGACTTCCGCCACTACATCCCCGAGCGAGGTCGAATGTCCGGTCACATCCCAGCTTCAGGTCCTTCAGTGGGTTGTCTCCGAAATGGATGCTTGTCTGGAACTCGCAGATGATGACCTTGCCAACGCCCCTTCAAGGGTGGTCAGGACCACTATGTGGGGAATACTTGCGAGGGTATATCTTTTTATGGCAGGAGAGTCCATCAGCGGCACTGACGATGCCATGAAGCATGAATATTTCGGCAAGGCTATGGAATATGCCGGAAAAGTGATCAGCAGCGGGAAGCACAGGCTCAACCAGGGAACGGATGACCACGACGGATATTCCCAGATTTTCATCAATATGATATCGGATGAGTACGACACTGAATATCACGAATCGATGTGGGAGGCCGATTTCATGGGCAACCGCTCAAGTTCGGACAACTGGAGCAATGGCCGTATAGGAGACCTGCTCGGTCTCCAGAGCCAGCCGGATTCGTATGACAATGTGAACTGCAACTTCGCGTACGGCCAGTACAGCGGTTCTCTCAGACTTTGGTATCTGTACTGGGAGGAGGACAGGACGGATGACGAGACAAGGCTCGGCGAGGCGACGAACGATGAGACATTCAGCTGGGATGATGGGGACTACATCGAAGAGAGCCTTCCGGGATGGGACAGGAGGCAGTTCTGGAACATGTCTCCTTACAACTACCAGGGCGGCACATTAAGGTCGGGGAACACTACACTCGACACATGGGTTGCCGGCATAGACAGGACCCCGTACAGGGAGTCTACGGTGACTACCGAACACAGCCCGGCAATAGCCAGGGCGACCCGTGACTGCGGAAAGTTCCGCCGGGAGACTGAATATGAGGGTATCAAAGGCGACAGGGGGACATATACTCCGATTAATTATCCTATCCTCAGGTATGCGGATGTGCTTCTGATGTATGCAGAGGCATATAACGAGTATAACGGAGGCCCGACCGAGAAGGTGTTCGAAGACTGCATACTGCCTATAAGGGAAAGGGCCGGAATCAAGACCAGACCGTATTCGGAGTACTCTTCCCAGGAAGCGTTCCGCCAGCTGGTGAGGAACGAGAGGGGCAGGGAGCTTGTGTTCGAGTCTCTCCGCAAGTATGACCTCATAAGGTGGGGAATCTTCGAGACCTCGATGGCCCGGTATCTGGAGGACACCAGCGGTTCTGAATGGACCGGAAGTACCGCCCAGGCAGCGGCGACCATGGCTGCTTCAGTGGCGCACAGGCATATAGTGCTCCCTATACCGTCAATCGAGCTTGGTGTAAACAAGGCTCTGCGACAGAACCCGCTGTGGTAAAGTTACTAATCTATAAACGAGACAGATTATGACCAGAAGATTATCGACATATATTGCAGCGGCTGCCATTGCAGGGCTTTCGCTTGTCGCTTGTGAGCAGGCTGACATCTATACTCCTGTGGACTACAATGTCACCTTGAATGCTTCAAACACATACTATGCAGGTGATCCGGTGGTGTTCGACATCACGGGCAATCCGGACAATCTGATATTCTACAGCGGGGAGGCAGGACACGAATACCGTTACCGTGACTATTACGAAGTTCCGGTGGAGGATGTCCAGTCGATGACCCTTGACCTGAGTATACAGCACCGTTCCGGCAATCATGGCGTGAGTACTTCTAACGGACCGGGGCTTGAGATATGGTACACGGACAGCTTTGATGGGGTCTCCGGCAGTGATGCGGAAGGCGACAGGGCAATGGTTATGGGATGGACAGAAGAGCAGATGTTAGAGGACGGCTGGAAAAAGTTCCCGTATGATGATCCTGGCAGGGCGCAGGATGTGTTTGTGGAATGCAGTGCCGATGTGCTTTCGTGCGTCAGCAATTTCTGTCTTGCATTTCATTGGATGCCCGATCTGGAAGGAGACAACACTGCGATTGACACATATTGGGTGAACGGGTCGCTGACAGTGGTAATAGATGGGCTTGACGGTCCGGAGACTATGACGTATGATCTCGGGAACCTGATGGGGACCACAGTGATGTACGATGAGAGGGTTTCGACTTATCATGTGAGCCAGGGCAACGGCAGCATAAGGCTCGACACGAGCCAGGACCTGACTTTTGCCGGAGGATATTATCTTGACAATCCAGGCACGGAGGAAGTCGGGGATGGCATAGACCATCGCTGCGAAGGGTGGATATTCTCCACTCCGAGACCTTTCAACTCAAGGAATGCCGACTCTGCCGTGACAGTGAAGAATCTGCAGAACAGTGCAGGCTCCTATTCCTATACATACGAGGAACCGGGGACATATCATGCGACATTCGTGGGGACGAACTCCAATTACATCGGTTCGTCCGAGGAAGTTAAGCACATCCTCGTCACTGTCCTCGACCGCCCATGATACGCATCGGTATCCTGTGGCTATTATGCTGTATTGTCTGCATCTCATGCGAGGAAAGGGAGTCGGGAGCTGTCTTTTGCAACAGTTATGTCAGTGTATATGTCCTTCCGGAAGAGATTGTATTGTATGAGGATGATGATCTGTTGAGGATTGATGTCAAAGGGGAGACGATTGTGGATGGGGAAGAGGGCTTTGAAGAACTTGCCCGGCATTATAATGATGTGTCATACGGCAGATGGGTGGTTGACGGCCCTTGCCGGGCAGTTTTTGGCACGATAACTTCAATAGAGATAGAGTGCGACAGGGAATTCTGCGGATATCCCGGCTATTCTTCTCTTAATGATCTGGTAGTTTTCCATACATATACTCCGTATAATTATGTGCGTAGCGGATATGTGGACAATCCCGATACGGATGTGGAGACATGGGCCAGTTCCTTCGTAAAGCCTGAGTTCAGCAGCGTGAGTGTGCCGTGTTCTTCCTTGGCTCAGGGGAAGGTCCAGATGTTCGCCCCGAATGCAATTGCATTGAGCTTTCTTGAAAAGCCGGACAGCGGTGTGTACCGTATCACAGTGAAGCTCGGGATAGACAATGTGGAGTATGTAGCCACACAGAGGATTGATTTCGGGGAGTGAGGCCAGGGATGCATCCGTTTGCGGGATGTCATTTGATGACCATCTCGCAGGAGCGGCAGTCGAATAGGACGGTGAATCTCCGGCCGTTGTTCAGAAGATACAGGGGAGCGGCATCCGTGCCGCTCTTTGCTCTGTCTGTTGCGGCTGCCCTGCCGTCTGCCTGTCCGGACCTGTTCCGCAATTTCGGGCAGAGACCGAGTTCGTGGCGGATGCAGTATTTCGTGCGCATCAGTTCTGCTCCGGCCCTGTGTGTCAGTTCGTAGGCGGGTTCCGTGACCTTGCAGCCGGAGGCCGTGTACAGTTCCTCAGCAAGATGGTTCGATATGTTAGCCTTGTAGTCCACTGCCTTTCCGGACAGGGCGTGGGGTGAAGTGGCTGTTTCCGGGTTGTTTAGTGGCAGATTCTTCGCTACGCTCAGAATGACAGTCCCTGATGCTTTTGGGGCTTCGCTCGGAATGACTGGGCGGCTGTCGAGCATGGTGGCGATGTCACTGCGGATGGCGTTCAGAGCCGACGAGGAAAGCAAAGGCAGAGACCCGTCGTGGACTATATCCTTGACAGTGAACAGGTAGATTCCGGAGGATTTTGAGAGCTGGGTGCGTATCATGGACTCCATTCTTCCGATATTGGAAGCCATGTCATTCCATATCCCGGAGTATGTCTTCCGGACCGTCCGCCCATCTTCGCTTGTCGCCGTCACTTCCAGTATCCTTTCCGGTATATTCTTAATGTCGGTCGCACATTGGATATCATACTTCCCTGGTTCCGGGATGTCCTCTGCCGGCCGGATACCGGATGAAACGGTGATGTCCGCAGAAATTCTTCTGATGCAGGCTTTTGAATCCAGCTCCCTCTCGAATGCCATGTCGAAGTTCCTGAAGATGACCGCACCTTCAAACAGGGCAGGAGTGCTCTTGCATTTGACTGACAGTCCTGTGCATACATCCGCCCTTACACCTTCCACATCCCCGTTCTTCCCTACAAAGGAAAGCCCGTCCCCGTTGTTCAGGGAGATGGCTTTCCCGCTGTCAGGCCTGATGACGAAGGCCGTCTTGTCCCGGTTCAGTCCTGTGACCGTGCCGAGTCTCTCTCCCATCGACTTGGCCGCATCCATCGCCGCCCATCTTCCCCTCTTCCCATCGAGGAACAGTTCTGTGTATCCACGGTTGAATGTCTTGTCCAGGTCCGGGGTGAAACCTCCGGACACCCTGCCGAAAGATGCCCTGCGGTATTTCCCTCCAGACTTTTCGACAATCCTGTCAAGTGCAATGGAATATGCCCTTACCGTATTCCTTGCATAGGATATGTTCTTCAGTCTTCCCTCTATCTTGAAAGACATCACTCCGGCATCGGCAAGTTCTTCCAGACGGGAGATCAAACTGTAGTCTTTCATAGAGAGCAGGGCCTTGTCCCGGACCAGGACTTTCCCATCCCCGTCTGCCAGGTCGTACCTTGACCTGCAGGCCTGGATGCAGGCTCCTCTGTTGGCACTGCGTCCGGCTATCTTTTCCGAGAGGTAGCATTGTCCGCTGTAGCAGACGCACAGTGCGCCGTGGACGAAGAACTCTATCTCGCAGTTGACGGCAGAAGCGATTTCCCGTATCTGCAGCAGGGACATTTCCCTTTCCAGCACAATCCTGCTGAACCCCAGCGCTTCCAGTTCCTTTGCCCTTTCCACTGTCCTGATGGCGCATTGGGTCGATGCGTGCAGAACCGGCATTCCGCTTCCTTCCCGGGGGCCGGCAGCCTCTGCCTCAGGACACAGTCCGTTCTGGCACCGTGCCTGGAACATTTTCCTCAGCAGCTCCACGACTGCCATGTCCTGTACGATTACCGCATCTGCCCCGGCCTCGCTGATTCCCTCCAGCAGCCTTGCGGCATCGTCCAGTTCATCGTCATATATTATCGTATTGAGGGTCACGAATATCTTTGCCCCGAACCGGTGGGCGTATCTGCACAGTCCGGCTATGTCTTCGATGCTGTTCCCGGCAGCCTGCCTTGCACCGAACTTCGGCCCGGCTATATATACGGCATCGGCACCGCAGTCGATTGCCGCGATGCCGATGTCAGCGTCCCTTGCCGGGGCAAGAAGTTCGAGTTCCCTCATTTCCGGTCAGGATATTACTGCTGGAGAGCCTTGAGCTGTGTCTGTGCATCTGTGCCGTATGTAGGGTCGGATGCCACTTTCTGGTAGTACTCTATGGCTTTCTCCTTGTTTCCTGCCTGCTGGTAGAGGACTGCGATTGTGAAGGTGTATGCGTTCACGTTCTTTGCCTTCGGCATGGAGATATATTTCTCGAAATATGTGATGGCGGTGTTGTTGTCCCCGCTCTTCTGTGCGGAATTGGCTGCAATCAGATATGCGTTGGCGTTGTTTTCGTTGTATGAGGCAGACTTCTCGGCTGCCTGTATGGCCTCGGCATATTTACCGGCCTTGTAGTATGAGTTTGCAAGCCTCAGATAGAGGTTGGTGAGCTGCTTTGCGGCATCGGAGCTTTCCCCGAGTTCGCCTGCCTTCGTGTATGCGGCCTCTGCCTCGGCAATCTTGCCTGAAGATGCGTATGCGCTTCCGAGAAGCAGGTATGCGCGTCCGTTCTCCGGATCGGCTGCAATGGCTTCATTGTATGCGGCTACGGCATTGTCGAAATCCTTTGCCTTGAGCAGGTCATTGGCTTTCTGGAGGAGAACCTGAGGAACGAGTTCCCCTGCCTCTGATTCAACATCGGTGTTGCCGTATTCCTTCGCTACGGCAGCAGCCTCGTTGAGGCTTGTGATGGCGTTGTCATAATCCTTGGCCTGTATCTTGTCCTTCGCTATGGAAAGCATGACTCCAGGAATAACATTCTTGCAGTTGGCTGCCACTTCAGCCCCTGTCTCTCCGCATGCCTCGGCCATGGTGAGAGCCTGTTTGAATGAGTCAAGCGCAGCAGCGTTGTCTCCGATCTGGAGAGACATTACGCCGTTGTTATAGGTATTGGTCGCCTGCTCCAGGTCCTGGGCAGAAACTGTGGCGGCGGCAAAAACCGCCGAGATAGCTAAAAGAATGATCTTTTTCATGATTTATGCAGTTTATTCGTTTAACATACTCTTAATGGTTGCCAACTCACAAATTTAGCAAAAATTGTTTTAATTTTGCAATCAGGCTACGGAAAAGATGAAAAACAGGTATTATATGACGCTTTTGGCGGCACTCGTTGCGGTGACGGCGTATGCCGCATCTCCTCTGCCTCCCGGACTGTCTCCGGACCCGGCAGTGAGCACGGGGGTGCTTCCGAACGGGATGTCCTATTACATAGCGGTCAATCCATCCGAGAAGGGTATGGCTGAATTCGCCCTTGTGAGGAAGCTGGATGTCGCGGACTCTCTTATGGACAGGGCGGTTTATGCCGCCAGGGCCTCTATGACAGAAGTGCCGAGATTCCTCTCCGGGACAGTGCGTGACTATGCGGCACGGCATGGGGCTGCCTCTTCGATGTGTCGCAGGTCCGTCCCCGTGCATGTGAGCGTGAGGTCTGATGCGGCTGTGTACCGTTTCGGGTCATTCCCTGTTTCAGGAGGGGAGAGCGTGATGGATTCGACCCTCCTTATGATATTCAGTATGGTGGAGGCAATGGAGGATGATGTCCCGGCCGGAGATGCTGTCATAGTTTCCGGAGATGTCAGCAAGGATGCCGTCCTTTCGAAGATGAAGATGCTTTCGATGATAGTGCCGGCCGGCGGCGGAGATGTCCCTGCGGACACTTCGTATGTGTGGAGGGACAGGGATACTGTCGTCACCGTGGTAAGGGCGGATACCTCGGCGGCAGCGGCAAGGATTTCAGTATGGTATTCTTCCCCCCGGACACCGGCTGGATATATGGGGACTGCGGTTCCTGTAGTGTCGGAGCATCTGGCCGGGATACTCGACCGGATTCTGGGACGCAGGATAGTGTACGGGATGAAGCGTAACGGCATCCCGTTGTCCGGTCTGCATTTCCGTTATGCTGGAAGTGCCTCTGGAGGAGGAGATGAGAAGTATGTGATATCTTTTACCACGGACAATTCTACGGCGGTGCAGGCTCTTGGGGTGCTGGCGGATGTCATTGCCGATGTGGATGTGAACGGGGTCAGGGAAAGCGAATACGCCGGGGCGAGGAATGAATATCTGCTGCAGCAGTACAGACAGGCACTCGATCCGGTGACTTGCAACGGCAGGTATGTGGATGAGTGCATATCATCTTTCCTTTACGGCTCTTCCGTGGTTTCGAAGACCGACAGGTTCAAGTTTCTTGTCAGAGGGGACCTTCCGGATTCCACAAGGACAAGGCTGTTCAACAATTTCGCTTCCGAACTGCTTGACAGCACACGCAATCTGACAGTGTCGGTCACGGCTGATTCCGCCCGTATTTCGGGGCGGGAGATAAGGGAGATGTTCGACAGGGCGTGGTCGGAGGCAGAAACGCGGGACACCCTGACGGTTTATCCGGTCAATATGGATGATTCTCTCGCACTTGCCTCCGCCCCTGCGGAGAGACTCAAGATCAAGAGGACGCGCAAGGATCCTGTTTCGGGGGGGACGATGTGGACATTCTCCAACGGGATGAAAGTTGTCTACAAGAGGATGCAGACAGGCGGCATCTTCTATTATGATATGATGATAAGGGGCGGATATTCCGTCGTCCCGGACCTCAGGCGTGGCGAAGGGGCGTTCTATTCCGATATCCTCGAGACATACGATATCGCCGGATTACAGAGCGTGGATTTCAATGATATCATGCTTTCTGAAGGTATCACGATGTCGAGCGAGGTGACGGTCTCCCATATCAGCCTGACAGGAATGGCCCCGAAGCCATCCCTGACCTTGCTGTTCAAATGCCTCAGGTCGGTGGCGAATTCCAGGACTGTCAACAGGCCGGCATTCGACTACTATGCTGAATGCGAGATGTTGGACCTGGGAGCCAGGGCAGGGACAATGCCGGCGCGCAAGGCTGCAATCGACAGTCTGATGTGCCCTTCGTACCACTATTCTTCCGACAAGGTACCGGAAAACCTTCATCCGGATGCCTGTGACAGGGCGGTGGATTTTTTCGATTCGCATTTCAGCCGTGTCAATGACGGGGTTCTGATGATTGTGGGGGATATGGAAGAGACGGCTATGAGACGGTTTCTGCAAAAGAATCTTTCCGGATTCATGACCGAACCGCTTGCGCTCGCAAGGATAAGGCTCCCATACCAGCCGATATCAGGATGGACTACCCATATTGTAGAAGGGAAGCGGCAGAGTCTTGACATCGCCATGTCTGCGCCCCTGCCGTTCAGCGCGGACAACTATATGGCAATGAAGGTGGCTTCAGTTGCCCTTGAATCGGCCCTGAACCGGAAACTGTGCGGTTCTGCCGCTTCTGCCAGAGTCTTCTGCGATTTTTCGGCATATCCTCACGAGAGGGTCAGTTTCCTCATATCGGTGTCGGACCTTGACCCGTCAGTGCTGCCTCTCGTCGAGACCGGGAAGGACCCCCTTGTGCTGCTGTATGATGTGAGGGCAGTCCTGTCTGACCTGTCCTCTTCACCGGTAGATGATGGCACGGCGGCAATATGCAGGGATGTCGTCAAGAACGGAGTCGCATCTCTCCAGAACGATCCGTGGTATTGGGTCGAGATGGTCAAGACAAGGTTTACCGATGGCAAGGACCTGAATACGAGATATGCGGAGAAGATTGATGCGGTCTCTGCCGGAAAGGTAATGGAAATGATTTCCCTGCTCGCATCCGGAAGCAGGGTGGAATATGTGGTGAGATAGACCTTCCTGCAAGGATAACGCCTTAACGATTTGAATGATGGAAAGAGGAAAAATGCCGTCCATAATCCAGATAGATGACTGTCTGGTCTCATCGGAGATACTTACTGAATATTTTGCGTGTGACTACGGCAAATGCCGTGGCTGCTGCTGCATTATAGGTGACAGCGGCGCTCCTCTGGATGAGTCCGAACCTGAAGCCATCGAGAAGAACTATCCTGTCTTTTCCGGTCTTATGCGGCCTCAAGGCAGGGCAGCCGTGAAGGATAAGGGCTTTTTCGAGATAGATGCGGATGGGGATATGGTGACACCTCTTGTCCCTGGCAGCGAGGAATGTGCCTATACCTGCTTTGACGGGGACGGAAGCTGCTTCTGCTCAATGGAGCGCAGATGGTCCGAGGGACAGGGGGATTTCCGCAAGCCCATATCCTGCTGGCTGTATCCCATAAGGGTATCGCATCTGTCAAACGGAATGCGCGCCCTCAACCTGCACAGGTGGGAAATTTGCAAGGATGCCTTTGCCAGGGGAAGGAGGGAGAATGTACGTGTATTTGAATTTCTGGAAGAGCCTATTGTCCGTTATTTTGGACAAGAGTTCTTTCGAGCCCTGAAGCAATGCGCAGGACATCTTTTCTGAGACCCTCTACTGTCACTCCTCCTTCTGCGGAGGTGATGGTGATCCTGTCTTCGTACATTCTGGAGATACGGCTGACTGTCCCGTTATGCCTGAATGTCATCAGTCCCGGTTTCGCCTTTTCAAGACTGTAGTAGTGGTTTTCCATATATTTCTTTATTTCGCTTCTGGATGATTCCCAGTCGATGGAAGATGCGGCGAACCTCTCGACATATCCTATCTTCGGATAGAAGGCGGCTACGGCAGCGAAGAGGACGGCAATCTGCCAGAGGGCATCGTAACCGTTGCGGAACATGGTGCCTATGTCAGGCTCGACGGCCTTTATCAGGACAAGCAGAGCCATTATTATGACGATAAGGACGGACAGATAGATAAAATATTTTACGGATCTGATGAAATATTTCATGACATCGGTTTTTGTATACTGCAAATATACACTTATTTTAAAATATTGTTATATTTGTACGATTGAGTGTAAAACAAACATGCACCTGCGGGTGCTGTAAATATTTTAGTCATGGAAGATAACAGGATGATTGAACAGGGCCAGCCTGCAGGTCAGGGGCAGGAAGCCGGACTGAAGAAGACAATGTATGTCCTTGCCGCAGTGGCGGCAGTCCTTCTGGTGGCTTTGGCTGCGGTATGGATAGAGCGGTCCTCTCTCGTGAAGGAACTCAAGGTGGAGAAGGAGGATCTGACAAGAGAGATGATAGCGTTGCAGAACGACTATGCAAGTCTGTCATCCGACTATGAGTCGATAAACATGCAGCTGGATTCCTCGCGTGAGGAGGTGTCGCAGCTGATCGAAAGGATAAAGAAGACGGAAGCGACCAACAGGACAAAGATCCGCCAGTACGAGAAGGAACTCGGCACGCTGAGGAGCATAATGAGGAACTATATCGTCCAGATAGACTCCCTCAATACCCTCAACCAGAAGCTGACTGCAGATGCGGCTGCCGCGAGGAAAGAGGCTGCCGAGAGCAGGAGGCAGAACGAGGAGCTTAACAAGGCTGTCGAGACTTTGTCCGGACAGGTGGCTGCCGGTGCTGTCATCAAGGGCCGCGGCATCAGGCTGGATGCGTACAATGCCTCCAACAGGGTAACCGACAGGAGCAGCAGGGTGGTGCGTCTTATGGCGACGCTGAGCCTTGTGGAGAACGAACTTGCAGAGAAAGGTCCTGTAAGGGTGTATATACAGGTGAAGGATCCGGATGGCGCGCTTCTCACGAACTCTTCGAGCAAGGAGTTCCTTCTTGATGGGCAGCCGATGATGGCTTCAGCATCAAGGGAAGTCGACTATCAGGGGTCAGAAGTGGAACTGAGCATCTATCTCAACGACATCCCTGACTATGTGAAAGGCATCTATACCGTGGAGGCGTTCACGGAGAAAGGCAGCCTCGGGACGGCGGAGCTGATGTTGAGATAAAGACGGTATTGCATAATCTGATGGGGTGTGGGTCGGCAGTGTCGGCTGCACCCCGTCTTTTTTGATGTCGTGATATACATACATATTCCATACTGCAGGAGCTTCTGCACCTATTGTGATTTCTATTCCGTGGTGCCGAATTGCGGGTACGGCCGTTTTACGAATGCCGTATGTGCAGAGACATTGGCACGGGCTGAGGAGATACGGGCATCCGTGTCTCCCTCTTCCGGATGTCCCGGTACGGTGAACACTTTGTATATCGGAGGCGGGACTCCTTCCGTTCTTCCCGTTGAGGAGATAGGGAGGATTGTCGCTGCGTGCCGTGCCGCACTTGCAGACCCTTGCAGACCCGGGCGGCAGGTGCCATTCGATGAGTTTACCGTCGAGGTGAATCCGGATGACATAGTGCGGAAAGGGCATGAATATGTGGAGACGCTTCTTGGCCTTGGAGTGGACCGGGTGAGTATGGGGGTGCAGTCGATGGATGACAGGGTGCTCCGCTGGATGAACCGCAGGCACGATGTCCGTACCGCAAGGCAGGCGTACCGGATTCTCCGGGAGTCCGGTGTCGGGAATATAAGCATAGACCTCATCTTCGGATATGACATATGCAGCATCGTGGCAGCGGACGGGATGCATCCTTCCATTGCGGATCCTTACGGGCACTGGTCAGGGATGTTGGAGAAGGCTCTTGACATATCAGGTGATGGCTCCCTTCCCCAGCATGTTTCCGCCTATCAGCTTTCTGTTGAGGAGGGCAGTGCCCTTGCTGCCCTGGTGGCGGATGGCGTATATGCGGAGGCGGCGGAAGATGTCTGTGCAGGGCAGTACGCTGAACTCTGCCGGATGCTCGGTGAGGCAGGATACAGTCATTATGAAATCTCAAACTTTGCCTTGCCGGGCTATGAGGCAAAGCATAACAGTGCCTACTGGAGACATTTTCCTTATGTAGGCATAGGGCCTGCAGCCCATTCTTTCTCGGTGCCCGGAATCGGGACTCCTGCGAATGGCGCTGTATGCCGTCGTGGCTCGGAGAGCGGTGCCGATGCCGGGGATACCGCATGCGGACAGTGTCTCCGCAGCTGGAATGTCCCAGACGTGGATGCCTATATCATCGCGGCATTGTCCGGAAGCCTGGACAGTATCCGGGAGTCCGAGACTCTGACCCCTGCACAGTTCCGGGAGGAAGAGATAATGCTCGGGTTGCGGACATCCCGGGGAGTGGCGGCCTCCCTCCTGCAGTCAGATACACTTTCGGCCCGGAATATGGAAAAACTCCTCCGAACAGGGTCTCTTGTCCCTGCCGGAGGAGTCCTCCCCGGACAGCCTGGAGCAAATCATGAGTCCAGGCTGCGTATTCCTGAATCCCGTTTCTTCGTTTCGGATGATATCATTTCCGAACTTCTGTGACTGTGGCCGTCTATGACGGCAGTCCTCGGGAATATGCCGTTCAGAATGCCAGATGGTGCTCTACAGGTTCTATCAGAAGGGTGAAAGTCCTGTCCTGATAGTGGAGTCTGTATCTGTCGCACGGCAGTGCCCCCCAGCTGTTGACACATCCGAGACCCATCTGCGCCTTGTCGATGCAGAGACAGGTCGCTCCTGCCTTTGTCAGGTCTGACGGGTGGCGGTTGATTTTCTTTGTCCCCTCATCGAGCATTTCCACAGAATATTCAAGAGCTGAGGCAGAGAACGGGGCATCGCTGCTGAACCTCAGTCCGGCTCCGCCTATATCGAGCACTTCCCACCATCTGAGGTCTGACTTTGTCCCTGTCTCCTGAGGACGGATATACGGATAGAACTGTTCTTCCACGCTCTGTCTGTACAGCCCGACCCGGGCCGCTGTCAGCCTGTCGGAGTAGTTCTCCCACGGCCCTCTCCCGTAGAAACTGATGGTATTGAACTCTTCAGGCATCTCCATCCTCAGCCCGAACCGGAACATGTCCGGCAGTTCAGTGCCTTCCGTGGCATCGAAGCTGTATGTCAGCTGTACCTTCCCTGCATTGCTGATAAGATATTCCATGGAGACAGCGGCTTTGACGGATGGCATTTCGTATCTTGCGCTGACTTTTGCCAAGGAACCTTCCGTGGCATATTCAATGCCGGCAAGCTTTATTTCAGGATTCTTCCATACCGCATATCCTGTCTGCAGCCCGGCACCGAAATCGTTGTCGGTAGGGGCTCGCCAGAAATTCGGCCTGAGGGTGCTTCCTTCTTCGAGCATTGCCTTGCCTTTGTATTCGTACAGGCTTATCAGTCCGGTGAGTTTAGAGAACCCTATCGCGAAATTTTCCCCGCTGACAAGGATTCTTCCATCTGTACTGCATATTACTGGAGCGGTGTCACTGATGTTGGACAGCATCCGGGATTCCGGTGCTGTATCACCCCACCTGTATGGCGCAAGGCATATCTGGGCGTATGCTGTGACATGACCTGCGGGGAGAAGACCTTCCGCGGATTTGAGCCTGTATTCTACATTGAGCATAAGTTCCTTGTCTGCAGGCAGGGATGCTGTGTCGATGCCGAGGTCGTAGACCTTCCTTTCCCGAGGAGCGACATCGAGGTCATGGATGATGCCCCTTTTCACCGGATGGCCATCTGCAAGTACGGACCATTCCATATAGTAGGCGGAGAGGTCGCGGAAGAAATATTCATTGTATATCTCCACCTTGCCGTCCTCGGCATCCTCTGTCCATATAGGCTGGTGTATGTATGCCACTTCGTATGCATGAGGGTTGAACACCCTGTCAGGACTGATCAGCCCGTTGTTGCAGAAGTTGTAGTCGGATGGGTCATACTCGTTGAAGTCCCCGCCGTATGCGTAGAATTTCTTCCCGTCTTTTCCCGTCCAGTGGATGGACTGGTCCACAAAGTCCCAGATGAAGCCGCCCTGGTATGCAGGATATTTGCGCACCAGGTCCCAGTATTCCTTGAAGCCCCCTTCCGAATTGCCCATCGCGTGCGCATATTCGCATTGTATGAGAGGCTTGGCAGGGTTGTTCCCGCAATATCTTTCGCAGTCTTCATAAGGATAGTACATTGGGCAGAATATGTCCGTATTGTCCCCGGTACCTGCCTGTTCGTACTGCACTGGCCTGCTGCTGTCCTCGTTCTTCACCCATTCGTAGCATGCCGTGAAGTTAGGCCCGTCGCCGGCCTCGTTGCCCAGGGACCAGAAGATTACGGATGGGAAGTTGTAGTTCCTCTGGACATTCCTCATATTCCTTTCAAGGTGTGCCGTCCTGTATTCATCTTCTTTTGCAAGGGTCCTGTCTCCGTATCCCATACCGTGTGATTCGATGTTGGCCTCGGCCACCATATAGAGCCCGTACCTGTCGCACAGTTCGTACAGACGGTAGTCATCCGGATAGTGGCAGGTGCGCACAGCATTGACATTCAGCTCTTTCATTCGTCTTATGTCCTGCTCCATCCTTTCGTATGACACCACAGAACCGCCATCCGGATCCATTTCGTGACGGTTGACTCCCTTGAAGAGCACAGGTTGCCCGTTGACAAGCACCTGTCCGCCTTTTATCTCCACCTTGCGGAATCCTACCTTGACCGGGATGACCTCGAGTATCCTGCCTCTGGAGGAAGATGTCGCGGTCAAAGTATAGAGGTACGGGGTCTCTGCCGTCCATTTGTACGGTGCGGCTACGGACATGTCCGCAGAGATGTGCCCTTTCCCGCTCACTTCCGTACCTGCCACCTCGTTGCCATCCGCATCCGACAGTGACAGGGATACATCGCAGTTTCCTGCGGTGGTGACGGTGATGGAGAGGCTGCCATCCTTATATGAGGCATCGAGATCGGGGGTGATGCGGATATCACGGATGCCTCCGGTCTCCCGTGCATACAGATAACAGTCGCGGCTGATGCCTGAGTGCCTGAAGAAATCCTGGTCCTCCAGATACGAACCGTCGCACCAGCGGAATATCTGCATGGCGAACACGTTCTCTCCCGGTTTCACATATCTTGTCACATCGAATTCGGCCTCCAGCTTGCTGTCCTCGCTGTAGCCCACGAATTTACCGTTGACCCAGAGGTAGATGTTGGATGCCGCGGCCCCGAAATGGGCTATGATTTCCTTGCCCTTCCATTCTGCTGGTATTGTGACCGTCTTCCTGTATGAACCCACATGGTTCTCTTCCTCAGGGACATACGGGGGATTGTTCTCGTAATTGCCTCTCCACGCATAGCCTATGTTGAGGTAGATTGGGTCTCCGTATCCGTTAAGCTCCCATATCCCCGGTACAGGTATCATGTCCCAGTCCGTGTCATCAAATCCGGTCTCCCAGAAACCGGACGGTCTCTGCCAGCTGTGCCTTACCCATTTGAACTTCCATTGTCCGTTGAGGGTCATATAGTTCTCGGAGTCCTCCCTGATGGCCTGCAAGGCCTCTTCCCTGTCCGCGTATGCAAAGAACGAGGTATGCATCGGTGCGCGGTTCACTTCGTTGAGCTCCGGGTCGCGCCATTCCTCGAAACTCTGTGCCCCTGACGGGGCTGCCGTCATTGCTGCAAGTGCCGATACCGCTACAGCGAGCAATGTCTGTCTTGTGTCTTTTCCCATTTGTTACCGGTTATTTAGATTTGAGTCATTAAGTGTCGTACAGGGATTCCCCTTTGTCCAGTGTATCCTGATTCCTTTCCTCTCCATTCCCCTGAACCAAGTCATCTGCCTCTTGGCGAACTGGTGTATCGCGGTGGCGAGCCTTTCCCTCATCTGCCCGTAGTCCAGAGCTCCTGTCACATACTGTGTCACATATTTGTATTCAAGTCCGTAATACATAAGGTCTTCTGCGGACAGCCCGCCATTGAGCAGGGTCCGTATCTCCTCCACCATACCTTCCTCGAGCCTTGCATCCAGCCTTCTGTCTATCCTCGCGTTCCGCTCATCGCGGCTCACGAGCATTCCGATATAGAATGTATTCTTGGGCAGGCAGGAAGTCATCGCCACGGGATGGCTCTGCTCGTACATCGCTATCTCAATGGCGCGTATCAGGCGTTTGCGCGTATCATAGTCGGTGGAATTGTGAAGCGGTTTAAGAGCGGCGAGCCTGTCTATGAGAGTACCTGTGTCCTCTTTCTCAAGCTCCTCCCTCAGGGCCGGGTCCGCAGGGACTTCGGGCAGGGAGTATCCGCGTGTGGCGGCTTCTATATAGAGCCCTGACCCTCCGCAGAGTATGGGGATGCAGCCTCTCTTCCTCACATCCGTGTACACAGCCTCGAAGTCGCGCTGGTATTCGTAGATATTGTATTTCTCTCCCGCAGGAAGGATGTCTATGAGGTGGTACGGGATGTCTCCGTATTCCCCGAGGTCTTTCCCGGTCCCTATCGTCATACCTCTGTAGACCTGACGCGAATCGGCGGAGATGATTTCGGCTCCGGAGCAGCCTCTGCGGATAAATTCTTCCGCAAGCCTGACGGCATAGCCCGTCTTCCCGGATGCCGTAGGGCCGAGTATGCAGATGAGGTCTGTCTCCCCTCCGTTATACGACAGCAGAAGCTTTCCCGGGTCGATCTGTTCCGGGTGCGGCAGTGGAGCCATATTCCATTCCTTGTCTCTGCGGTCACTCATCACGATAATCACGAAAGTCACAAATTTAAGACAAATGGACAAATAAAAAAATCCGCCGATACAAATTTTTCTTACCTTTGCCCTCCTGAACATAAAAGAAAGACAAGATGCTTGATTTCCTTTTCATCAACTGGAATGTGAATCCTGAGATATTCCATATAGGGTCTGTCTCGATCAGGTGGTATTCCATCCTGTTCGTGTCAGGGTTTGTGCTCGGATGGTTCATTTTCAAATGGTTCTTCAAGAGGGAGGGTATCCCCGTGAAACTTCTCGACCCCCTGCTGTATACCTTGCTGATAGGCACTATCGTTGGGGCGAGGCTCGGGCACTGCATCTTCTATCAGCCGGAATATTATTTCGGGAGCTGGAAAGGTTTCTGGGAGATTTTCATGCCGTGGAAAGGCGGCCTTGCGAGCCACGGGGGCACTATAGCCCTGATCCTTGCAATGTGGTGGTTCGCCCATCATTACGGAAGGAAATACAATTTCGACTTTCTCTGGATACTCGACCATCTCTGCATCCCTGTATGTTTTGCCGGGATGTTCATCCGTCTGGGGAACCTGTTCAATTCGGAGATATACGGGGATGTGACCAGCCTTCCGTGGGGGTTCATCTTCCTGAGGAACGGGGAGACCCTTCCTCACCACCCTACGCAGCTCTATGAGGCATTGAGCTATCTGATTCTCGGGCTTGTGCTCATCGGACTGTACAGGTACAGGCTTGAAAAAATGAAAAGGGGCTCATTCATAGGGATATTCTTCATAGTGCTTTTCGGGATGCGTTTCCTGATAGAGTTCATCAAGGAGCCCCAGGTCGGTTTCGAGGAGAATATGGTGCTGAATATGGGACAGCTGCTTAGCATACCTTTCATAATAGCGGGTATATGCCTTTTGATATACAGCCAGATAAGGAACCAGCCCGCAATGACGGTCCCTCAGGAGAAGCGCAGGCCGCAGCAGACACATTATGCGCATGGCACGTCCGGGCCGGCTGCTGTTTCCGGCTCCACATCCGTGCAGGGGAGGTCTGGACGGAGCGGAATTTCAGGAAAGCAGGAAAGACAGGGCAGATGATATGGTAAGGGCGGTTTTTTTCGATATAGATGGGACACTGGTCAGTTTCAGGACGCATGTCATATCGGATGCATCCATAAGATGTCTGGACAGGCTCCGGGCTCAGGGTATCAGGGTCTTCATCGCCAGCGGCAGGCACAAGGTTTTTATGGACAATCTGAAAGACTATCCATTCGATGGCTATATATGTATGAACGGCTCCCTTGTGTATGCAGATGGGAGGTTGCTGTACAGCAATCCGATGGATATGGAAGAAGCCGGACTGCTCGCCCGTCTGCTGGATGATGGCGGGGTGTCTTGTGTGGCTTACAGCGAGAGCCGTGTCAGCATGACCGCTATGGATGCCAAGGCGATGCACGTGCTGGAATCGCTCTCGATTTCCCCTGTTCCTCCGGTGAGTATGGCCGAGGCGGCGGAAGAGCCGCTGTACCAGTACACTCCGGTGCTGGATGATGAGACTTTCGGGCGGCTTCTCGCTCCGTATATGAAAAAGACTGTAGCCACGCGATGGCATCCGGACTTTGTGGATATAGTGCCGTCGGACAGTTCCAAGGCCGAGGGGATAAGGCAGATTGCAGGCTATTATGGCATCGGTATGGAAGATACGGTGGCTTTCGGCGATGGGGGCAATGACATTCCGATGCTCGAAGCCGCCGGTACAGGAGTGGCGATGGGGAATGCTGCCGATGAGGTCAAGGCCCACGCTGACTATGTCACATCTTCGGTGGATGATGAAGGTGTGGCGGCTGCGCTCCGGCATCTCGGCCTGCTGTAATGCGGCAATTTCCGTATCAGTTTCCTGTATGGCCGGTTTCCTGGTATGAAATCCGATTATAAATGTTATATTTGTAACCGGAAATTTTTGTTTTAAAAACCAGATGATTATGGAACAGATTGTAACAGATGCAAATTTTGCGGAGATTATAGGTGGCGGCAAGCCGGTAATGGTGGACTTCTGGGCTACATGGTGCGGTCCGTGCCGTATGATTGCCCCTCTGGTAGAGGAACTTGCCGCTGAATACGATGGCAAGGTCGTGATAGGCAAGTGCAATGTGGATGAGAATCAGGAAGTGCCGATGAAATACAGCATCCGGAACATCCCTACACTGCTGTTTTTCAAGAACGGAGAACTGGTTGACAGAATGGTCGGAGCTGCGTCCAAGGCGGATATCGCAAAGAAGCTGGATGCCCTGCTGTGAGATCTTAATTCCGATTGGCGATGAAAAGGTTTTTTATGCTTCTGGCGGTTTCTGCCGTGTTTCTGGCAGGGGCGGCTGCTTCTATGGCCCAGAGCCGTTATGGGGTGATCGGAGGCGTGACTTTCTCCACAGCGAAGATAAGCGACCTTAACAGGGCTGCCATGACACAGTGGCACGGAGGTTTCACCTATAAGCTGGATCTTCCTCTCGGCTTTTCTCTCCAGCCTTCTCTTATCTATAATGCAAAGGGAGCGAAGATGATAGGCCAGGATTTCAATATCAGGATGAGCTATCTTGAACTTCCGGTGTCCCTGCAGTGGGGTCCGGATCTTCTGGTGTTCAGGCCGTTCCTGGATGTCACTCCATATATAGGCTATGCCCTGGGCAACAGGATGTCTGCTGCTGGTATGGAAGAAGGAAGAAACCAGTGGTCGGGACTCAACCGGTTCGAGTATGGTATTGGTCTGGGTATAGGCCTGGAACTCTGGAGATTCCAGGTGATAGGCCGGTATAACTGGAATCTGGGGCCTCTTTCCAATGCGGATGCCGCGATGCAGGACGGTTTCGTCCCGTTCATAGGCAACGCGTTTTCATCAAGCAACTTCGGAGGGTTTACACTTTCTCTGGCAATCCTTTTCGGAGGCGGCAAATAGATGGATCTGAACAAGTTGAAATCATTCCTCGGGGAGGACTGGACAAGAGTCGAGACTAGGATAGGAGAGCAGCTGAAGAGCGACATAGAGGTCCTGAACGTGACCAATTCCAGGATTCTGGAGCATTCGGGAAAGCAGTTGAGGCCTTTGCTCGCGCTTCTTGTGGCCCGGGCATGTTCCGGAGGAAGGCTGACTGAGGCAAGCGTCTCGTATGCCGCCGCAGCGGAACTTCTCCACAATGCCACGCTTCTGCACGATGATGTGGCGGACAACAGCGACCAGCGGAGGGGAGTCCCGACGATAAGGTCACTGATGGGACCATCCGTGTCGGTGCTTGTCGGGGATTTCTGGCTGGTCAGGGCGATGGAATGTATCCTGGGCTGCGACACTCCACTGGACGGCCGGGTGATCAGGCTCTTTTCGCGGACATTGAGCGATCTTGCTGAAGGCGAGATGTTCCAGCTGCAGAAGGCCGGGACCTGTGACACTGATGAAGACGATTATGTAAGGATAATATTCAACAAGACAGCATCCCTTTTCGAGGCTGCCGCTGTCTCCGCCGCCATTTCGGTGAACGCTTCACAGGAGCAGGAGCAGGCTGTGCGGACTTATGCGGTCTCGCTCGGGATGGCTTTCCAGATAAGGGATGACATATTCGACTATTCCCCATCCTCTTCCCAGGTGGGCAAGCCGGTAGGCGTGGATATCCTGGAGCAGAAGATGACCCTTCCTCTGCTTGGTGCGTTGCATAATGCGAGCGCCGGCACGGATGCGGACATACGGAAGAAGGTCAGGGATATCCGGTCCAATCCGGGATACAGGGATGAGATCATAGCTTTCGTACGGACGCACAACGGGATAGAATATGCCACCCGCAGGCTTGGGGAGTATGTAGACAAGGCCGTCAAGGCCCTGGATGTCCTTCCGGACAGTATGGAGAAGAACTGTCTTGCAGAGATTGCGGACTATGTGGGAAAACGGCTTTCATAGATGAGGTTTGCAGACATACCCGGGAATGATGATGTGAAGAGGGCGCTGTCCGGTATGGCAGACAGCGGCAGGGTGGCCCATGCAATGCTCTTCTATGAGAACGAAGGCTGCGGCGCACTGCCTCTTGTGCTGGCTTTTTTCCAGTATCTGAACTGCCAGGACCGTCGTGATGGCGATTCCTGCGGAGAATGCCCGTCCTGCAGACAGATATCGAAGCTGATCTATCCGGACATGTATTTCGTCTTTCCGGTCAACAGCGGCACAAGGGTGTCTTCTTCAGAAAAGCCAGTCTCTGACACATATCTGAAATACTGGAGAGAACTGGTGCTGGCGGATCCGTATTTCCTTGAAAGCGAGCTGTATTCCGAGCTTGGAATAGAGGGGAAAGCAGGTAACATAGCGGTGGCGGAGGCCAAATCTGTCCTTGAGAAGCTGTCGCTTTCCCCGGTCGGGAGCGGATACCGCGCAGTGGTGATATGGCTTCCGGAGAAGATGAATGCGGAAGCGGCGAACAGACTGTTGAAGATAGTGGAGGAACCTCCGGAGAAGACACTTTTCCTGATGGTGACGCATGCTCCGGAGAAGGTGCTCCAGACCATCTTTTCCAGATGCCAGAGTTTCAGGGTCCTGCCGATGGACAAGGAAGAGGTGGCGCAGACCCTGCAGACAAGGTTCTCTGTATCTGCAGAGCAGGCAAGGGTGTATGCAAACGTGTCCGGAGGGAGTGTCGGAGCGGCTCTCACCATGATAGGGGACAGGGCGGATTATGATGAATATATGTCAATCTTCGAGAAACTGATGCAGGCGGTCCGGTCTAAAGACTTGCTTACGGCCCTTGAGGCCGGGGAGGATATGTCCGCGCTCAAGTCGAGGGAGAAGCAGAAAGGATTCTGCGCCTTTGCCGAAGACTGCATAAGAAAGGTATATATGATAAGGCACGGTATGGCATCTGTCTCTAATGCCACGGAGGATGAGATACAGTTGCTTTCCGGTTTGGCGGCCGGAAGCCGTGATGTCTTCTGTGACAGGGTTGCGGGCTATCTGGACAGCGCGGCGGCGCAGATTGACAGGAATGTCAATGCTAAGATAGTCTTCTGCGACCTTGTCAACAGGATTTTTATGACTTATTGACTTATGGATAACGAAAACAGGAAATTTGACTGCTCGCGCGGATGCGTGGTCGAGAGAACCGATGAGGGAGAGCTGAAATGCGACTACCGTCAGGGCTGCTGCAAGCTGGAGGTATATGACTGGCTTCCGGGGGTGAAGCAGGAGCAGTATAAGGATTATTTTGAAGTGCGCTTCAAGAATACGCGCAAGGGTATATATGTCAATGCATCCGGTCAGACCATCAAGATGGGTGACCTCGTGATTGTGGAGTCTGCGACAGGGCATGACCTGGGGATTGTCACCCTGGAGGGGCCTGTCGTGTCCAGGCAGATGAAATGCAAGAAGATAGATCCGGAGACCGCAGAACTGAAGAAAATTTACCGCAAGGCCAAGATATTCGATCTGGAGAAATGGCAGGAGGCCATAGCAAGGGAGCACGAGACTATGATCAGGGCAAGACAGATAGCTGCCGAGCTTGGCCTGGAGATGAAAATCGGGGATGTGGAGTTTCAGGGTGATGGAACCAAGGCCATATTCTATTATATAGCGGATGGAAGGGTGGATTTCCGGCAGCTGATCAAGGTGTTTGCCGAGGAGTTCCACATAAGGATAGAGATGAAGCAGATCGGTGCCAGGCAGGAGGCAGGGCTGATAGGAGGGCTCGGGGTCTGCGGCCGTGAGCTGTGTTGCTCCAACTATATCTCCAGTTTCCAGTCCATCACCACGGCGGCCGCCAGGACACAGGACCTGTCTCTCAATCCGCAGAAGCTTGCAGGTCAGTGCGGGAAGCTCAAATGCTGCCTGAATTATGAGACTGCCGTCTACATCGATGCCCAGTCGAGGATACCGAAAGTGCTGAACCCTCTTGAATTCGAGGATGGGCTGGCATATCTGATGAAGACAGATATCCTCAAGGAGACCATGTATTTCTCGTATGACCAGTCTTCATTTGCCAATCTGTATCCTCTTCCTGCTGCAGAGGTCAGGGAGATTATCCGGATGAACAGGAACGGCCAGAAGCCGGAGTCGCTCAAGGGAGAACCGGTGCAGAATGTCCCTGAGTTCATTTCTGCCGTTGGGGACGACAGCATCACACGTTTTGACGAGACGCGGAGAAGACGCAAAGGCGGCAAGGGAAAGAACAGGCCGGGACAGCAGAATGCGCAGAGACCGAAGAACGGAGGAGGAAGGCCGCAGCAGAGACAGGCCGGCGGAACAAGGCCGCAGAACCGTCAGGGAGGGCAGATGAACAGACAGGACAGAGCCCGGCCGGAACAGAAAAATGCAGGACAATGAGACCGGTTTCCCTGATATTGTCCGCTGCACTTGCAGTGTCTCTCCTGTCGTGTTCCGAACCTCGTATGACAGAGACATTCATCAGATCCGGGGATGCCCGGGGATGTTATACGTATAGCCTGGACATGTCAGACACCTTGTCCGCCTATTCCCTGTATTTTTTCACAAGGATAGACGGTTCCAGGGACAGGCCCGGAATGGTCCGGGGAATGGCTCTCGACATATCTTTCAGGTCTCCGTCAGGGCGGAGATATTCGGAGAAGGCGGTGATTCCGCCAGGAAGCTTTTCGGAAGGAGGACATTTCACGATGGACTGCCTTGTCCCGTACAGGACAGGATTCGTGCCGTCAGAATATGGAGAATGGACAATGTATGTGTCTGTGGAAGGGGAATCCGTGCTGGATGGGTTCAGGGGACTCGGGCTGCGTGTCATTAGGCAGAAAGCAACATTATAATACGGTTATGGGGAAGGACAAGCTCAGAAAATTCAAGGAGAACGAAACATTCGGATGTCTGGTGCAGCCGAGGACAGAGGAGGTCTTCCGCACCGACCATCCTCTGAAAGGACATTGGGGGAAAAAGGTTTTCGGGAATGATCATCCCATAGTGGTGGAGCTGGGCTGCGGCAAGGGAGAATATACGATAGATCTTGCCCTGCGCAATCCCGTATGCAACTATATAGGGGTCGACATCAAGGGGGCGCGTCTCTGGAAGGGCGCGAAATATGCGGAAGAGCACAGCCTTCCCAACGTGGCCTTCCTCCGGACCAGAATAGAGTTCATCACATCCCTTTTTGCTCCGGGAGAAGTGTCGGAGATATGGATAACCTTTGCGGACCCTCAGATACACAGGGAGAAGAAGCGTCTCACTTCCCCTCTCTTTATGGAAAGATACCGCAGCATGCTCCGGGAGGGAGGTATAGTGCATCTGAAGACTGACAGCAGATACCTGCATGAATATTCTGCCGCCATGGCGAGGCAGAACTCCCTCAAGGTGCTTGCAGAGGCGACTGATATATACGGGGCAGACAGGGAACGTCTCTATGCGAGCGATATGCTGTCTGTCTGCGGCAGGGATGCCGTGGATGCACTGTTTGAAGTCCAGACATTCTACGAATCCCAGTATCTCGCGCAGGGGATTCCTATTACCTATCTCGCTTTTGTGATTGACCACGCGGGACCGTACCTGTCACCGGACTGGGATGAGGACCGGTGGGAAAGGTAGGGCCGTTCATCAGCAGTTTTTTGTCTTTCCTTGACATTCGATGATTATGGGAAATATCTTTTTTGAAAGGGTGGAGGCCGTCAGGAGGATGATGGCGGCGAAAGGCTGGGATGCAGTCGTTGTCGGTGCATCAGATCCTCATTCGAGCGAATATCCTGCCCGGAGATGGCAGGCAGTTCAATGGCTTTCAGGATTTACAGGGGAAGCCGGCGACCTTGTCATTACGGCAGACCATGCGGGCCTGTGGACAGATTCGAGATATTTCATCCAGGCTCTGGAGCAGTTGCAGGGTACCGGGATTGAACTCCACAGGACAGGACAGACTGATTCCGTTCCCATACCGCAATGGCTTGCGGAAAGGGTGTCAGTAGTCGCGGTGGATGGGAGCTGTATGTCGGTCTCGGCATTCGAGGGGCTGGAGAAGGCGATGTCAAGGACTCGTGGGGACGGTATCTGGAAAGTGGTGGATGTCCCGGATATTCTGGATGGGCTGTGGACAGACCGTCCGATGGTTCCGGTGTCTCCGATCATTACCCTGGATGGGACGGATGTGGGAGAATCCAGACTCCAGAAACTGGTGTGGCTCAGAAAATTCCTGATGTCTGAAGACTGCGATGCCATACTTCTGTCTTCTCTGGACGAGATTGCGTGGCTGCTCAATGTCAGGGGAAGCGACATCGTGTACAATCCCTATGTGATATCGTGGCTGTATGTCACGCTCGACAGGGCCGTATGGTTTGTACGCAAGGGAGCGGATGCCCATACGGACCAGGATACTGTCGACAGTTTTATGGAGATAAAGGCGGATGGAGTGGAGATAGCGGGGTACGACGATATCTATATCGCCGTAGCGGACAGGGATGCTTCCGAATCGAAGCTGTATGTAGACCGCTCTTCCCTCAGTTATCATCTCTACAGATATGTGTCGGAGCTCTTCGGGGAAGAGAATGTCATCGCAGGACCATCTCCTGTCGCATTGCGGAAGTCCGTGAAGAATCAGGTCGAGATAAAGTCTCTGCGTGAGGCATATATGGAAGATGGCTGTGCCATGGAGAAGTTCCTTTACTGGCTGGATTCGACTATGGCTTCCGGAGCAAAGGTGACCGAATGGGATGCGGCCATAAGGCTGGATGGTTTCCGTTCCGAGATAGACGGGTACAGGGGCAACAGTTTCGCGACCATATCGGCATACGGGCCGAATGCCGCCCTTCCGCATTACAGTACGCCGGCAGAGGGTTCTGCAGTGCTCGAGCCGCACGGACTGTATCTTGTGGATTCCGGAGGTCAGTATTTTTTCGGCACGACGGACATTACCAGGACAGTGCCTCTCGGAGAGTGCACACAGCTTGAGAAAGAGGACTATACCCTTGTGCTCAAGGGTATGATCCAGCTGGCTATGGCCGTCTTTCCGGAAGGGACACCGGGATGCAGGCTGGATGTGCTTGCCAGGAATGCATTGTGGAGAACAAGACGGAATTTCGGCCACGGCACAGGACATGGGGTAGGATTCTATCTCGGTGTCCACGAAGGTCCGCAGAGCATCAGACAGGATCTCAACCCCCAGCCGTTTCTTCCGGGGATGGTCACATCGGATGAACCGGGGATATATCGTCAGGGTCAGCACGGAGTGCGTCACGAGAACATACTGCTCTGTGTGGATGCAGGGACTGACAGTTTCGGAAGATGGCTGGCGTTCGAGACATTGACCATCTGCCATATAGACACCGCTCCGATACTGAAGGAGATGATGACAGAAGAAGAGGTGAAATGGCTCAACAGATACAATGCATCCGTCTATGAGCGTCTTTCTCCTCTTCTTCCGGAAGATGTAGCCCTATGGCTGAAGACTGAAGTTCAGCCGTTGTAGGTATAGTTGGTCAGGTTGCCGGCCAGATACTGGTCGTATGCAGACATGTCCATAAGTCCGTGTCCGGAAAGGTTGAACAGGATTACCTTGCTTTCTCCTGCCTCTCTGCACCTGAGGGCTTCATTGACAGTGGCGGCAATGGCATGGCAGGATTCAGGGGCTGGCACTATCCCTTCCGTCCTTGCAAACAGGCAGCCGGCCTTGAACGAGTCGAGCTGCTCGATGTCGACAGCTTCCATATATCCGTCCTTAAGCAGCTGGGACACTATCACTCCCGCGCCGTGATACCTAAGTCCTCCTGCGTGGATGTTAGCCGGAGCGAATTTGTGTCCGAGGGTGAACATAGGCAGGAGAGGGGTATAGCCGGTCTCATCCCCGAAGTCGTATTCAAATTTCCCTTTTGTCAGTTTCGGGCAGGATGCAGGTTCTGCGGCGATGAATCTTGTCTTTTTCCCTTCCAATATCTTGTGCTTCATGAAAGGGAAGGCTATGCCGCCGAAATTGGAACCGCCTCCGAAACATGCTATGACCATATCCGGATATTCTCCGGCCATCTCCATCTGTTTCTCGGCTTCAAGCCCGATGACGGTCTGGTGCAGCGATACGTGGCTCATGACAGAGCCGAGGGTGTATTTGCATCCAGGAGTCATCCGGGCCAGTTCCACGGCCTCTGAAATGGCTGTGCCGAGGGAACCCTGATAGTTCGGATTGACGGTGAGGATGTCTTTCCCCGCTCTTGTTGACATAGATGGAGACGGGGTAACCTGCGCCCCGAACACCTGCATCATGCTTCTTCTGTATGGCTTCTGCTCGTAGCTTATCTTTACCTGGTAGACAGCTGCCTCCAGACCGAATACCTTTGCGGCATACGCAAGTGCCGTGCCCCATTGTCCGGCTCCGGTCTCCGTTGTCACATTGGTGACACCTTCCTGCTTGCAGTAGTAGGCCTGTGCGATGGCGGAATTGAGTTTATGGGAACCCACCGGGCTGACGCTCTCGTTCTTGAAATAGATATGTGCAGGGGTGTCGAGTGCCTTCTCCAGTCCGTATGCCCTCACAAGAGGTGTGGATCTGTAATAGCGGTACATTTCCTGGACAGGTTCCGGGATGTCGATGTAGCTGTGTGTCTGGTCGAGTTCCTGACGGCACAGTTCCTCGGCGAAAATCGGGTAGAGGTCTTCTGCTTTCAGAGGCTGTCTGGTGGCAGGGTTGAGCAGGGGCATAGGCTTGTTGACCATGTCTGCCTGGATGTTATACCATTGTGTCGGCAGCTCCTTTTCCTGGAGAATGAATCTTTTCTGTTTCATGATTCTGTGTTTTTAAGGGGGTTGTTTATAGATATGTTACAGTACTGTAAGTTTTTCGGGATGAGGTGGGACAATAACGAAAGACGGCTGACCGTCATCCGGCCAGCCGTCCGCTGTATCTTTATCTGGATTCTTTAGATTGACTGTATGAATGCATTTATTGCAACAGTGGTGAATCCTAGGAATATGATAGTCGCGAATATGTAGCCGATGACCTTGAGTCTCTTTTCCCATATCTTGTTGCTCCAACCGATGGTCTGGAATGCGCTCCAGAAACCGTGGGTAAGGTGGAACCACAGCGCTCCGAACCACACGATGTAAAGCAGCACTACCCACCACTGTCCGAATGTGGTCATAAGAAGTCCATAAGGATCGGATGCCTCTTCACCCATAAATTCCTTCAGCTGCATTTCATCCCAGAAATGTGTGAGGTGGAATGCGATGAAACCGAGCACGATGATACCGAGGACAAGCATATTCTTGGATGCCCAGCTCTCGGTCCTTGCCTTGCTGGCCACTTCATAGCGGCTGTATCCTCCACGTGTCTGGATATTGTTGTATGTCAGGTAGCATGCATATATTATATGTATGATGAACCCGAATGCAAGCACAGGGACCATAATGGTCACTATAGGGGTGGACATGAATTCGCATCCCAAGGCAAAGAGCCCGTCAGTGTTCCCGGCCACGAAATTTCCCGTACATGAGTCAATGACAGAGAAGAAATTGATTGTCAGATGAAGCAGGAGAAAGATGATCAGGAACAGGCCGCTGATGCTCATTATGAGCTTCTTGCCTATTGAAGATGTGAAAATGTTTGCCATATTGTCAGCTTAAATTTGTTCAGTTTTCCTTTAGCACTGCAAATTTATATTCTTTTTTGCAAGATTCATAATAATTCGATACTTTTGTTTGTTTGAATTTTCAAAAAAGACGGAACGATGTACAGGAGGGTGTTGTTGAAACTCAGCGGTGAGAGCCTCGGAGGTCCTGGAGGCAAGGGTATTAGCGAAGAATGGCTTGCAAGGTATGCCGCAGAGGCGGCTGCCGCCGTCAGGTCCGGGTATCAGGTGGCGATTGTCATAGGCGGAGGAAACATATTCCGGGGGCTTTCGGGGGTCGGCAGAGGTTTTGACCGTGTCGATGGAGACAAGATGGGTATGCTTGCCACGGTGATCAATTCTCTCGGACTTGCGATGGCTGTCCGCTCGGAAGGCATCGAGGCGGAAGTGTTCACCGCGACCCCGATGATGCCTGTGGCGAGATATTATATGAGGGATGATGCCGTGTCTCTTCTGGAGAGGGGCGGTGTCGCGCTTATTGCCGGAGGTACGGGCAACCCTTTCTTCACGACGGATTCCGGAGCTGCCCTCAGAGCCCTTGAGATCAGGGCCGATGCCCTTCTGAAGGGGACGAGGGTGGATGGAGTCTATACGGCTGACCCGGAGAAGGATCCGGATGCAGTCAAATATGATGAACTCACTTTCGACAAGGCTCTGGAGAATCATCTGAAAGTGATGGACCAGACCGCTTTTGCCCTGTGCAGGGAGGGGAATATGCCGATAGTGGTGTTCGATATGAACAGGGAGGGCAATCTCATGGCCCTTCTGAAAGGGGAGAAGGTAGGGACGGTAGTCCACTTGTAATGGATGATGCCGGAAGCGAAACAATCTAAAAGACAATATTATGTTAGACAAAGCAAAAGAAATCCTTGACTCGGCGAAAGTCAAGATGTCAGACGCGGTGAAGTTCCTCGAAGAGGATCTGAAGACCTATCGTGTAGGCAAGGCCAATACTTTGATATTCAATAATGTGGTCGTAGATTACTACGGCACTCCGACTCCTGTCCCGCAGGTGGCTTCTGTTACGACTCCGGATGCGAAGACAATCCTGATCCAGCCGTGGGAGAAAAAGATGATCCCGGCCATTGAAAAGGCTATAATGGATGCCAATATCGGACTCACTCCTCAGAACAACGGGGAGAGCATCCGCTGCGTGGTCCCTCCTCTTACGGAGGAGCGCCGCAAGGAACTTATCAAGAAGGTGAAGACGGCAGGCGAGAACGCCAAGGTCGTTGTCCGTAATGCGCGCAGGGATGCAATCGAGGCTCTGAAGAAGGCTCAGAAGGAAGGTCTTCCGGAAGATGTGCAGAAGGATTACGAGCAGAATGTCCAGAAAGAGACGGATGCCTTCGGCAAGAAAGTGGATGAACTTTGCGCTGCCAAGGAAAAGGATATCATGACGGTCTGACATTTCCGCGAAGCCTGTGTCCATAGTCCGTCCCGGATGAGCCTTTTTGCTTGTATGCAATTGAAATTTTCTTTCCGGCGGAAGTGGACTTTCTGAAAAAATTAGTATATTTGTGGCTGTTATGATGAGAAACGATTTCCGATTTAGCTTCTATTATCACTATTCTCATAAAAGGGTATAGTCCGGGGATCGTGCATATATGCAAGCATTGACACAATTATAATCAAGGCTGCCCGGACACCCGGGCAGCCTTTTTTACAGATGTTATGGGACAGGAAAAGAGAGTTGCAATCCAGGGATACAGCGGCTGTTTCCACGAGCAGGCCGCCAGACAGTTCTACGCGAAATCGGGAATGACACCGGATATTGTCGAGTGCGCCACATTCGAGGACCTGTATCAGAGCATGGCCGAGGGCAGGGCGGATGCGGCGGTGATGGCAATCGAGAACACCGTGTCGGGAGGACTTCTCCCGAATTTTGAGCTTCTCCGCAAATACAGGGTCAAGATAAAGGGAGAGATATTCCTGCGTATAGAACAGAATCTGATGGCTCTTCCGGGGCAGACCATCAATGATATCCGGGAAGTGAGGTCGCATTATATGGCCATCAACCAGACAAGGCCGTTTTTCAGCCGTTATCCGGATATCAGGCTGGTGGAGTCCGAAGATACCGCCAAGAGTGCGGCTGATGTCGCCCGCGAGGGTCTCGTGGGGGTAGGGGCAATAGCCTCATCCCTCGCTGCGGAACTTTACGGACTGGAGATCATCGCCCCAGGCATCGAGACCTACAAGCAGAACTTCACCCGTTTCCTTGTCCTGGACAATGCGCTGAAAGTGCCGCAGGAGGCTGTGAACAAGGTCTCCCTGTGTTTCACCCTTCCTCATACCTCCGGCTCTCTGGCACATGTCCTCACCATTCTGTCGTTCTACGGGATGAACCTTACGAGAATCCAGTCTCTGCCTATACCGGGGAGGGAATGGCAGTATTTCTTCTATGTAGACATCAAGTTCGAGAGCTATGTCAAATATCTCCAGGCCATATCGGCCGTCCGTCCCCTGATGGAAGATTTCGACACTCTCGGCGAGTATGTAGCCGCAATATGAACCTGTAACAATATATAGAAATGATAGTGAGACCGGCAAGGAGGACACGCGATGTCCGTGAATATTATTTCTCCCGCAAACTGAAGGAGGTGGCATCCCTTGATGCCGAAAGGAAGGCTTCAGGGAAAGAAGGCATTATCAATCTTGGTATAGGCGCTCCTGATGGAATGCCGCCTGCTGCAGCGGTCAGAGCCCTGACAGATGCTGCTGTACAGCCGGGGATGCATGCCTACCAGAGTTATGTGGGGATTCCCGAGCTCCGTCAGGCCTTTGCCGGTTGGTATGCGAGATATTATGGGGTGAAACTTGACCCTTCGTGTGAGATACAGCCTCTGGCCGGTTCCAAGGAAGGTATCCTGCTCGTTTCTCTCGCTTTCCTGGACAAGGGTGACAAGGTTCTTGTCCCGGATCCAGGCTATCCCACATACACTTCCGCATCAAGGCTGACAGAGGCGGAGATTCTGACATACGGCCTGAAGGAGGATGATGGCTGGGTACCTGATTTCGATGCCCTGGAAAGTATGGATCTGGACGGGGTGAAATTGATGTGGACCAACTATCCGAATATGCCTACCGGAGCCCCGGCATCAATGGAACTGTACCGCAGGCTGGTGGATTTCGGCCGCAGGCACGGGATAATGATATGCAATGACAATCCGTACAGCTTTATCCTGAATGACAGTCCGCTGTCTATCCTTGCGGTGCCGGGGGCAAAGGAATGCTGCCTTGAACTGAATTCCCTTAGCAAGGCCCACAATATGTCAGGATGGAGGATAGGAATGGTTGCAGCGGCTCCGGATGTAGTGGCGGAGATACTGAAGGTAAAGAGCCAGATGGATTCCGGGATGTTCCGTCCTTTGCAGCTTGCTGCGGTTGAGGCTCTCGGGCAGGGACCGGAGTGGTTCGCTGCGCTGAATGCGGAATATCGGCTCAGGAGAGAGCTGGCAGGCAGGATTTTCGACCTTGTCGGGGCTGTATATGACAAGGCTTCTTCCGGAATGTTCCTGTGGGGAAAGGTCGGCAGGGACAATCCGCTGGTAGCCGGCTGGAAGAGAGCGGGATGTCCTGGCAGACCGGGTGCCGGACAAACGCCTGAGCCTGCGACATTCGGCGAGTCTGTTTCGGATGCCGCACTTTATGGGGCCGGGGTCTTCATCACCCCGGGGCTGATATTCGGGAAGAACGGGGAGGACTATGTCAGGATTTCCCTTTGCGCCAGACCGCAGGTGCTTGAAAATGCGTACGGCAGGTTAGAGGGTCTGGTCAGGTTCTGAGAATTTATACGGACAGATATGGAACAGGACAAGATGACAGTAGGTATAGTCGGTCTCGGGCTTATAGGGGGGTCGATGGCGATTGACCTCAAACGCAGAGGGTTCGCTTCGGAGGTGCTCGGGGTGGAGTCCGAGCCGGTCAATGCGGCTGCAGCATGCAGGATAGGGCTTGTGGACAGTGTCGTGCCATTCGCGGAATGTGTGCGGCGGAGCGACCTTGTGGTGCTTGCAGTCCCGGTCGGGGCTGCGGTGAAGATGCTTCCGGAGGTGCTCGATATCTTTTCCTGCATGGAGAAGGATGGGGCGCAAGGAGGAGACACCCGAGGCAGGTGCCGTAAGATAGTGATAGATGTGTGCTCCACGAAAGAGTCTCTTGTGAAGGCGGTCCACTATCATCCTGCACGCGGGCGCTATGTGGCCACTCACCCGATGGCCGGTACGGAGTATTCCGGCCCGTGGGCGGCGATGCCCGGGCTTTTCGATGGAAGGGCAGCTATCATCTGCGATGGGCATGAGTCTGACAACGATGCCGTCAGGACGGTGGAGAGGCTCTATGATGCGTTGAATATGAGACATATATATATGAATGCATCCAGCCATGATGTCCACGCCGCATACGTGTCGCACATTTCCCATGTAACTTCTTTCGCGCTGGCACTGACTGTGCTGGACAAGGAGAAGAACGAGAAGCACATATTCGACCTTGCTTCCGGAGGATTTTCCTCTACGGTCAGGCTTGCGAAAAGCAATGCGGATATGTGGGTGCCTATCCTGACCCAGAACAGGGACAATGTCCTGCAGGTGATAGACACATATATCGGGAAGATGAAGCAGTTCAGGGATGCGATTGCGGATGACGATGAGGATTCCGTCAGGTCGCTCATAGAGGATGCCAACCGCATAAAGCGTATCATACGCTGAGTGAAACAGGGCGTCATACGGAAATTATAGACTATAACATACAAGACTATGGAAAAGAGATTGGATATCGCCCCCTTGTCTGAATGGGGAATGTTCACGGAACCGAGGCCGTGTGTCATTGCCGGTCCGTGCAGTGCAGAGTCCGAAATCCAGATAATGGAGACGGCAAGGCAGTTGAGAAGTTTCGGTATCAATGTATTCAGGGCGGGAATCTGGAAGCCGCGTACCCATCCCGGATCGTTCGAGGGGGTAGGGTCACCGGGCCTTAAATGGATGCAGCGGGCCAAGAAAGAGCTCGGTCTGAAGATATCTACCGAGGTGGCGAGCGAAAAGCATGTTTTCGAATGCCTCAAGTATGGGGTCGATCTTGTGTGGATAGGGGCAAGGACGACGGCAAACCCTTTCCTTGTGCAGGAGATAGCCGATGCACTGAAGGATGTGGATATCCCGGTTCTTGTCAAGAATCCTGTCAATGCCGATATAGACCTCTGGATAGGTGCGCTTGAAAGGCTGAATGCGGCAGGTGTCCGGAAACTCGGCGTTATTCACAGAGGCTTCTCTACATTTTCGAAGATAAAATACCGCAACGAGCCTGGCTGGCAGATTGCAGTCGAGCTCAGGAGCCGTTATCCGGAGCTGCCTTTCTTCTGCGATCCGAGCCATATGGCAGGCAAACGGGAATATATACAGGAGATTTCCCAGCGCTCTCTGGATCTCGGTCTTGAAGGGCTTATGATAGAGAGCCATTGCGACCCGACCTGCGCCTTGAGTGATGCGAAACAGCAGCTCACTCCGGATGACCTGAAGACGCTCCTTGAGTCCCTTGTTGTGAGGGAGACCGATTCCGACAGCCAGAACTACAAGGACAATATCGACCAGCTCAGGTCACAGATAGATATCATAGATGACAATCTGCTGAATCTCCTGGCATCGAGAATGAAGATAAGCAGGAAGATAGGCGAGTACAAGAAGGAGAACAACATAGCCATCCTGCAGGCATCCCGTTGGGATGCCATCCTTGAGGATATGGTGAAGCGCGGCGGAGAATGCGGCCTTTCCGAAAAATTCGTCACCGCCGTGTTCAATGCCATCCACGAAGCTTCCGTCCAGGTGCAGAACGATATTCTGGCAGGGGAAGGCGAGTGACATCGGGGAATGTCCTATTTCCCTGTACCGATGTGGCGGTCAAGGACGGACATGAACCTCTCCCTGTCCTCCGGGGACAGGAAATCGGCTCTGATGGGCAGACAGAACAGCCTTTCTTTCAGGCTGGATGGAATATCAGGACAGTCAAGTATCCTCTGGCTGTCCTTTTCTGTCGTGACGATGATGGCGGTCGGATATTTCTCCGCGGCCCGGACTATCTTCCGGATGTCGGCTGCGGAGAATCTGTGGTGGTCAGGGAACTTCAGATGTCTCACAATCCTGTAGGTGTCGCTCAGATATTTCATCATCTGGCGGTCATCCGCAATCCCGCTGAAAAGGATGAGCCTCTGGGCATGGACATATCTCTGGTCCCCATCCGGGAATACGGGAATCATAGGGTCATAGCTTGTCCTGGTGAAGAATATGTCTCCTTTGAATCCGAGGTTCTCCGCTATGTTCCCCTGTCTCCATTCATCCAGATATGCAGGGCATTTGGTGACTATCACGATGTCGGCTTCGGAAATACGTCGGGGCAGGTCCCTCAGCCTGCCGAGAGGAAGGAGATGATCCCTGTAGACGGGCCGTCCGTAATTCATCAGGACAATGTCAAGGTCGGCCTTGAGCCGTCTGTACTGGAACGCATCATCAAGGATGACCAGGTCTGCGGCCTTGTCTCCAGAGCAGTCTCCTTCCGCCTGTTGCTTTCCTGCAAGAATGTTGCAGCCTTCTACCCTGTCCCTGTCAACGGCAACGGCCGTCTCCGGGAATTTCCTTTTTATCTGCAGCGGCTCATCTCCATACTGTGCCGTAGTGCCGCCTGTCTCTACCAGTCTGAAGCCCTTGCTCTTCCTTCCGTACCCTCTCGACAGCACCGAGACATTCCTACCTGTCCAGTACGGGTGATCCTTCAGCAGCCTCAGCAGCATTTCCGTCAACGGGGTCTTGCCTGTGCCTCCTACTGTGATGTTGCCGATGCAGATTGCCGGCACCGGACTCCTGTGGACTTTCTTTATCCCCTTGTCATAGAGAAAGTGCCTCACTTTCAGAGCCCAATAGTACGGAGCAAGTATAAGACTGTCGATCATCAGATGGAAAGTACATTCAGCACGTTGATCAGCTCCTTGTCGATAGGCTTGTCTATCTTGATGGCCTTGCTGAAAGGTACATACACTATCCTGTCATTGGATATGCCTATCATCACGTTGCGCTGTCCCTCGTTCAGGGCCTCTATCGCAGCCACACCGAGCCTGCTGGCCAGAATCCTGTCCACCGCGCTCGGCTTGCCGCCCCTCTGGAGATGCCCGAGTATGGTCACCCGCACATCATACTGCGGATATTCGTTGCGGACTCTGTTGGCATAATACATCGCGCCTCCGTCCTTCTTGCTTTCCGACACTATCACGATGCTGCTGTTCTTGCTCTTGCGGAACCCTCTGCTGATGAACTGACCCAGCTGGTCCACATCAGTCTGGTCTTCAGGGATGATGGCGGCTTCCGCCCCGGCTGCAATCGCGCTGTTCTGTGCGAGGAACCCTGCATCCCTGCCCATCACCTCCACGAAGAATATCCTGTCATGGGAAGTGGCGGTGTCGCGGATCTTGTCCACGCATTCCACGATGGTGTTGAGGGCAGTGTCGTATCCGATGGTGGAGTCCGTGCCGTACAGGTCGTTGTCAATTGTGCCTGGCAGTCCGATACAAGGTACATCGTGCTCCTGTGCGAACACCTGTGCCCCGGCCAGAGACCCGTTCCCTCCTATCACGATGAGGGCATCTATATTGTTCGCCTTCATATTGTCGTATGCCTTCTGACGGCCTTCGACTGTCATGAATTCATCCGACCTCGCTGTCTTCAGCACTGTGCCGCCTCTCTGTATCGTGTTGCTGACACTTTCTGATGTGAAATCCTTTATCTCGTTGTTGATCAGACCCTCATAGCCTCTGTATATACCCTTGACTTTCCAGCCGTTGAAGATGGCCGCCCTTGTCACGGCCCTGATGGCCGCATTCATCCCTGGAGCATCGCCTCCGGATGTGAGAATCCCTATAGTAGAAATCTTTGCCATATACTATTATATAATCAAAAGCAAACAATCTTACAAAGATAGCAAATTTTTTCAGCCGGACTGACAATTTTCCCGATTTTTACCCCCCCTCACCAGCCATTTAGCCTTCCCGACATCAGAAGCAGAGGCATCACGATATGGAGATAATCCTTGAACAGTTTCTTCAGGACTTTCATCGCCTGCATTATCTCTTTGGCGACACGCCCTTCCGAGATTCCGAATTTCCCTGCAATCTCCTTGTGCGACATTCCCTCCAGCCTGCTCGAGACGAGAATATCGAAAGTCTGTCTCTTCATCCTCACACCGGCCTGCGCCAGCAGCCATTCCATATCCCTCTCCATTATCTTTTCGGTGACATTGTCATTGCCGAGCATCTCCATGTCCGCCTCATAAAGGTTTTTGAGTGCATTTTCCCTTGCGGCGAGATGTTTCAGGGCATCGAGGCACCTGTGCTTTACCGTAAGCATAAGATAACCTTTCAGCCTTGGCAGGTCCTCCGGAAGCGATTCCTTCCTTTCAAGCATATAGGCGAAACTGTCCGACACTATGTCACGGGCCTTCTCCATATCCTGGATATAGGACATGGCTACGGAAATATATCTGTCTTTCTCCTGATACAGGGCGAAAAACAGTTCTGCAGTACGCTCTGGAATGTTTCTGTCCGGCATCGGCTTGTCGGTTGTCGTTATCGTCCCGCTCCCGCTCCCCGGAAGTGGAATCCTGCAAAAGTATAAAAAATCACAAAAAAGCGGAAGTTTTTTGCGTTTCGGTCGCTTTATATATGATTGCGGTTCGGAAAACATTGCGGATTCATACCGCCTGAACAATTATGATAATGGATAAGGAACAGATATACAAATATTTAAAAGGAAAGGCCACGGAGGCTGAGAAACAGGCCCTTGACAGATGGGTCGGAGAGTCGGACACCAACAGGAGACTTTATCGTGAGGCCCGTCTCGAATATGAGTTTCTGGTCATGAACGCATCCGGCGGTCGGGATGTGAAGCGCAAGAGCAGGAGGTGGACCGTGGCGGCTGTCGCTGTCGCCAATGTGGCGGCCATCGCATTGTTCTTCGTGTCTGCGGCATACCTTGCTGAGAAGAAGGTAGCCGAAAGGTTCGCATCCCAGGAGGTCACCGTGGATGTCCCTGCGGGCCAGAGGATGACGATAACCCTGCCGGACAGTACCGTCGTGGATCTCAATTCCGGCACCAGACTGACATATCCGGCCGTGTTCACCGGAGGCGACAGGCTTGTGAAGGTGGATGGGGAAGCCATGTTCCATGTCTCCCATGATGAGGACAAGCCATTTATAGTCAATACTTTCGCTGCAGATATCAAAGTTCTCGGGACGGAATTCAATGTCTATGCAGACAGCCGTGAGGAAGTGTTCTCCACATCTCTCGTGAACGGTAGGGTGATGGTGACAGTCGCATCGGACCCTGACATGGAATATTATCTTGTCCCGGACCATACCCTCAGCCTCAGGGATGGCAAGGTCTATATCGAGGACATGCTCGACAGACAGGTCAATTACTGGACTGAAGGTCTGATAAACATCAGCGGGATGTCGTTCTCTGACCTGATGAGGCGTTTCAGCAGAGCATACGGGGTGGAGATAGTCATCCAGAGGGAGGAAATGCCTGACCTCGGCTGCACGAGCGGCGAAATCAGGGTGTCGGACGGCATTGACCATGCGCTCAAGGTGCTGCAGCATATCGCGGACTTCTCCTACAGGAGGGACAGTGGCACGGGAATCATCTATATAAGATAATGGTTTAGGCATCTGCGGATGCCGCCACATATATGTTGAACTAAAACTGATAATGCAATGACATAGAGAAATCTGTCAAGCCGGTACAAAAAAACTGCAGGCGCTGCGAACACCTGCAGTGGGCAATAGCCGGCATTTGTGATTCACGCGACTAATTACCAATAATTTACAAAGGTATGAATAAAACAGTATTCTACAAAATCCTATGTAGACTGTTCTGCTTTGTATCTGTCATCTGCACATTGTCGGGGACAATGTATGCAGGGAACCAGACAGAGGAGCACATCACCATCTCGATGCAGGATGTGCCTCTGCATGAAGTCATGGATGCGATAAAGCAGCAGTCACGCTATCTTTTCATCAACCAGGGAGTGGACGAGGGGCAGAATGTGAGCATAGATGTCACGGACATGCCTGTCCAGGATGTCTGCCGTGTCCTTTTCAGTCCTCTCGACATCGACTACACCATTGAAGGTGAAACTATCATTATCAAGAACAGACCTGCAGATTCCCCTGTCACTGTCAAAGGTACGGTGGTGGATGCTGCCGGCATTCCTATTCCTGGAGTCGCCGTCATGGAGCAGGGTACGGCCAACGGTATCACAACTGACCTTGATGGTCTCTACACTCTCACGGTAACCGGTCCGGGCAGTGTGCTCGAGTTCAACTGCCTTGGCTACAGCACTCAGTCAGTGCCGGTAGGCGGCAGGGCGGTCATCGACATCACAATGGCCGAGGAGAGCATGGCTCTCGAGGGTACTGTGGTCACTGCACTGGGAATCCGCCGCGCGGAGAAGGCCCTGTCCTACAATGTGCAGGAGATTGATTCGTCCGAACTTCTTGCCAACAAGGATGCGAACTTCGTCAACTCCCTCAACGGTAAGGTGGCCGGTCTTGTGATCAATGCTTCCTCATCAGGAGTCGGCGGTGCCTCCAAGGTAGTGATGCGTGGTCAGAAATCCATCGAGCAGTCATCCAATGCCCTTTATGTGATCGACGGTGTGCCTATGTACACCATGGCAAAGGAAGGTTCTACAGAATTCGGCTCCACCGGCTCCACTGACCCTATTGCGGACATCAACCCTGAGGATATCGAGTCCATGACTGTCCTGACAGGTGCGGCTGCGGCTGCGCTTTACGGTTCCGATGCAGCCAACGGTGCAATCGTAATCACCACGAAACAGGGACAGGCAGGCAAGACAACGGTGACAGTCACCAGCAATACAGAGGTTTCTTCTCCTTTCGTACTCCCGAGATTCCAGAACAGATACGGTACAGGCAACCTGCTTTCCACTGCAGGGGCAAGCTATCTGAGCTGGGGCAACAAGCTCAATGCATCAAACTATATGGGCTATGACCCGCGCAAGGACTACTTCCAGATGGGAGTGACAGGCACTGAAAGCGTGTCCCTCTCGACGGGAACGGAGAAGAACCAGACATACCTTTCCGCAGCTGCGGTCAATTCAAGGGGAATTGTCCCTAACAACAATTATAACAGGTACAATTTCACCTTCCGCAACACCACATCTTTCCTTGACGACAAGCTCAAGCTGGATGTCGGAGCAAGCTACATCCTCCAGAACGACCGCAATGTGGTCAACCAGGGTACATACAGCAACCCTGTCGTGGGCGCATACCTCTTCCCTCGCGGGAACGACTGGGCGGACATCGAGATGTACGAGCGCTGGAGTCCGGAAAGGAGCATCTACACCCAGTACTGGCCAGTCGGAGATGCAGGTATCACAATGCAGAACCCTTACTGGGTCAGCTACCGCAACCTGCGCGAGAACAAGAAGGACCGTTATATGATGAATGCCGGTCTGTCATATCAGGTTCTCGACTGGCTCAGTGTGTCGGGACGAATCAGGATAGACAACTCCATCAACACATATACCGAGAAATACTACGCAAGTACATACAATACTCTGACCGAGCTTTCGGATCGCGGTCTCTATACTGTGGCTGACTCCAAGGACAAACAGATATACGGTGATGTGCTTGTGAACATCAACAAGACATGGGAAGACTGGAGTCTCCAGGCTACCGCCGGTGCTTCATTCACCGATATGCGCTCAGAAATGAGACAGATCAGAGGACCTATCGCAGACGGCTCTGTAGAAGGAGAGAGGGCCGGCCTTGCAAATGTCTTCAATGTGATGAACCTCAGCCAGTCCAGGACATCGAGGAGTGAATCGGGATGGAGGGAGCAGACCCAGTCTGTATTCGCATCGGCTGAAATCGGTTTCAAGGGAGCATATTACCTTACTCTGACAGGCAGGAACGACTGGCCTTCGCAGTTGGCGGGGCCAAACTCCAACCAGTCTTCGTTCTTCTATCCGTCTGTGGGTGCGTCCGTGGTGCTTTCAGAGATTATCCCGAACATGCCTCAGATGCTCGAATACCTGAAGATCAGAGGTTCATGGGCATCAGTGGGTGTGGCTTTCGAGAGATATATCGCCAACCCTCTGTATTCATGGAATACCAACAACACATCATGGAACACCCAGACCCAGTATCCTCTCTACAACCTCAAGCCTGAGAGGACATCTTCATGGGAAATCGGTCTGACCATGCGTTTCCTCAAGTATTTCAACCTGGATGCGACATACTACCATGCACTTACATCCAACCAGACCTTCGATCCTAAGATTTCCGTAGGTTCAGGTTATTCCAACATGTATGTGCAGTCAGGTAGTGTCCTCAACAACGGTGTCGAGGTCGCCCTCGGGTTCGACAACACATGGGGAATATTCGGCTGGAACAGTAATCTTACCTTCTCCGCCAACCACAACGAAATACTTTCCCTTGCGGATGACATCGTTGTCAACGGGGTGCATACGAGCATAGACCAGCTGGACATGGAAGGTCTTGACCAGGCTCACTTCATTCTCCGCGAAGGCGGTACTCTCGGAGACCTGTATTCTCTCGTGGACCTTCAGAGGGACAGCAGGGGGAACATCCTTATCAACGAGAACGGGGAAGTCAGCAAGTCCAACATCACTGATTCCGACAAGTACATCAAGCTCGGCAGTGTGCTTCCGAAGGCGAACCTCGCATGGAACAACAGTTTCAGGGTAGGCAATTTCAACTTCGGTTTCCTCATCACCGCCCGCATCGGCGGCATCGTATATTCCAAGACCCAGGCAATGCTCGACGGTTTCGGAGTGTCGGAAGCTTCCGCCCTTGCCCGTGACAACGGAGGAATCCTCGTGAACGGAGGAGATGTGGTGAATCCTCAGCTCTGGTATCAGGAGGTGGGCTACAATACCCCGGTACCTCAGTACTATACCTATTCTGCCACCAATGTGAGACTCCAGGAGGCTACCATAGGGTACACCTTCCCTCGCAAGATGCTCGGCAATGTCTGCGAACTCACTCTCCAGCTTGTCGGCAGGAACCTCTGGATGATCTACAACAAGGCTCCGTTCGACCCTGAATCGATAGCTACGATGAACAACTACTATCAGGGAATCGACTATTTCATGTTGCCGAGCACAAGAAACTTCGGCTTTAATATCAGACTTAAATTCTAAGGAGGCAGCGTCATGATACAGAAAATTTTCAAGAATCTTGTCTTTGCGCTTGCCGCTGTGGCAGGCACGGCGTGTACGGCCAACTATCTGGACATAAATTCCAATCCATATGAGGTGAACCGCGACCAGATGCTGGCTGACGGCTACAGTATCGGAGCTGCACTCAGCGGTATGTCCGGTGTGGTCATCTCCACAGACAACAATACGGCGCAGTTCACGGAGAACCTGCTCGGAGGTACCCAGGGAGGATATTTCGGGGACACCGGCTCATGGGCCCAGACAATCTCCCAGTTCAATGCCCCTGACAACTGGACCAACGTGTTCCTTGCCAGCGACCAGGTGATACCTCTGTTCTATTCCAACTACACTGAGCTGCACATCCTCACCGATGAGCCTGTGCCGCTTGCAATAGCGGATATCCTCAAGGTGGCTGTGATGCACAGGGTGGCTGATACATACGGCCCTATCCCTTATACCAATATTGGAGCGGACGGCCAGATTGCCGTCAAATATGACTCCGAGCAGACAGTGTACGAATCCATGATCAATGATCTGACAGCTGCGGTCAATACCCTGACCGAATATCAGACTTCGACCCTTCCGGCAACGGCGGACTATATCTACGGCGGTGATCCGGTGAAATGGGCGAAATACGGGAACTCCCTCAAGCTCAGGCTTGCCATGAGAATCATCAATGTGGACAGGGAATTCGCGGAAAAGGCTGTCAAGGAGGCGGTGGACCACGAGATTGGGGTGTTCGAGGACAATACCGACATCGCACAGCAGACTGTTTTTGGCACCAACGGAAACCCTATCCGCTACACTGCATGGTATAACCCTGCAACGAGCGTAGATGGAGCGGCCCATACCTGTACTACCGGCGGCGATTCCCATGTGGCTGCTGATATCACCAGCTATATGAATGCCTACAACGATCCACGCAGGGAGAAATATTTCATCAAGTCGGAATGGGATGGTGCAGAGTACACATATTGCGGTATCCGCCGCGGTATCGTGAGACCTGCCATTGCAAAGGAAGGTCACAGGTATTCCGGAATCAATCTGACTGCCCAGAGTCCTCTCGTGTGGATGAATGCTGCGGAGGTCGCTTTCCTCAAGGCTGAAGCTGCAGCTGTCTACAACATCACATTTGCTGACGGGGGTTCGGCGCAGTCCTACTATGAGCAGGGCATCAGGCTCTCGTTCTCGCAATGGGGTGCGGAAGGCGTGGATGCTTATATCGCGCAGAATTCACCTGTGTCGGTTTCTTACGATGACCCTTGGACGAACGACAATCCTAACGGCCCCGTGAGCAATATTTCTGCTCCTGCAGTGGCTTGGGATGATGCAGCCGCGCCTGAAGAGAAGCAGCAGCGTATCATCACCCAGAAATGGATTGCCAACTTCATTCTCGGCAACGAGGCTTGGGCAGACTACCGCCGTACCGGATATCCTGTACTTTTCCCGGCGAGCGATGCGGGCAATCTCTCGAGAGGTGTTGTGGACTCTAACAGAGGGGCGCGCAGGATGCCATATCCACAGAGCGAATACACCAACAACCCTTACATGTCCGAGGCGGTCACCATGCTTGGAGACGCGGACGACATGGGTACGGACCTCTGGTGGGCCAAGAAAGACTGACAATTAAAACTATTATAGATTATGACTATAAGATCAAACAAGATATTTACGGCAGTTGTGGCAATGCTTGCCATCTTAGGATCTGTATCATGCTCCAAATGGACAGAGCCCGAGAGCATGCCTCTGCATTCACCTTCTCTGGAAGAGATGTATCCTGAGGAGTATGCGGATTACATTGCCTCAATCAGAGCCTACAGGCAGACAGACCATCAGATGGTCTGGGGCTGGTTTGACAACAGCGCTTCGTCCGCCACGGGACAGTCAGTCAGGTTGACTGCTATTCCGGACAGTCTGGATGCGGTAGTGCTGATGTATCCTGAACTCCTCGATTCATGGGAGGTGGAAGAGATGCACGCCATTCAGCAGGAAAGGGCTGTCAAGGTGATGTATACCATAAGGTACAGCGATATAGTAGCTGAATACGAGGCTTCGCTTCCTCAAGAGGACGACACTGCGGATGATTCGGAAGCTGAAGTCACCGAAACCATGGATGAGACCGATGCATCTCCCGCTGAGGACGGTTTCATTGCTGTGATGGATGCATATCTGGACAGGGTGCTTCCTCTGTGTGAAAAATACGCTTTCGACGGTATTACGGTATGGTATGATCCGGTCGATTATACCCACATCGAAGAGTCGGCATCCCGTATTGAGGCTGCCCGCCATACGGCTTTCCTTACGAAGCTCAATGAGTGGATAGCTGCGAATCCTGAGAAGATGTTTGTGATGGAGAGCTCCAGGATGCAGTACATCATGGACAGCTCTATCCTCGAAGCTTCGGATTATATAGTTGTCCATACCGAATTGGAGACTAACATCATAGGTGTGAGCATGGCTGTCAACAACCTCCTTGTGGAGAACATCCCGACAGACCGTTTCATAGTGCTTTCGCATATGACTTCGTCTTCTGATCCGCGTCTCGGATATATTACCGACACTGACGGCAACTCCGTCAATGCCACATGGGAGATTGCATGGTGGGTGAGAGAGCCTGCCGAAGGAATGACAAAAGCGGGGCTTGGCATTTATGCCATAAACTCTGATTACTGGTCTTCCAAGGTGGATTATTACATCACAAAGAAAGCGATTTCCATTCTCAATCCTTCTCCAATAAATTAGAGTATGATGAAAAAAGCTACAATATTAAAAATATCATCAGCCATCCTTGCGGTGCTTGCGATGGCTTCCTGCCAGCAGAAGGAATGGACATACGAGAACAAACTGTATATTTCAGGAGACAAGGTGATCAAGACCATCACCAATATCAAAGTGAATGCGGTGGACCAGGATATCGTGGCATCCGTGCCTAAACCTGCAGAATCCAGAATCGACATCACATTTGCTGCAGACGAGTCTCTGGTGTCTACATACAACGAGGCATATTATGACAATGCCATTGCCCTTCCGGCAGAGAACTACACCATTGCCGATCCGGCAACATTCATCGCTGAAGGTGCTGTTGCGTCGACCCCTGTGACGGTGAGCTGTTTCGGACTCGACCTCCTGCCTAAGGACCAGGTCTATGTGCTCCCGGTGACTATCGTAAGTGCGACCAACATAGAGATACTATCTTCTGCAAAGACTTCTTATCTGGTTTTCCAGGGAGGTGCTCTCATAAATGTTGCGGCAGACTTCGAAGACAACAACTACATCGAGTTCGAGGCTTTCGAGAAAGGGTTGAGCAGTGTGGACCCGTACAAGAACTTGACAGACTTTACCATGGAGGCTCTGATCAATATCAGGCAGTTCGAGCCTGGTATCCAGACCGTCATGGGAGTCGAGGGTAAACTGCTGATCCGTATCAGCGACAACGGGCTTGAGCCTAACCAGCTTCAGGTGGTGACTCCGTTCGGCAATTACCCTACGACGAGCGATCCGAGCACTACATGTGCGCTTACTCCAAACAAATGGACCCATATTGCCGTGACTGGGAATGCCGAATCACGCGAAGTCAAGGTCTATTTTGACGGACAGGAAGTTGGCAGTGACATCTTCTCCGGATGGAGCACTATAGATATTGTGACCCCATACCAGTCGGACAAGGGTCTACAGTATTTCCATATCGGTTATTCATACGAGGCCGGCAGGGAAATGGACGGAATGATCTCCGAATGCCGTTTCTGGAATGTGACCCGCTCACAGGAGGAGATTGCCGCCAACATGTACGATGTGGACCCTAAGACAGAAGGACTGCTCGGATACTGGAAATTCAACGAAGGCAGCGGCGAGACCATCAATGACAGGACCGGCAACGGTATAAACGGCACTGCACACGGCTACCTTGTGTGGACTTCGGTCGAATTGCCTGAAGAATAACAATTAAATGAAAAAGGAAATGAAGAATATATACAAGAAAACCGGTCTTGCGATGGCTGCTGCAGGTGTGCTGTTCGGATGGGCTGCCTGCACGGAGACCATCGAAATAAGTCCGGATACAGACAATTCATCCTTGCTTGAGTCTGCCGGTCTGTATGCGTGGCTGGATGTCATTGACAATCCACGCATGAAGACTGTGGAGGTCCGCACGGAACCTCTGGTTATGGATCTTCAGGTGAGTATGAGCAGGGAGCACAATGCCATCGCTACATTTTCGATAGAGCCTGATCTTTCTCAGGATCTGGTAGATCGGTATAATACAGAACATGGTACAGAGTTCCTCGCACTTCCTGAGACCGCCCTCGTGCTGGAGGATGACGGCATTATGAGGATTGCCCCAGGCGACAGGAAATCGTATGAATTCAGCCTGACCGTGGATCCTCAGGGAGTGGATGAGGGTACATATCTGCTTCCGGTGAAGTTCTCTTCCACGACTGAGGATGTGATAGTGCAGGACGGGGATGCTGTGAAATATTTCATAGTCAAGCTGCTCGGGGACATTCCGTCCACGGCCAAGGAATCCGGCATAATTTCCATAGCCTATATCGAGGTAAACGGGTTCAATCCTCTCAATGCAGGGGAATGGCTGATGGCTGACAGCGGCAAGCAGTTCTTCGACATTGTGAACATTTTCGCCGCCAACATCAAGTTCGACAGCGAGACCGGAAGTGTCTACCTTTCTCTAAACGCCAATGTGCAGCATATTCTCGACAACAGGGACAGATATATCAAGCCTTTGCAGGACAAGGGCATGAAAGTCTGTCTGACAGTGCTGCCGGACCATGATGGAGTGGGTTTCGCCAACCTCCCGGATGAAGACATTTCCCGTTTCGCTGCGGAGATCAAGGCTGTGGTCGAGGCTTATGGACTTGACGGTGTGGATTTCGATGATGAATATGCCGAATATACGACACATGATCTTCCGGGATTCATCTATCCGCCATCTTCAGTGCCTTTCGGAAAACTGATGTATGAGGTGAAGAGGATAATGCCTGACAAGTTGCTGACCCTGTATTTTATCGGCTCTGCAACCGAAGGCTTCTTTTCGGACATAGATGGGATGCAGCCCGGGGAATTCATTGACTATGCCTATTATGCGCAGTACGGGAGCTGGCTGGATGTGTCCGAATGGATCAAAGGTATGGACAAGAGCCAGTGCGGACCGTATTCCTGGGACATGAATGACCCTGGAGCCGAATGGATGATGACGGATCAGGTGCGGAGCGGAGGATACGGAGTGCAGGTATGCTATGACCTGAGAGCAGAGAATGACCCTAATGTCCCGGTCGGCAATTACGAAGAAACACTTGGCATAATATCACAGGATATATACGGAGAAGGAGTCGTGCATTCAGGTGTAAACCATGCCAAGGACTGGTAGCGAGTCTTTCACGGAAAACATTAAACTAAAGGTTATGAAAAAATTGATATATATTGTACCTTCCCTGCTTTTCTTCGCGGCGGCCTGTTCCGAGGACCCTGTGGAGCCTCAGGGGCAGGGTGACGGGTCAAATCTCGAGCTGAGCGTCAGCACCCTCTCTTTCCTGAATACCGGGGAAGCGGTCGATGGGGCGGCTTCCGTCACGGTGACAAGCGGCTCGGACTGGACCCTGATAGGCAAGGATGACTGGTGCCATCCCTCAGCTGTTGAAGGCAGGAACGGGGAATCCGTGACTTTCACAGCTGATGCCAATCCGGGAGCAGAATCCAGGACGGCAGAATTCTCTTTTGTTTCCGGAAGCAAGACCGAGAAACTCTATGTGATGCAGAAGCAGAATGCGGTAATGGAACTTTTCAAAGACAAGTTCGACCTTCCTCGCGAAGGAGGGGATATAGCAGTCCGCGTAAGCGCAAACGAGGAAGTTTCCGTGAATATCCCGGACGAATATCCGTGGATAACCAGGGTGGAGACTCCTGCTTCCAAGAGTCTTGACCTGAATGTGTTCTATTTCCATATCGATGAGACTGACGAGTATAGGCAGCGCGATGGAAGGATAGAATTCATGTCAGGAGGCAATACGGCCCCTGCAACCATTACCCAGGAGAGGAAGATAGAGTTGAGGGCAGAGCAGGCGACTTACGATGCCGGGGCTAATGGAGGCGTAGTGGAGGTGACGGTACATACCAACCTGCCGTACAGAGTGGATGTGCCGGATGTCACATCTTCGTGGCTGACTCCTGATCTTGATGAGAATGCCGGGACGGATCCGGGGACTATCACTACAAGGACGGAAAGGTTTACGGTAGGTGTCCAGGGCGAGATGACCCGTGTCGGCAGGATAACCCTGACAGCCCTTGACGGAAGCCTCACCGCATCATTCGTCATCCGCCAAAGGGGAAGCAGCCCTAAGACGATAGAGATTCCTGACGAGAATTTCCGCCAGGCTCTTGCCGACCTTTCTTATGTGATTGTAGACGGGTATGAGGCTCCTGAGTGCGAACTGTCGGATCTCGGGCAGAATGCTACCGAGATGAATGTCAGCGGGAAGAACATCGTATCTCTCGAAGGCATCAGGAACTTCCCTAATGTGCAGAATCTGGACTGCAGCAACAACAATATCACGAAGATGGATTTCAGCGGCACTAAAGTATATACTGATTATTATAACAAGTACTCCAAACTTTATGGCAATCCTATAGAGGAACTGATAGGAGGAAACTACATACAGTATGTGATGCTCAATTGCGCTGACGGGAATAAACAGGAAGTGCCCGGTAATGGCCTGACAGGCGCCAATGGGGTGTCTTCAAAGAAGTTGAGAGTGGAAGGTTCTGCTATAATGGGTGTCTATGTGCAGTACAATCCTGCTCTCGAAAAAGTCGACATATCATCTTGTGCGAAATTGAATTCCATCTATTACTTGGGTGCGGCAGGCTGTGGCATAAACAATCCTCCGTTCAGGGCATATTTCCCGACAGGGACATATATTTCGGATTTGGGAGTGCCGGCAGGCTGCGAATATATAGCCGGTCCTCCTACAGACTGGTAGACCGGAAATCTGATATTACAAGTCCGTTATTGTTCAGGATGTCCTTCCGGGCATCCTGTTCTTTTATTTTTAGTACCTTTGCATTCCGGCAGCCGTAATGCAGGCCGGGATATGATTCCTGAAATAAAGGCCGGATTGGCTGGAATGACATTATGAATATAGGGAACATAGAGTTGAGGGAGAGGCCGCTGTTTCTTGCGCCTATGGAGGATGTGACTGATGCGTCCTTCCGTTTTGTATGCAAGGAATTCGGTGCGGACATGATGTACACTGAATTCATCAGCTCGGACGGACTGATCCGAGATGCCAGGAAGTCGCTGGCCAAACTGGTCACATACGGTTACGAGGCCCCGATAGGTATCCAGATATACGGGAACATTCCTGAGGCTATGGTCGATGCCGCGAAGATGGCGGAGCAGGCGGCGGAGATAGCAGGGGGACACGGAGCGGACCTCGTGGACATCAATTTCGGCTGTCCGGTGAACAAGATTGCCCGCAGAGGGGCGGGCAGCGGGATGATGCGCGAGCCAGACAAGATGGTGGAGATTACCCGGCGTGTCGTGGATGCGGTCAGACTGCCGGTCACCGTAAAGACACGTCTCGGATGGGACGAGGATTCGAAGATCATAGTCGAGCTTGCGGAGCGTCTCCAGGATGCCGGCATCCGGGCTTTGACCATACATGGCAGGACCCGTAGCCAGATGTACACAGGGCAGGCGGACTGGACTCTGATAGGTAAGGTCAAGGAAAACCAGAGAATGCATATCCCGATAATAGGCAACGGGGATATAACATCTCCGGAAAAGGCGAAAGAAGCCTTCGACAGTTATGGAGTGGACGGGATAATGATAGGCCGTGCCACATTCGGACATCCGTGGATATTCCGCGAGATCAGACATTATCTCGACACCGGGGAGCTGCTGCCCCCGATGAATGTGCCGGATCGGGTGGCTCTTGCCAAAAGACATCTTGCCAGGTCGCTGGAGCTGAAAGGCGACAAGGCCGGCATTCTTGAGATGCGCCGTCATTTCAGCTGCTATTTCAAAGGGCTTCCGGATTTCAAGGAGACCCGGCTGAAACTGGTGACTCTCACAGATCCGTCTGAGCTTTATTCGACTCTGGACTATATAGCCGACCGGTGGGCGGATTCCATTCCTGCGGACTCCAATGTCTATGGTGTATGACATTCCTGAGCCGTGTCCGGAATATGTCTGGCCCGTACTTTCCCGGGAGAATGGCTGCGGAATCAGGGCTTTTTGTGTCCGGAAGGTGATTGGAAAGAGATGATGGAGGGGTATTTTGCGGACAGGTAGGCAGTCCTGATGATAAGGTGGGCGAAATATGCGGCAAGGAGGATGTGCAGTGCGGCCGCCCCGGAGAATCCGGTGCCGTTTCCTGGACAAGCTGCCCGGCCGGCAACCCAGATGGCAAAAAATCCGGCTGTCGCCCACAGCATCGCATTGCGCATAGTCCTCGATGCTGTAGCGCCGATATAGATCCCGTCCCAGGTGAAGGCTGCGCATCCTGCGACAGGCATCAGCAGGAGCCACAGCAGATAGTGGCCTGACATATCTATGACATCTTTGTCGGAAGTCATTATCCGCAGCAGACTGTCTCCTGCCGTGGCATAGATGACCATAAACAGGACGGCTATGCCCATACTCCAGATGAAGACCCATTTTACCGTATCCTTGAATCCCATCCTGTCACGGCATCCGATAAAACGCCCTGTCAATGCTTCCCCTGCGTATGCGAATCCATCCGTGAAATAGGAGAACAGCATCATTATCTTCATCAGGATTGAACCTGCGGCAAGGACAAGGTCTCCGTAATGGGCCGCGATGGTCGTGAATCCGATATATATGCATATAAAGCAGAGCGACCTTATGAAAAGGTCTGCATTCATCCGGAAGAACCTTCCTGTCTCCTTTCCTTTGAAAGAACCGGTGACTGCACTTATTCCGAATCCGCTGAAGACTTTTCTGCGATATTTCGACAGGCAGATGGCAATTGCCGATGCAAGCCCGGAATACTGGGCTATGACCGTCCCGATCGCTATACCGTCAAAGCCCATACCCCTGAATGAGAATGTTCCGGCATCCATACCCAAGGCAAGGATGATGCTCAGGACCGTATTCATAATGTTGACGACAAGATCCGTGACCATTGGGCTAATGCCGTCCTGCATCCCGATGAACCATCCCTTGAACGCCATCAGACTGAGTGTGGCGGGGGCTGCCCAGATACGGATGCTGAAGTATCTGGTCGCCAGTTCCCTTACTTCCGGTGTGCAGTCCACAACCAGAAACGCCCCTTTCAGAAAGGCTGACTGCAGGACAATCACAATCGCGGCGCAGGCGAGCGCGATCCCGATACCCCTTGTCAGGATGCCTGCGCTTGCGGTCATATCATCCCGTCCGTACGCCTGGGCGGTGAGCCCTCCCGTGCCTATCCTGAGGAACCCGAAGTTCCAGTACAGCAGATCAAACAGCATTGTGCCGATGGCTATGCCTCCTATCAGTGCAGCGGCGGAGGCGGCACCGGCAGGGTCAAGATGCCCGGCTACGGCTATATCCACCATCCCCACTATCGGGACGGTGATGTTCGCCAGTATGCTGGGTATGGCCAGCCTGAGTATTTCCCGGTTGATTCCCATAAATTTCCCGTCAGGTTTTCCGGCCTGCAAATATAGTCATTCCGTTCCTGATCCGGAACCGGGAAATTTTTTGAAGAATTTCCCGTATTTCAGATTCGTTTCAGTTTCTGCCTCTACTTTTGTTCCCGGAAACTGAATCATTAACCGTTAAAATTTTTGAGATATGAAAAAGATTGCATTATTCTTCGTTTCTGTTCTGGCATTCGCAGGCGTAGCATCGGCAGATGACAAGCCGATTACTTTCGAGCAGCTTCCTGCCAAGGCGCAGCAGTTCATCAAGGCCAACTTCCCTCAGGAGAAGATAGCCATCACTACAAAGGATGTCGACATTTTCGGAGATTCGTATGATGTCCTTTTCGCGAGCGGGACAAAGCTCGAGTTCACTGACAAGGGAGAATGGAAAGAGATCGAGTGCAAATATTCGACAGTGGACGAGAAGTTCATTCCGGAGCAGATACGCAATTATGTGACAAACACCTATTCCGGAACAAAATATGTGAAGATCCAGAAAGGCAGGAACGGATATGAGGTGGAGCTTACCAACGGGCTTGAACTCACTTTCGACCGCAATTTCACCCTCATCGAGATAGATGACTGAGCCGCAGGCTCACATTCGCACATTACATAAAAGGGCAGACCCGTACCTCGTGTAGATGTTTTCATTTCACAAGGGCGGGTCTGCCTCACAATTGTCACGCAGACATTCAAGATCAGTGTCTGCGGCAGCTTCCGGATAATCCTGTGTCAGAAGCACGGTCCGGCCATCGCTGTATGAATGTACGGATTGTTTATTGCTGTCAGCAAAAATACCCCTTTGAATATTTCGAATCTATGGCCGGATTTAACGGCATAATGATGCCATCTGAAACAGCGGAGCACCGAAATGTGGCACCGTTTCAAAAAAAACAGGGGCGGATGTGCATATTTGATTAAAATTACTAACTTTGATAGGCAATTTTTGAACGCATATAAAAACAGTTAACAGAGATGCAACATAAAGTGATTGATGTCAAGGATGTTGTGATTCGTTTTGCTGGAGATTCGGGAGATGGTATGCAGTTGACCGGATCTCTTTTTGCGGACATGTCCGCAGTGTATGGCAACGGCCTGTCCACATTCCCTGACTTCCCTGCAGAGATCCGGGCTCCCCACGGAACTGTGTCAGGAGTGTCCGGTTTCACGGTCCATATCGGCAGCGGACACATCAGCACACCTGGCGATTTCTGCGATATGCTTGTCGCGATGAATCCGGCAGCATTGAAGACGAATGCCAGATGGCTCAAGCGGACTGCCCTTGTGCTGATAGACGAGGATGCGTTCGATGATGCCGGTATGGCGAAGGCTGGATTCAAAAGCGACCCGTTCACCGAACTGAAGATAGAGGACAGGACCATCATCTCCGCTCCGATCACGAGCCTGACATACGAGAGCCTCAAGGACAGCGGACTCGACCACAAGAGCATAGGCAGGTGCAAGAACATGTTCACTCTCGGAATG
>CALVAC010000009.1 GCA_944325435.1 uncultured Bacteroidales bacterium | reverse complement strand
ACCATGACAAATTTCAGAAACTTCTGATTTTGACCTAGTTATAATCAATGCGTTTTTGGACTGTCAAAGTCAGGAAAAACATATCCTTAAAAAAGAAAAACAGTAAAAAAGAGAAAAATCTTTCCTCAATTCGTATAAACCTGTCCCTTGCGTCTTGACCAATATAATCTGTCCCGATATTTTAGCGGGAAATATCCTGTCCGTCAACCTTTCCCCAGCCGTTTCGGCAGGAACAATTGCGGGCAGGAATAAAAACAGTATTGATATATGGAGAGAGAGAACGACAACAGGACGTCCGCTCAGAGGTATGTGGATATCCTGACAGAAGCCGGCTTCAAGGCCGTCTTCGGGGTGGAGAAGAACAAGGACGTACTCATCGACCTGCTGAACGTGGTACTTCCGGCACACCGCAGGGTCACTGACCTCGCCTATTCGACGACGGAGGTGCCGGGCTTCACTATGTCGAACAAGAGCGTCAGGCTTGACCTCAGGTGCACCGGCGAGGACGGGACCAGGTTCATCGTCGAGATGCAGTGCTACCGCCAGCTGAATTTCTTCAGGAGGTGTGTGGAGTATGCCGCCAAGGTCTATGACTCCGGTTCAGAACGCGGGGACGGTCACGGATATGACATTCCCCCGGTGTATTTCATCGGCCTGCTGAACACCGGCGTGCCGAAGTTCGACAGGAGCGACAGCGCAATATGGAGGGACAGGTATGTCTCGGAATACACTTTCCGTGAAAAGGAGAGCCACGAGGTTGTGGATGAGACGATTTTTCTTATATTTGCCGAACTGGACCGCTTCGACAAGGAGCTGGAGGAGTGCGTGAGCATGGCGGACAAGTGGTTCTATTCGCTGAAGCATGTGGGGAGGATGGAGAGGCTGCCGGAGGAGTTGAAGGTGAAGGTGTTCGAGAGGCTGTTCGAGGCGTGCGAGATAGCGAGGTTCACCCCGGAGGAGAAACTGAAATACGAACACGATATGATAACCGAACGTGACTATACGGATATCCTTGATACCTGCCGGGCGGAGGGCCTTGCTGAAGGCGAGGCGAAAGGCAGGGCAGAAGGGAAAATAGAAGGTCTTGCGGAAGGCGAAGCCAAAGGTAAGGCAGAAGGGCTTGCGGAGGGAAAAATGGAAGTCGCCCGGGCCATGAAGGCGAAAGGTCTCGGGATGGCTCTGATAGCGGAACTGACCGGACTTTCCGAGGAAGAGATCAGAAAATCCTGAAAGGCTGACTGGCAATTCCTACTTACATAAACTATAAGTTTATCCGCAAAATACCTCTTGTTATGACAGCAGATGGGGGTAATTTTGCAGATAAGCATTAAAATTAATATCTTGCCAAAAGATATGACAGCGACAGATCGGGCAGTTTATGATAGAGAGACTGCGAGAGGATATTGTCCCAATGATAATGGAGGAATATCATCTCACGGATAAGGATGCGTTTGACAGATTATACAAATCGAAGATCCACAGGCAGGATTATATTACCAGAGTCCGCTCTATGTCTTTGATATGCTAAAGGAGGAATTTGATGCGCCATAATGCAGAATATTATGGTAGAGTATTTCGTTTTATGATTATCCGCAAGAATACCCTTTATATAACTAGGCCGTAAAAGTCCGGCCCGGCAAATTCTTTCCGCTGCTACGTCGATTGCGCATATCTCGCGATATATGTGCAGATAACCTTCGCCGTGTGCTCTCTGTGGCATCTTCCCGATGCATATCTTCATCGAAATGCCGAGATATGCGCACGTGACCTTCGCTGTACGCTCCCTATGTCATCCTCCTGATGCATATCTCCGGAGATATGTACAGCGAAGAATACAAAACGGGTAAGGCTGGGCAGATAGGGCAAGTAGAGAAGTTGCTATCAACAGCTAATCAATCAATAAAAAACTGCGTATGGCAATATGTCGGCGTTTTCGTCTTTTCACGACAGTCCTTACAATTTACAATAGGAACTCCTGTCTTATTTCTGGAAAATGAATAACAGAAAACGGAGACACAGGATTGTTGCCTCTGTCCCCGTTTGTCAGAATAGCGAAACTTTTACAGTGTCTGGTTAGTGTACGGTTGATAACCAAAGTTGTTTGTATCCGAAACTATAACTCTGACATTCGGGACATCCAAATGAATATTGACATACTCATTATGGAGTTTGTTCCCTACATAGTTGGTAACTGCTGCGTCAAGTCCCTTTTCTTCTCCCGGGAGACATCTGAAAATGGCAACCTTTTGCAGACCATTCCCTAATTCGCTGATTTCTACCATAATTGTAAATTTTAAAAGTTAAATTATAATGACTTTGATTTGAGATATGATTTCTTCGTGACCGTCTTGACATATTTCGCTGCACCCTTTGTAATTCCAGAATCGAGCAATTTCTTGATTTCATCTTTTGGTGTGTCAAGGGTGAATGTGTCTGCTGTTGCCATTGCATATCCATCTATGCAATATTGCTTGTAATATGCGTCAGGGTACTTTTCAAGATATGATGTGTAGTCTTGATAGGTTATGGATTTGTTATCTTCTTTTTCGAGAAGTTCTACAAAATCACATATCTGTTCAATATTCTTGCGTGCATTAATAGTTTCATCGTCTATATGTAGCTGAAAATTTGAAAATATAAACTTGTTTGCCGTTATGATATCTGTTAATTTATCTTTAGCCATCATGAGACATGTTCTTCCATTGTAACGTAATGATGACCCAATACAAATATTTAAATTTTCACATTCTATTGGTATTGAATTAAATGACCACACCCAACTTATTTGTGGATCTACAGTTACCCGTTCCTTATATTGATTTTCCCATTGCGATAGGACATTGATGATTTCTGCAAAAATGTATTCTGTGAATGACTTATATTCAGGACTTAGCCACCTACCATCAGAGAATGTATCATAATGGTATAATTTGCTTTGTATTAGAGGGTTTTTTAATAAATCCTTATATGCTTTAATGAGTGTAATATAGTCATTCCCAAATCTTTCTTTTAGTTCTTTGTCTTTTAACTGCGTATATGTACAAGCAATTTCATCAATTTGCTGATATGTTGTTTCTTCGCAAGGATATGCAAGCCATATTTTGAAAAGAGAATCTGTAGTCGTGTTTATGGCTTTTTCGGAAAGGGCGTTTAAAATTTTTGATTGCATTTTCGAATCAAGTTTTTTAAGTTCCTTTTTGAATTCTTCCGGATTTTCAAATGGGTTATGTTGCTTCATCCAGATGTTTGTCCTCTTCTCCAAATCAGCTGCATATTTATCACAATACATTAGCAGAAATAAACTTTCTTCATTAGAATAATTTCCATGTTTCTGTATGGTCTTGTTGTCAAGGGAAGAGAGAGTATTTTCGTTTTCTATATATGGTTTAAGCTTGCCAATAATATTCTCGATTTGTTCTATTGATTCCAAAGGGCTTATTAAATCTTTGGCGAAAGAATAAAATGTTCTACTTCCCGCATAATACTCTAAAGCTTTATCCACATTTTTATTTACTCCACCAACTCCGTTAGCATAACAGTAGCCTATAATATTTTTTGCCAACAGGCTATATTTGTCAGCGGATTTATGGACAGATAAATATTTCCTGGCATATTTTAAAGCTTTTGTATAATCTCCTTTTAATCCACAATCCCAATCCGCTTTCAAATCCCGTCTTGGAAAAATGTTGGTATTAAGTACGCCTCCTGCATGGATGTGTTCATACCAGCGGCCGGTTGGATCTAATGTAGGGAACCAAAAATTTGCCGCATAGATTGCTGTTTGAGGATTTCTGGCTGCTAGATTCTCTATTATTGATATTCCTTTTTGAACATTCCTTACGGTTCCGTATTCCTTTATATAACAATATGCAACCATGAGGGTTGAATTGATTTCACCGGCATTCATTCCGGTTGTCCATTCGCTGAATGCACTTCTTTCCCAATCGATGTCCCAATATTCATATCCTTTACGATAATGAAAATTTTGTGCTGACACAACACTAGTTGAGATTAATGACAAGATTGTCGCAATTACAAGAGAAAAATGTTTCATCGCACTTATTTTATAAGTTATTCCAATCAGCAGTTGAACTGCTGTAATTTATAAGTTTAACCGAGGTCATTCAGGCCTCAAAATTAGTCGTAAACATTTGAAAATCAAGGGATGAATTACTTGTAAAAGTCCTTGAGCATCAGTAACTTAAAAGTAAAAAATACCCCTATTTTTTGCTTGTTATGATTCCCAAGGACAAAGAGTATAGACTAATAAAAATCTATATGTATATCTGCGATATGTACGAACAGAGTCTCAAATACCATTGCCAAAGATACAGCAATAATTCGAAACCGTTGTTCTCCGACGAGGAAATTCTTACGATTTATTTCTTTGTCGGTCATGAGCAGAAGTACACCCTCATCAAGGATATTCACAACTTCGCTAAAGAGTACCTGCGCGACTGGTTCCCGAACCTGGTGTCCTATCAGACATTCAATTACCGCCTCAACAGGATGGCCGGTGCTGTCACGGAACTGTCCTCGCAGTTGTTGCGCATGTTCAAGCCTTCTGATTGTCAGGAAGATACCGTCATTGTTGACTCAATGCCGATAATCACATGCTGCGGAAGAAACCGTACCGGCAAGGTCGCCAGGGATATCGCAGACAAGGGATACTGTTCTACCAAGAACCTGTACTATCATGGACTGAAGCTTCACATGGTAGGCTATCGCAGGAAAGGACATCTTCCTCATCCGTGCCAGATAGCGCTGTCTCCTGCCTCCGAAAATGACCTGAAGGTCTTCCAGAGCGAATGCGTGCCGGATCTTTTCAACAAGAAAATCTTCGCAGACAAGATATACCGGAGCAGTGAGTACTGGGAGCGGGAGAGACGCGACAAGGCCAATGAGTTCTATGCTCCTGTCAAGTCCATCAAAGGGGCTTCTGAGGAAGAAAAGCAGAGGTGCAAGGCCGCTGATGACCTTTATTCTTATGCCGTTTCATCTGTCAGGGAACCCATTGAGGCCCTCTTCAGCTGGCTGAACGAAAAAACAGATATTCAAAGAGCTAGTAAGTGCCGCTCTACTTGCGGTCTCCTTATTCATACGATGGGTAAGGTTGCTATCGCTTTTTTATACCTTATTTTCAACTACTGATTCAAATGATTCTATAAATTATAGATGATTTTATAAATTATTGACAGGTCAGAAGATGCTGGTAACATAATCGATCAGTTGCTTGTTTTTATATATAGGATGCTGTAAACTCCGTCCTCCATTAAATCCATGTTGTAAGAGATGTCGCTCATTAAGCATGGTACCGTTATATGTGTTAAGTAGTTTCACTTTATATGTCATATCGTTCGGTGGAGACATAATCCAGAATCTGCCGTCCTGTCGGGGAATATTTGCTGCGACAACTTCTCCTTTAAACCGGATGGATCTGGTGTTTGATGTAAACAGATAGACGATGTCTCCGATATTGAATTTTACACCGTTCATTGTCCAGCAGATGAAGCCGAGCTGATTAAAAGCTGCTGCATGGTTGCATTTGGCGGCATTGGCAAAGGCAATCCATGTTTTCGTCTGAGAATTATGTATATGTGTTGGCATTGTCATTCTTATATTGATTATTCTTCAAGTATGGCATTTGTCATTCTTTCAGTTATCTTGAGGTATCTGTTCATCTGGGCAGTCGTCATCGAGCCTTCAGCAGCATCCAATTTGTCGGAAAGGGCATCAATCTTTTCAAGATAGGAAGCGTATTCTGTAAGTGCGTTCATGTCGCCGTTCATAGCCTTTTTATACAGACTGATATACTGGTTGACGAATTTGTCATATTCGTTCAACACGGAATCCCAATTGCTTGATGTGGATGTTGTTGAACTTGATGAAGTAGTCGTAATATAAACAGGTTCAGTAGTTTCAAACTTGAATGATATTCTTTCAACCTTGTCGATCAAGTCGGCTATATATTTTTTCTTGTTGCTATTCCCGTATTTTGGCTCAAATACGATAAATTTTGAAGAACCAGGCTCGGATCCGATAAGTGAAATGATTGCACTGATATCCTGCATTACCATTCCGTATTGGTCATCTATTATTGCATAATTTTCATCCAATAAATTAAAGGAAGTATAGCCAGAAATACCATCGATTTCCTGTTGGACGGCATTGCTTATTTCAACAGAGGCAAGGATGAGTCGTCGACTTTTTTTCCATTCACTTTGGACAGTATACAGTTTGATATCTCCGTTTATCTTGATCAGTTCCGCTCCGTTACCGGTTATTTCCACTTTTGATGCCGGTATCATTTTTTCGATGGATTTTCCTCCGGAGCAGGAGACGCAGACAACGCATGCAATCATTGCACACATGGATAACATAATTTGTTTCATGATTTTATAATTTTTGGGATTAATGAACATTACAAGGTTATTTGGAGTTTATGAATGACTCCCATTCTTCATTATTGAAAAAGTCCCGAAATGCGTATATGACTTTTTCGGTGTCTTTCACGTCTTGTCTTGATTCCTTTATTTTATCGTTGTCTCCAGATTCCTTAGCTTGGGCATAATCCTTTTGGCAGATGGAATATTCATTGATTAGGTCATCGGGAGAGTCGAGACCAATGTCATCAACGCACCATTTGCCGTTTTCTTTTTCGAATTCAACATAAACGATATTTTGTCTGTCATCGTTGAATGAATAGAATCCGAATGCAAAAATTTCTCCGAACCAGCCGCGGAATCTATATCCTGCCCGGAAATGGAATTCATAAGATGAATCGCCGAATTCTTGTTTTAATTCAGATATATATTCTTTCAGCAACTGTTCATCTTCACGCGAAAGGTCATCTGACAGATAGTCTTTTGCCTCCCATCTTCCGTTGAATCCTGCATCCAAATATTTTTTGCCAGTTATCGGATAACTGCTACATGAATATAATGTAGCCATGAGCAAGACGAGCATGATGCCTTTAAGTCTGTTATGTGTCATAATAGATAAGATTTGGTCCCATCAGGACTCCTGGATGGAGGCAATAAAACAAAAAAGTGTGGAGCCGGTTGCTTATCTGAATGGAGGTTCTGGAATACCTTGACGCAAATAAACAATACTCCACACTTGCCGTTATATATCAGAGCGATATATGACTGGACAAGTGATGAAATGTTGCCTGCTGTGTCCTTGCGTCAGTGAATTTTCCAGATTCCCATTCAAGGATAAAAGCAATACACTTTCATCAATATGTAATATCATCCTGCGATGACACCACAAATATAGAAAATGTTTTCAACATTCGTGGAGTATTGCAGAACAAAAATAGTCAATAACTTGAAATCGCAGAAAGGTCTTTTTGGGTCTTTTCCGTCCTGGTGTGCCGGAAGCGGTCTGAACCGTATTATTCCTCGTACGGAGCGTAAGGTTTTCCGGAAGAGGAAAGGGTAAGATACCAGTAATACTCCTTTTCTGAAATCTGTCCGCTGTCGAGTGCCTGCTGGATGTCCGGAATGGAAGACATGATTTCCTGAAGTCTGTAGTATTGCCTGTTGTATACGCTGTCGCATACGGACATGTGCTCCGGATGAGACTGCTGGTATCCGGCGAACCGTGTGACGTAATTGTTTACAATATCGTATGAAAATTCGGCATACGGGACGATCTCCCGGTTCTGCAGGCTGTCGGCCATGTCCTGGAATATTTTTTCGAGATCAGAGCATATCCTGCCGATTTCTTCATTTCGGGCATCCCGTATGGATGCCGCCTGTTTCCGATTGATGTAATCCGGGATGAGGCTTATCCCGAGGATGCACAGGATTGCGGATAGGATAATCACCAAAGCGGGTATCCTGTCGGTTCTCCTGATGGCTTTTTCAAGGGCAGGGATGCTGTTGTATCTGTCTTTCGGCTTCTGCTGCCGGCATTTTCTGACAATTGCCTTATATCCTTTAGGGAAAAGCGCAGAAATGATGCCCCCGAGAGAGTAGATGTCTGATGATGCATCTGATGGTATCGAGGTGTCTCCGGCCAGCACTTCAGGAGCAGATGCGCCGGAAGTCCCTCCAAGCCGTCTGTTGAGGTAATCCGATTCGTTTTCAGCAAGGCCGAAATCTATGATCCTGACATGGTTCCCGATATCCGAGATCAAAATGTTTTCCGGCTTTATGTCATTGTGCAGCAGTCCTTTCTTGTGAATATAGTCTGTCGCATCAAGGATTTCTCCAAGTATTCTTTTCCGTAATGCCCTGTCAGGGTTTTCTTCGATGAAAGAGTCGAGTGTACGGCCTTCGACATATTCCATGACTATCGCGGGGCCGACGGGAGTATCCTCCGCAAACATCAAGGCCGCGACTATTGCAGGATGCTGCAGCCCTGAAGATATTTCGTATTCCCTTTTCAGCAGGTTGAAAGATGCCGTACTGTCATCCGGAGCGGTCTTGAGAATCCACCGCTTCCCTCCGGAGACAGCAGTCCATACATGTTTCCCGACAGATTCAACATCATTGAATCCGACAGACAGTTGAAAGTCTTTACAGGTCTTGTTTATCGGTCCGGAAGTAGTCATGCCGCGAAGTTATACAAAAATTTTTTATTTTTACCGTCATTATGGCGATAAAGACCGACTCTCCTCAAGTAAAGGCTCTGCTTGTTGAAGTGGAGCGGGCGTTTGCCCGTCCGATCAGGACACCATCCGATTTCATTGCCGTTGCAGATTGTATAGAGGCGAGAACGAAAGAACACATATCGGACAGTACCATAAAAAGATTATGGGTCCCGCATCTGGCATACGATACGGTTTCCGGGAGGACGCTTGATGTACTTGCCGGATATGCCGGATACGGACATTTCGAGGCATTCTGCTCATGTCTCAGGAGCCGGGGCGGACAGCCGGAGTCTGAATTGGTGTCAGGAATGGAATGTGTCAGGTCATCGGATCTTCAGGAGGGCGACATGGTTGAAATCGCATGGCTGCCGGACAGGGAGTGCACGTTACGTTATGCCGGTGGCAGGAAGTATGAGGTCGTTAAATCCGTGAATGCCAAAATTCATGCAGGGGATACGTTCTTCTGCGATTCTTTTGTCAAGGGCCGGAGTCTTTATGTGGATGGTCTGGTTCATGAAGGGGAAGTGTATGATGGCTATGGAATGGGGCTGGAGCATGGCCTGACACGGGTGGCGGCCGTACTTTCTGAATAAGGCGTGTCTTGTCGCCAGGCTTCAGGGAGCCATCAAGGAACCTAGATGACAACCGGAGTCGTTGGGGGATACTTTGACGAATATTTTTCGGGGCTATCGAAAAAATTGTTACCTTTACACGATTTTCAGAAAATCCTGTGTGGAGACAGCCGGGAAATTTTGGATATTTTGTAATTAATAACAATAAAACATATCGAAAAATGAACAAGAAAGGAAATGTCCTTGCGATTGCGATCATGTTCTTCCTCTTTGCTATGATCTCTTTCGTGACAGGGCTGCAGAACCCAATGGGTATCATCGTCAAGGAGCAGTTTGATGCTTCTAATGCAATGTCTCAGCTCGGAAACCTCGCAAACTTCATCGCATACGCGTTCATGGGGCTTCCGGCAGGATTCATCCTCAAGAAGTATGGCTATAAGGTGACCTCGCTTGCCGCAGTGGCCGTAGGTTTCATCGGTGTCGGCATATCCTGGCTGTCAGGCGTGGCGGAGAGTTTCGGCGTATATCTGACCGGTGCGTTCGTGTCAGGTTTCTCAATGTGTATGCTCAACACTGTGGTCAACCCTATGCTCAATACACTCGGAGGAGGGGGCAAAAGAGGTAATCAGCTGATACAGTTCGGCGGCTCGCTCAACTCGTTATCTGCGACGATAGTTCCTGTTTTTGTCGGATACCTTATAGGGGAAGTTACAGCGGAGACTGCAATATCCGATGCCAATCCTGCCCTCTTCATCGCAATGGGTATTTTCGCCCTTGCTTTCATAATCATTGCGTTCTCACAGATTCCTGAGCCTGAACTTGAGGCTGCCAGGGCTGCAGCTGCTGAAGGCAGGCAGGAGGAAGGCACAATGGCAAGCATCAAAGGCGCCCTTTCTCACAAGAACCTGGTGTTCGGAGTCATCGCCATTTTCCTCTATGTAGGTATCGAGGTCGGTATCCCTAATATCGCCAACCTCTACATGACAACCCAGACGGAGGAAGGGGCTGTCGCATTGGTAAATGAATATCAGAAGCAACGGTCGGATCCTGAGTATCTTGCAGGCTTGAAGGCACTTGACGAGCTGAACAAGGACAATGAGGAATATGTATCTGCAGTAATAGATGAAGATAACTATGAGAAAGCACAGAAAGTCGTTAATCAGGAGATTACTCCGGGGCTTGGCATAAGTGCAGCGATAGCAGGTACTATTGTTGCGATATATTGGTTCCTGATGCTCTGCGGCCGTCTTATCGGTGGAGTCATAGGGGGTAAGGTATCCAGCAAGGCAATGATGGCATTCGTAAGTTCTCTAGCAATAGTATTTCTGCTCCTAGGAATGTTCCTTCCGATGACGTATGTTAAATTCCCTACAATAAATGCGGATTTGTCATTCGGGTTGGCCGACATTCCTCTCGGAGTGGTGTTCTTCGTGCTTTGCGGGCTCTGCACATCAGTGATGTGGGGGTCTATCTTCAATCTGGCAGTCGAGGGGCTCGGCAAATATACTTCCATTGCTTCCGGCCTGTTTATGGTGATGGTATGCGGCGGCGGGGTGCTTCCGGTCATTCAGGGTGCCGTGGCTGACAAGGCAGGCTACATCGACAGCTATTGGGTGCTGATTGTGGCCCTTGCATATATCCTGTGGTTCGCTCTTGCAGGCTCAAAGGTCAACAAGGTAGAGAAATAACATTAATCCGATCCGTCTGACTGACGGTCATAAATCAATGATATATCATGGAATCACAATTGGTTGTAGGAATAGATGTCGGAGGACAGACCACAAAACTCGGGGTCGTGGATGCGAGGGGGACAGTGCTCGCCCAGACAGTAATCCGAACGGATACATACGAGACGGTCGAGCCGTATATCGATGAACTCGCCGAGGCTCTGAAGAAAATCATCAGGGAAGCGGGAGCTGAAAGTAATATAAGGGGTATAGGCGTGGGTGCACCTAACGGTAACTATTATACCGGTTCTATCGCAAACGCTCCCAACATCGCATGGGGACGCAACGGCACAATCCCGTTCGCGAAGCTGCTTTCGGCGAAAATCGGAGGCCTTCCTGTGGCTCTGACCAATGATGCCAATGCGGCTGCCGTAGGGGAAATGACATACGGAGCTGCCAGGGGAATGAAGAACTTCATTATGATTACCCTCGGTACCGGTGTGGGCAGCGGCATAGTCATCAACGGAGAGATTGTCTACGGACATGACGGTTTCGCCGGAGAGCTGGGACATACGACTGCGGTGCGCAACAACGGCCGTATCTGCAACTGCGGCAGGACCGGCTGCCTCGAAGCCTATTGCTCGGCGATAGGGGTTGCCCGTACTGCCCGTGAATGGCTGCAGCTGACAGATGAGCCATCCATACTCCGTAGTCTGGACAACATTACATCCAAGGATATCTATGAGGCGGCCAAGGATGGGGACAAGCTGGCTCTGAAGGTATTCGAGTTCACAGGAAAGATGCTCGGCCGCTCGTTCGCGGATTTCGTGGCATTCAGCGCTCCTGAAGCCATTGTCCTTTTCGGAGGACTGGCAAGGGCCAAGGAATTCCTTGTAGGGCCGATAGAGGAGTCGATGAACGAGAATCTGCTCGCCTTGTGGAAAGGCAAGATCAAGATTGTCTTCTCTCAGCTCAAGGAGTCGGATGCCGCAATCCTCGGTGCATCAGCCCTTGCCTGGGAACTTGACAAATGACGGGATCTGTATCCATATAAATAAAAGTGGGCCGGAATGGCTCACTTTTATTTTTGTATATTCTGCCAATTCCTCCTTTGTCGCAAGGAATGGCAATCCTGCACTTTGACCTGCCGCTATTTCTTGCGGATGTATATCTGTACCGGACAGCCGCTGAATCCGAACTTCTCCCTCAGCCTGTTTTCGAGAAAGCGTTTGTACGGGTCCTTGACATACTGAGGCAGATTGCAGAAGAATGCGAACGCAGGAAAGCGTGTCGGGAGCTGTGTCGCATATTTGATTTTGACATATTTCCCTTTCCATGCAGGAGGAGGGAAATTCTCTATCTCTGGAAGCATCTCCTCGTTCAGGGTCGATGTAGGAATCTTCTTTGAATAGTTGCTGTAGACTTCGCCCGCCGCATTCAGCACATCCAGTATGCGCTGCTTGTTGATTACAGATGTGAATATCAGCGGAATGTCATTGAAAGGCGCGAGCCTTGCCTTGAGAGCTTCTGTGTACTGCCTCATAGTGTTGGTGTCCTTCTCTATGAGGTCCCATTTGTTCACTACGATTACGCAGCCTTTCCTGTTGCGGGCTATCAGGTTGAATATGCTCATATCCTGGGCTTCCAGTCCTGTCTGGGCATCAATCATAAGGATACATACATCCGAATGCTCTATGGCTCTGATAGACCTCATGACCGAATAGAACTCCAGGTCTTCGTGCACCTTGGATTTCTTCCTCATTCCAGCCGTGTCCACGAGCATGAACTGGTGCCCGAATTTGTTGTAGTATGTGGATATGGAGTCCCTTGTCGTCCCCGCTACAGGAGTCACGATGTTTCTCTCTGTACCGAGAAGGGCGTTGGTCAGGGATGACTTGCCGACATTCGGCTTGCCTACGATGGCTATGTGCGGCAATTCCGGGTGGTCATCATCCGCCCCTGAATCAGGCGGCAACTTCTTCACAATCTCATCGAGCAGATCCCCGGTCCCGCTGCCGGTGGCGGAGGCTATGCAGAACAGTTCTTCACCCAGTCCGAGCGAATAGAACTGGTATGCATCTGCCATTCTGTCCCCGGTGTCTACCTTGTTGACGGCAAGCACTACCGGCTTGCCGCTGCGCCTGAGGATGTCCGCTATCTCCGCATCGTAGTCCGTGATGCCTGTCATGGCTTCCACCATAAACAGCACGAGGTCAGCCTCCTCAATGGCAAGGATGACCTGCTTGCGGATTTCGTTTTCGAACACATCGTCCGAGTTGCTGGTGTATCCTCCGGTATCCACTACGGAGAACTCATGCCCGCACCATTCGCACTTCCCGTAATGCCTGTCACGGGTCACTCCTGCGGTCTCGTCCACGATGGCCTGCCGCATTCCTACAAGACGGTTGAAAAGTGTGGACTTGCCGACATTAGGGCGTCCTACGATAGCTACAAGACTCATATCTGTGTCAGTTAATTCTATCCTCCCTCCGCGGGAGGGTTCCGGTCCGGTCAGTCGTCACCGTGGAGTTCGCATCCGGCGCAGTCGCTGCAGCCTATGTCGCTGCATGTCGCGTGTCCTTTCCTGTTCTTCCTGCCCCATATCCTCAGCTCCTCTTCCTTGGCGCAGATGATACCTCTCTTGCGCATTTCCCTGTTCCTGCTTATTTCGGTCTCCGGGAAACGGCCGTTCTTCCGGAAAATGATATTGAAACACAATCCGACCACGCATAGTCCCACAAGGACAAGGGCTGCAAGGAGTATCTTCCACATGGCTGTCTGGATTCCGGAGAGCCTGTCAGTTTATGAAACTGTTGCTGATAGGCTCGTAGTTATAGACTTTCTCGATAATGTCCGCAAATGTCTCCGCCATTGAAAGCACGGTGAGCTTGCTTTTGTCTTTCTCCGGGTCTGCGGACAGCGGGATTGTGTCCGTGACAATGACTTCCTCGAGTGCGGATGCGGCGATCTTCTCGTATGCGCTGCCTGAGAACACTGCGTGTGTGGCGCATGCCCTGACACTCAATGCCCCCATATCCTTCAGCACGTTTGCCGCCTTGGTGAGGGTGCCTGCCGTGTCTATCATGTCATCCACGATGATGACATTCTTCCCTGCGACATCCCCTATCGCCGTGATGGAGCCTACGACATTGGCTTTCTCCCTGGACTTGTGGCAGATTATTACCGGACACTGGAGATAGCGTGCGTATGCGTTGGCTCTCTTCGCCCCTCCCATGTCCGGAGCGGCAATGGCGAGGTTCTCTATATGCATATCCCTCAAATACGGGAGGAAGACGGTGCTTGCATATATATGGTCGACAGGAAAGTCGAAGAAACCCTGTATCTGGTCTGCATGGAGGTCGCAGGTCATCACCCTGTCGCATCCTGCCGCGTGCAGGAGGTTTGCCACGAGTTTCGCTCCGATCGGTACCCTCGGCTTGTCCTTGCGGTCCTGCCGTGCCCATCCGAAATAAGGCATCACGGCTATGACCGTGTGCGCCGATGCCCGTTTCGCTGCATCTATCATAAGCAGAAGCTCAAACAGGTTGTCCACAGGCGGGAAGGTGGACTGCACGATGAATACTGTCGCACCTCTGACGCTCTCGTTGAGCGATGGCTGGAACTCTCCGTCACTGAATGTGAGGACATCCGATTCTCCGAGGTTTATTCCCAGAGACTTGACTATCTTTTCTGCGAAAGGCCTGGAACTTCTGCAGGCGAAAATCTTCAGTTTATGTTCGTTGTGCATGGCTTTATTATTAGTTTAGTCTACCATATCCTTGAGTATGCTGTCGATATATCCGAGTATCTCCTCTTTGCCGAGACCTGTCTGCGAAGAACTGACGAACACCGGCGGCAGCTCCTCCCATTTCTCCAGCAGTATCCGCCTGTTCCTTTCTATCTGGTTCTGCCTCGCCACCGGTCCCATCTTGTCCCCCTTGGTGAAGATGATGGCAAAAGGTATGTCGCTGGTGCCGAGCTCGTCCAGAAAGTCCATGTCGGTCTTCATGATGTCATGCCGGCAGTCTATCAGCACAAAGAGAAGCACCATCTCTTTCGAGAAGTTGAGGTAGTCGCGTATCACATCCTCTATCTTCTTCCTTCCGTCCGAAGACAGTTTCGCATATCCGTATCCCGGAAGATCCACAAGATACCATTTCCTGTTGATGAGGAAATGGTTTACAAGCCTGGTCTTGCCGGGCTGACCGGATGTCATTGCGAGCTTGCTGTTGCCGCAGAGCATGTTGATGAGCGATGACTTGCCGACATTTGACCGGCCGATGAAAGCGAATTCGGGCAATTTCTTCTCCGGCTTCCCGGATACCCGTGTGCTGCTGCCTGCAAATGTCGCTTCTGTTATTCTCATGTCCTGCTGGGAAAAGATGGTTCTGCAATCGGGGGCAAAGATAATCAAAATTGCATCCCTACCGTTAATTTATTCAAAAATATTGTTATTTTTGTGTCAGACGGACTTGACAGGACACACAGCTTGTGGAGTTATGGAAGACGGAAGGAAAAAGACAATGATTTATGACGGTGATCCCTGGTTGCTTCCTTACAGAGATGCCATAGATGCCAGACACCGGCGTATTCTTGAAGAGAAAGAGAGGCTTTCAGTGGATGGTTCACTTGCCAGAGGGGTCAACAATCATCTTTATTACGGGCTGCACCGCGATGCAGGCGGTGACTGGGTGTTCAGGGAATGGGCCCCTAACGCCACGAAAATCTATCTCATAGGCGATTTCAACAACTGGAGAAGGACAGAGGCCTACGCCCTCCATCCTGTAGGGAACGGCAACTGGGAGATTACGGTCCCGGCCATGTTCCTTTCGCACGGGACGCTGTACAAACTCTATGTCGAGTGGCCCGGGGGAGGCGGCGAGCGTCTTCCTGCATATCTCACCCGCGCTGTGCAGGATCCGGACACAAAGTCTTTCTGCGCCCAGGTCTGGGATCCTCCGAAACCATACAGGTGGAGGCACCGCAGACCGGGCAAAAGGCCTCATCCGCTTATCTACGAATGCCACATCGGTATGAGTTCCGAGAAAGAGAAGGTCGCCACATTCGACGAGTTCAGGAAGGATGTCCTTCCGCATATAAGGGATCTCGGTTATGACACCATCCAGATAATGGCTCTGCAGGAGCATCCGTACTACGGTTCTTTCGGGTACCAGGTCTCCAATTTCTTTGCCCTGAGCTCCCGGTTCGGGACACCGGAGGAGTTCAAGCGGCTCGTGGATGATGCTCATGCTGCAGGGATAGCGGTCGTGATGGACATAGTGCATTCCCATTCTGTGGACAATGAGGCTGAAGGTCTCGGCAGGTTCGACGGCCGTGAGGACCTGTATTTCTACAGCGGGCCTCAGGGCCGCCATCCGGCGTGGGGGTCACGCTGTTTCGACTACGGCAAGGATGAGACGAAATATTTCCTCCTCTCCAACTGCAAATACTGGCTGGAGGAGTATCATCTGGACGGCTTCCGCTTCGATGGAGTGACAAGTATGCTGTACTGGAACCACGGTCTCGGCGTGGATTTCACCGGATATGACATCTATTTCAACAAAGGCGTGGATGAGAACGCTGTCACATATCTCGCCCTGGCCAACATGCTGGTCAAGGAGATAGATCCGGATGCCTTCACCATAGCGGAGGATGTGAGCGGGATGGCCGGGCTGGCCGCTCCGTTCGAGTCGGGGGGTGTTGGGTTTGACTTCAGGATGAGTATGGGGGTGGCTGACAACTGGATAAAGTGGATCAAGGAGCTGCCGGATGAGAAATGGAGTATGGGGGAGATGTGGTGGCAGCTGACCAACAAGAGGGCGGATGAGAAGACCATCAGCTATGCGGAGTGCCACGACCAGGCTATGGTGGGTGACAAGACCATAATTTTCCGTCTGATGGACAAGGAGATGTACACTTCTATGAATATGGAGTCCCAGTCTCCTGTGGTTGACCGGGGCATTGCCCTGCACAAGATGATAAGGCTTGTGACAATGGCTACGGCAGGCGATGGCTACCTCACTTTCATGGGCAACGAGTTCGGGCATCCGGAGTGGATAGATTTCCCGAGGGAGGGAAACGGCTGGTCCTACAAATACGCGAGAAGGCAGTGGTCGCTTATGGAGCCGGACTATCTCCGGTACCGGTATCTGAACAATTTCGACAGGGCGATGATCTCTCTTTGCAAGGAAGAGGGGCTGCTTGCCGAAAGACCGGAGCTTCTGGTGCAGGATGAAGAGAAAAAAATTCTCATTTTCAAAAGAATAAATTGTATCTTTGCGCTCAATTTCAATCCGTCATCATCTTTCTCGGATTATGCTTTCTCTGCACCGGCCGGGAAATATGCCGTGATACTTGATACGGATGAGAAAGAGTTTGACGGCTTCGCCCGCCTCGGACGTGGGGAGACCCATCTTACGGTGCATACGAAGTCAAGGAATGGCAACCAGACATTCGATGACTCTCTGATTCTTTATCTGCCGAGCCGTTGTGCCTTGGTCCTCAAGAAGATAGATTAATGTTAACCTAAATTAAATTATAGCAAGTATGGCTTTTCTAAAATTCAACAAGTCCGAACTTGTCAACCTGGAGTATTCGCTCAAGAGGGAGATAATCCTGGCGAACGAGACAGGTGCGTATTGCAACACCTCGCTTGTGGGCTGCAATACCAGACGCTACCACGGGCTTCTTGCCGTGCCTGTAGACAATTTCGGCGGAGGGAAGTATATGCTCCTCTCGTCTGTCGATGAGAGTCTTATTATGGGCGGCAAGCAGTTTAACCTGGGCATCCACTGCTACGGTGATATATACGAGCCGAGGGGGCACAAGTATATCATTGATTTCGATGCCGATCCTGTACCCGAGCTGGTCTACAAGGTGGGGGATATCCTGTTCAGCAAGTCCATCCTTATGGTGCCTGACAACGGCCAGGTGCTCATAAAGTACACCCTGCTCGGAGCTCCGCAGAAGACAGTGCTTAAACTCAAGCCGTTCCTGGCGTTCAGGAATGTGCACAGCCTGACCCACCAGAACGGGGAGGCCAATACGGAAGGCAGGGACATTCCGGGCGGTGTAGCATACAGGATGTACGATGGCTTTCCCGACCTCAACCTGCAGCTTAGCGGAAAGGCTGTCTTCAAGAAGATGCCTTACTGGTATAACGGGATAACCTATTCCGATGAATACAGGAGAGGGTTCGACTGCACTGAGGACCTCTTCGTGCCGGGCGAGTTCACGACGGAACTCAAGCCGGGCGAATCCGTGGTCCTGTCTGCATCCGTCACTGAAGTCAGCGTGCGCGGTCTGAAGCGCAGGTTTGATGACATCGTGGCGAAGATGCCGCCTATAAAAGACTTCCATGATCTCCTGGTGCGCAATGCGGAGATGCTGAAATGCCGTCACAACGGCAAGGAGCAGATCAACGCAGGGCTTTCATGGCTCCAGACGGGACTGCTCAGGGAGACGATAGAGTCGCTGCCGGGACTTACCATCTATGCCGATGGCAATGCGGCCGAATTCGAGAAGATTCTCGACACCCTCATCGCGGATGAACAGGAGAGGCTTTTCCACAGGACAACCCAGGTGGAGTCTCCTCTCAGGCTGACTGACACTATACAGCAGTATATAGAGTTCACGGGAGATGAGAAGAGGGTGTGGAAGAAATACGGGCCTACGCTCAAGGGGATTATAGAGAGCTATGCCCCGGGACGCAGGCGTGAGGTGACAATGCATCCTAACGGGCTCCTGTGGGCGCAGATGGACTGGACGGCACTTTCCTGGATGAACACCTATATCTCAGGTCAGCCAGTCAATGAGAGGGCTGGTTACCAGGTGGAGACCAATGCGTTCTGGTACAATGCACTGTGCTTTGCCATAGATATGGAGACGAAGTACGGCCCGAAGAAAAACAACGGGTTTGTCGCGCAGTGGACTCCTGTCAGGGATCTCGTGAAACAGAATTTCCAGCCTGTGTTCTGGAATGCCGAACACGGATATCTGGCAGACTATGTGGATGGCAACGGACAGAATCTGGATGTCCGTCCGAACCAGATGTTTGCCGTATATCTGACATATTCTCCGGTGGATGATGAGGTCAAGTCGGAAGTGATGACAGTGATTTCCAACGAGCTTGTCACAAGGCGTGGCATCAGGACCCTGTCTCCGCGCAACATCAAGTATAAAGGTGTATATGAAGGCTCGCAGACAGACCGCGACCTCGCATATCACAACGGATGCGCATTCCCTTCTCTCCTTGCCCCGTATATCGCAATCTGCTTCAGAATGATGGGTGCAGCCTTCTACAAGAAGGCCGAGTGGCTGACAGAGGGGTTCTACGAGGACATCAACAAGCACGGAGTCGGAGTATTCGCCGAACTGTATGACGGAGATCCACCTCACGAGCCTCACGGGGCGATTGCCAGTGCATGCAGCACTGCCGCGCTTCTCACGATAGACAGTCTGATGAACAGATACAGAAAGGAGGGAAAGAAATGAAAGTGCTGATGTTCGGATGGGAGTTCCCTCCACATATCGCAGGAGGTCTGGGGACAGCCTGCTACGGAATGACCAAAGGTCTGGCGGCGAACGGTGTCGAGGTCCTTTTCGTGATGCCTTCCGCATCCGGGGATGAGGACCAGAGCGCCGTGAGGATAATCAATGCGAGCGATGTGCCGGTAGACACCGTGACAGCGAGTGTGGATGAGTTCCTCGGCAAGGTCCAGTTCGTGCATATCGGATCCAACATGATACCGTATGTGGATCCTCAGGATTTCACCACAATGGTGGAGGAGGAGAGGAAGCGCCAGATCAAGAATTTCCGTGTCCAGTACGGGCAGAAATACAAGTTTTCAGGCAAATACGGCTCCAACCTCATGGAGGAGGTCGCCCGCTATGCCATGGTCGGGGCGACAATAGCCATGCAGCACAGGGATGAGATAGATGTAATCCATGCCCATGACTGGCTGACATATCTTGCCGGGATTGGCGCCAAGCAGCTTACCGGCAAGCCTCTTGTCGTGCATGTACATGCCACATCGTTCGACAGGGCGAGCGATGACAAGATAGACACGAGGGTATATGACCTTGAGAAGAAAGGCATGGAGGCGGCCGACAAGGTCATCGCCGTGAGCGACCTGACCAGGAATATCGTCATCAACAAGTACGGCATATCTCCGGACAAGGTGGTGACTGTCCACAATGCGGTCGATTTCAGCGGACGGGAGAACATCGAGGTCGAGAGGGGGGTCAAGGACAAGGTGGTCACCTTCCTCGGGAGGGTGACATACCAGAAAGGTCCGGAGTATTTCATAGAGGCGGCTGCCAAGGTGCTCAAGCGCTGTCCTCATGTCAGGTTCGTCATGGCCGGCAACGGGGACATGCTCAACAGGTGTATCCGCCATGTGGCCCGTCTCGGCATTTCCGACAGGTTCCATTTCACGGGATTCCTGCGCGGCAAGGAGGTGCAGAAGATGTTCGCTCTCTCGGATGTGTATGTGATGCCGTCCATTTCGGAGCCTTTCGGAATCTCTCCGCTCGAGGCCATGCAGACATACGTGCCATCGGTCATATCCAAGCAGTCGGGATGCGCAGAGGTGCTGAAATATGCGCTCAAGGTGGATTTCTGGGATGTGGATGCCATGTCGGATGCAATCTACGGCCTGCTCAACTATCCTGCGATAGCCGCCCTCGCATCACGGTGCGGACATGATGAGGTCAACGCCTTGAAGTGGACCAATGCAGCCTCAAAGGTCAAGAAAGTGTATGAATCAGTGATAAACAAATAATTACTTAAACCTATCGACGAGTTATGAAAAAAAGTATTTGCCTGTATTTCCAGGTGCATCAGCCTAACAGATTGAGACTGTACAGGTTCTTTGACATAGGGAAGGACTCCCATTATTATGATGACTTTGCCAACAGGACTATCCTGCGCAGGGTGGCCCAGAAATGCTATCTCCCTATGAATCAGCTTCTCCTCGAACTTATCAATGCATACAAGGGAGAGTTCAAGGTGGCGTTCTCCATTTCCGGGTCCGTGCTGGAGCAGTTTGACAGGTATGCTCCTGAGGTGATAGACAGTTTCCGCAAACTCGCTGCCACCGGGAGTGTTGAGTTCCTTTCGGAGACATATTACCATTCCCTTGCATCTCTCGCATCCCCTGAAGAGTTCAAGCATCAGGTAGAGAAGCACAGGGAGACAATCGAGCATTATTTCGGCGTGACTCCAAAGGCTTTCAGGAATACGGAGCTTATCTATTCCGATGCCATCGGGGAGATGGTTTATGATATGGGATTCAAGACAATGCTCACCGAAGGTGCGAAGCATGTGCTCGGATGGAAAAGCCCTAACTACATATATGCCTGCGCCAATGCACCTAAGCTCAGCCTTCTGCTGAAGAACTCGTCCCTTAGCGATGATATCGCGTTCAGGTTCTCTGACCGCAACTGGTCGGACTGGCCTTTGACAGGAGACAAGTATCTGTCATGGATCAAGACTGCTGCCCAGAACGATGAGATTGTCAACCTGTTTATGGACTATGAGACTTTCGGAGAGCACCAGAGTGCACAGAGCGGCATTTTCGATTTTATGAGATATTTCCCGGAGGCCGTGAAGAAAGATGGTGAGTTCGAGTTCGTGACCCCTACCGAGGCTGCGGGGAAACATAAGCCTGTGGCCCAGCTGGATGTCCCGGATCCTATCTCCTGGGCTGATGAGGAGAGGGATGTGACGGCTTGGCTCGGCAACGAGCTCCAGAACGATGCTTTCAAGAAACTTTACAGCCAGGAAGAGAAGCTTGCCCTGCTTGACAACGAGGATCTGTGGTCGGATTATGGCCACCTACAGGAGAGCGACCATTTCTATTATATGTGTACCAAGTTCTTCTCAGATGGGGCTGTACATAAATATTTCAATCCGTATGATACTCCGTATGAGGCATTTATAAATTATATGAATGTCCTCAGCGATTTTATTTTGAGGGTTGATGATGCAATTTCAGTTTCTGATGCTAACTTTGCCGGTTCAAAAAACGGAAAAGCGGTAAAGAAAACAGGCAAGCCTGCCGCGAAGACCGTCAGGAAAGCCGCTCCGAAGACAGCAGTGAAGGCTGCGGAGAAGCCGGCCGCCAAAACAGCAAAGGCAAAGAAGCCGGCGGCTGCAAAGACGGCTGTAAAGGCTGCCTCAAAGACAACAAAGAAGGCAAAGTAAATGAACAATGAATTGATCAGACCTGACTATCTGTTTGAAGTCAGCTGGGAGGTCTGCAACAAAGTGGGCGGCATATACACCGTCCTTGCAACCAAGTCTCTGTATCTCAAGGCAGAGCTGAAGAGACACCATATCCTGGTGGGTCCTGATGTATGGATGGATACCGAGAGCAATCCGGATTTCATCGAGGACCCGCTTCTGTACCGGGACTGGAAGGCACAGGCTGCAGCCGAAGGGCTGCGGCTTCGTGTCGGCAGGTGGAACATCCACGGGCAGCCTACTGCCATACTGGTGGATTTCAAGCAGTTTCTGACAGACCAGAACAATATTCTGACGGAGTATTGGAAACGCTTCGGGGTGGATTCGCTTACCGGCAACTGGGACTACAAGGAATCGGCCCTGTTCGGGTTCGCTGCAGGTAAAGTGATAGAGAGCTTCTACAGGTATAACCTCAGTCCTGCCGACAAAGTGGTCGCACAGTTCCATGAATGGATGACCGGGGCCGGACTCCTTTATATAAAGGGTACGCAGCTCCCGATTGCGACAGTGTTCACGACTCATGCGACAGTAGTGGGACGCTGCCTTGCAGGCAACAACCTTCCTCTGTATGACTCTATGTCTCTGTATGATGGCGATGCCAAGGCCAGGGATTTCAATGTGCTTGCGAGGCATTCTCTCGAGAAGAAGTCCGCCCAGAACGCGGACATCTTCACTACTGTGAGTGAAATCACTGCAAGGGAGTGCAAGCAGTTCCTCCAGAGGGATGTGGATGTGATTACCCCGAACGGGTTCGAGAACGATTTCACTCCGCCAACAGATGAGGAATATGCACAGCTGAGGTCGGCTGCCAGGTCTAAACTTGTCGAGGTCGCGACGGCGATGTCAGGGGAACCGGTCCCTGAAAATTCCATTTTCGTGGGTATCGGAGGACGTTATGAATGGAGAAACAAGGGTATAGATGTATTCATCGATGCCTTGGACAGCCTCAACCGTTCCTCATTCGAGGGCAAGAGCATACAGGCTTTCATATTCATCCCTTCCGGCAACAACGGTCCTGACAAGGAGCTGGTGGCAAAGCTGTCAGGAACCGGCTCTGCTGATTATGTGACAAGGACTTCCCATTATCTGATCGATCCGGAGTACGATATCATCTCGAGAAGGCTCAACGAGCTGAACTTCAAGAATGCTGTCGGAGACAAGGTCAAGGTATATTTCATCCCATCGTATCTGAACGGGAACGATGGGGTGTTCAATATGACCTATTACGACCTCCTTGCCGGTCTTGACCTGACCCTCTTCCCATCCTATTATGAGCCGTGGGGCTATACTCCGCTGGAAAGTCTTGCCTTCAAGGTGCCTACGGCGACTACGACCCTCGCCGGGTTCGGGCTCTGGGTCAAGGAGCACAGCAAAGGGGAACATCCCGGTATCACCGTCATTCCGCGCAACGACTCCAATTACAGGAATGTCGTCGAGGATGTCGTGGGCAGGGTAAAGGAGATAGCCCGCCTGACAAAGGAGGAACGGAAAGCCTATATGGACAACGCCAGGGAGGTGTCGGAGATAGCTCTCTGGGAAAACAACATTGTGTATTATAAGAAAGCCTATTCCGAAGCACTTGTGAAAGTGATTGCGGAGAAAGGGGCATTCCCGGAAGTAAGAGATGATAAGACTATGCATTACAAGAAGATAGATGTTAACAAACCATCCTGGAACAGTGTCTTTGTATCAAGGCATCTGCCGGACAGTCTTAAAGGACTCGAGACCCTGTCGCGAAATCTGTGGTGGTGCTGGAACGAGTCTGCAAAGAATCTTTTCAGGTCTGTGGATGAGCAGGCCTGGGAGGAGTCCGGAGAGAATCCGATAGCGATGCTGGACAAGGTGAAGCTCAAGAGATACAGGGCTCTGGAGAACGATCCTGCCTTTCTAGGCAACCTCAGGTCTGTTATGGATGAGTTCAACGCCTATATGGCTCTCAAGGCTGAGCGCAAGTCGCCTTCCATCGCGTATTTCTGTATGGAATACGGGCTTGACACCTCCCTGAAGATATATTCCGGCGGACTTGGTATCCTTGCAGGAGACTATCTGAAGGAGACCAGCGATATGAACACCAATCTGGTGGCTGTCGGACTGCTGTACAGATACGGATATTTCACCCAGATGCTGTCTGCACAGGGAGAGCAGGTGGCGAAGTATGATGCCCAGAACTTCATGAAGATTCCTGCATCTCCGGTCAGGGATGCGGATGGCAACTGGATGGTAGTGAGCGTGGCGTTCCCGGGACGTACCATGAACGCAAGGCTGTGGAGAGTGGATGTGGGCCGTACGGAGCTGTACCTGATGGATACTGACTATGAGGACAACCTGCCTGAAGACAGGAGCGTGACACATCACCTCTATGGCGGGGACTGGGAGAACAGGCTGAAGCAGGAGCTCCTGCTGGGTGTGGGCGGTATCCGTGCCCTGCGCAAGCTCGGGCTAAACCCTGAAATCTACCACTGCAACGAGGGACATGCGGCTTTCATCGGCCTGGAAAGGTTGAGGGAATATATCAACAACGACAACCTCGATTTCCCTGAGGCTCTTGAAGTCGTGAGGGCATCATCCCTGTTCACAACCCATACTCCGGTCCCTGCGGGACATGACACTTTCGATGAGGGTCTCCTCCGCAAATACATAGGGCACTATCCTCAGCGGCTGAAGATAGACTGGACCACCATGATGGGGCTGGGCAAGATCAACGGGGAGGATGTGAACGAGAAGTTCTCGATGAGTATCCTCGCGGCCAACATGTCCCAGAACATGAACGGAGTGTCGTGGCTCCACGGGGAGGTGACCCGCGAGATGTTCTCCAACCTGTGGCCGGGATATCTTCCGGAGGAACTCTATGTAAGCTATGTGACTAACGGGGTGCATTACCCGACATGGACAGCCCAGGAGTGGAAGGATATCCACGCAAGGGTGTTCGGGGATGAGTTCAAGACGCACCACTATGACAAGTCATGTTTCGAGGGGATATACAAGGTTTCGGATGAGGAGGTGTGGAATGTCAGGACAAGGCTCCGCAAGAAACTGATAGATGAGGTCAAGGACAGGCTCTCTAACCCGGCCGCGACCAACCATTATTCACCTAAGCAGATAGTCACCATCAAGGAGACTCTCCGCGATGATGTCCTGACGATAGGTTTCGCAAGGCGTTTCGCCACCTACAAGAGGGCATATCTGCTGTTCCGCGACCTCGACAGGCTCAACGAGATTGTCAACGATCCTGCAAGGCCTGTCCAGTTCATTTTCGCTGGCAAGGCGCATCCTGCCGACAAGGCAGGCCAGGACCTGATCAAGAAGATTGTGGACATCTCCAAGATGGAGCAGTTCATCGGCAAGATAGTGTTCGTCCCTGACTATGACATCACCCTCGCCAAGTATCTTGTGCAGGGAGTGGATGTGTGGATGAACAATCCGACCCGTCCTCAGGAGGCTTCCGGAACATCCGGAGAGAAGGCTTCCATGAACGGTGTCATGCATTTCTCTGTCCTTGACGGATGGTGGGTCGAGGGCTACAGGCCGGGAGCGGGATGGGCTCTTCCGATGGAGAGCACATACGATGACCCTAACTATCAGGATGAACTTGATGCCGCCACAATCTATGCCACTATCGAGAACGAGATAGCCCCTGCATTCTATAATGTGGATGCGGATGGCCGTTCATCCGAGTGGATAGGATATATCAAGAACACAGTGGCACAGGTGGCCTGCAACTTCACCACCAACAGGATGCTGACAGACTATATCGTCCAGTACTACGATCCCCAGTCCGAGAGGACCGCGAGTCTTGTGGCCGATGATTACAAGGTGGCGCGCCAGATTGCGGCATGGAAGAAGCATCTTCGCAGGGAGTGGCAGAATGTAGGTGTGATATCCATGGTGAAGCCGGACAGTTCGCACGAGGACATCGCCCTCGGCAAGGAATTCCATGCGGAGGTGGTGCTCAGCATTGGAGACCTGCAGCCTGAAGATGTCGGTGTAGAGCTTCTGTTTGCGTCATCCGATTCGAAAGGTGCGCTTCATATACAGGAACATTTCGAGTTCACTCCGGTGGAGAGCAATGATGGTGTGGTCAGGTACGAGGCTTCCCTTCTGCCCCAGACCACAGGTCTGTACCAGGTGGCTGCCAGGATCTATGCCAGGAATCCTCTGCTTCCTCACAGACAGGATTTTGAACTTGTAAGATGGTTATAGCGACCGGTTTTTTCGACGGTGTCCACGCCGGTCACCGTCTTGTTTTGGACCGTCTCGTGGAGACGGCAAAGGCACGCGGAGATGAGAGCCTGGTGGTGACATTCTGGCCTCATCCCCGCAATGTGCTTCAATGCGATGCCGGTTCGTTGCGCCTGCTGACCTCCCTTGACGAGAAGAAGGAGCTTATCCGGTCCCTAGGGGTAGACAGAATAGAGGTCGTGGAGTTCACCAGGGAATTCAGCCGTCTCACAGCAAAGACATATTTCAGAGAATATGTGGCAGGGAAATTCGGAGGCAAGGCCGTCGTCCTCGGTTATGACAACAGGGTCGGCTGCGACTGCCGGACTGTTGAGGATGCGGCCAGGGCTGCGGAGAGCGCCGGACTTGAAGTGGTCCTTGCTGACAGGCTTGATTCGGATACCGGGACAGCGGTCAGCTCCACCTGGATCAGGGCTATGATAGAGGCGGGGGAGATGCAGACGGCGGCAGGGATGCTCGGATACGACTACAGGCTTACAGGCGTAGTGGTCTCGGGAGAGAACCTGGGCAAGACAATGGGTTTCCCGACAGCCAACATGGAACTTTACGAACCTTTGAAGCTGGTCCCGGAGAACGGGGCGTATCTTGTGAAGGTGAGGACTCTGGGTGAAGAAAGGTGGGGTATGTGCAACATCGGGAACCGCCCGACAGTGAGGGAAGGGAACGCGAGGACCATAGAGACCAATATCTTCGGGTTCGATGAGGACATATACGGCCTTGATATCAGCCTTTCCTTTGTCAGGAGGATAAGGAAAGAGATAAGGTTCGGTTCGATGGATGCTCTGAAGGAGCAGCTGGCAAAGGACAGGGAATTATGCATTAACCTGATAGATACAGTATATGAAGCCTGACAGCGGAAACAAGGACCTGCAGGATGAGGCCGTCCGGAAACAGGCGGACAGAGAGAAGCCGCATCCGGCAAAGGAGAAGATAGACCTGAAAAAACTGGTCATCTATTCAGAAATTATGTCTCCCAAGTTCAAGGAATAGGGAACATTCGGAAAAATTTCCTATATTTGCAAGGAAAGGGTTCTGTGTAGGAATACAACAGAACTCCTTTTTGATTTGTCTGTATAGAACTGATTGTGGAATAATTTGCCTGAAGGCATTAAATTTTTTAACATTATGGCTATTCATTATATGACCCAGGAGGGTCTGGATAAGTTGAAGAAGGATCTGGCGGATGCCGTGGCTCAGCGTCCTGTGATTTCCGCGCAGATTGCAGAGGCAAGGGACAAAGGCGACCTTTCGGAAAATGCCGAATACGAGGCGGCAAGAGAGGCCCAGGGACTTCTGGAACTGAACATTGCGAAGCTTCAGGACCTTGTGGCGAACGCAAGGGTTATCGACGAGTCCCAGATAGGTACCGAGAAGGTGCAGATGCTCAACAAGGTGAAAGTGAAGAACCTGTCCAACGGAATGGTGATGGAGTTCACTCTTGTGGGGGAGAGCGAAGCGGATTTCGCCCACGGCAGGCTGGCCGCGACCACGCCTATAGGCAAGGCTCTTATGGGACACTCCAAGGGTGAGACTGTTGAGGCCCATGTCCCGTCAGGAGTCATCAAGTTCGAGATACTGGATATTACTTTATAGACTATGGCAACAGTTTTTACAAAAATCGCCAACGGGGAGATTCCATCATACAAGGTGGCGGAGGACGATGATTTCTATGCCTTCCTTGACATAGCTCCTATGGCGGCCGGGCACACCCTGGTCATCCCCAAGCATTTGGAGGATGACTATATCTTCCATCTTGATGAGAAGACATATTCCGGCCTGTGGAATTTCGCCCGCAAGGTGGCTATCGCCATTAAGAATGCTATCCCTTGCAAGAGGGTCGGTGTGGCCGTGCTCGGGATGGAGGTGCCGCATACCCATATCCATCTTGTCCCTCTCCAGAGCGAGGCTGATATGGATTTCAAAAAGAGCAAGCTGGAGCTGCCTTCCGATGAGATGGCTGCCATTGCAGCATCAATCCTGAAAGAATATGAGAAACTTCGGTAGATATGTCCTGTATGCGGCCTGCTACGGATTCATAGCTGCCGCCCTTGTCTCTTGTGTCGGCAAGGCATCCGTTAAGGGTTCAGTGGCAGGGGCCCCTGATTCGGAAGTTATAGTGAAACTTCTGGATATCAACAGGTACGAAGTGCTCGATACCGTGAAGACGGATGCTTCAGGGAATTTCTCCTGCAGGGTCGATGTCAGAAAGGCGCAGCCTGAGTTCGTATATCTTTTCTATAAGGACACGAAGATAGCATCCCTGCTTCTCCAGAAAGGCGAGAGGGTGACTGTCGAGGCCGACACCCTCGGAACATATACCGTGACAGGCTCTGAGGAGTCGGAGAAACTGCGGCAGGTGGAGCAGGATCTGGCGGATTTCTCTGCGAGGTTCATTTCCCTTTCCACTATGCTTGAGGCTGCGGACCAGGCTTCTGCAGAGGCTGATACATTGAGGAGGGAGCTTGCCCAGGAATATGTCAGGTATTACAGGGGCAGGTTGAAATATGTGATGTCCAACCCGTATTCAATGACTGTGGTGCCTGTCCTGTTCCAGATGGTCGGGACCAATCTTCCGGTGTTCGGACAGCAGACGGATGCCATACATTTTGCCAATGTGAGCGATTCTCTCGAGACTGTCTATCCTGAATCCAGGTATGTCAAGGCTCTCCGTCAGGAGGCAGACAGACGGTACAGGATGATGGAGATGTCCAACAAGATCAGGACTGCGGAGCAGGTAAACTACCTCGACATAGACCTGCCGGATGTGCAGGGAGTGAAGCGGAAGCTGAGCGGCGTGGATGCAAAGGTGGTCCTTCTGCATTTCTGGGATCCTGCGCAGCCTGTGCAGAAGATGTTCAACAATGATGTCCTCAAACCGCTGTACGACAGGTATGCCGGCAAGGGGCTTGAGATATATCAGGTAGCCGTTTCGACTGACAAGGCCGGATGGGCGCGTGTGGTCAGGGAGCAAGGTCTTGGCTGGATCAATGTGTGCGATGGCCTGGGAGCGGCCTCTCCGGCGGTATCTGCATATAATGTCTCCACCCTGCCTGTGTCGTTCGTCCTCTCGGGAGGAGAGTTGCAGCAGGAAAGGATGACGGATGCGGCATCCCTGCGCAAGGTGCTGGACAGACTTCTGAAATGATACCTTCTGGTAAGGTCAGAAAAGTTTCTTGCGGCTTACCGTCGCGACAAAATTCTTGAGATAGAACGGTTCGAAGTATGCTACATCTTTGAACCGTTTTTCCTTGTATTCCATTGTGGCAGGGATGAGCATTGCCGTCGCTTCGGGACAGCACTGCACGAAATGTGCGTTCCTGCGCCCGATGACCCTGCTGCATTTGTCGGCCGCATCCCCGATAAACAGCACCGGCCCATCTCCGAGCTGCCTGTCAAAACTGTCCTGATCTATGATTCTGGCTTCGGTTTCGGAGATCTGCCTTCCGTCTGGAGAGAACAGGGCGGTATATACTTCCATCCTCCGGGCATCTATCATCGGGACGATATACCTGCAGTCCTCAGGCAAGAGGGAGGACTGTCCGGCAGCAGATTCATCTGCATGGCCGGAGCCGATGGCCTGCCATACCAGGGTATCGAGAGTCCCAATGGCCAGCAGGGGGATGCCGGCCCCGAAACACAGCCCTTTTGCTGTGGACACTCCCACCCGGAGTCCGGTGTATGATCCCGGTCCCATGCTGACGCAGACTGCCGAACAGTCCTTGACGGCCATACCGGTCTCTTTCAGCATCTCATCGATGAATACTGCAGTCAGAGATGCGTGTGAACGGGGAGTGTCGCTCTCCCTGTGCGATATTATTTTCCCTTCCGAAGCTATTGCCGTCGAGCACAGTTCCGTGGATGTTTCTATGAGTATCAGGTTTTCCATTGTGTTTTAAGCAATAAGTTCCTTGAAGAGAGGAAATACGGAATCAGCTATGTCCCTGATGGGGGCATACAGCAGAGACCCGGATATATAGGTTTCCGGCACGAGTCCGAACCTGCTGTTTATCGCATCGAAGATTATGATGATGAATCCTGTGATCAGGATGCATTTCATCATGGAGAACAGTACCCCGAGCAGCTTGTTGAGCCAGCCGAGCATAATGATCTTGATGGTTGCCTCTATAAGTTTCCCAAGTGTATAGAGCACGATAGCCACTGCGATGAAGATGACGGCAAAGGAGATTATGTTTATCACCTGCGGGGATGCCTCTATCCACTGGGATATCCAGCTGCCCGCGAGTGTGGCGAATTTGACGGAAAGCCAGACTCCGAGCACAATCGAGATTATCGCCACCACCTGGGCTATAAAGCCTTTCCTCAGTCCGCTGATAATCGCGGGGATGAAGCAGACCAGCAGTATGATATCCAGAATGTTCATTTTATTCCTATAAATTTATATATTTGCAACTTGTTTTTATCGGCAGCTATTCTACTGCCTCCCGGAGGATGGACGCAGCTGCAAAATTATATAAAAAATATGAAATTCAACGAGTATAAAGGACTTGATCTTGTGGCCGTCGGGGCGGATGTGCTGGACAGATGGAAAAAGGATGACACTTTCAGGAAGTCGCTGGAAGTCAGGGAGGGCGCTCCGCAGTTCATATTTTTCGAAGGTCCGCCATCAGCCAACGGGATGCCCGGGATACATCATGTAATGGCTCGTTCTATCAAGGATGCCATCTGCCGCTACAAGACCCAGAGCGGATACAGGGTGGAGCGCCGTGCCGGATGGGATACGCACGGTCTTCCTGTCGAGCTGGGTGTCGAGAAGCTGCTGGGCATCACCAAGGAGGACATAGGGACGAAGATAAGCGTGGAGGAATACAACAGTACCTGCCGCAGGGAGGTTATGAAATATACCAGGGAGTGGGTCTCCCTGACTGAACGCATCGGGTACTGGGTTGATATGGATGATCCGTATATCACATACGACAACCGGTATATCGAGACTCTGTGGTATCTTCTGAAGGATATCTACGGCAAGGGACTGCTATACAAGGGCTATTCCATACAGCCATATTCCCCGGCGGCGGGTACCGGGCTGAGTTCCCACGAACTGAACCAGCCGGGATGCTACAGGGATGTGAAAGACACCACGGCGACCGTCCAGTTCGAGGTGATAAAGGATGAGAAGTCGCAGATGCTGTTCGGATGCGGTACTCTGCCTGTGTTTTTCCTTGCATGGACCACCACTCCGTGGACACTGCCTTCCAATACCGCTCTCTGCGTCGGTCCGGATATCACATACGTAAGGGTGTCGTCATACAACCCATATACAGGTGACCCTGCTGTCTATGTCGTGGCCGAGTCGCTGGTGAACTCTATTTTCAATCCAAAGGCGGCTGGACTTCCTCTCGAAAGCTACAACAGGGGGGACAGGCTGGTGCCGTTCAAGGTGCTTGAAGGCTCGTTCAAGGGTTCTGAACTCATAGGGATAAGCTATCATCAGCTGATTCCGTGGTTCAGACCGGATGATGGGGCGTTCCGTGTGATTCCGGGGGATTATGTCACCACCGAGGAGGGAACGACAGGCATTGTGCACATCGCCCCAACTTTCGGTGCGGATGATGACAAGGTTGCCAGACAGAACGGTGTCCCGGCTCTTCTGGTCGTGGACAGGAACGGGGACCGTCAGGCTCAGGTGGACCGCAAGGGAAGATTCTGCAGGATAGAGGACCTGGATCCGGAGTATGTGGCAGAAAGGGTATCGCCGGATTATGCAGAGTTCTCCGGAAGGTATGTGAAGAATGCATACGATGACACCCTCGGTCCGGATGACCCTACACTCGACATCGACATCTGCGTGATGCTCAAGCAGCAGGGCAAGGCGTTCAAGATAGAGAAGCACACGCACTCCTATCCTCACTGCTGGAGGACGGACAAGCCGGTGATATATTATCCTCTCGACTCTTGGTTCATCAGGACCACTGCCGTGAGGGACAAGATGATAGAGCTCAACAACACCATAACCTGGAAGCCAGGCTCGACAGGTACGGGCCGTTTTGGCAAATGGCTTGAGAATATCCAGGACTGGAACCTCTCCCGCAGCCGTTACTGGGGCACTCCGCTTCCTGTATGGAGGACAGAGGATGGCAGGGAAGAGAAGTGCATCGGTTCGCTCAAGGAGCTGTATTCCGAGATAGAGAAATCTGTCGCAGCCGGGATTATGAAATCCAATCCTCTGAAGGACAAAGGATTCAATCCGCAAGACATGTCCAAGGAAAACTATGACAGGATTGATCTGCACAGGCCGTATGTGGACAATATATTCCTCGTGTCTGACAGCGGAAGGAAAATGGTGCGTGAAACTGACCTTATTGATGTGTGGTTCGATTCAGGCGCGATGCCGTATGCACAGGAAGGACTCAGGAATCTCGGCTCTCCGAAGTTCGGCTGCACTGCGGACTTCATTGCGGAAGGAGTGGACCAGACAAGGGGCTGGTTCTATACCTTGCATGCAATCCATACGATGGTCAGCGGGACATGTGCGTTCAGGAGGGTGATATCCAACGGGCTTGTACTCGACAAGGATGGCAACAAGATGAGCAAGCGTCTGGGGAATGCGGTGGATCCGTTCAAGGCTCTGGACAAATACGGCCCGGATGCCCTCAGGTGGTATATGCTTACCAATTCCCAGCCGTGGGACAACCTCAAGTTCGATGAGGCCGGAGTGGATGAGGTCAGGAGGAAATTCTTCGGGACTCTTTACAATACCTATTCGTTCTTTGCCCTCTATGCCAATGTGGATGGTTTCGACATCAATACGGCGAGAATCCCGGTGGCTGAAAGGCCTGAGATTGACAGATGGGTCATATCCCTGCTCAATTCTCTGGTGAAGGATGCAGTGGCTGCGTACGAGGATTATGATGTGACAGCTGCAGGCCGTCTGATACAGGATTTCGTATGTGACCATTTGAGCAACTGGTATGTGCGTCTCAACAGGAAACGTTTCTGGGGCGGCTCGATGGATGCGGACAAGCTGGCTGCCTACCAGACCCTCTATGAGGTGCTTGTGGCTGTAGCAAAGCTTGCCGCCCCGATTGCTCCGTTCTTTATGGAGAGGATGTATCTCGACCTCGTGCCTGGGGCAGGGTCTGTGCATTTCGAGTCCATGCCTGTATATGATGAGGCAGCCGTGGACAAGGATCTTGAAGAGAGGATGGACCTGGCACAGAGGGCATCGTCAATGGTACTGGCTCTGCGCCGCAAGGTGAACATAAAGGTCCGCCAGCCTCTTTCAAAACTTGTCATACCTGTGATAGACAAGAAAATCGAGTCGCAGCTTGAAAAGGTGAAGGCGCTTCTTCTCGGAGAAGTCAATGTCAAGGATGCTGAGTTCATTTCTGATACTGCAGGGCTTATCACCAAGAAGATACGGCCTAACTTCAAGACTCTCGGCAAGAAATACGGGGCGCGGATGAAGTCTATTGCAGCCGCATTCGGGACCCTCGGCCAGGAGGACATAGCAGCGATACAGGCTGCCGAAGCTGCCGGACAGGATTATGTCTTGAAACTTGCGGATGGGGATGTCGCGCTTGCTGTGGGAGACTATGAGATCTCGTCAGAGGATATGCCGGGATGGCTTGTGGCTACGGATGGGCCGCTCACCCTTGCCCTCGACATTACGGTGACAGATGACCTCAGGAAAGAGGGGACGGCGCGAGAACTGATCAACAGGATACAGAACCTGCGCAAGGACAGTGACTTCGATGTCACCGACAAGATTGCCGTGAAAATCTATGCAGATGGGCAGGACTGCAATGAGATAGAGGAGTCCCTGTCCCTGTTTATGGATTATGTCGCATCCCAGACGCTTGCGAAGGAAGTCACCGTCTCTCCTCTTGCAGAGGCAGGGGATGCTCCTGAAGTGGAATGGAATGATTCTGCAATCAGGATAAGAGTCAGCAGACTGTAGGAAATTACCAACATAAAACAATAGCATTATGTCAGAAGGAAAGAATGTCGTTGAACCGAAAGTCCGTTACAGCGACGAAGAGCTGCAGGAGTTCAAGGAGATAATCCTTGGAATGCTTGACAAGGCCAAGAAGGAATACAAGACTTTGCGGGATGTCGTCACCCACGGGTCAAGCAATGACATAGAGGACACCTCCCCTACTTTCAAGGTAATGGAGGAAGGGGCTACAACCCTTTCCAAGGAAGAGGCCGGACAGCTTGCACAGCGTCAGTACAAGTTCATCCAGAATCTGGAGGCTGCCCTTGTCAGGATAGAGAACAAGACATACGGGGTGTGCCGTGTCACCGGCAAGCTCATCCCTAAGGAGAGGCTCCGTCTCGTGCCGCATGCGACATTGACGGTCGAGGCCAAGGAAATGCTGAACAAGAACAAATAATATGAAGATTTCCAGAGGCAAGCAGCTGCTGATACTCGGCATCGTGCTGGTCGTCATCGACCAGGTGATCAAGGTATTGGTCAAGACAAACATGACTTTGGGAGAGAGCTTCAATGTCCTAGGGGACTGGTTCAGGATCTATTTTATCGAAAATGAAGGGATGGCTTTCGGAATGAAGTTCGGAGGAGCTGTCGGCAAGTTTCTCCTTTCATTCCTGAGAATCGGACTTTTTGCCGCCCTTGTCTGGTGGGTGTCCCGTCTGCTGAAGAAACCGGGGACTCCGACAGGAGTAGTGGTGGGGCTTACTATGATAGCGGCGGGGGCGATGGGAAACATCATCGACTGCTATTTCTACGGGCTGATATTTTCCGAGTCCACCCCGTGGGAAGTCGCGTATCTCGGCGGCAGCTATGCGCCGTTCATGTTCGGCAAAGTCGTGGACATGTTCTATTTCCCGATAATAGACACTACATTCCCGGAGTGGCTTCCTGTCATAGGCGGTGATCCGTTCAGGTTCTTCGCTCCGGTATTCAATTTTGCCGACAGCTGCGTCACCTGTGGGGCACTCTACCTGATTGCCTTCCAGTACCGCTTCTTCATGGCCGAAGACAATGCTCCTAAAAGGAGTTAATATCGGCTCATGACAGACTGGATATTGTGTCTGTATTCAGATGGGGTATGACCTTTCTTCCTTTTGAATATCCTGTTGAAGTTGGAGATGTTGTTGAACCCTGACGCATAGCATATTTCAGAAACTGTCTGTGTGGTCTCGTACAGCAGTTTTGATGCATATCCTATCCTGATGTCGTTCAGATAGTCTATGAAGTTCCTGTTCGTCCGTTTCTTGAAGAAATGGCTGAATGCGGATTCGGACATTCCTATGTTTCCGGCAATCTGTGCCAGGGTCACCTGTTCTGAAAAGTGGTCCTGTATGTATGATATCGCATAATTGATACGCCTGCTTCTGGATTCCCGGATTGCAGTGTTGGCTTCCCTGTTGTCGTCAAGCAGGAATCTGTATTCGGAAGAGATGGCCATTGTGTGAAGGATGTCGAAAAAGGCGAGGGCGGATTCAATACCGTGCTTGCCGGGCAGTTCCTTTATCTTCTTTTCCAGGGCAGTGCGTGTCGATCCGGAGAAGACAATACCCCGGAAAGCATTGTTACACAGCTGTCTTATCGGTTGGAAGACCTTTTTGTTCAATATGCGGTAGTCGAGGGTCTCTTTGGGGAATTGGATTGTGACAACAGGTGTAGTCATACCGTTTCCGGTCTTGGTCCATCTGTGGGGGATGTTCGGCCCGATAATAGCAAGGTCAGTCCCCTCGAAATCTTCTATGCTGTCACCTACTATGCGCTGCCCCAGTCCGTTGATGACAAGATTTATTTCAAATTCAGAATGAAAATGGCATGCATAGTCGAATTTCGCATTGTGATAGTTCATTACTATGAACAGGTCTTCTTCGCCGATTGGCGTGATTTCTCTCTGCAGTCGGTCCATATCTGATTTTTTTCAAAATTAAGAATTATAGTTCAAAAAAGTATAATATATTGCCAAAAATCAATATATGTATAATGTATTGATAATAAATATATTATCTTTATTATGGGTCGTAATGTTCAAAAAAGTATGTGTTTTGGACAATAAATCATAAAAAATGGTCAGCCATAATGTATAATTTTGATTCCAGCTAAACTAATGACCGCATTATGAACTGTAGATTTCTATTTGTGTTGCTGTCTGCTCTCTTCTCTCTTCATATGGCAGCGGCGCAGACAATCGTTGAAGGAAAGGTCACCTCTCCGGATGGTGCACCTCTTCCCGGAGTTGCTGTCGTTATCGATGGCACTCTGACCGGTACCGTTTCGGATGATGACGGCAACTGGAGTCTTACGGCATCTCAGGGAGATGTTCTGGTTTTTTCCTGTCTCGGATATGGGACCAGGCACTGTATTGTGCAGGGGTCCGGTATGAATGTGGTTCTTGAGCCGGATGCTTTGTCTATGGATGAAATCGTTGTCGTGGGTTACGGTACGCAGAAAAAGATTGATGTAACCGGTTCTGTCTCGGCTGTCAAGGGTGATGAATTGCTGAAAGCCCCTACTCCCAATCTCGTCAATGCCCTGGCAGGCAAGATGACAGGAGTCATTACTACACAGCAGTCAGGAAAACCGGGGCTTGATGATCCGACTTTTGTGATCAGAGGACGGAGTACATTCGGAGACAATTCGGTCCTGACCCTTGTCGATGGAGTTGAAAGGTCCATAAGCAAACTTGACCCTAACGAGATAGAGAGTGTGACAGTGTTGAAAGATGCCGCGTCTGCGGCTATCTATGGCGTCAGAGGCGCCAACGGGGTCGTGCTGGTGACTACAAAGCGTGGCAATGAAGGCAGGACAAGGGTAGAATATTCCGGAACAGTGGGCCTGCAGAGCCCTACAGTCGTGCCGGATATGATGAATGCATACGAATATGCCAAATATCTCAATCTGGCGATGAGCAATGTCAGCGAAAACACGATACCGAGATTCACTGCCTCGGAAGTGGAGGCATACCGGACCGGGGAACTGCCGTCTACCGATTGGTGGAGGGAGACTTTCCGCAGGAATGCCCTGATGCATCAGCACAACCTGACTCTGGATGGGGGGAACGAGAAAGTAAGATATTTCATTTCGGCGGGAATTCTCGACCAGGATGGTCTGTATGAGCAATCATGGTTCAAACGCTACAATGTCCGTTCCAACATTGACACCAGGATTACGGAGGACTTGAGCATTTCGGTGGATCTGGCAGGACGCTCTGAACTGATAAACGAGGCATCTGCAGGAGATTATATCTTTTCTACGGTCATAAGTTCAAAACCGACTGAACGGCCATATGTCCCGACTTCCATCGCTCCGGATGGGCTTGGGTCCAACGGCCAGAACCTGTCTCCGATAGGCCAGGCTGAACGGGGTGGGTATCATCATGTAGAGAATACGGTCTTCAACGGTACATTGTCTGCTACATACAGTTTTCCTTTTGTCCCGGGTCTTGAACTGAGCGGGCGGTTCTCGTATGACAGATGGTTCTCAAGCGACAAGAATTTCTCCACTCCTTACGAATATTATAATTATGACAGGGATAACGATCTGTATTCTTTGAGAACTTCAGGAGGCGGTATCAATCTGTATGAAGGAACGGCAGAAGATGAGAGGATTACCGTCCAGGCTATGCTGACATACGACAGGTCTTTCGAGGGCGGGCACAATCTTTCTGCCCTTGCCCTGTTCGAGGGGTCTACCTACAGATACAAGACACTGTCGGCTTCAAGAATCAACTATATATCCAGTGCGATAGATCAGATTTATGCAGGTCCTACCGAAGACTTGTCCAATGGCGGCAGTGCATCCGAGACAGCCATGAAAGGGTATGCTGTCAGGGTGAACTATAATTACAGGGAGAAATATCTGCTGCAGGTAAATATCAGGGCGGATGGGTCTTTCAATTTCCCTCGGCACAGGAGATGGGGTGTCTTTCCTGCAGTTTCTGCCGGCTGGAGAATCAGCGAGGAGCCTTTCCTTAAGGGAAAGATTCACAACCTGAAAATCAGGGCTTCGTACGGAGAGTTCGGAAATGACAGGGTGGCTCAGTTCCAGTATATGTCAGGATTCGTTTTTTCTGCAGGCTCTGTGATAAACGGGGAATACAATGCAGGCATTACTGACAGGGGGATTCCTAACAGGAATATCACCTGGGAAAAGGCGAGGAATCTGGATGTCGGTATTGATTTCGGTGTTCTCGATGGCAAGCTTTCGGGAGAATTGACAGGGTTCTATAAACAGACGAGGGATATCCTGCTCCCGAGATCCGCCTCTGTCCCGGAGTCGTTCGGGGCTACCCTTCCGGACGAGAATATAGGGAAGGTGGACAATTATGGTCTTGAAGCACTTCTCAGATATCAGCAGTCTTTCGGAGATTTCCACATAATGGCTGAAGGCAATGTGACATTTGCCCGAAGTAAAGTCATCTATATGGATGAGGCTGCTAATGTTCCTCAGTGGCAGAGGACTACAGGGCTGCCGCTTGACCAGTTCTTCGGCTATAAGGCTCTCGGCCTGTTCCAGAGCCAGGAAGAGATTGACGGCTGGGCAGATCAGGATGGGGCCGGGAATGCCAGTATCCGTCCGGGTGACATCAAGTATGAGGATTATGACAACAACGGAGTGATAGATGGCCTTGATGAGCAGCGTATCGGGCGCAGCCAGATTCCTGAACTGGTGTATGGTGTCAATTTGGCGTTTTCCTGGAAAGGGCTGAGCCTTACCATGAACTGGCAGGGTGCAGGACTGTACGACCAGTATATGATGTGGGATCCGTTCAACCTTGAGTCGAATGCGTTGAGGATATATATGGATTCATGGCACGAAGGCAATACGGATGCCCGTTATCCGCGGCTTTATGCTGGTACGCTGCAGAACAATCGCTATACTTCATCTTTCTGGCTTTACAACGGTAGTTATCTGCGTCTGAAGAATCTGGAGCTTTCATATACTTTCTCGGATCTGGGATTTCTCCGCAAGGCAGGGGTGCGTGGACTTCGCGTGTTCTTCTCGGGAAACAATCTGTTGACTTTCTCGGCAATGAAGCATATCGATCCGGAAGCTCCGAACATACATCCGGACAACAACAGCTACTATTATCCCCAGATGAAGGTGTATAACATAGGTCTCAATATAGAATTCTAACTGTTGGCGACATGAAAAAGATTTTGAATATGCTTCTTTCCTGTGCCATGCTGGCTGGATGTATAGATCTTGACAGGATGCCGCTGGATACGATTTCAGATAAGGCTGTGTTTGAAGATGAAGCCTTGACACAGGCGTATATGTATAATATATACGGGTACATGCCTTGCGGCTACGGTGTCTCTACAGTGCCTGGAACCGACATCGTGAGGACAGGTGGTCTCGGATTGACGGATCTTCTGGATGGCAGCACCGACCTGCTGCGTTCTCCTTCAATGTGGAACGAAAGCAATGGCGTCATGATTCCAGGTACAATATCGGCTGCGTACAATCCACTCGAAGTCTGGGCCAACAGATATGAGGTAATACGGAAAGTGAACAATCTGCTGGCCAATACTGGAGAGGACAGTGCGCTTGACAAGGATTTCCTGTCAAGGGTGAGAGCCGAGGCAAGGTTCGTGAGGGCCTTTATGTATTTTGACCTTGTACGGCGTTATGGTGCTGTCCCTCTGATAGAGGAACTGCAGGATTATGATGATCCACAGGCATTGCAGGTCCCACGTGACCCAGTCGAGGACATATATGATTTTATTTATGAAGAATTGAAGGATATTGCAGAAAACGGACTTCCTGCCGCAGCTGAAATGACGGCTGCCGATATGGGGCGGGCAAGCAGCGAGGCGGCGTGGGCCTTGAATGGCAGGGCAATGCTTTTTGCTGAGCGCTGGAAAGAGTCCGCGGAATGCTCGGCCAAGGTAATAGAATCCGGATACCATAGCCTCAATCCCGATTATAATGCGCTATTCCAGTCTAAAGGAGGGGACAGGGAAGTGATATTCGAGGTCCTGTTCGATGGACTGAATAAAGGACATGCGGCAGACTTGCTCTATATGCCGCCGAGTCTCGACAATGGTTGGGGAGCGCAGAGTTGTCCTACACAGGAGCTGGTCGATTCGTATGAAATGCTTGATGGGAGCAAGTTTGACTGGTCTAATCCAGAACATGCGGCTAATCCGTATGAAGGCAGGGACAAGAGACTGCAGTGGAGTATCATTGTGGATGGAGCCGAATTCAAGGGGAAAGTGATCCGCACCGCATATCTTGAGCCGGATGATGGCCTTGGACTTGTGGAGAGGACAAATACCGGTTATTATATCAGGAAATTCCTGGATGAGACTCTCCCGTTCGAGAAACTTGTCGGATATGGAGGAAGTTCTACAAGTTGGAAAGAAATCAGGCTTGCAGAGGTGCTCCTCAATTATGCTGAGGCTCTCAATGAACTCAATCAGGGACCTGATCCGGAAGGAAACGCATATGAGGCGGTCCGTCGTGTCAGGGAGAGAGCAGGCTTGCCCGGATTGCCGGAAGGGCTTGATTATTCAGCATTCAAGGAGAGGATTGTCCAGGAGCGTAAGGTGGAACTTGCCTTCGAGGGTCACAGATTCTGGGATTTGCGCAGATGGCGGATGGCGGAAGAGGTTCTCAATGACAAGTATTTCCACGGAATCAGGATAACCGAGGACGATGATGGTAACAAGATCTATGATGTGTTTGAAGTAAACAGTGTCCCGAGACAGGTGTTTTTGGAGAAACATTATCTTATGCCGATCAACCAAGGGGAAATAGAAAAGAATCCTAAACTGCTGCCTAATAACGGTTATTGATATGTGTAGATTTTCAAGATATTTCATTTTATATGTTTCGGCCCTTGCGTCTCTGGCCGGATGTGCAGCCGGACCTGCGGAGATGGTGGTGCGAGATGTCGCATACGGCCCGGATTCTCTCCAGACAATGGATATGAGCCTTGTCGAAGGGCGGGATGCTTCTACACCGCTGATTATTCTGGTGCATGGCGGAGGATGGATGGCAGGAGACAAGAAGGATGCGGAATTTATGCGTGATGCCTGTTTTGCAAAAGGGATCAATGTGGTGAATATCAATTACCGTATGGGAGAGGGTATTCATTATGAGGAGATGATGGCAGATTTGGATATGGCGGTGGAGTACCTTTATGAAAATGCCGGCAGGCTGCACATCAGGACATCGAAGATGGTGATGTGGGGAGGGAGCGCTGGAGCACATCTCGCCCTTCTGTATGCGTACGGTTATGATGTGAGGAATGCCATTTCACTGGTCATGACCTTGGGGGCACCCACGAAGCTGGATTCTTTCGGGTCTATGCGTGGAGCGAAGCCGCAGGATGTCGAGGGCTTGTTGCCGGTGGTGACCGGCAAGCCGTGGATGTATGATGAGGGACAGCTGGATGAGGCATATCGCCTTGCGAGCCCGTATTATGCGAAAAACCTGAAGCCCACGCTGCTTGTGCATGGAGAAAAGGATGATATTGTCCCTCTTGCCCAGTCTGAAGTGATGAGCCGGAAGCTAAAGGAAAACGGGGTGGCAGACACTCTAATCGTCCTGCCCGGAGCAGGACACGGGGGTGAGAACTGTCCGCCAGATGTGTCGAGAAGCCTCGACAGGACAATGTACGAATGGATTGTTGAATACAGCAAATAGAAATTTATTATGGAACGCAATAAATATGGAACTATGGTTTTGGCAATACTGACATCTTTTCTGGCTTTTGCGGGCTGCTCCAAGGTGGAAGACAGCCTGGGTGATGCAGACTATCCCTCCAAAGGAGAGAACGGAGCCGCATATTATGTAGATTCCCGTTCCGGGGATGACCTAAATGATGGACTTAGCCCGGAGACGGCATGGAAATCACTTGAAAGGGTCGGGAATGTTTATTTACAGGCAGGGAATTCGATACTTTTGCGCAAAGGTTCGGAATGGACAGGGCAGCTTGCCCCGAAAGGTTCGGGAACACAGTCTGCTCCTATACGTATCGGTACATACGGAGATGGTGACAGGCCTGTGATCAATGGCGGCGGAACCGTGGATGCAGGAGTGAAGCTCGAGAACCAGTCATGGTGGATTGTCGAAGGGCTCGAAATCACCAACAGGGCTGCCGAGAGGGATATGTACAGGTGCGGTATCCTTGTGGAGAACAATGGCAGCACTACGGTATCCGGAATTACTGTGCGAGACAATTTTATCCACGATGTGACAAGTTCCTTCGGGTATAGCGGAGTGTACCATCCGCACCAGTTCGGAGGGATATCGTTCACAACAATGAATGTCGATGTGCCGGAAGAGAAATTTGACAATATTCTCATAGAAAACAATACTGTTGAAAGCGTAGGCAGGACCGGCATTGTGGTCTGGGATTTCGTCTGGGGCAGCAACACCCAGTCCAGCACGAATGTCATCATTCGGGGCAACACGGTAAGGAATACCGACTCGGATGGGATACTGACATACGGATGCAACGGTTCATTGATAGAATACAATGTGGCTGATGGCTGTGGGGCATACAGGGAGGATGGAGGTTTCAACGGAGCGGCAGCAATCTGGTGTACAAGGGGCAGTGACTGTATTATCCAGTATAACGAAGCCCGTAACACAAAGGCTCTGGAGGGGAATGATGATGGTACGGGTTTCGATATTGACCTCGACTCTTCCGACTGCATAGTGCAGTATAATTATAGCCATGACAACGAGGGCGGTTTCATGCTTCTTATCGATGCCCACAAGGAACAGGGAAACGGTTCCCGTGGCAGTATAGTAAGGTATAACATAAGCCAGAATGATGGCAAGCGCATATTCATGATAGCCGGAGGCGTGACACCAGGAATGCAGATATACAACAATACCATATATATTGCCGAAGGTCTGGACACAAAGCTGATGGACCATACATGGGACAATGCCGGAGACTTGGATGCAGAGTGGTCGTTCAGGAACAATCTGATATATAATCTCGGCTCCGGAGAATGGGTGATACCGGGCAATACCGGAGTGTTTGAAGGGAATCTGTATTATGGCAATCATCCTGCAAGCGAACCGGAAGAAGAGGACAAGATGACAGCAGACCCTCTGATGGAGTCTCCAGGAAGCGGCGGCGATGGCATCGGATCTACCGGTGGATACAGGCTGAGAGATGGTTCTCCTGCAATAAATGCGGGTGTACAGATATCATCTAACGGAGGTTTGGACTATTGGGGCAATCCTGTTTCCAGAAGAGGCAAGGCTACCATCGGGGCGCATGAACCTGATGGGGAGGTGCAGGAAGGAGGATATCTGTACGACCCTGTTGATGACTGGAGTCTGATGTCCTGGCATTCGGACAATCTCGGGCTTGACAGTTCCAATCCGCAATATTTTGATGCGGATGAATCAAGGGCGGTACGTCAGGACAAGGAGGATGGAGTCATTGTCTATAATGTCGATAATCTGAAGTCCGCCACAGTGACTGTATATTTAGGTGTCTGGTATGGAGTCACTTCCGCCGATTGTATGCATCTTTATGTATCCGGCTCGGGAGAGGAAGATGATTATGCTGAAGTGGAGGTCTACGGTTCTGCCGCAGGAGATGTGGTTGAAGGATATCAGAAATATGAAGTCAGGATCAATGAAGTGCTGCCGGATGGGATGAATTGGCTGAAGATAGTCATGAGAGACACTTTCAATGAAGCATGGGCTATCCAGCTTGGGGAAGTGGAGGTAAGTGACGAGCCGGCGGATGTGGTGCTCCCGGAAGATAATGTGTTCACTGACCATCTTGACAATACTTCCAACCTGTTCTATGTCACAGGCAATGTCATAAATGCATGGTCGCCTGAAGAGGACATAGCCAATTTCTTCAACGGGGATTCCGGCAGAATAGCGCGGAGCGATGGGGAAGAGGCATATATAGTATGGAACTATGAGTCGATAGCCGATTTCTCGATTACCGTGTATTTTTGCGGAGATCCTGGTGATGATTTCAGTTTTGTCATGATACAGGGAGCCTCATCTCCTGACCTCGGGGCATTGTCGGATATTCCTGTAGAATTTTCCCTGCAGGAGACACGGGGCGACTGGCGGGAATACAGGGTGACTCCGGCAGAAGCATTGGATGGCTCTTTCAATTATCTGGCAGTACATTTCCTGAAATCGGAACGGACTCCTGCCGGTTGGGAGTTCCAGGTTGCAGATGTGACACTCTCGGATAACGGGATTGAATGATGACGGAATATGAGACTTGAACGATACGAACATAATCCTGTGCTCGCTCCATCGGACGGTTCCACTTGGGACAGCCTTGTTACCTGTAATCCTGGTGTATGGTATGAGAATGGAGTCTTTTATATGCTTTACAGGGCGGCAGGAGAGGACCCGGAACATGTTATCCGCATAGGTCTTGCCACCAGCAGGGATGGAATGCATTTCGACCGGGCGGATAATTCCCCGGTTCTGTCCCCTTCACAGGAGGGGCCGGATTCCGGGGCGATAGAAGACCCGCGCATAGTAAAGTTCGGGGATGTGTTTTATGTGACATACGCTTTCAGACCGTTCCCTCCCGGGCAGTATTGGAAATTCGCTCACGATGAGGTGAACAGACCTCCTGTCGGGGATTTCGCCCCGGTTTTCCTCAAGGAGAACATGGCCAATTCCGCGTTGGCTGTAACGCGAGATTTCCACACTTTCCGGCGACTCGGCAGGATAACCAGCCCTATTCTCGATGACAGGGATGTAATCCTTTTTCCGGAAAAGGTGAAAGGTAAATATGTGATGATACATCGTCCGAAACAATATGTCGGAGAAGGCTATGGGGTCAAATATCCTTCTATCTGGATGAAATTCTCAGACGACATTCTGGAGTGGGAAGACAAGGAGAGCCATCTGCTCATGACAGGGATCGAGGACACATGGGAAGAGAAAATCGGCGGAAGCGCACCTCCTCTGCGTACAGATGATGGCTGGCTTCTTCTGTATCATGGTGTAAGCGATGCAGGCAAAGGCTATTACCGTGTGGGGGCTGTCCTGCTGGATCTGGAGAATCCGCTGAAGATTCTGGGCAGGACAAAGGAGTTCATACTGGAGCCGGAAGGGCCTCTTGAACTGGACGGTTTCTATAAAGGCTGTGTCTTCCCGACAGGAAATGTGATAATAGATGATATTCTTTATGTATATTACGGGGCAGGAGACAGGTATGTCAATCTCGCCACCTGCAATGTGAATGACCTTGTCGATTATATCAAATATGGGAAATGATGAAAAATCTGTATGCGTCCTTCTTTATGGCAGTTCTGATTCTGCAGTCATGCTCATCCGTAGAAGTGTTGGTCCTGTCGGATGAACCTGTATCTGAGAATTTTGTCGGTAACGGAGTCGAATGGTCCGCTTATCCCCATGCCGATTCGGATGATGCCGAATGGGGTTATCTGATGACAGATGCCAAACTTCAGAGGGTCTTTGACAGGCTTGACTATATGAGACCGAAAATAGTGAGGATAATGGATGTGGCGGGATGGCGGTATTTCAAAGGCGTAGATGCTTCAGGAGCACCTGTGCTGGATTTCACCTGTGACGAGGTGAAGATGGTCTGCAGGCTTCTTGAATATTGTCAGGACAGGGGCATCGTAGTCCTGTTCGGGGATTACGGTGTCCCTGGGTTCTGGGGATATCCCGGAAATATAGATCGAGTGGATGACCCTCGCTATATAGAAATGACGACAAGGTATCTTTCGTATCTGAAGAAGGATATGGGCTTTGACTGTATCCGGTATTATATAATAACCAATGAACCGAACGGAGCCTGGGCCTGTACCGGAGGAGACTGGAACCAGTGGAAATCCGGAGTGATGAAAATGCACAGGTCTTTTGTGGAGGCGGGACTTGACATAGCCGTGTCGGCTCCGGATGTGGTGGAAATGGCTGAGAATCCGGCTTCAGAGTATCCGACAGGGCGTGAGTGGGTCGAGCAGACCGTTATCCAGCTGGACTCCATTGTCGGCAACTATAACATACATTGTTATGCAGACTGGGCGTTCATCAGGGACTGCAGCTTCCTTGAACGGTTTTCGGAAGTGGCCGACATTGTCCGTCCGACAGGTAAGCCGATGATATTCGGAGAGATAGGCGGATGGTACCAGACAGGAGAATTAGGAGAACTGTATAAGCGGAGAGTCGAGGAAAAGCCATTTGCCAGTGAAGATTCCCAACTGTTCACATACGATTATGTGTACGGGATAGATGCAGCGGATGCTCTTGTCCAGGCGATGAAAGCCGGATGGCAGGGAGCAAGTGCCTGGATGTTAGACGATGCCATGCATACGATCAATGATGCCGGGGCACCTGACCAGCTGAAGGTGTGGGGCTTCTGGAATTCGCTCGGGACAGAACTGACAGGAGATCCGGCGGAAGAGGATATCCGTCCGTGGTTCTATACATGGTCGTTGATGTGCCGGTATTTTCTGCCAGGGATGGATATATTCAATCCTGAAGATGACCATCCGGAAAACGGGCTTAGGGTTGTTATGGGCAGAAATTCCGATGGGGTGACCCTTGTGCTGCTCAATGCTTCCGGGATGGACAGGCGGCTGTCTGTGAAATTTGACTGTACGGGACCTGCGGAGATGAGCGTGTATGATTATACTCCGGATGGTTTCCTGACAGATGAGAATTCTTTTCCTCTGCCGACCGGAACAGTGGATGCGGACAGGCTGTCAGAAGGACGGATACTTGTGACGGTACCGGCCCGGAGTTTCAAGATGATCACAAACATAGTGGTTGATGAGGTATGAAATTGAGCATAATTGACATAGCAGTAGTGCTCTTGAGCCTCATCTTCATAATATGGTGGGCTGTCCGTCACGGCAAAAGCGGAGATTCGGGTTCATATTTTCTTGCGGGAAGGACTATGCCTTGGTGGGGTATAGGTCTGTCTCTGTTCGCTGCAAGCATTTCTAGCACGACGCTGATCGGGCAGACGGGGGATGCATATTCGACAGGTCTTGCAGTATTCAACTACAACCTTGTCGGGGTCGTGGTGATGGTGTTCTTTGCAGTCTTTCTGCTTCCGGTTTATATACGCACTGGCATATTCACTATTCCTGAATATCTGGAACGGCGTTTCAACGCAGGTTCGAGGTATTATTTCTCTTTTATCAGCATTGTCGGCAATGTCTTTCTCGATGCGGCAGGCGCCTTGTATGCTGCGGCATTGATTGTCAAACTTATTCTGCCGGATGTGGATATCCGGGTAATAATATTGGCTTTTGCGGCGCTTGCCGCATCTTACACTATCTCAGGAGGCCTGTCTTCGGCGATAAGCGCAGAGATTCTCCAGGCCTGCATACTGATTGCGGGTTCTGTCTTGCTTGCCGTATGGGTGACTCTGAGCGGAGGGTTGGAGTATTTCCAGAATCTTGTGGCTTCCGGAGATGTCCTTGTCAAACTTGTCAGGCCTATAGATGATGCTGCGACTCCATGGCTTGCTCTGTTGATAGGGATGCCGGTGACCGGACTTTATTTCTGGGCGAACAGCCAGACTCTTGTCCAGCGAGTGTTGAGTGCCAGGAATCTCAATGAAGGCCGGAAAGGCGTTATGCTCAATGGAGGTCTTACTTTGTGCACTCTTTTCCTGTTTGCCGTCCCGGGTGTGATGTGCAGAAGACTGTTTCCTGGTCTCGAAAGTCCGGATATGGTCTATCCGTCAATGATTCTCAATCTGATGCCTGTGGGACTGGTCGGACTGATGATAGCAGTGCTTCTGGCCGCCTTGACTTCTACATTGAGTGCCATAATGAATGCTACCTCCACATTGTTCACTATGGATTTCTATGGCAAGATAGACCGTATGGCATCTGACAGGAGACTTGTGCATGTCGGCAAGGCCGTATCCCTGGTTGTCGTTGTCATTGCGGCCTTGTGGGCCCCTCAGATAGGCAGATTCGATTCTCTGCTGAAATATTATCAGGAGATACTTTCATATCTCGCCCCGCCTGTAGTGGCGGCTTTTCTGCTTGGTATTTTCAGCAGAAGAGCCAATGGGCAGGGCGTGTTTGCCGGCCTGGTGGCCGGACTTGTCGTGGCAGTGCTTATGCTGTCATTCAAAGACAGGATATTCGGAGATATGCATTTCCTTTTTATCGTTCCCGTGCTTTTTGTGTTCAGCATGGCTTTGATGTATGTTGTCAGTCTTTTCTTCCCTCCTCCGGAAGAATGCAGGCTGGAGGGCAATGTGTTCCGCCTTCAGGATCTGAAAAAGGAATGGCAGGACATGTCGGGTATCCGGTGGTGGGCTGATTATCGGGTATGGAGTGCAGTTCTGCTCTTGTCGTGTATGGTTTTATTGGTTATCTTTGGCTGAAAAACAATCGGGATATGGTACACAGGATTCAGATTTTGGGGATAGTGCTGCTTGCTGCGGCTGTAGCGGGATTTCATGCAGGAGGGCAGAACAGACTTGAGGGCTGGGATGCGGCAATGATAGATGGACGGCTGCAGGAAGGGAGGTGGCCTGCACACTGGATTTCGGTGCAGGATATGTCCGAGAATGAATATGCGGTGTGCCATTTCAGAAAGACTTTTGATCTGGAGCATGTTCCTGAGAGTTTCATCGTCCATGTCTCGGCTGATAACAGGTATAAGCTTTATGTGAACGGCAGATTTGTCGGCCTGGGACCGGAATACGGTGATGTATATAACTGGAATTATACGACATACGACCTGAAACCATATCTGAAACAGGGAGAGAACACTGTCGCCGCGGTAGTGTGGAATTTCGCCGCCAGCCGACCTCTGGCGCAGATGAGTTTCGGCAAGACCGGTTTCATTATGCAGGGGAATACCCCGGAAGAGGATATCGTAAACACGGACGGATCATGGCTGGGCTTTCATGACCGGTCGTACTCTCCTTATATGCAGCCGGTTTCAGGGTACTATGCAGCTGGAGCCTGCGAGCAGTTCACGGCATCCGGATATCCGTGGGGCTGGGAAAGCCCGGACTATGATGATTCGGCCTGGCCGGCGGCAAGAACCCTGATTCAGGGTGCAGCCAAAGGGGCGAAGGACTATCCGGGATGGCAGCTTGTCCCGTCACCGGTGCGGCAGATGGAACTGAAGCCGTTCCGGATGCCGGAAATCATCAGGGGGACGGGCCGTATTTGTGATAGGGAGAGTATGGCGGATGTTGAGGTGTCATCTACCGGATTCCTTGCAGGGACGCAGCCTCTGGTGATACCGCCTGATACTGAAGCGGAACTCCTGATAGACAATTCAGTCTTGGTCACAGGCTATCCGACAATAGAATTCAGCGGAGGTACAGGAGCCGAGATGCAGCTGCAATATGCGGAATCTTTGTATAAGGAAGGCAGCTGGAATGACAAAGGAGACAGAAACGAGGTCGACGGGAAACATTTCATAGGTTATGCGGACAGGATTCTTCCGGATGGAGGGCCGGACAGGGCGTTCACTCCTCTGTGGTGGAGGACCTGGCGATATGTCCTGCTGAAGATCAGGACAGCGGATGAACCTCTTGTGATAGATGACCTTTATGCGGTGTCTTCGATGTATCCGCTGGAGAGGGAGTCTTCCTTTTCTGCACCGGGTATCGAGGATGCCGGACGGATGATAGAGACCGGCTGGCGGACTGCCCGTCTGTGCGCGGCCGACACTTATATGGACTGTCCGTATTATGAACAGCTCCAGTATTTCGGAGACACGAGGATACAGGCGATGATCACCCTGTTCAACACAAGGAATGATGAGATGGTGCGTTATGCCATAGAACAGGGATTCCGGTCAATGGTGCCGGATGGTATCACTATGAGCCGTTATCCATCTTCTCTGCATCAGTTCATCCCTCCGTTTTCCCTGTGGTGGATATGTATGTGCCACGATTACTGGATGTACAGGGGTGATTCCGCTTTTCTGAAGACTATGCTTCCCGCAACCCGTTCTATACTTTCGTGGTATGAAACTTTTCTCAGACCGGATATGAGTCTTGACCGGATTCCCTTCTGGTTCTTTATGGACTGGTGCGGTACGCCTGACGGGGAGCCGGTCAGGGAGAAGGATGGCAATTCCATAGTCCAGGATCTCCAGTATGTACTTGCACTTTCAGCTGCGGCAGATATGGAAGCGGCTTTCGGACAAAAGGCTCTTGCAGAACATTATTCAGAAATCGCTGATGCCATCCGAAAGACTGTCAAGGACAAATACTGGGATGACGCGAAAGGACTTTTTGCAGACACTTTCAATCGGGACAGTTATTCCCAGCATGGGAACATATTGGCCATTCTTGCCGGTGTGGTTTCCGGTGAAGATGCAGGAGCCTTGTTCGACCGTTTTCTGGCTGACAGTTCGATATGGCAGTGTACCCTTTACTACAGATATTATCTGATGCAGGCTATGAGGCTTGCCGGAAGGGGAGATGACCTGCAGGACGAACTCCAGCCTTGGCGTGACCAGCTCGCTCTCGGGCTTACCACCTGGGCAGAGCAGCCTGAACCATCGAGGTCCGACTGCCATGCCTGGAGCGCGAGTCTCAATGTCGAGTTTTTCCGCACGCTTCTCGGGATAGACAGTGCGGCTCCCGGATTCAGCGAGGTCAGGATTGCTCCATCGCTGGGCCGCCTGAAGGAGGCATCCGGCGAAATCCCTCATCCTGACGGCAAGGTATCAGTCTCGTATTCTGTTTCCGATGATGGCAGACTGACGGCAGAAATATCCATTCCTGAAGCAGTGGCTGGAACATTCGTCTGGAAAGGCCGTACCTACAGACTCAAAGGAGGCACCAACACTGTCACGGCGCGATAGGGCACCGGGATGCCGGAAATGTTCCAATAGTGAAAAATCGGCCAACTTGCCGAACGAAAGTCAAAAGACATTGATAATCAATGAAAATTATCATATTGCCGTAAGGATGGCGTATATGTAGTGCCGATAGGCTGTCTTAAAAATTGAGACTGGCTGAAAACCAGAAATATTCCGTACATTTGCATTATTCTGTTGAGTAAGGCGGAACATGTCCATTGTTGCATTCATAGATGCCGAAGTCGATCCGAGAAACGGCAAGGTGCTGGATATAGGCGGTGTCAGGTCTGATGGCCCGGTTTTTCACGGTTCATCGATGGCCGATTTTGCCAGGTTTCTTCAGGGGAGTGAATATGTGTGTGGGCACAATATCCTGAATCATGATTTCAGATATCTGGAAGAAGCCTTGAATAAGGCAGGTATCGGCAGAGACAATGCAATGGATACATTGTTCCTGTCTCCTTTGCTGTTCCCGAAGAAGCCCTACCACAAGTTGTTGAAGGATGACAAGCTGCAGGTGGATGAACTGAACAATCCACAGAACGATTCCATGAAGGCGCGTGACCTTTTCAATGATGAAATAGCTGCGTTCACACGGCTTGATGAGAGATTGAAGACGATATACTGGAGCCTGTTGAATGAAACGGAAGAATTCAGGGCTTTTTTCAGATATATGGGCTATGTCGGAGAAATACGGCCGGCCGGGAATGTGTCGCAGCCTGTCATCAAGGGGCTGATGTCTATGTTGAAGCGAGTCCGTCACTACAGCAGGGATATAGAAATCACAGGAAATATAATAAGAGATTATTTCAGAAATGTTATATGTGCAAATTCCGATCTTGAGCAGATGGTAAGCGGACAACCCGTAGCATTGGCATATAGCCTGGCGCTGGTGACGGCAATGGAAAGTGACGGTTCCTCCAGGTCCATAACCCCGTCCTGGGTGTTGCATAATTATCCGGAAGTTGAGCAGCTGATGTTCCGTCTCAGGAGTACGCCCTGTCCGGAAGGTTGCCCGTACTGCAACAGGTCACTCGATATCCATGCCGGTCTGGAAAGATGGTTCGGGTTCAGTTCTTTTCGGAGTTATGAAGGGGAACCTCTGCAGGAAAAAGCAGTCAGGACAGCCGTCGAAAACCGTTCCCTTCTCGCCGTGTTTCCCACAGGTGGTGGCAAGTCTCTTGCGTTCCAGCTTCCGGCACTCATGGCAGGAGAGAATACGGGAGCATTGACGGTGGTCATTTCCCCTCTGCAGTCTCTGATGAAGGACCAGGTGGACAACCTCGAGAAAAAGGGGATTACGGAGGCCGCCACCATCAATGGTCTGCTTGACCCCATAGAAAGGGCAAAATCTTTTGAAAGGGTGGAGAACGGCTCCGCCTCTATCCTGTATATCTCTCCTGAGTCTTTGCGCTCCAGATCTGTCGAACGGCTGATTCTCGGCCGGAAGATAGCGCGATTTGTCATAGATGAAGCCCACTGCTTTTCGTCCTGGGGACAGGATTTCAGGGTCGATTACCTCTATATAGCAGATTTCATAAAGATGATACAGGAGAAGAAAAATCTCCAGTGGAATATTCCTGTATCCTGTTTTACTGCGACAGCGAAACCTCAGGTGACCGAGGACATCCGAAGATATTTCAAAGACAGACTGTCACTTGATCTGACACTGTTTGCCGCTTCCGTATCAAGGCCTAACCTGCATTATACCGTGCTGCCCGAAAAGGATGATGAAGAGAAATATCAGACACTGAGACGGCTTCTTGAGGAAAAGACATGTCCGGTAATCGTATATGTGACGAGGACACGAAGTGCTGAATTGCTGGCAGAGAGGCTGGAGCAGGATGGTTTTTCAGCAAGACCGTATCACGGGAAGATGGCTCCGGAAGTGAAGATAAGGAACCAGAATGATTTTATGGCGGGAGACATCCGGATCATTGTGGCGACATCGGCCTTCGGGATGGGTGTGGACAAGAGTGATGTGGGCCTGGTTGTCCATTACCAGATATCCGATTCTCTGGAGAACTACGTGCAGGAAGCCGGACGGGCCGGGAGAGATGAGAATATCGAAGCGGACTGTTATGTTCTTTTCAACGAGGAAGATTTGTCAAGACATTTCATATTGCTGAACCAGACTAAGATAACGGCCAAGGAGATCCAGCAGGTATGGCAGGCTGTCAAAGGTTTGTCCGGGTTCCGCTCTTCTTTTTCGGCATCAGCCCTTGAAATAGCAAGAAAAGCCGGCTGGGATGATGGAGTGGCAGATATAGAGACAAGGGTCAGGGCAGCCATCGCATCCCTTGAGCAGGCAGGATATCTGAGAAGAGGTCAGAATATGCCGAGGGTCTATGCTACCGGAATCATGGTCAGGACTGCACAGGATGCTGTCGACAGGATCAACGCATCGGCAAGATTCGACAGTGATGGCAAGGTGCGTGCAATCCGGATAATAAAAAGTCTGATATCGAGCAGAAGCAGACAGTGGGCGAAAGATGATGGGGAATCCAGAATAGATTATATAAGCGACAGGCTCGGCATATCCAAAGAAGATGTCATACATACGATAAATATTCTCAGGGAAGAGAAGATACTTGCCGATTCTAAAGATATCACGGCCTATATATACAGGAGCGATACGGAACACAAGTCGAAACGGATATTGAAACTGTTCAATGAGATCGAGAATTTCCTGTATCCATACCTTGATGAGAGCGGCAGCATATTTGACCTGAAAGAACTGAATGAGAGGGCGACGGAAAAAGGTGTAGACGATGTGAATGTCAGCAGGATAATGACCATGCTCAATTTCTGGGCGATAAAGGGCTGGATACAGAAAAAGAGGATGTCGGCATCCAGAAATCAGGTCCCCGTGCAGTGTGTTGTCAGGAAGAGTATCTTTTCTGAAAAGATCAGACAGAGACAGGACTTGTCAGGGTTTATCATTGATTATCTTTATGGTATAGCCGGGGACAGGCAGGCCTCCGATTCAGGAGAAATCCTCGTGGAGTTTTCGGTTGTGGCAATTAAGGATGCATACGAAAATTCCGTGACGGCTTTTTCAGGGAATGTTTCCTGCGATGATGTGGAAGATGCCCTGTTCTATCTTTCCCGTATAGGGGCAGTCAGGATAGAGGGCGGTTTCCTTGTCATATACAACAGCATGAGACTGGAGCGTCTGGAGACTGACAACAGGAAAAAGTACAGGCTGGAGGAATACAGGAATCTGGGCAGGTTTTACGAGAACAGAATGCAACAGATACATATAGTCGGAGAGTATGCCAGGAAGATGATAGATGACTATAAGGGGGCTCTGCAGTTTGTCGAGGATTATTTCCAGATGGGCTATCCGTTTTTTCTCGAGAAATATTTCAAAGGCCGCAAGGCGGAGATTTCGAGGAACATGACCCCTTCCAAGTTCCGGCAGATTTTCGGAGAACTGTCGGCTGCGCAACTGAATATAATCAAAGATAACAGGAGCCGGATCATAGTGGTTGCCGCAGGGCCGGGAAGCGGAAAGACTAGGGTGCTGGTTCACAAGTTGGCATCGCTTCTGCTGCTGGAGGATGTCAAGCACGAGCAGCTTCTGATGTTGACTTTCTCCAGGGCTGCGGCAACAGAGTTCAAGCAACGGCTGTATGCCCTGATAGGCAATGCTGCCGCATTTGTCGAGATAAAGACATTCCATTCCTATTGTTTCGATCTTCTCGGAAGAATAGGAAGCGTAGACAAGGCGGAAAAAATTGTCAGTCAGGCTGTCGGGAAAATCAATGCCAAAGAGGTGGATATAAGCCGGATAACCAAGACCGTTCTGGTGATAGATGAAGCCCAGGACATGGATGAGGATGAATATAATCTGGTCAAGGCTCTGATGTCTGTCAATGAGGACATGAGGGTAATTGCAGTAGGAGATGATGATCAGAACATCTATGCATTCAGGGGTTCGGATTCCAGATATATGGAGGATCTGGCCGGTAAAGATGAGGCTGTCAAATATGAACTGGTGGAGAATTTCCGAAGTGCGCACAACCTTGTCGGATTCTCCAATCTGTATGCAGCCACTATAAGCCGCAGGCTGAAAGAATATGATATTGTTCCTGTCAGGAAAGAGCCAGGCAGATTGGGACTTGTCCGTTATACAGGCAGTAATCTTGCGTCGCCGGTGGCGGACTCTGTGATCCGGTATCTTATGCAGGGCGGTAACTCCGGTTCTGTTGCTGTTCTGACCAGGACCAACGATGAAGCTCTTGAAATACAGAATCTTCTCATAGAGCGGAGAATTCCGGCAAGACTGATCCAGTCGAATGACGGGTTCAATCTTTCCGCACTTGAGGAAATCCGGTATTTCATGGACAGGCTGCATCTCCGGGATGAAGGCGCTGTCATAAGCAGGGATGACTGGGAGAGAGCCAAGGCTGCCCTTTATTCCGCATTCGGCAGAAGCGTCAACCTGGAGTTCTGTCACAACCTTGTACGGGCATTCGAAGCCATAAATCCCAGGACAAAATACAAGACTGACTTCGAGATTTTCGTAAAGGAATCTGTGCTGGAGGATTTTGCCGGTGAAAGTACAGCCTCTGTGACTGTCTCCACAATGCATAAGGCAAAAGGGAAAGAATTCGATGCCGTTTTCATCATGCTTGAGAATTTTCCTCAAAGAGACGACAATGACAAACGGCTGTTGTATGTCGCCATGACACGGGTTAAAGATGCTCTTTCAGTGCACCTGAATTCATCTTTCCTTGACAGGTTCACTATGAAAGGCCTTGAAAGAGGAAATGATACAAGACAATATGAGCCGTCAGCCGAAAGGACATTGCTTCTGAGCCTGAAAGATGTATGGTTGAATGATTTTGCGTGGAGGCAGAATGTGATATCGGGACTCATGAGCGGAGACAGCCTGTCTGCTGATGAACACGGATGTTGTGACCGGGACGGCAGGACTGTACTGAAGTTTTCGAGCCGGTTCAGGGACAGACTTGCAGGATTCATCGGCAATGGATATTCGCTTTCGGAAGCATGGGTCAACTTCATAGTCTGGTGGAAAGGCGATGGTATGGACAGGGAACTCAAAGTCGTGCTGCCGGCAATCCGTCTGTCCCGGTAAGATTCCTGTTTTTGATATTATTGTTCTTCAGACACGACATCTCCTGATATGAAGAAATGCAATATGCTGTCCTGTACGGCCTTGCCGCAATGGTGGCCTCCAGGGACGAAACGGGTGACGAGTGTGCCGGGAGTACAGTCTGAATAAATTGCCTGCATCCGGGAGAATGCTTTTCTGACAGATTCTTCAGGGAACAGGTGGTCATCTTCCCCGCTGATGAACAGCATCGGTTTCGGTTTTGTCAGCCGGGCTATGTCGGGAAAGTCCATAGTGTCACGCATTGCCGGGATCCGCATCGAGAGATCGGATGCGTTGTCACTGGCGTACGAAGCCTTTTCTGTCATCCAGCATACTGCGGCTCCGCGTCTGATCCTGTCGCTGAATGCGCTCAGCAGCCAGCATCTGTGGGCTCCCATCGAGAATCCGGCTGCATATATCCTGGAAGTGTCCACAAAGGGTAATGACGCGACCAGTTCTGCCGTGGCGATGTCATCCTCCAGAATCTTTTCTGCCCAGCAGCGCCCTGCCTTTTCATAGTTTGCATATATTTCTCTCTGCCCTTCATAGACTTCCTGTTTCAGTTCGCGTATCCGGTGTTTCCGGCAATCCGGATTTTCTGTCGCCATATCGGCACCGTTCCCGAAAGAGAGTCTTGACCATTCCTGTGCTTCAGGAGATGACCTCTCTCCCCAATATATGGCATCGGCCACGATGACGGTGAATCCTTCCGATGCGAGGAAGTCGCCGAAAAATACCCCGTCGAAGTATCTGTCTGCCCATTGCTCTGCCGACCGGACAATATGCTTCTGGGCCAGCGGCCTGACAAGTTTCTCTTTCCCGATGTCGAATCTGGCTCCGTGGTCATGGAGAAGTACGACAGCAGGTGCTTTGCTGTCCGGGGAGGCCGTATCCGGAACGAGCAGGTATCCGCGGACCCTTTCCCCATCCCCGACATTGAATCCGATGAGGCTGCAGACATATCCGTCCCTCTGTTCTGACAGGATTGTCTCCATATCGAATCCTGTCGGGCACATCTGACGCTGGCAGCCGCAGAGTATGGCTGACAGAATGAAAACCGCTGTGATGGTCCGTGATACAGGCATGGTGTGCAGCTGTCTGTCAGTCTTGTTTCCTTTCTGTCAGGGCAAGTCCTCCGGCGGAGAGGACGAGCAGGAGTAGCAGGGTGATGGATGATGCTCTCGAGAGGACTTCCCCTGTCCTGTAGGATGGAGGGTCGAACCGCATTACGAGTTCCCCCTCTCCGGCAGGGAGGATGGCTCCCCTCAGAAGCCAGTCTGCACGGAACAGAGGCAGTTCTGATGCCGCGGGTTCTCCGCCAGATCCGGTCCGTGCGGCCGCTGTCCATGTGAGCGTCCAGCCAGAAGGGTAGTAGATTTCGCTGAATATTACTGCCCTGTCCCTGCCTGTGCGGTAGCTGTATCGCAGCTCGTTCGGGGCGTAGTGTGTCATTTCGATGAAGTCCCCGTCTGCAGCAGTTTCTCCGGCCTGTTCAGGATAATATCCGTTGATGTCTTCTCCGGCGGCAATGGAGCAGGCAGGGAAACTTTCCTGCGCCCAGCCGAAGTCATCCCCTATCACTGCCGTCGTGTGCAGATCCACCTCTCCGATGGCAGCGATCTCATCATCCGGGGTCTCCGCCCGGACAAGGCTGTCCACGAACCATACATTCCCGAATGCGTGTCTGTTCACAACCGGGGCATAATCTTCTCCTACAATGATATATTTGCCGTTCAGCATGGAGATGGCCGGAAGGTATGGCAGGTTTTCCTCAATCTCCCGGATGGTCTGCTGTCCGTTGACAACCGAGATGGCTTCGTTGATTTCAGGAGCGATATACCGGTCTATAAGATCCTGATATCTCTGAAGTTTGGCAGGGCTGTATCCTCCGATGCAACGGTGCCAGTAGCTCGGGAAGGCATCGTTGAATGTATTGACACTTATGTCGAGAACCCTGTAGTCCAGGTCTGTGTCTTCGAGTATCATCTTGTCCACAGGCCTCTGGGCAAACTGACCGTTGAAGTCCCTTCTGGTGACGAAATGGTCACTGTTGAGGTATCTCTTGCCTACTCCCCACAGGTCGAAAAGTACCATCAGACAGATTGCTCCTGCGGCGATATTCTTCCTTGCTGCCGGAGTCATTTTCTTGGACATGAAAAGATAGGCAAGCAGTGCGACTGTAACGGCGATAAGCAGGAACGACCGTCTTGCATCCGAAACTAAAAGTCCCCGGCGGTCTTCCGCGAGCGCATCCGAAAGCATGTCAGGCATCCCGGCATCGCCCGCGCCCCTGAAGTCTCCGGCCAGGCCGGGGAACAGGATGAAGACGAAGCAGAACCCTGCCGTCACGGCAAAGGCAATGGATATGCCCTTGAGCACCTGCCTCATATCGTATTCATATTTCAGTATCCTGTCCAGAACAACGAAGCCGAGTATCGGCAATGTGACCTGCAGGATGACAAGAGCCATGGACACTGTCCTGAATTTGTCATATAGCGGAGCATATTCGAACCACAGTTTCGTGAACCACATCAGATGGCTTCCCCATGCAAGCAGGATGGCGAGGACCGTGGCGATGAGCAGCCACCATTTCTCTTTCCCGCGGTACAGGCACAGACCGAGAACGAAAAGGAAGATAGTGATTGCTCCCATATACATCGGGCCTGCGGTGAAAGGCTGTGGCCCCCAGTAGAGAGGAAGTGACTTCATTATCTGGTCCAGCCCTGTCTGCCCGGCTCTCTGCAGAAGCCTGTATGTCTCTGAACTGCGCCCTTTCAGCTCCCCCGAAGATGCCCCTCCGTTGAAGTCGGGGATCAGCAGGTTCGGAGTCTCCTCTATCCCGTATGACCACGCCGTCGCATAGCCGAGGTCCAGACCCTCATCATTGTGGGTCTCGGAGTCGGGTGACAGTTCCGACCCTCCGCGCATAGAGTGCTCGGCGTATCGGTATGTAGGTATCAGCTTGTTGAGGTTGGTGGCTATCCCGATACCTCCTACCACGAGAAGCAGTACGGAGGTCGCGAAGAACCTTCCGAGTGCAGGCCGTCTCTCTGCCTTTGCGCAGATACATACAAGATAGACTGCTGCATAAAGGAATATGATGATTGCGAGATAGTATGTTATCTGCGGATGGTTGGCCTTTATCTGGAAACTGAGGGCGATGGAGAAAAGCACCGAGCCGAGGACTGTCTTCGGCAGCCAGCTTTTCCAGCCGGTCTCCCGCGCTGGACCGGCAGCCTTTCCCGTATCGGAGCCTTTCCTTTCCGACAGTCCGGCCATTGCACTTCTGTATGTGAATATCAGTCCGGCCAGCACCCACGGCATGAAGGCGATTGCCTGCATTTTGGTATTGTGCCCCACCTGGATTATCTGCAGGTTATAGGAGCAGAAAGTGATGGCAATGGCACCTGCGATGGCCAGGAACCTGTCCACCCCGAACGCAAGCATAAGCAGGAATCCTCCTATCAGCGATATGAACAGGAAGTTTGCCGGCCTGGCCCCCGTCATCAGGGTCTTGTAGATAGGATTTGTCCAGTCTCCACGGAACTCATCATACATCGAGACCGTCGGCATTCCTCCGAACATCGAGTTGGTCCACAGTGTCTTGTCATCCGGATGTGCGGAGTTGTGCGTGGACATTTCGTTGGTCATCCCTTTCCAAGCGGATGTGTCGGACTGGTTGAGAACTTTGCCGGACAGGACATCCGGCACGAACCCGTATGCCAGTACGAGGAAAACCGCCGCAATGCCGAGATACAGGAATATTTCCTTGAGAATCTTGCTGTTATATTTCATTTCTGTCGTTGTTTGTCAGTTCATCCATCAGTTCTGCCATCCTTGCTGTAAGATTGCGTCGTGAATATCCGGAAATGTCCATCTCCGGGACATCTGTCGCATCTGACTTGAACTGGTCCCAGCATCTGTCGATAAAACCGGAGATGGCTGCATAGTCATCCCATTCGGCGACTGTCCCGGCTCCTGTCTCTTTCAGTATCATTGCCATTGCCCCATCTGTCTGACCTATCCCGAGGACAGGTCTAGCAGATGCAAGGTATTCAAACAGCTTCCCTGGCAGGACAGCCTTGTATTCCGGCTCTTTGCGCAGCGGCAGGAGCAGCATGGATGCGCTCTTCTGCTCCTTGACCGCCACGGAGTGAGGCTGGTATCCGTTGTCGCGAAGATGACTGCCCAGCCCTGCGGACTCTATCGACTCGAGGATGGCCTTGTCCGTCTTGCCCGCGAGCCTTATCCTGAGCATCTGCCTGAATTCCTGGTCGGCCCTGCATTTGTCTGCAAGTACCTTCCATAGCATCTCTGGATTCCCGTCTGCGGCGAACAGCCCGGTGTGGGTTATGTTGAAATATCCATCCTGTTCTACTACAGTGTCGTTGAAGTCGCTCTCGTCATATCCGTTGGTGATGAGCTCGACCCTGGTGCCTGTCATTTCCTGGAATTCCTTCTGTACGAGAGGGGATACGGCCACAATGGCGGTTGCCCTGTCAAGGACTTCCTTTTCGAGATGCCTGTGAAGCTTTGCGGCCGGTCGGCATAGCGGCAGATGCTTGAAGTAGAACATTCCGGTCCACGGGTCGCGGAAATCGGCTATCCACGGGAGTCCGGTCGCCTTCGCGACCTTCATTGCTATGAGATGCATAGAATGCGGCGGCCCGGTGCTGATGACTATGTCCACAGGATGCCGTTTCAGATATTTCTTCAGGAAACGGACTGATGGGCATATCCAGAAACATCTCGGGTCAGGTATGAAAAAGTTAGCCCTGATGGCGAGCATTATCTTCTGCATCAAGGTCTTGTCCTGGAAGTTGACCGGATTGACCTCATCGCTGCCTCCATCCGAGGCGGATTTTTTCCCGAGTAGTCTGCGGTATATGCCGTACGGCTCGAAGATGTGCCGTCTGATGACTTCCGCTTCCTGCGGTATCTCGTCCGCCAGGGTCCTGTCCACTGCAAGCATTTCCGGATCGGATGGGGTGTAGATGACAGGCTGCCATCCTTCGGACGGCAGATATTTGGCGAATTTCACCCATCTCTGCACTCCGGACCCTCCGGCAGGAGGCCAGTAGTATGATATGATTAGGGCCCTTTTCATTCTACGGTCACTGATTTGGCAAGGTTCCTCGGCTGGTCAACATCTCGGCCTTTATAGACGGCTATGTAATATGCCAGCAGCTGGAGCGGTACCGATACTATGATAGGGCTCAGACACTCCGGTACCGGCGGCACTTCGATGCAGTGGTCGGCTATCCTGCTTACCTTGTCATCCCCCTGCTCGACTATGGCTATGATTCTGCCGCCCCTGGAACGGATTTCCTCTATGTTGCTGACAGTCTTGTCGTAGGTATGATCCCGGGTGGCGATGACCACCGTAGGCATTTCTGCATCTATCAGTGCTATCGCCCCGTGTTTCATCTCTGCGGCAGGGTATCCCTCGGCATGGATGTATGAGATTTCCTTCAGTTTCAATGCTCCCTCAAGTGCCGTCGGATAATTGTACCCTCTTCCGAGATAGATGAAATTATGGGCGTATGTGAAGATTTTCGCCAGATCGGCTATCCTTTCGGAGACTTTCAGTACCTCCTTCATCTTTTCCGGGAGTTCAAGGAGTCCGCGGGAGATGATGTCGTAGTCTTCATTGCTGACAGTCCCTTTCCTGCGTCCGATTACGAGGGCCATCATAGCCATTACGGTCACCTGTCCCGTAAACGCCTTTGTCGATGCAACCCCGATTTCAGGCCCTACGTGGATATAGGCTCCGGAGTCGGTGGCGCGGGCGATGGATGAGCCGACGGCGTTGCAGATGCCGAACACGAATGCACCGGCCTTGCAGGCAAGGCTTACCGCGGCCAGCGTGTCCGCGGTCTCTCCTGACTGCGACACTGCCACGACTATGTCATCCTTGTATATTACAGGGTTGCGGTATCTGAATTCCGAGGCATATTCCACATCCACCGGAATCCGGCACAGGCTCTCGATCAGATATCCGCCTATCAGGGATGCGTGCCAGGATGTGCCGCAGGCTACGAATATTATTCTCCTTGCGTTGAGAAACCTGTCCATATTGTCGAGCACCCCTGTCAGGCTGACTTCTCCTGTGGCCTGGTTGATCCTGCCCCGGATGCAGTCGTTTATTGTTCTCGGCTGTTCATGTATCTCTTTCAGCATGAAATGCGGGTATCCTCCTTTTTCCAGCTGGGATATGGACAGTTCCAGCTTTCTTATGTCGATATGTCCTTCCTCATTGTCAAGGGTGACGGTCCGCAGCTGCTTCCCTCTCTCGAGAATGGCTATCTCCTCATCATTGACATATACGAAATCATTGGTATATTCAATGATGGATGCTGCATCCGAGCAGAGGAAATATTCATCCTTCCCGAGCCCTATCACCAGCGGACTGCTCTTGCGCGCCGCGATTATCCTGTCCGGGTTGCCTGTTTCCACGAGGGCGATGGCGTATGCCCCGATGACTTTCCTGAGAGCGAGCCTGACAGCTTCCGTCAGGTCGCAGCCGCTTGAGTCCCGGATGTATTCTATCAGGTTGACGAGGACTTCCGAGTCTGTGTCGCTCTTGAATGAGAACCCGCTTTCTGTCAGCGCATCTTTCAGTATCCTGTAGTTTTCTATTATGCCGTTGTGTACAAGGGCCAGTCTTCCTGACTGCGAGAGGTGGGGGTGGGCGTTGGTGTTGTCCGGCACCCCGTGTGTCGCCCATCTCGTGTGTGCTATGCCGGTCGTGCCCGAGATGTCCTTCCCATCAAGGAATTCTTCAAGGTTCGAGACCTTGCCGCAGCATTTGTAAACATTGAGCTTCCCTGCGGGGGATACAAGCGCGATGCCGGCACTGTCGTACCCCCTGTACTCAAGCCTGTGTAGTCCTTTAAGAAGAAGCGAGGCAGCATCCCTGCTCCCGAGATAACCTACGATTCCGCACATGTCTTTTAGATAAAATAACCGCCAAATGTAAGAAAAATTTGTTGTAAATTTGCGCAGTTGCCCTTGCAAGGGCCGAAAAGCCGCTGGAAACCACAGCGGCCCGTGAAAGATGATATCGCCGGATCGGTATGAAAGATGAAAAGATAGTAGAGACCCCGCTGATGAAGCAGTATTTCAGCGTCAAGGCACAGTATCCGGAGGCTGTGCTGCTCTTCCGTGTCGGGGATTTTTACGAGACATTTGCGGATGATGCCCTGATTACAAGCAAGGTGCTCGGTATTGTGTTGACCAAGAGGGCAAACGGGTCGGCCTCATCTGTGCCTCTGGCCGGGTTCCCTCACCATTCCATAGACATGTACCTCCCTAAACTGGTGCGTGCAGGCTACAAGGTGGCTGTCTGCGACCAGCTGGAGGATCCGAAACTTACCAAGAAGATAGTCAAGAGGGGTGTGACAGAGCTTGTGACTCCGGGCATCGCGTTCAGCGACCAGCTTCTGGAGCAGAAAGAGCACAATTATCTGGCCGGCCTCACCTTTGACAAGGACAGATGCGGAGCCGCTTTCCTGGATGTCTCCACCGGCACTTTCCAGGTGGCGGAAGGCACGATAGACTATATAGCGACCCTCCTGTCCTCGTTCGCCCCGAAGGAACTGCTTGTCCCGAGAGGCTATGCGAAAGGAGTGAAAGACCGTTTCGGGGACAGTTATTACGTGTCCACCCTCGAGGAGTGGGCCTTTGTCTATGATTCGGCCGTGGAGAAGCTCAGGAAGCAGCTCGGTGTGGATTCCCTCAAAGGGTTCGCGATAGATATGTACCCTCTCGGGGTGACATCTGCCGGAGCCTTGCTGGTATATCTGGAACAGACCCAGCATACGGGACTGAAACATATATGTTCCATCTCTCGTATCGATGAAAACGGATTCGTGTGGATGGACAGGTTCACTTTCCGCAACCTCGAAATCTTCTCCTCCACCGTAGGCAAGGATGGCGTGGCCCTGGTGGATGTCATGGACAGGTGTTCATCTCCTATGGGTGCACGGCTTCTCAGGACATGGCTGTCGATGCCGGTCATGGACCTGTCCGAACTGAATGCAAGGTATGATGTGGTGGAGCGTTTCGCTGGAGACGGGGAGACATTGCGGAGACTTCAGGAACATATAGGGGATATGGGAGACCTTGAGAGGATAATCTCGAGGGCTGCGGCGGGAAAGATTTCCCCGCGTGAAGTCATGCAGCTTGCCCGCGGACTTGACCAGATGGCTCCGATAGCCTCCCTGTGCAAGGACAGCGGAGTGGCGGCCATAGATGACATGATATCACATCTGGATGGCTGTACCGGGCTTCTGGAGACATTGAAGAAGACCATGCATTCCGATCCGGCGGCTGCCATCGGGAAAGGGCAGGTGATAGCATCCGGAGTCGACCGCGAGCTGGATGAGCTGCGGGACATCTCCGCGCACAGCAAGGAGGTACTTCTCGGTATCCAGCAGAGGGAGAGCGAGCGCACGGGCATCCCATCCCTGAAGATAAGCTACAACAATGTTTTCGGCTATTATATAGAAGTGCGCAATGCACACAGGGACAAGGTGCCTGCAGAGTGGATAAGGAAACAGACCCTTGTCAATGCCGAGAGATATATCACAGAGGAACTGAAAGAATACGAGGCTAAGATTCTCGGCGCAGAGGAGCGGATATATGTCCTCGAGGCGCAGCTGTACGCCGCTCTGGTAGCTGAGATACAGAAGAACATACCGGTCATCCAGTCCAATTGCAGGATCATCGCACGTATGGATGTCCTGGCCGGGTTTGCGGAGCTTGCGGTGAAGAACCGCTACTGCCGTCCCGGGATGAATGATGGATATGTGCTGGACATCAAGGCGGGAAGGCATCCCGTGATCGAGACTATGATGCCTCCGGGGGAGGAGTTCGTCCCCAATGATGTGTATCTTGACAACACGACCCAGCAGATCATTATCCTGACAGGCCCCAATATGGCAGGAAAATCGGCTCTTCTGCGCCAGACTGCCCTGATAGTCCTGATGGCGCAGGTGGGTTCCTTTGTCCCTGCGGCATCGGCTGAAATCGGATACTGCGACAAGATATTCACCCGTGTAGGCGCATCGGACAACATTTCCAGAGGGGAATCCACATTCATGGTGGAGATGCTGGAGACATCGATGATTCTCCACAACATTTCGGCGCGGTCACTTGTCCTGCTTGATGAGATAGGCAGGGGTACCTCCACTTACGATGGCATGTCCATAGCGAGGGCCATCGTGGAATATATCCATGAGTACGGTGAGAGGGCGAAGACCCTGTTTGCCACCCATTACCATGAACTGAACGATCTTGAGGGCATTTACGACAGGGTGAAGAACTACCATATCGAAGTGAAGGAGGTCGGAAAGAATGTGATATTCCTCCGAAAGCTCAAGGAGGGCGGGGTGGCGCACAGCTTCGGTATTCACGTGGCAAGGCTCGCAGGTATGCCCCGGCAGGTGATAGAGTCTGCCGAGAGGACCCTCAAGTCCCTGGAGGAAGGCTCCATCCGCGATCTCGTGTCTCAGGCCGGAGCGGGGCGGGATGGATCGAATGGGACCGTCAGGGGAAAGATGACCAGACCGCACAATGTCAAGGAAGGCCGTGTGGAAAGCGATGGGGCGCTGCAACTGTCTTTCTTCCAGCTGGATGACCCGCTTCTGTCCTCTCTCAGGGATGACCTTGTCAATGTGGACATCAACAACCTCACCCCTCTGCAGGCATTTGACATATTGAGATCGATGAAGGAGAAACTGGGAATCGGCCGTTAGCCTTCCTCAAACGCAGGACATGAACGGAATATATCAACCCTTTTATATGATTTTTATGAAAAGAACACTGACTCTGATGGCCGCAATTTCGGTCGCGCTCGGTGCGATGGCAGCGCCGAAAGACTACACGCTTTCATCTCCGGATGGAAACCTGACAGTTAGGATCAACGCGGAAAGCGGCATTTCATGGTCGCTCTATCATGGAGAGACCTGCCTCCTCGAACCATCCGCAATATCCATGACCCTCGATGACGGGACCGTCTACGGTACGGGAAAGTTCCGTACGGCAAAAGGGAGTGAGGATGACAACAACTCCCTGACGTTCAGGTTCAAGGAATGCGATCTAATATTCAAGGCATTCGACAATGGCGTGGCATACAGGTTCGTTTCCAGGTCGAAGACTCCTTTCAAGGTCGTTTCCGAGCAGGCCACTTTCGCCCTGCCGGAAGACCAGACCATGTATGTGCCGTATGTGAGGGACTATTCGGATGTCTTCGAGTCGCAGTTCCGCAATTCCTTCGAGAACACCTACAGCCATATCCGGACATCGGAATGGGACAAGGCGCGTCTTGCCTTCCTCCCTCTCCTTGTCGAGGCTTCGAATGGCATGAAACTCTGTATCATGGAGACGGATCTTATGAACTATCCGGGGATGTATCTCTACAACGGGAATGCGGACACATCGCTCGAGGGCGTGTTCGCACCGTATCCTGCGAAGATGGAGCAGGGCGGATACATAATGCTGCAGATGGTTGTCACGGAAAGAGAGGATTATATCGCGAAATACGATGGCTCCACATCGTTCCCGTGGAGGATAGTCGCGGTAAGCGAAGAGGACAAGGACCTGCTTGCGAACAGGCTTACCTACAGGCTGGCCACTCCGGCAGCAGAGGATATCGACTACAGCTGGGTGAAGCCGGGAAAGGTCGCATGGGACTGGTGGAACGCGTGGAACCTTACAGGGGTCGATTTCAAGACCGGGGTCAACAACGAGACCTATAAGTATTATATCGATTTCGCTTCCGGGCACGGGATAGAATATGTCATCCTTGATGATGGCTGGTCTGAGACAGGAGCGGCCGACCTCATGAAGGTAGTCCCTGAAATCGACCTTGAGGAGCTTGTGGCATACGCAGCCGAGCGCAATGTCGGCATTATACTTTGGGCAGGCTACTGGGCGTTCGACAGGGATATGGAGAATGTGTGCCGCCATTATTCCGAAATGGGAATCAAAGGTTTCAAGATCGACTTCATGGACAGGGATGACCAGATAATGGTGGACTTCCACAGGCGTGCTGCCGAGACTGCCGCAAAGTATCACCTGCTCGTCGATTTCCACGGTACCTACAAGCCTGCCGGCCTCGACCGTACATATCCGAATGTAGTCAACTATGAGGGAGTGCACGGTCTGGAGCAGATGAAATGGTCCGGAGAGGATGTCGACCAGGTTACATACGATGTTACGATACCGTTTGTCAGAATGGTCGCAGGCCCTATGGACTATACCCAGGGAGCCATGCGCAACGCATCCAGAGGCAATTACCGTCCGGTGTACAGCGAGGCGATGAGCCAGGGCACACGCTGCCGCCAGCTGGCGGAATACATAGTGTTCGACTCTCCGCTGACCATGCTCTGCGATTCCCCAAGCAACTATCTGCGTGAGCCGGAGTGCCTGGAATTCATATCGGAAGTCCCTACCGTATGGGACGAGGTGCTTCCTCTCGACGGCAAGGTGGCTGAATATGTCGCCGTTGCCAAAAGGAAAGGCGACACCTGGTATGTCGGAGGAATGACAGACTGGAATGCCCGCGACATGGAGATAGACCTGAAGCAGGTACTCGGCGACGGGGAATGGAATGTGGAGATTTTCACCGATGGAGTGAACGCACACCGGGCTGCCAGCGATTACCGTAAGGAGGAATATGTCCTCAAAGCTGCGGATAACGATACTTTCCGTCTCGGAGTCCATCTTGCTCCTGGAGGGGGATTTGTCGTGAAGTTCACGCCTGTCCGGTAATACCGTATTTTCAGATGCAGACAGGAGACTGTGGCAGGGACTTGTTCCTGCCCGGTCTCCTTTTTTATGCTGACAATCTGTATGGATGTGATGTATTCTGACAATATTCCTCCTCACGGCATATATTTTGTACGGCAGAACCGTCTTGTTCGAAAAGTAGCATAATGATGACGAAGATTGAAGTAGTGAAAGGGAACATAAAGACAGCCGCGGTAAATCTTTTCAGCCGCTTCGGGTATGAGAAGACATCTGTGGACCAGATAGCCAAGATGGCTCAGAAAGCCAAGGCCTCCGTATATTATCATTTCGACAGCAAGCTCTCTATCTACAGGAGCGTGATGGAGGATGAGTTCCGGACTCTCAGGGGCAGTCTGGAAGAGGTGAGGGAGAAATGTACCGAAGGCGAAGGGGAGTGTCTGGCCGGGTATCTGATGACGAGGATGGAGACGATGCTGAATATGCCTGTATATAGCAACTATATGAAAGACAGTATTGTACATCAGGCGACAGGGGAGGTCATCCAAGTGGTGAAGTCTATACGGAAAGGTTTTGATGAATGGGAATACAGGTATTTCAGGAATGTGGGTGAAAAAGGGATAAAGGAAGGAGTGTTCACGGACAGAGTGTATCCTGACATGTTTGCAAGGATGCTCATCAATATTCTCAAAGGCCTTGAAATACAGTTTTTCGTTACTGAAGACAAAGAGGCGATGAAATCTACCTATGAGGCTATGGTAGAGATTCTCATATACCGGAATCCGAGGCGTGCAGTACAAAGGCCGCCAGAGCATGGACCGGATAATCGATAGGGATATAACACAGTAAAGGCAATGAATAAGATTCTTACATTATGCGCAGCGGCTGCGGCCGTTTTCCTTTCGGCAGCCTGTACAAAAGAGGGGCCGTCGCGTTTCAAGGGAGATTACACGTTCAAGACAAGCGGGACAGTCACCGTGAAGCCGGCAGGGGATGACCTGTCGGATCCGGTGGTGTATTCCCTGCAGGATGAGAACGGGCAGATGGATGTGGTGGCCAGGGACAGGTCATCTGGAGATATGGTGGTGGCGATGAACATTCTCGGAGGGAGTGTGCTCACGTTCGATGCCATGGCCGATGGGATGAGGATGACCATTACTCCGTTCACAAGGCAGATAACAATCCCTGTCGTAGAGGAAGGGGTGTTCGAGACTGCGTTTCCGGTGGCGACAGTCACGGTGACCGGGTACGCAGAAAGATATGCCGATGCCCTCCTGTTCTGGATTGAATACACAGGGTCGTACACATACCGGGGCGTGGATTATGAGATAGCGGAGAGCGATATCAGCTGCTGGGCGACAGAAAACTGACAGGAGTATGGGTAAAGGTGCATTCAACCGGTGCCTGCCGGTGTCCATATCGGCGGCGCTGCTCCCTGTCCTGCTTCTGGCGGGATGTGCCGGCGGCAGGCCGGACAAGGGGGCTGCCGGAGCGGAACAGTCTCCGGTGACGGTCAGGGCTGTGGCGGTGCAGTCTTCTGACAATGTATATTCAAGCATTTATATAGGGACGGTCAAGGCATCGAAGTCCACTGTGGTTTCGTGCCGTCATGCCGGTACTCTTGTCTCTCTGGATGTGCATCAGGGGCAGCAGGTGAGCAAGGGGGATGTTATAGGGACCGTCAGCTCCCAGAGCGTCACGAGCATGAGGGATATGGCTGCTGCCACCCTCGAACAGGCGAGGGACGGATACAGGAGGGCGAAACCCGTCTATGAATCCGGCAGCATGGCGGAGGTGAAATGGGTCGAGATACAGACACAGCTGTCCCAGGCAGAGGCATCTGCAAAGGCTGCGCAGAAGGCTTTGGATGACTGCACAATGAGGGCTCCGTATGCAGGTGTGGTCGGGGATGTCTATGTGGATGAGGGTGTCGATCTCGGGATAGCCGAGCCGGTGATCAGGCTGATGGACATCTCTTCAGTCGAGATCAGTGTCCCTGTCCCGGAGGCTGAAATCGGAGATATCCGGACCGGGATGAAGGTCTCATTCTCGGTACCGGCCTTAGGAGATGCCGTCCATCGGGCTACCGTGTCTGTCAAAGGGGTATCGGCTTCTGCTCTTTCCCACAGCTACACCTGTACGGTAATTCCGGATGAGAAGATTGATGGGCTTATGCCCGGTATGGTGTGCAAGGTCAGCGCAGGAACGGCAGGAAGCGGAATCGTTATCCCTGCATCTTCGGTCAAGACCGGTATGGATGGGCGTTATGTCTGGATTGTCAGGGATGGCAAGGCGGCGAGGCGTAGCATAGAGACCGGAGGTTTTTCCGGTGATGGGGTCATTGTGGAGTCCGGACTGGCCAGCGGGGATCTTCTGATTGTGGAAGGGGCGAAGAAAGTCAGTTCGGGGATGACGGTTAAAGTTGTCGAGTGATGCGCGGAGAAGGACAGTTCATAAGGGGAACGATAAAATACAAGAAGATTGTCTATCTTATCCTGTTCCTGATGGTCGCCGTCGGTATCTACGGCCTGACCGCCATCAACAAGGATGAGTTCCCTACATTCGAGATAAAGGAGGGGCTTGTGGTGGGAGTCTATCCCGGCGCTTCCGCATCGGAGGTCGAGTCCCAGCTGACAAAGCCGCTTGAGGATCTGCTGTTCTCGTTTGCCGAAGTGGACAGGAGCTCCTATTCGTATTCACAGGATGGCATATGCTATATCTATGTTGAACTGAATTCTCCAGCCAGCAAGAAAGATGAGGTATGGTCCAAGATAAGGCACAGCCTCAACCAGCAGAAACAGCTGCTGCCTCCCGGGGTGCTGGCCGTGGCGGTGCTGGACGATTTCAGTTCCGTGTCTTCCGCACTGATTGTCGTTGAGTCGACGGACAAGAGCTATGCCGAGCTGCAGGAGTATGCGGATGATCTGTGCGACCGTCTGCATGAGATTCCGGATCTGGCCAAGGCTACGGTATATGGCGGCCAGAGCGAGGAGATAGCCGTGCATCTGGATATGGAGAGGCTCTCCGCATACGGGATCAGCCCGTCTATGCTGATGCTGGATTACCAGACATCCGGGATGATGTCCTCCAGCGGGAAGTTTGAGACCGGGTATGCCAGTTCTCCGATACATGTCGGCAGCCTTGTGGACAGCGAGAAAGAGGTGGCTGAAAAGATCGTCTATGCCGACAGGCAGGGTAATGTCATCAGACTCAAAGATATCGCGACAATAGAGAGATGCTACAGGGAACCGTCTTCCATGGTGGACTACAACGGCCACCCGGCTTTGATAATATCTGTCGAGATGCGTCCCGACAACAACATCGTAGCCTTCGGCAGAGAAGTGGATGATGTCCTTGCGGAGTTCGGCGCCACGCTTCCCGACAGCGTCAAGGTGTCAAAGGTCACTGACCAGCCGAAGGTCGTGGGCACCTCTGTATGGTCGTTTCTCAGGGATCTCGTAATATCCATGCTTGTCGTGATTTTCGTGATGCTCCTTCTGTTTCCTGTCAGGTCAGCCCTGATTGCAAGTTCAGGAGTCCCGGTGTGCACGGCTGTCGCCATAGGGATAATGTTCCTGACAGGCATGAACCTGAACACAGTGACTTTGGCGGCACTGATTGTAGTGCTCGGGATGATTGTGGATGATTCCATCATCACTATGGATGGCTATATGGACAAGCTCGGCAGAGGGATGGACAGGGTCGATGCCGCCTGTGCGAGCGCAAAGGAGCTTTTCCCTCCGATGCTGCTTGCGACATCGGCGATAGGGCTTATGTTTTTCCCGATAATAGGCATCATTACGGGCTATCTCGGGGATTTCGTCAAGAGTTTCCCTTGGATCATAGCCTTTTCCCTCGGTACTTCCCTTGTCTATGCCGTTACTGTCGTACCATCCCTGGAGGTGAAATATATAAGGTCTGCGAGAGCCACGGGAGACAGCCGTTTTGTCCGGATACAGAACAGATTCTTCGACCTGCTTCAGTCCGGATACGACAGGATGCAGGCCGTATGCTTCCGTCACCCGTATATCACTATACTGACCGGGATTGTGGCCGTGGGCCTCGGAGTGCTGATGTTCCTGCATCTGAACATCCAGATGATGCCGATGGCGGAAAGGGACTGTTTCGCCGTGGAGATATATCTGGATGCAGGCTCCGGACTGGACAGGACAAAGGCGGTGAGCGATTCTCTCCAGCATGTCCTGCTTGCGGATGAGAGGGTGGAATCAGTGACCGCTTTCATTGGGACAGGGGCGCCTCGTTTCCATGCCACATATATCCCCAAGCAGCCCGGGGCAGATTTTGCCCAGTTCATAGTCAACACCAGGACTTCCAAGGAGACAGAAGAGGTGCTTGCCGAATACGGGGCAAGATACGAGAACCGGTTTCCTGAGGCGCAGATCCGTTTCAAACAGATGGATTACCAGGGAGTCACGGCTCCGGTCGCTGTCACTTTCAAGGGCGGCACTGTGGAGCAGATGAAGCCCTATTCCGATTCCCTCCGTGCATATATGGCTGCGCAGACGGACCTTATGAAATGGGTACACAGCGATTTCGATGAATACATCCCTACCGTAGAGATAGGAATGGATACGGATGAGGCGGCCAGACTGGGCATCAACAGGACATTGCTTTCCCTTACGCTCTCCGGAATATTCAACGGGCAGACAATTGCGACGGTATGGAACGGAGATGAAGGCATTCCGGTTACGCTCTACAGCAATGCCGTGACAGACAGCATGAGTTATGATGCGGTCGGCAACCAGATGATATCGACTGCCGTTCCAGGAGTTTCCGTGCCGTTGCGCCAGGTCGCATCTGTCACTCCGGGCTGGGAACCTGAAACAATCCCGCATGTGGGAGGCAAGCAGACTGTTACGGTATATGCCGATATGATGATGGGCAGAAGCCAGCCCGAAGCCATGAGGAGGATAGAGAAATTTGTGGAGGAAAATATAGAGCCGGGGCTGCCGGATGGAGTCACTGTCGAATACGGAGGACTTTCGGGAGTGAACGATGCAGTCATCCCCGAGATTCTGCTGAGTTTTATCTGTGCGGTTGCGGTGCTGTTCTTCTTCCTGCTTTTCCATTTCAAGAAGATATCCCTGGCAGTGCTCTCTATAGTGCTCAGTATGCTCTGCCTTTTCGGGGCTTCTTTCGGACTTTGGGTCTACGGGTTCGATTTCGGCATCACATCTGTGCTCGGTCTCATCAGCCTTGTTGGAATCATTGTCAGGAACGGTATAATAATGTTCGAATATGCTGAAGAGCTGAGGTTCCGGCACGGGATGTCTGTCAGGGAGGCAGCAGAGGAGTCAGGAAAGAGGAGGATGCGCCCTATCTTTCTGACATCCTGTACAACAGCCCTCGGAGTGCTCCCGATGATAATCAGCAGAGATGCCCTGTGGATGCCTATGGGAGTGGTCATCTGTTTCGGCACCATGCTGTCTATTTTCCTGATTGTGTTCATAATGCCGGTATCCTACTGGCAGATTTTCAAACATTCAAAGATTGAGGAGCCGCTCCAGGCCCGCTTAGAGGAGGGAAAAGAGAATGGATAGGACAGCAAGATATTTCACATCGGCAGTATGCGCCGTTGTGCTGGGCATCGGGTGCATTGCCGTCCCGTGTCTGGCCCGGACTGTATCCGGTGCCCCGTCGCAGACAGTGGCTATGAGTCCGGACAGTTCTGCTGTGGAAGACAGTGGAGCAGGCCGTCTGGTGCTGACAGTAGGGGATTGCCGCAATCTGGCTCTGCAGAACAATGTCAAGGTCAGGAATGCAAGTCTCGATGTCCTTGCAGCCAAAGCCCAGAAGGGCGAGGCTTTTGCGGAATATTTCCCAAAGGTCTCCATCAACGCTTTCGGATATTATGCTTTCGACCCGATGCTGGAGATAGGTGTCAAGGATATTCTCGGGGATTCCGACATGGCGAACAATATCAACAGCATAGTCGAACAGGTCGCCAGGGCATACGGGATTGACCCGGTCTATTCCACTATGAAGCAGGGATACAGCGCGACGGTTTCTGTCATGCAGCCTGTGTTTGCCGGAGGCAGGATTGTCTATGGGAACCGCCTTGCCGCGTTGGGTGTCGAGGCTGCGGGTCTGCAGAATTCTCTCCAGCAGCGCAAGAGTGTCGAGGAGGTGGAGAAGGACTACTGGCAGGTTGTGTCTCTTGAAGAGAAGATGAAGACGGTGCAGAGTGTGAGAAAGATGCTGGATAATCTGGAAAAGGATGTGGATGCCGCTGTGGATGCCGGCCTTGCCACTGAGACAGACCGTCTCCAGCTGCAGCTGAAGCAGAATGAGATGCGGGCGACGCAATCCAGGCTCAAAGGAGGTATCCGTCTTGCCAAGATGAACCTGTGCAATGCGATAGGTGTGGAATACACTCCGTACAGCACTATAGGGGCAGATTCCCTGCCGTATATAGACAGCATTGAATTTGCGGATGACCTGTCGCGGCTGGAGGAGCCATCCTTCTACTGGAAGGATGAGAGCGAAATTGTCGTTTCCAGGGAGGAGTCCCGGCTGCTGGATATTTCGGTGAAAGCCAAGCAGATGGAGCGACGTATGGTTCTCGGGGAAGTCCTGCCGCAAGTGGGGGTGGGCGTTTCATACGGATACAACGACTTGATGTTCAGCGATGCCCGCTTCAATGGAGCAGTGTATGCAACCCTGCAGATACCTATCACCGATTGGGGAAAATATTCCCGCAAGATGCAACGGTATGATTACCAGCTGCAGAAGGCAAGGAACGAGAAGGACTATCTGGATGCCCAGCTGTTGCTGCAGGTCAGACAGCAGTGGCTTGACCTTACCGTAAGCTGGGAGCAGGCCAAGGTGGCTGAGGAGAGTGTTTCTGCGGCCGAGTCCGTAGTCCGTCAGATGGAGGACCGCTACCGAGCCGGACTTGTACCGGTGTCCGAACTGCTCGAAGCACAGACTGCACTTCAGCAGAGTGCGGATGCCCTTGTGGATGCCCGTATAGCGTACCGCAATGCAGTAGCCGCCTATACCGGAGAATGACAGCCGGATACTCGCCGGCAGAATCCGCAGGCATAATCATTTAATTTTTTTGTGTATTCGGGATAAATTGTTAATTTTGTGGAGGTTTGGCGAAAATTCATTAAACTTATTCCTATAATCCGCCGGGTTGTCCGGCACATTTTTATGTTTTTATGAAAACTAAACTAACCTTTTTCATTGCCGTCCTTGGTCTTCTTGGGGGGCAAGCGTTGCCTGCGGTTGCGCAGATGACAACAGGTAAGCCATCAGCCAAAGTCATCAGGACAGGCAACAGACCTGAAGCCGGAGATTTCGGTATCTATCTCGGAGCGACCAGCGAAATGTTCAACGGCATCATTGACAAGGAGCTCAAGATGCAGGCTCTGCCTCTTATCAATTTCAAGTATATGGTCTCTGACCAGTTCGAAGCCCGTGTAGGCCTTGAACTTTACAAGACATCATCCTCTCTCAAAGGAACCTATACCCAGGATGTCGATGAGCAGTCTTTCTCTCTTCCGTCAGCCACCAAAAACTCCAGTTCCAATGCAATGTTCTATCCGGGAGTGGCCTGGCATTTCTCCAGCAAGAATATCCTTGATGTCTATGTAGGTGCCGAACTCCCTATCGGATGGGACAGCAGCACCAGCCTGAGTGAATCCGGTACGGTGGAAATGGTCGGCGAGACAGGGAACTACATGTCCATCATATCCTCCAGCACTACCACAAAACGGGCATTCGTGATAGGTATCGGTGCATTCATCGGCATCCAGGCATTTATAGCAGACCTTCCTCTTGCCCTCGGAGCGGAGTTCGGAGTGTCTTCAAGGTTCGATACGGGTGTCAAGTACAAGACTGTCAATGAAGTGACAGGAAATGACACCCAGACATACTATTCCTCTGCAATAGAAAACCTTCCGGGTGAAAATGTCGACTATGACAGTCTCAAGGCAAGGACCGGAGAAATAGGAGGTCAGTTCAGATTCACTCTTACTTATTATTTCAAATAGACCGTGATCATGAAACTGTACAGATATATCCTGCCTGCCGTGGCTGTCATCAGCCTGTCGGCCTGCAGTATAACCAGGAACAGCATGTATGCTCCTGACTCTACGCGGCTTGAGATCACGATGGATGACCTTGAATATCTTGGTGAGACAGAGATCAGTGTCTCATACAGGACATATCTTGGCTTTATTTCCGTGATAGACTACCTTAACGGGGAGCCGTATGATGGAGTGGAGAGGAAATCTGTCCGGTTCGGAATGCAGAAGAAGGTTGACCTTAAACTTTATGGCCGCCTGCAGAGGGCATCCTACAAACTGGTGGATGATTTCCCTGATGCTGAATACTATGTCGTCACCAGACAGACAAAATCGAAGACAAACCTGTTCCTCGGAGGGGATGTCACGGTGACCGCAAAGGTAAAGGCATATAGACTGAAATGAGACATTTCCCTGTAATCATTGCAGCGTTGTTGATGACAATTTGCGGATGCGTCTCTGAAAAGGACGCATCCGAAGTTGTCGTATTGATTACTCCATCCTCATATACGGCATACAGCGGAGGCAATGTCAATTTCGACATTAATACGTGGACAATCAATGATTATCTGACAAGGCTGGAGATAACTTCTTTTGATCTGGAGAACGGATATGCTGATCTTGAGACAAGGGAGCTGGCTCAGAAGCATTATAAGGGGGAATTTTTCTACAATGTACCTGAAATTGCCTCGGATTCCCTGTCAGTCAAGGTGATATTTGAAGTCTGGGACAATCTCGGCTATTCGCGCAGAATAGAATATCCCATTAAAGTCTATAGAACGGAAAAGCCGGATGATGAACTGCTTGAAGAGGCGGCGACATCCGTGACAATGTACAGCCCAGCGTCCGGCAAGCCGGATGGGTTCTGTATAAGGACAGTGCAGCCGCTTGTCACTTCGGCTGCCGCGGAGGCGGATATCGATATCTGTCTTTACCAGGAGCAGGAGAGCGATGTCCTGCCGCAGGAATGGAGGAGCAAGACCGGCCTCAAGTTCGCCAGAATGTCCGGCATAAATTATTCTACCATTACCCGGGGGCAGTTGCGTGCCCTTTATGCAAGTGCCGAGAAACTGGATATGGTGAGCGATATCTCTGTCGGTGATGTCATCCTGATCGGACGGGAGACTGTGGAGGATGGCCAAGAGCCTGTGGCTGAACCCCTCGGCATCATTCTCGTGACCGGAGTCTACGATGAGGAAGGCTCATCGGAAGACAGATATATGTTCAATATCAAGAAAATCTGAAAAATTCATATATTTGGCCGGGCGGCCACATATACTGTATCGCCTCGGCAATTGCAAGTAAACTTGCATTGCTCTCGGCTTCTGAGATATTTGGCTTCGCCATATATACTGTTCACGCCTCGGCATAACAAATAAATTTGTTCTGCTCTCGGCTTCTGAGTATATTTGCGGTCTGGATTGAAAACAGAGCAAATGATTATGAAGACAAGAACAATTATGGCTGCAGCCGGTGCTGCTATGCTCGCGGCTGCCTGCTCCGGCGTTTCCGATACCACAAGGCTTGTCGGAACTGTTTCCGAAGAAGGACTTGATGAAGTCAATGTGGTGATAGAGTCACACGGGATTGACACCCTTCTGGCTGTGACGGATGGCAAGTTCTCTGTCGAGCTTCCTGTGGATCCGACAGTGATGGGTTCCGTTTCCGCAGGCCCGTATCAGGTACGTTTTGTCCCTGATGGCACAAAGCTGGATGTCACCCTCGGTGCTGAACCGTCCGTGAAGTCTGCCTTTTCAGGGTCGGTGAACACAAGGTTCACGGAATTCTCGGAGAAGTCCGTGTCCATCCAGGAGAATTTCATGACAGAGGTACAGAACATAAGGGCTAAGACAGACATAAGCGCCGAGGCCATGGACTCTCTTATGATTGCGAATTATGACAGGTTCACTGCGGAGTTCATCGATTTCTCAAGGGAAGCGCTGTCGCAGAACAGCGATAATGTGATTGCGGTGGCTGCCCTTTCGAACCTTGCGGCTCTTCTGGAGGATGATGTCCAGGTGGACTCCCTGATCGGCACCCTGTCTCCGGAACTCCAGGCAAGCGATGAGATCGTTGCCATGAAGAACCTGATAGAGACAAGGATAGAGACGGCTGAAGGCAAGATGTTCAAGGACTTCACAGTGGAGGACTCGGACGGGAAGACGGTGAAGTTCTCCGACTATGTAGGCAAGGGCAAGTATGTCCTTGTGGATTTCTGGGCATCATGGTGCGGGCCATGCAAGGCTGAGATTCCTAACATCAAGGCTGTCTATGACGAGTACCACAGAAAAGGTCTCGAGGTCCTGAGCGTTGCCGTGTGGGATCGCCCGGAAGCCACAAAGGATACGGCAAAGGTCTACGGGGTGAACTGGAAGCAGATCATCAATGCCGGCCAGGTCCCTACGGAACTGTACGGTATAGAAGGCATTCCGCATATCATCCTTTTCGGGCCGGATGGGACCATTCTCAAGAGGAACCTCAGAGGCGATGAGATAGGCCAGGAAATCTCTAAATATATCCGTTAGGGATCTGCGGAGCGAAGGATCGCCGCACAATGGATATTCGCACAAAGATATCACTCTTCCCTCATTCCCCCGGCGTCTACCGCTATTATGATGCCGAGGGGAATGTCATTTATGTGGGCAAGGCCAAAGACCTGCACAAGAGGGTGGCCCAGTATTTTGTGCCGAAGGAGAGGTTGACCCGCAAGACAGCCATTATGGTGTCGAAAATAGCGGATGCCCAGTATTCGGTAGTTGATACAGAGGCGGATGCCCTCCTTCTTGAGAACAACCTTATCAAGCAGTACAGGCCCAGATACAATATCCTGCTCAAGGATTCCAAGACATATCCGTGGATCTGTATCAGTGCGGATGAGTTTCCCAAGGTGTACCTGACCCGCAGGATAGTCAGGGATGGCTCGCGCTATTTCGGGCCTTACAGCAGTGTGATGCATGCCCGCAATCTCCTGGAGCTGTTCTCGACACTTTATCCTCTCAGGACCTGCAGCAACAGGATCACATCGGATTCCATACTCCGCCGCAAGTTCCGTCCTTGTCTCAATTTCCATATCGGCAAGTGCAGAGGATGCTGTGTCGGAGGCATTTCAAGACAGGAATACAACGAAAACATCGAAGAGATAGCAAGGCTTCTGAAAGGCGGAGGACGAGAGATGATCCAGCATTACAGGGATCTGATGCTCAAGGCGGCAGAGGCTATGGATTTCGAGCAGGCGGCTGTGTACAAGGAAAAGATGCAGTCCATAGAGAAGCATTACGGCAAGTCTCTCATAACGAGCACTTCTATGGGAAGTATGGATGTGTTTTCCCTTGTCTTTGATTCCGGGGAGGCGTTCGGCAATTTCATGAGGCTCCACGATGGGGCCGTGATACAGTCCCTGAATCTGGGATTCAGGATGAATATCGAGGAGGAACAGGCGGCTGTGCTTTCAACATTCATCTCCGAAATACAGTCCAAGTTCGGCACCCTGTCAAAGGAGGTCATTGTCCCCTTCCTGCCTGATGTCGAGATGGATGGGGTAGAGTTCCGGATTCCTGTCAGGGGAGACAAGCTCGCCTTGCTTGAATTGAGTGCGAAGAATGCCAAGGAGATGCGGTTCAATGCCTTGAAACAGAGGGAACATACGGATCCCGATGACTTCAGGCAGAAAGTTCTTGAAGAATTGAAGACCGCTCTCGGGATGGAGATGCTGCCAGTGCATATAGAATGTTTCGACAACTCGAATATACAGGGTACGAATCCCGTGGCGAGCTGTGTCGTGTTCCGGGATGGTGTCCCGAGCAAAAAAGACTACAGGCATTTCAACATAAAGACCGTGGTTGGCGCGAATGACTACGCTTCCATGAAAGAAGTGGTGAACAGGCGCTATTCCAGGATGCTGGCCGAAGCTCCGGATGACCTGCCTCAGCTGGTGGTCATTGATGGAGGCAAGGGGCAGCTGGCGTTTGCGTACGAGGCTCTGGCCGAACTGGGTCTTACAGAAAGGCTTACCGTGGTCGGGCTTGCAAAGCGTCTGGAGGAGGTCATAAGGGTGGGGGACCCTTATCCGCTGTTCATAGACAGGAATTCCCAGGCCCTGAAAGTCCTGCAGCGTATCCGGGATGAGGCTCACCGTTTCGGTATCACCCATCACCGCAACCGTCGCAGCAAGGCGCAGATAAGGTCGGCTCTCCGGGACATCAAAGGGGTAGGCGAGAAGACCGAGCAGCGGCTCATTCTCCATTACGGCAGTGTGGCGAGGATAGCGGCAGCCTCGGTAGAGGACCTGTCAACTATGGTAGGGAGCCAGTTGGCAGAAAGGATACATACAGCTTTGAATACAGCTTCCCGGACTGTTCCGGACCGTCCGTGAGTGCCTCTGATGCCCCTGACGGGCAGCATTTTTACGTAAAATTTTCATTTTTCGGATTTTTTTACTTACTTTGCACCCGATTTTTAAGACAACAGACATATCGTACAATACGGCAAGAACTTATTTGTGTATTAAAATATAACCTCAATTATTAATTAAACCTTACGATTATGGCAGAAGTTGCAGAAAAAGTTAAATCTATTATCGTTGACAAGCTCGGCGTTGATGCATCAGAAGTCAAGGAGTCCGCAAGCTTTACAAACGATCTCGGTGCAGATTCTCTTGATACTGTTGAACTCATAATGGAATTCGAGAAAGAGTTCGGAATCAATATCCCTGATGAGGATGCAGGCGAGAAGATTGCCACTGTCGGTGACGCTATCAAATATATCGAGTCAAAGCTCCAGTAAGCGTTACATTAGATGACAAATATAAAGGGTGTCAGACCATTGGTCGGCACCCTTTTCCCATATCCCGTTCCGGACCATTGCCCGGAATGTCATTCTGAATCTGCGTCTTTCGATATGTAGGAGTACACCACTGACAGCACGGGATGCTTGCCGGTGTCCTCGGCTCCTTCTGCGGCCGGCCCGTTGATGACAAGGCGGTAGAACCTGTCCTTGTCCAGTTGGGTGATGGTCTCCTCCTGCACTGCAGAAGCCGAAGCATACTGTGCGGCCAGCATATAGTTGTAGTAATTGCTGTAGTAGCTGTCATAACCGTATCCATAGCCGTATCCGTAACCGTACCCGTATCCTCCGTAGAGGTTGTTGTAATAGGAGGCGTATGCAAGGTTCTGGTAATATTCACTCATTTCCTGCTGGTTCTCATCCGTTGTGGTGATGACTTCATTGACCATCACCAGCAGCCAGATGTCGTAGCGGCCGGTGGCAATCGAATCATCCGGCGCGGTCAGTATCTCCTGAACATGATGGCTCACATCCGGGTTGTATTGCGACAGTGACAGGTTGACATCTCCCTGGTTCTCGGATTCCACGCTGGCATCCGTGAGGCCTGCGTATGTCACGTACCTGATATTCTCATCCTTGCTGTTCTTCATACCTGTCATATATGAGAACCTGCAGGTAGGGCTCAGTATGTCCGGAAGCATATAGTTCTGGTCATAACTGAATTCCCCGCTGTTTGCAAACTCATCGAAAGGCAGGATGATTGATGCCTTGTTGATGATAACCTCCTCAGGGGAGAGACCCTCCTGTTCAAGGTGCTTGGACAGCAGAGTCTTGATTTCCTTTGCGCTTATTACCGGTTTCAGCCCGCTTCCACCCTCTACGTATATCTTCCCATCCACAGACCTGTACAGTTTCGCCCTTGTCCTGTTCTCATCTGCCGGAATCTCGGTAAGCTGGAGAGAGCCATCCGCGCTCTTGCCGCATACGTTGAACGCATACTGGGATGTTGTGGTCGTCCTTTCCTGAGGCCCGAAGTAGAACAGGAACGATGTGTCCACATCCTTCCTCGCACCATAGTCAGACCTTATCTTCAGCTCTGCATAGTTGCCGGTCACATAGTACGAGTCTGAAATCTCTATCGGGCAGTCGAACATGTTGATACGGCCTCCCTCGCCCTTCTGGGCATCAGTCCTCAGATATATTCCCGGCATCCGTTTCAGGTATTCCTCCAGGTCCAGCTGGATGTCGGCGTCTTCCTGGAACAGCCTGACCATTTCTTCGGCATATTCATCCGAGAAGTCGAACGAGAGGGAATCCCCACCATCATATACCACTACACCTTTGCTGATGACCGGGTCTGATGAGAACATTTCATCATTCAGGTCCACGGCATACAGATAGGTCGAGTCGAGGACATGGTGCAGTTTGTGGACATATATGTTCTGCAGGATGTTCAGCTGGCCCTCATCCTCGACCGAGGTGGTGTCTCTCGCTGCAGTGAAATGGAACTGGATGACCTTTGGGTTGTCTCCGACGTCGATGGTGTCCATCACCGGCACGACGGTGAATGCGCTGCTGCGCGTGGTAAGCCCGAACCGGCTGTCCCATATCGAACCTACGGTGATCCTCGATGAACTGTAGGCAGAGAGGCTGTCGGAGTAGCCCATACTTATCTCCTCAAGAGGGAAATCCGCCAGGGCGACATCATATATCTGGTCTCCGGGAATGAAGTTCTGTCCCAGATTGTCATCTACATAGACACAGGAAGCGGCATATATCATAGCCGCTCCGAAAAATGCCGTTTTCTTCAGTATGCCGAAAGTCATCGTTTATATCTGGCTGTAAAAATTATTGTAATCATCAATATAGCTCCCGTTCCCGATGGCCGCGCCGTCATAACCGAGGACCGGCATCCCCGTGCATTCGGCTGCCACTTCGGCCGGGATATCCCCGGCTCCCATTATGACCCCGTCCGAGAACCGGACAGCAAGCTTCGCAAGATTTATGCCGTCAGGCACGGAAAGTATGTCAAGGTCATCCTCCCGGATGCCGTTGAACATTATCTGTTCCTTGAAATTGTCTGCGAACCGTTCTGCCGGGATGTCATCGTACAGGGACAGCACAACCTTGCTGTCGGAGAATATCGGGTCTTCCCTGTATGATTTTTTCAGGTACAGCGGCAGCAGATGCGAAATCCAGCCGTGGCAGTGTATGATGTCCGGTGCCCATCTGAGCTTCTTGACAGTTTCCAGCACACCTCTGGCAAAGAATATCGCCCTCTCCCCGTTGTCGGCGAAGAAATTGCCCTCTTCATCCCTGTACACCTGCTTCCTGTGGAAATAGTCTTCGTTGTCAATGAAATAGACCTGCATCCTGGCGGCCGATATGGAAGCGACCTTGATTACAAGCGGCCTGTCGACATCATTTATGATGATGTTCATTCCAGAGAGGCGGATGACCTCGTGAAGCTGGTTCTTCCTCTCGTTGATGCAGCCGAACCTCGGCATAAATGACCTGATCTCCCGTTTCCTTTCCTGGATGCCTTGAGGAAGATATCTCCCGATTAAGGAAATTCCGGACTCCGACAGATATGGGAATATCTCCGAATTGACGAACAGTACTCTTTTTACAGAATCTCCCATACAGTTGAAATTAAGACAAAATCTCAACAAAGATAAGAAATATTTTTGATATTTCACTATCTTTGGCGTTTGATACGGTTTAGTGTATGGCAAGCGGAGAAAACAGGATCATAGGCAGACGGCTGGTGAACGCATACCTGTCTTCCGTGATCAGCATCAGCCTTGTGCTGCTGCTGGTCGGGGTGGCAAGCCTGCTGCTGGTCAACGCCCGCGGGGTCTCTGACTATTTCAAGGAAAACATGCAGGTGTCTGTCCTTCTGAAGGCGGATGTCTCAGAGATGGATGCCCTGGCATTCAGGAAAAAGATAGATGGGATGCCGTTCATACGCAGCAGCGTCTATATTTCGAAGGAGCGCGGTGCAGAGGAGATGAAGGCTCTGCTGGGGGATGATTTTCTCGATGTGTTCGAGACTTCCCCGATTCCGGCTTCCGTGGATGTCAAGCTTATGGCGGGATATGTGTCTGCAGACAGCCTCGAAGTCGTGAAGGAGAGACTGTCCGCCTTCAGCGAAGTGGATGAGGTGGTCTACCAGCGGTCTCTGGTGGATGCCCTGAACGCCAACCTCAGCAAGATTTCAATGGTGCTGGCTGTATTTATCGGACTGTTGCTTTTCATCTCGTTTGTCCTGATAAACAACACTGTCAGGCTCAATGTCTATGCCCGCAGGTTCACGATACATACGATGAGGCTGGTCGGGGCGACAAGGTCTTTCATCCGGTGGCCGTTTATCGTACAGGCGGTGTTCCAGGGGCTGTTCGCTGCCATCGTGTCCATTATCATGCTGCTGGCGATACTGTTTTTCGTGAGGAACGAGTTCTCTCAGCTGTTCGAGATTTTCAGGCTGGACCTCCTTCTGGTGGTGATGGGCATTGTGGTGCTTTCCGGACTGGTGATTTGCGTGGTGAGCACCTGGTTTGTCGTGAACCGGCTTGTGTCACTGAAGAAAGATGAATTATATTTATAGGTTACAATGGATAAGATGGCGATTACTCCCAAAGGGCTGAGGATGCTTCTTGCAGGCCTCATCGTGATGGTTTCGGGGTATATCCTGATGACAGGAGGCGGAAGCGGCGACCCCGAGGTCTTCAATTATGCGATGTTTGATTTCAGGCGTCTTGTGGCGGCTCCGCTCGTGATAATCGCGGGGATTGTCATAGAGATAGTGGCGATAATGGGTGTCTTCCGTGAGGGGAAGTAGTCTCCAGTATATAAGTGTGATGCAATGGAGTGGTTTGAGGCAATCATATTGGGGCTCGTACAGGGCCTGACAGAGTTTCTCCCCGTCAGCAGCAGCGGGCATCTGATCATAGGCAAGGAGCTGCTTGGGATAGAGTCGGCGGACGACCTCGTGTTCGAGGTCCTGGTCCATGCGGCTACGGTGCTCAGCACCATTGTGGTGTTCAGGAAACAGCTATGGAACCTGATACGGGGAGTCTTCAGATTCAGGTACAACGATGAGACGGACTATGTGCTGAAGATATGCGTCTCGATGATTCCAGTGTTTGTGGTCGGAGTGTTCTTCAAGGATTTCGTGGAGGGTCTCTTCCAGTCGATTCTTGTCGTGGGTGTAGCCCTTATGTGTACGGCCGTGCTCCTCTTCCTGTCGGACCTGGCTTCGGGCAGCCTTTTCGGAAAGTCCCGCCGGGTTGGCCGGGTCGCGCCTTCTGAGTCCGGGCCTGTGCGCGCTTCCCTTTCGGAGAGGAGAGGCTACAGGAACGGCATTTCCTATTGGCAGGCCTTTGTGGTCGGGCTGGGGCAGGCTCTGGCTGTCGTTCCCGGGCTTTCCCGTTCCGGCACTACCATCTCCACCGGACTTCTGTGCGGGGTGAGGAGGGATGTAATGGCGCAGTTTTCGTTCCTGATGGTGATGATACCTATACTCGGAGAGTCTTTCCTTCAGCTTGTGGGAGGGGAGATGACGGCTTCATCTGTCGCCCCTCTTTCCCTGGTTCTGGGATTTCTCGCGGCTTTCCTGTCCGGGCTTTTCGCCTGCCGGGTCATGATTGCGCTTGTGAAGAGGGCAAGACTGTCCTGGTTCGCAATCTACTGTGCGGCTGTGGCCATCCTGATTTTCATATTTATGTGATGACCGTCTTTTCAGATGGATGCAGAATCCGGGATACGTATGGCGGAGAGAAGGTTTACATATTTCGTCGCTGATGTGCACCTCGGTCTTGATGTGGCGGATCCGCAGGCCAGGGAGGAGCGTTTCATCCGCTTTCTAAGGTCGATAGATGCCGGACAGACGGATTCCGTGTATCTGCTCGGTGACATATTCGATTTCTGGTATGAATACAGGGATGTAGTCCCGAAAGGTTACTGCAGGGTCTTCGCGGCTCTTCAGGAGCTGATGGCAGCAGGGGTCCGGGTCTGGTTCTTCCAGGGCAACCACGATGTATGGACCTACCGCTATTTTGAAGAACTGGGGATGCACCGTCTCGTCCAGCCTGCAGTCGTGGAGATAGGCGGCAGGATATTCTGTCTCGGCCATGGGGATGGGTTGGGCCCCGTACCGCGGGGATATCTGTTCCTGCGCCGGATTTTCCACAGCCGCGTCCTCCAGTTCCTGTTCAGTATGCTCCATCCGTGGATTGCATTCCGCATCGGCAACGGATGGTCTCGCAACAACCGTCTCGCACGCCGCGAGAAATATGTGTTCAGGGGCGAGGATGAGCCTCTTTACAGGTTTGCGGATGGGTTTTCTGCGGCAAGGCACATAGACTATTTCATATTCGGCCACTATCACGTGCATGTGGACATGCCGCTGCCGTCCGGGGCGCGCCTCCTTGTCCTGGATGACTGGCTGGATGGCTCGAACTACATATATTTCGACGGGATGTCCGGAAGTGTGGGGTATTGCCAGAACAGCGAGAAATAGAGTCCCTCGAACTCCCCTTTTTCCCATATCTTCACCAGTTCTTCGGTCTGTCTGTCTTCTCCCTCCGGGTCGTACGGTGCCTTGAGATCTGTCCCGAAAAGTTTCGCTATGCCCTGCCAGAAGCCGGCTGCCATCCTGTTCTTGTAGTCCTTTATTATAAGGTATGAGGATTTCCCTACCTCCCGGTCGATGAGTTTCATAAGCAGCGCCCCCTGGCTTATGGTCAGATTCCGCATCGGTTCCTCGAAGGCATCGAACAGTTCTTTCTGCACGGAATCGATATATCTTTCCCTCTTCCCTCTTTTGAGCCTGTCCGCCGCGATGGTGCTGTCGGCCTCTTCCACAAGATGTCTGGCGACCTTTGCGTACGGATATACCTTGCTGAAATTATAGACAAGTCTGTAATACCTTCTCCAGTCCTTGCCTTTCTGCTTCGGTAGCCGGCTGTATACCTTTGCGGCCGGGAGTTCTCCTATATATACCGTGTCGGCTCCTTCCACTGTGTATTTCATGACATTTTCCTGATGCTGCCGGGGTGTGATGCGCCCGTCTTTCTGCTGGGCGTGGCAGTTCGCGTGGAGGACTGTTATGAGGCACAGGATGAGCAGGGCATACGGTATGGCCGGTACTCCTGTGCCGGCCCTGCAGTCCCGTATGTGCTCTGACTGTCGCATTGCGCTGCAAATATAATTGTTTTCGGACAAATGGGGCAATACCTTGTATGTTCCGGTCGAAAATGCACGGATAAATTTTTAAACACTATCTGTAAAAATATGATTATCCGTATCTTAACCATCGGAAAACCTGGTCAAAAATATTGATAAATTTTCTGAAAAAGATTTGCAATTCAGGAATTTTTACTATCTTTGCAGTCCCCGAATTGGGAGAAAGTCCGCCCAACCAGCTGATACCCAACGACTTAGGGGATGAGAGGATTAATCATTAAGTGATAGAACAATGTTACAACCAAAGAAAACAAAATTCAGAAGGCAGCAGAAAGGCCGCATGAAAGGTATGGCCCAGAGGGGCAACCAGCTCGCGTTCGGCTCTTTCGGGATCAAGACCTTGGAAAACTGTTGGCTTACAGGTCGTCAGATCGAGGCTGCGCGTCAGGCAGTTGTACGTTATATGAAACGTGAAGGAAAGATCTGGATCAGGATATTCCCGGACAAGCCATACACCAAGAAGCCTGCTGAGGTCCGTATGGGTAAAGGTAAGGGTAACCCGGAGGGATTTGTGTGCCCTGTGACCCCTGGCCGTATCCTCATTGAAGCCGAGGGAGTTCCTATGGAGGTTGCCAAGGAGGCTCTCCGTCTCGGTGCCCAGAAGCTCCCTGTCACTACAAAGTTCGTTGTCCGCAGGGATTATGTTGAATAGTTTAATGGAGTCAGAAAATGAAAGCATCTGAAGTACGCGAAATGTCAATCGCAGATCTGCGTGAACGTATCGGGGCCGAGAAGGCTGCGCTCGATACAATGAAGATAAACCACACTATCTCTCCATTAGAGGATACATCAAAGATTAGGAAGGCCAGAAGGGACATCGCGCGTATGATGACAATCCTGGCGGAAAAGGAAAAACAGAATTAAAACTTGCATTCTGATGGAAAGAAATCTTCGAAAAGAAAGAACAGGGATTGTGGTCAGCAACAAGATGGACAAGTCCGTCGTGGTTGCCGTGAAGACCCAGGAGAAACACCCTATCTACGGGAAATTCGTAAAGAAGACCACCAAGTTCGTCGCTCACGACGAGAAGAACGAGTGCAGCGAGGGGGATACCGTACGCATTATGGAGACCCGTCCGCTCAGCAAGACCAAGAGGTGGAGATTAGTTGAAATCGTAGAAAAAGTCAAATAACAATGATACAGCAGGAAACACGTTTACAGGTGGCGGACAACAGCGGAGCCAAGGAGGTTCTTTGCATCCGTGTGCTCGGAGGAACCCGTCGCCGCTATGCCAGGGTCGGCGACAAGATAGTCGTCGCAGTGAAGAGCGCTATCCCGGGTGGTGATGCCAAGAAGGGTTCGGTGTCCAAGGCTGTGGTAGTGCGCACAAAGAAAGAGATCCGCAGGCCGGATGGCTCATATATCCGTTTCGATGACAATGCCTGTGTGCTTCTCAACAATCAGGGAGAGGTCCGCGGGACCCGTATCTTCGGGCCTGTCGCAAGGGAACTTCGTGAGAATTATATGAAAATCGTTTCACTGGCACCGGAGGTCCTCTAAAAGCAAGCGTTATGAAAAAGATACATATCAAAAAAGGCGATACCGTCTATGTCAATGCCGGAAATGACAAGGGAAAGACCGGAAAGGTCCTTGAGGTGATCCCGTCAAAGGATCGCGCCATTGTCGAGGGCATCAATATGATAAGCAAGCATACCAAACCTAATGCAAAGCATCCTCAGGGTGGTATCATTAAACAGGAGGGCACTATCCATGTTTCCAATCTTCAGCTTATAGACCCTGTGAAGGGCGGTCCTACAAGGATAGGACACAGGTTCGAAGGTGACAGGAAGATCAGATATGCCAAAAAATCAGGGGAGGAGATCAAATAATGGCAAAGACTGCAAAGACAACCAAGACACAGGCTCCGGTAGCGGCCGGATATGTTCCGGATCTCAAGAAGGCCTACAAGGAAGAGATTGTCCCGAAGCTGATGAAGGAATTCTCATATACTACAGTGATGCAGGTTCCGAGGCTTGTGAAGATAACCATCAACCAGGGTATTGGAGATGCTACTGGCGACAAGAAACTGGTGGATGTCGCTCTTCAGGAGCTGACCCTCATCACAGGACAGAAGGCTGTCCCTACAGCTTCAAGGAAAGACATTTCCAACTTCAAGCTCCGTAAGGGTATGCCTATCGGAGTGAAGGTCACTCTCCGCGGTGTGAAGATGTACGAGTTCCTCGAAAGGCTCATCCGCATCTCCCTCCCGCGTATCAGGGACTTCAACGGAATCTCCGACAAGCTCGATGGAAGAGGCAACTATACTCTCGGTATCAAGGAGCAGATTATCTTCCCTGAGATTGACATCGACAAGATCTCCAAGATTTTCGGAATGGAGATAACTTTCGGAACTACAGCAAAGACCGATGAGGAGGCGTATGCGCTTCTCCGCGAATTCGGCCTTCCTTTCAAGAAACATAATAACTAAAGGAGAACCAAGATGGCAAAGGAATCAATGAAAGCCCGCGAGGTAAAGCGCGCAAGACTGGTTGCCAAGTATGCTGCCAAGAGGAAAGCCCTCAAGGAAGCGGGAGACTGGGCAGCACTCGACAAGCTTCCGAAGAATTCAAGCCCATGCAGGTTGCATAACCGCTGTTCTCTCACCGGAAGACCGAAGGGTTATATGAGGATGTTCGGCATCAGCCGTATCCAGTTCCGTGAGATGGCGAGCAACGGTCTCATCCCGGGCGTGAAGAAAGCAAGCTGGTAAAAGATGAATCTTACCGATTATATTTATTAACCATTGGATATCGGGCATCTCCGGATGCCGGTTCCTTAAAAAGAAAGAACAATGACTGATCCAATTGCAGATTATCTCACAAGGATCCGCAACGCCTATATGGCGGGAAAGAAAGTTGTCGAGATCCCTTCGTCCAAGATGAAGGAATCCATCACAAAGATCCTGTTCGAGAAAGGGTACATCCTCACCTACAAGATCGAGGAGGGTACTCCGTTCAACACTATCAAGATCGCTCTGAAGTATCATCCGCAGACCAGGACGGCTGCCATCAAGAAGATTGTGCGCGTGTCAAAACCGGGTCTCAGGAAGTATACGGATGTGGAGAACATGCCTCGCGTCCTCAACGGCCTCGGCATAGCTATCCTTTCCACCTCTAGGGGCATTCTCTCCGACAAGGAAGCAAGGGAGCTTCATGTAGGGGGAGAGGTATTGTGTTATGTTTATTAAAATAAAAGAATAGAAATAATGTCAAGAATTGGTAAATTGCCTGTACACCTGCCAGCCGGAGTCAGCGTAGAGCTGCTTCCGGGCAATGTGGTCAAGGTTAAAGGCCCGAAGGGCGAGCTGAGCCAGAAAGTGGATTCAGCCATCACTGTCGCCGTTGAGGGAAATGAGATCAAGTTCACCCGTCCGACCGATCTTCCGAGGCACCGTTCCCTGCACGGACTCTACCGTGCGCTGGTACACAATATGGTGGTAGGAGTGTCCGATGGATACGAGATCCGTCAGGAACTTGTCGGAGTGGGTTACCGTGTCGAGGTTCACGGCCAGATCCTTGTGTTCTCCCTCGGTTTTTCACATGACATACAGATGATGCTTCCTGCAGAAGTCAAGGCTGAAGCCGCAGAAGTGAAGAAGGGACAGAATCCTGTCCTGATACTCAGGAGCCACGACAAGCAGCTCATCGGACAGGTCGCTGCGAAGATCCGCTCACTGCGTAAGCCTGAACCATACAAGGGCAAGGGTATCAAGTTCGTCGGCGAGCAGCTCCGTCGCAAGGCCGGCAAGTCAGCAGGTGCTAAATAATTAGGAGGATAAGTTATGGCATTGAATAAGATAGAAAGAAGGAAAAGAATCCATTACCGTATCCGCAAAGTCGTCAATGGTACTGCTGAGAGGCCGAGGATGGTCGTTTTCAGGAGCAACAAGCAGATCTATGTCCAGGTCATTGATGACACAAAGGGTATGACGCTTGTCGCCGCCGCTTCAAATGACAAGGGACTTGCAGAGGCATGCAAAGGCAAGACCGGCATAGAGGCTGCTGCCATAGTGGGAAAGGCTATAGCAGAGCGTGCGCTTGCAAAAGGTATCACTACCATATCGTTTGACCGTGGAGGTTACCTTTATCACGGAAGAGTTAAAAGTTTGGCAGATGCTGCCCGCGAGGGTGGCCTCATATTCTAATCAGAGACTATGGCAAATACGAATGTTAAAAGAGTAAAGACATCTGATCTTGAACTGAAAGACAGATTGGTGGCTATCCGCAGGGTGACCAAGGTCACCAAGGGTGGACGGCATTTCAGTTTTGCAGCCATTGTCGTTGTTGGCGACGAGAACGGAGTCGTAGGCTATGGTCTTGGTAAAGCCAATGAGGTGACGACAGCGATTTCCAAGGGAATCGAGGATGCAAAGAAGAACCTTGTCAAGGTTCCGGTACTTAACAAGACCATTCCTCACGAGCAGGAAGCCAAGTTCGGCGGTGCAAGAGTGTTCATGAAACCGGCAGCCCCTGGTACAGGAGTGAAGGCAGGAGGTGCGATGCGTGCTGTCTTCGAGTCGGTGGGAATACAGAATGTGCTTGCGAAGTCAAAGGGTTCTTCCAACCCTCACAACCTTGTCAAGGCCACTATCGCGGCTCTGGCAGAGATGAGGGATGCCTATACTGTAGCAGGTCTCCGGGGTATTCCTATGAGCAGAGTGTTTAATGGTTAAAGGAGGACTCAGAAATGGCAAAGATCAAGATTACCCAGATAAAGAGCAAGAACGGTGCGACCAAGAGGCAGATTGCCAATCTTCAGTCTCTCGGTATCCACAGGATGCACCAGACTGTAGAGGTGGAGCTCAATCCGGTTACCAAAGGTATGCTGGAAAAGGTTCTTCATCTTGTTACTGTAGAGGAAACTAAATAAGGAGGACTGACAGATGAAATTACATAATTTGAAACCGGCTGCAGGTTCCAAGGGCAGGGAGAAGAGAATCGGCCGTGGCGAAGGTTCTGGACACGGCGGAACATCTACCCGTGGTCACAAGGGAGCACAGGCACGCTCCGGTTATTCCCGCAAGATTGGTTTCGAGGGAGGACAGATGCCTATCCAGAGGAGACTTCCTAAGTTCGGGTTTACAAACCGTAACCGTGTAGAGTACAAAGGAATCAATGTCTCCTCTCTCCAGGAGCTGGCAGAGAAGGCAAACCTTACGGCAATCAATATCGAGATTCTCATCGAGGCTGGTTATGTCTCAAGGAACGAGCTTGTCAAGATTCTCGGTAACGGTGACCTCAAGGCCGGCCTTGAAGTGTCTGCGCACGCATTCTCCAAGTCTGCAGTGGAGAAGATCGAGGCAGCAGGCGGGAAAACGGTCATAATTGAACAGAGATAAAAATGAAGAAGTTTATCCAGACAATCAAGAACATCTTCAAGATAGAGGAGCTGCGCAAGAGGATAGGTTACACTGTCCTCCTGCTTCTCGTCTATCGCCTCGGGTGCTTCATAGTGCTCCCTGGCATAGACTCCACAATGCTCGCCAATCTCCAGGACACTGCTTCTGAAGGCCTTGTCGGTCTTCTCAACATGTTCTCCGGTGGAGCGTTCGGCAATGCCTCTATCTTTGCTCTGGGTGTGATGCCTTATATCTCGGCATCCATTGTCATCCAGCTTCTCGGCGTGTTCGTCCCATACTTCAGGAAACTCCAGATGGAGGGCGAGAGCGGGAGAAGAAAGATGAACCAGATGACAAGGTATCTGACCATCCTCATTCTCTGTATCCAGGGACCTGCGTATATGGCTGCCCTGCACAACCAGATTCCAGAGGATGCCTTCCTTGCAATCAACAGGCTCGGATGGCCATCATTCTGGTTCAACCTTGTCTCTACGATTATTCTCATCGGCGGTACGATGTTCGTGATGTGGCTCGGAGAGCGCATCACCGACAGGGGAATCGGCAACGGCATATCGCTCATCATTATGGTAGGTATCATTGCCCGTCTTCCGTATGCGCTTACAGCCGAGATAGGTGAGAAGCTCAGCTCTTCAGCCGGAGGTCTTCTTCTCCTGATTGTCGAGTTCCTCATACTGTTCTTTGTGTTCGTGGCTGCAATCGCCCTCGTTCAGGGTGTCCGGAAAGTTCCGGTGCAGTACGCCAAGAGGATTGTGGGCAACAAGCAGTACGGAGGAGTGCGCCAGTATATTCCGATGAAGGTCAATGCGGCAGGCGTAATGCCTATCATCTTCGCCCAGGCGCTGATGCTCTTCCCTCTGATATTCTCCCAGTTCGATGCGACACGCGGACTGGCAGCGACATTGAGCAATTATACCGGGTTCTGGTATAACCTTATATTCGGAATCCTCGTCGTGCTCTTCACTTATTTCTATACGGCAGTCACGGTCAATCCGACTATGATGGCGGAGGATATGAAGAAGAACGGAGGATTCATACCTGGGGTGAAGCCGGGCAAGAAGACTGTGGAGTATCTCGACTCTATCATGTCGAGGGTCACTCTCCCCGGGTCTATCTTCCTTGCCCTTATCGCGATTCTGCCGGCATTCGCAATGCTGCTCGGAATCAACAACCAGTTCGCGAGCTTCTACGGAGGTACTTCCCTCCTGATTCTCGTCGGCGTGGTTCTCGATACTCTCAGGCAGATCGAAAGTCATCTTTTGATGCGTCATTATGACGGACTGATGAAGACCGGTCGTCTGAAAGGACGTTCCGGAATGTAGTTTTGATGAAGTTCTTCAGGAAGATGGTAAGACCAAAGACAGAGGAAGAGATAGAGCTGATGCGCGAGAATGCGATTCTCGTGTCCAAGACATTGGCAGAGGTCGGTAAGACAGTCGCTCCAGGTGTGACAACTCTCGAGTTGAATAGGGTGGCTGAGACCTTTATCCGTGACCACGGAGCTATTCCGAGCTTCCTCGGGTATGAAGGTTTTCCTGCAGCTCTCTGTATTTCTGTAAACGACATAGTCGTGCACGGGTTCCCATCGGACTATGTGCTCAAGGAAGGCGATGTCGTGTCAGTGGACTGCGGCACATTATATAAGGGGTATAACGGAGACTCCGCCTATACTTTCCCCGTAGGGGAGGTGGATGCGGAGACCCGTAAGCTCCTGGACGTGACCAAGGCCTCGCTGTATAAAGGGATTGCAGAAGCAGTTGACGGGAACAGGGTCGGCGATATCGGATACGCGGTGCAGTCGTATGTCGAGTCGTTCGGGTTCTCCGTGGTCCGCGAACTGGAAGGCCACGGAATCGGGCAGAAGATGCACGAGAATCCAGGTGTGCCCAACTACGGGCGCCGGGGTCACGGTGCAAGGCTGACCGATGGGATGACTATCTGTATTGAACCGATGGTGAATGCCGGAAGGAAAGATGTGTACTTGGCAAAAAATGGTTGGGAAGTGCACACTGCTGACCACAGGAAGTCGGCTCATTACGAACTTACGGTTGTTGTCCGTAAAGGCGTCCCTGAGATACTGTCTACCTTCGACTTCATCGAAAAGAATGTTGAATTTTAAAGTGATATTTATGCCAAAACAATCAGCAATCGAACAGGAAGGGGTGATCGTCGAGACTCTCCCGAATGCAATGTTCAAGGTAGAACTGGAAAACGGGCATGTCATCATAGCCCATATCTCAGGAAAGATGAGGATGAACTATATCAAGATTCTTCCCGGAGACAGGGTGAAGGTGGAAATGTCACCTTATGATTTGACAAAAGGAAGAATTTCTTTCAGATACAAATAAAAATTTACGATAATGAAAGTAAAAGCATCCATCAAGAAGCGCAGTGAAGACTGCAAGATCGTAAAGCGTAAAGGCCGTCTTTATGTGATTTGCAAGAAGAACCCTAAGTTCAAGATGCGCCAGGGATAATAAGTCGTTAACAAATTAAGCAGATATAATTATGGCAAGAATAGCCGGTGTTGATTTACCTAACAACAAGAGAGGAGAGATAGGTCTTACCTATATCTTCGGCATAGGACGCAGCTCAGCCAGGAAGATCCTTTCAGGTCTGGGCATCGACTTCGACACTAAGGTCGGAGAGTGGAACGACGAGCAGATCGCCGGAATCCGTAGCGTGATTGCTGAACAGTACAAGATCGAGGGAGAGCTTCGTTCGGCAGTGCAGATGAACATCAAGCGTCTGATGGATATCGGTTGCTACAGAGGAATCCGCCATCGTCTCGGTCTCCCGGTGCGTGGACAGAGCACCAAGAACAACGCCCGCACAAGGAAGGGCAAGAAGAAAACAGTTGCCAACAAGAAGAAAGCAACCAAATAACGGATGATGAATTATGGCAAAGAAAACAGGAACAGCAAACAAGAAGAGAGTTGTAAAGGTTGACGCATACGGGGAAGCTCATATTTCATCAACCTTCAACAATGTGATAATCTCCCTTACCAATAGCGTAGGACAGGTTATCAGCTGGTCATCTGCAGGCAAGTGCGGATTCAGGGGTTCCAAGAAGAACACCCCGTATGCTGCACAGGTTGCAGCTGCAGAGGCTGCCAAGACAGCATACGACCTTGGCCTGAAGAAGGTCAAAGTCTATGTGAAAGGACCTGGGGCAGGGCGTGAGTCAGCTATCAGGACAATCCATGGTGCAGGTATCGAGGTTACAGAGATCATAGATGTCACTCCAATGCCACACAATGGCTGCAGACCAAAAGGCCGTCGTAAAGTTTAAATTTTGTAATAACGCAATAAAGGAAAGATTACTATGGCAAGATATACTGGACCAACAACTAAGATTGCACGTAAATTCGGTGAGCCTATATTCGGGGCGGACAAGGACTTCGAAAAGAGGAACTACCCTCCGGGACAGCATGGACTCGCCCGCAAGCGCAAGAAATCTTCCGAGTACGGAATTCAGCTGAAAGAGAAACAGAAGGTGAAATATACCTACGGTCTTCTCGAAAGGCAGTTCCGCAATCTCTACGAGAAGGCTTCCCGCATGAAAGGCCAGAAAGGTGAGAACCTTATCTTCCTGTTGGAGTCCCGTCTCGACAATATCGTGTACCGTCTCGGCATAGCCCCTACAAGGGCAGCTGCGCGTCAGCTTGTGACACATTGCCACATCACCCTCAACGGTGAAGTCTGCAATATACCGTCAGCTATAGTGAAACCGGGTGCCGTGATTGCAGTAAGGGAAAGGTCGAAGAGCCTCGAGACCATTGCAGCCAGCGTTGCTTCCGCCGCGAAGTACTCATGGCTCGAGTTCGATGCCAAATCTCTTACCGGCAAGTATCTCAATGTCCCTGTAAGGGAGGAGATTCCTGAGAACATCAACGAGCAGCTGATTGTTGAGCTCTACTCTAAATAATAATTAACACCTTAATAAAGAATAATATGGCAATCTTAGCATTTCAGAAGCCGGACAAGGTGATAATGCTCGAAGGGACGGATACGGTCGGCCGTTTTGAGTTCAGGCCGCTGGAGCCTGGCTATGCCCAGACCATCGGAAACGCCCTCCGCAGGATATTATTGTCTTCTCTGGAAGGTTTTGCTATCAATTCGGTCAGGATTTCAGGGGTGGACCAGGAGTTCGCGACAATCCCTGGCGTGATCGAGGGTATGCAGGACATCATTCTCAACCTCAAGCAGGTAAGGTTCAAGAGGATGGTGGACACTGTGGACTCCGAGGTGGCAAACATCGTTATCAGCGGTAAGCAGGAGTTTACTGCTGAAGACATCTCTAAGGGATTGTCTTCTTTCAAGGTGTTGAACCCTGAACTTCACATCTGTTCTCTCGAGACAGCTGTAAAACTGGAGATCACACTGAACATCAGCAAGGGACGCGGTTTTGTCCCTGCAGATGAGAACAGGGATGAGAATACTCCGATAGGGACCATTCCGGTGGATGCGATCTATACACCTATAGTGAATGTCAACTGGTCTATGGAGAACTGGCGTGTGGAGCAGAAGACCGACTACGAGAAGCTGAACCTTGAGATTGAGACGGATGGTTCGATAACTCCGAATGTCGCACTCCAGGAGGCTGCCAACATCCTTATCTACCACTTCAAGCTGTTCACTGATGACAAGAAGCTTTCTCTTGAAAGTGCAGTCGAGTCTGATTCGAAGGAACTTGATGAGGAGTCACTCAGGATGAGACATCTCCTTCTCACCAAGCTTTCCGATATGGGACTTTCTGTGAGGGCATACAACTGCCTGAAAGCAGCCGATATCGACACGTTCGCCGACCTGGTGTCATATTCCAGGGCGGAACTGATGAAATTCAGGAATTTCGGCCGCAAGTCCCTCAACGAGATCGACCAGCTTGTGGAGAAGATGAAGCTTTCGTTCGGAATGGATGTTACTAAGTATAATATTGAACCTAAGAAAAAGAACATATAAGTATGAGGCACAATAAAGCAATCAACCACCTTGGACGCAAGAGTGGTCACCGCAAAGCCCTCCTTGCAAATATGGCCACTTCCCTTATCCTCCACAAGAGGATACAGACGACTGTAGCCAAGGCGAAGGCTTTGAAATCATACGTTGAACCTCTTATCACCAAGTCAAAAGAGGATACGACCCATTCCCGTCGTGTCGTGTTCAGCTATCTTAAGAACAAATATGCTGTCACAGAGCTTTTCCGCGAGATAGCACCTAAGATCGCCGACCGTCCGGGCGGATACACCCGCGTCCTCAAGACCGGATTCCGTCAGGGTGATGGAGCAGATATGGCTCTTATCGAGCTGGTTGACTTCAATGAGGCGGCTCTTGCTGCGTCCAAGCCTGAGGCAAAGAAGAGCACGACCCGCCGCAGCCGCGCCAAGAAATCGTCAGCTGCCGAGGCTCCAAAGGCTGAGGCTCCTGCAGAAGAGGCAGCTCCGGCAACAGAAGAGCCAGTGTCTGCAGAAGAGCAGAAGGCAGAGTAGTGATCTGCCCTGTCCTCTTGCAGAAGTCAGGGCATTTCCATAGAGACAAGGCTATCCGTTACGGATGCCTTGTCTTTTTGTTTTCTGTAGCCCTTCCAGGGCCGGAGCCGTGACAGCTATGTCGCGGCTCCGGTTATTTCCCGGAGTGCCTGCCGGACAGAACCGGAAGAAGTTTCCTGATGAAATAGACGGTGGCTCCCAGGGCAATGGCTCCGCCGATGTAGCCTATGTACGGGATTCCTATGCCTGAACATACGGAGCCGCCTATGAGGGCTCCTGTCCCGATGCCGATGTTGTAGATTCCGGAGTATATTGACATTGCCACAGAAGTCCCGTCCGGGGCGTTCCTTATGATCTCTGTCTGGAAGGTGAGGTTGAAACTGTTGATGGCGAATCCCCAGAGGATACAGAGAAGTACGGTTGTGACAGGATTGAATGATGCAGGATGAAGCAGCAGGAGAAAGAGACACAGTCCGGCGACAGCCAGCAGCAGGAACGGTCTGGGATTCCTGTCATACTGCCTTGAGAAGATGATGCTTCCAATGATACCCACGACCCCGAACAGCGCCAATATAAGGGTGATGCCCGTATTGCTGAATCCTGAGACCTGTCCCAGGAACGGCTCGATATAGCTGTATGCCGTGAAATGTCCTGTTATAGTCACGAGAGTGAGCAGGAAGATTCCGAGCAGGGCAGGGGATTTGATCAGGGCAGGCAGTTTCCGCAGAGAGAAAGAACTGTCGCTCGGGACTTTCTTCAGCACGGCCGCCAGAATGCAGAAAATGACTGCGGCAATGACAGCTATGATCAGAAAAGCCGTCCTCCAGCCGACCAGAAGCCCTATTGTCCTTCCGAGAGGGAGACCGACAATCATCGCGAACGATGAGCCAGAGACAACCATACTCAGGGCTGTCGCTCCTTTCCCTTCAGGGGCGACCTTTACTGCAAGAGGGGTCACTATCGACCAGAATATCGCGTGGGAACACGCCACGCCCATTCTGGAAATCATCAGCATATTGTAGTTGGCTGCAAAGCCTGATGCTATGTGGCTAATGACGAACAGACCAACGATTGAGAGCATCAGCCTCTTGTTCTCTGTCTTCGCAAACACGAGCATCAATGGCAGAGATGCTATTGCCACGACCCACGCGTAGACTGTTATCAGCATTCCGGCAGCTGACTCCGATATGCCGAAATCGGCTGCGATTCCGCTCAGGAGACCTATGGGGATGAATTCCGATGTGTTGAAAATGAAAGCCGAGAACATCAGCCCTATTACCGGAAGCCAGTTCTTCCGGGATGGATTTTGCCCGGATATGCCGGGTACTGCCGCGATTCCTTTGTTGCCATCCATAGCCGGTTTCATTGCCCTGCCGCCTATTCCTCGTCTGCAGGCTCGTTGAATGGCAGCAGGAACGGGTTCTTTGTCCTTTCGTCCGTTATGCTTGTACAGGGACCGTGGCCAGGAATGACCTCTATGTCTCCATCCAGCGGCATCAGCCTTTCGAAAATGCTTTTCATCAGCACATCATAGTCCCCGCCCGGCTGGTCGGTACGTCCGATAGAGCCTGCGAACAGGGTGTCTCCGCTGAAAAGGAGCTTCGCCTCACGGTCGAGGAAACATACCCCTCCGGGCGTGTGTCCCGGGGTGGCTATTACCTCCCACTTTCTGCCTGCGCCCCATTCTATGATATCTCCATCCTTGATGACGGTAAGCCGTCCTCCCTTTTCTGCTGGCGCAGTGAATGATGTGTCAGGCAGTTTAACTCCGAAAACCTTGCTGAAGTATCCGCTGTTATCCGCTATGGAGATATCCTCAGCAGACATCAGCACCGGCACATCATAGAGGCCTGCAAGCGAAGTGACTCCGAACAGATGGTCGAAATGCCCGTGTGTAAGCAGGATTTTCACCACTTTATACCCGTTCCGGCCGACATAAGAGGTGACCGTATCCAGCTCCTGATCATCGTAGCATCCCGGATCCACTATCACAGCCTCTCCGGACTCATCGGAAGCGACAGTGCAGCATTCACGGAAAGGGTTGAAATAGAAACACTTGATCTGTAACATGTCTTGTATCGTTTTTACCTCCGTTTCCGTCAATGTATGGGCACGGAAGGAGGATGGCTGCAAAAATAGTCATTTTTCCAAATTATTAATTATTTTTGTATGTTGCCGTGCCGATGCTGCCGGTGCCGTGACAGTCCCTGGCATTCCATAGCACAGGACGGCAGCGGCGGGGCCTGGAAGTCACGGGCAGGATTATTATATTAAAATACAGATAATTATGCATATAGCTGTTGCGGGAAACATAGGTAGCGGAAAGACGACTCTTACGAAGATGCTTGCAGCGCATTACAAATGGATCCCGAAATTCGAATCAGTTGATTTCAACCCGTATCTTGCCGATTTCTATGAAGATATGGAGCGCTGGTCTTTCAATCTCCAGATATATTTCCTTAACAAGAGGTTCAAGGATGTAGTTGAGATTTCCAGAAGCAAGGATGTCATTATCCAGGACAGGACAATCTATGAGGATGCCCGTATCTTCGCCCCTAATCTTCATGCGATGGGGCTGATGAGCACAAGGGATTTCGAGAACTACTCCGATCTGTTCGACCTGATGATGTCTCTTGTCAACCCTCCGGACCTGCTCATATATCTCCGTTCGTCCATCCCGAATCTGGTGAGCCAGATCCAGAAGAGGGGACGCGACTACGAGAAGAGCATCAGGATAGACTACATTACAGGGCTGAACGAGAGATACGAGAGCTGGATCGGTGATTACAGGCATCGTCTGCTGGTTCTGGATGTGGACAACATCAAGTTCGAGAACCGTCCGGAGGATTTCCAGAAAGTCACGGACAAGATAGATGCAGAATTCTTCGGCCTGTTCAACGGATAGGCCTGTCACTCAGTCAGGATAACACTATAACGGTAACGATATGGCAGAACGGTTGACAATTATCGAATTTGTCGAAAAATATGTAGACAGATTCGCGCAGAATACATTTCTCTGGGAAAAGCGGGAGGGGAAATGGATTCCTACCACTTTTGAGCAGACCCGCAGCGAGGCCTACAGGATAGGAGCGGGGCTTATGGCTCTCGGGGTCCAGAAAGGGGAGAAGGTCGCCCTTCTTTCTGAAGGCAGGAATATGTGGGTTCTCGGGGAGCTCGGTATCCTCTATGCAGGGGCGGTCAATGTCCCGCTTTCGGTAAAGCTGGAGGAAAGCAGCGATCTTCTGTTCCGTCTCAGGCACTCGGATTCCAAGTACATAATGGTGTCCGGAACCCAGCTTCCGAAGATAAGGAAGATATTGGGGGACCTGCCTGCGATAGAGAAAGTGATTGTGTTCGATGACCTTCCGGAATATCAGGAGAAGGAGATCCCGATGTCGGAAATCATCGAAATGGGAGACAGGTTCCTCGCGGAAAACAGGCCTCTCTTTATCCAGAGGTATCAGTCTGTAGGACCGGATGATTATGCCAATATCAGCTACACATCTGGGACGACAGCGGATCCGAAAGGCATTCTCCTGACCCACAGGAACTACACGGCCAATGTCGAGCAGGCGCAGTCTGTCATCGGTGTCACTCCGGAAGACAGGATGCTCATCATCCTGCCTCTTGACCATTGCTTCGCCCACGTGGCCGGTTTCTACACCATGATGTCCTACGGAGCATCCATAGGGACAGTCCCTCCCGGCAGGACTCCGATGGAGGCTCTCCGTAACATACCGATGAGCATCAAGGAGCTGCAGCCTACTGTGATGCTTTCCGTCCCTGCCCTTGCGAAGAATTTCAAGAAGAATATCGAGAGCGGTATCAAGGCCAAAGGCCCTAAAGTGGAGAAGCTGTACAGGTTTGCACTTGACAATGCCATAAGGTACAACAGGGAAGGCTATAACAAAGGCGGGCTGCTGAACCTGTGGCGCAAGCCTCTGATGTCCCTGTTCGACAGGCTCATCTTCAGGAATGTCCGGGAAGGGCTCGGAGGCAAGATGAAGTTCTTTGTCGGCGGCGGGGCTCTCCTGGATATCGACCTGCAGAGATATTACTATGCGATAGGTATTCCGATGTACCAGGGTTACGGACTGTCGGAGGCCACTCCTATAATTTCCGCCAACGCTCCGGCGAAACATATCCTCGGCTCTTCCGGAAAGGTGGTGTCACCGATGGAGATAAAGATTCTTGATTCGGATGGCAGGGAACTGCCGTACGGTGAGAAAGGAGAGATTGTAATCAGGGGAGAGAATGTGATGGCCGGGTACTGGAAGAACCCTAAGGCCACGGCGGAGACTGTTGTCGATGGCTGGCTGCACACAGGAGATATGGGATATATGAGGGATTCCGAGATGCTGTATGTTGTGGGCCGTTTCAAGTCCCTGCTTATCAGTGCGGATGGAGAAAAATACAGTCCTGAAGGTATCGAGGAGTCTCTTGTGGAGAACTCGAAGTATATCGACCAGGTCGTACTGCACAACAGCCAGGATCCATATACGATTGCTCTGCTTGTGCCGAACAAGGATGCCTTGAAAGCGTATGTCAAGGAGACTGCCCCGCAGCTGGATCCGGCATCCGATGATGCGAAGAGGCTGATGCTCGGCAGGCTTCAGGAGGAGATGGATTCCTACAGGAAAGGCGGGAAGAATTACGGGGCGTTCCCTGAACGGTGGCTCCCGGCAGCCGTGTGCGTCCTCCCTGAACCGTTCACGGAGCAGAACCATATGGTGAACAGCACCATGAAGATTGTGCGTGGGAAGGTGGAGGAAGCATACAAGGACAGGATGGAGTTTGCCTATACCCCGGAAGGCAAGGATATCGTCAATCCTCAGAACCTTTCCAGCCTGTAGCCTGGCTTGGGTCAGGGTGTCTGGATAATCATAAAGGAAGCGGACCGCAACGGCCCGCTTCCTTTATTCCTGAAGTGACTGTCATTCTGCCACTTCTTCGAAGTCTTCCTTGCCTACTCCGCAGAGAGGGCATACCCAGTCTGCCGGGATGGCCTCGAATGCTGTGCCCGGAGCTATTCCGCTGTCCGGATCTCCGGCCGCCGGATCATATACATATCCGCAGATCTTGCAAACATACTTTTTCATGACTTTCCTGTTTTACTGGTGAATTGAAATATTTTCAAATATAGACAAATTCCTTGAATGCGCCTATTTTCCGCTGTCCTTTTTACGGATTTCCACCCTGCGGATCTTTCCGCTGATGGTCTTTGGCAGCTCATCCACAAATTCTATGACGCGCGGGTATTTGTATGGAGCGGTCACCCGTTTCACGTGATCCTGCAGCTCCTTTACCAGATCAGGACCGGCTTTCGCCTTGTATTCTGCGGACAGGATGATGGTGGCTTTCACCACCTGCCCCCTTATCTCATCGGGTACGCCTGTTATGGCACATTCTACGACTGCAGGATGGGTCATCAGGGCGCTTTCCACTTCAAAAGGTCCGATACGGTATCCTGAACTCTTTATCACATCGTCTGCACGTCCGACAAACCAGTAGTAGCCATCCTCGTCCCTCCACGCAAGGTCTCCCGTGTGGTAATACCCATCATGCCATGACTCTCTGGTCTTTTCCTCATCCCGGTAGTATTCTTTGAACAGACCGACAGGTTTCCCTTTGTCCGTGCGTATCACTATCTGTCCCTGCTCTCCCTCCTCAGCATGTCTCCCATCTGCTGTGATCAGGTCTATCTCGTATTGCGGATTCGGCACACCCATGCTGCCAGGCTTTGGCTCCATCCACGGGAATGTACCGAGTGTCAGCGTCGTTTCTGTCTGGCCGAAGCCTTCCATCAGCCTTATTCCGGTGATTTTCAAGAATGTCTCGTAGACGGAGTAATTCAATGCCTCTCCGGCGGTGGTGCAGTATTCCAGTGAAGACAGGTCATACCGGCTGAGGTCTTCCCTTATCAGGAACCTGTAGATTGTAGGCGGGGCGCAGAGAGATGTGATATGATAGTCATGTATCTTCTGGAGGATGTCGGCAGGGGTGAACTTCTCGTGGTCATAGACAAAGATATTGGCTCCGGCTATCATCTGTCCGTAGATCTTGCCCCATGCAGCCTTGGCCCAGCCTGTGTCCGCAATAGTGAAATGCAGGCTGTCCTTGTGCAGGTTGTGCCAGTATCTTGCAGTCACGATATGTCCGAGAGGATATGTGAAGTCGTGTGCCACCATCTTCGGCTCTCCGGTCGTGCCGGAGGTGAAATACATCAACATTATGTCATCGTTGGTGTTCGCCTTGTCCGGACGGGTGAACGGTGCGGCTCCCTCAATCCCTTTGCGGAAATCCAGGAAGCCTTCCGGACATTCCGGTCCTACGCTTACAAGTGTCTTGAGGCTCGGGCATTCAGGTGCGGCATCTATGATATGCTTCAGTATCACATCCTCCCCGGCAGCCACTATCATTTTGATTGTCGCAGCTTCGCAGCGGTATATTATGTCTTTCTTCGTGAGAAGATGTGTCGCGGGAATGGCCACTGCCCCGATCTTGTGCAGGGCGATTATGGAGAACCAGAACTCGTAGCGCCGTTTGAGCACGAGCATCACCATATCCCCCTTGCCTATCCCGAGGCTCCGGAACCAGGATGCCGTCATGTCGGTGTACCGTTTCATGTCGCCGAAAGTGAACTGGATGCATTCCCCCTTGTCGTTGGTCCACAGCAAGGCTTTCTTGTCGGGGTCTTCCTCCGCCCATGCGTCCACTATGTCATATCCGAAATTGAAATTCTCCGGTATATTGATCCGGAAATTCTTTATGAAGTCCTCCTGTGAGGAGAAGCTGGTCTGGCTCAGAAATCTTTCTATCATACAAGTCCGTTTTATAAACAGTTTCAACTTATTGGATTACCATTGCAAGGAATTTCACCGGCATCCCGTCGAGAGCCTTCAGTCCGTGAGGGATGCTCGAGTCGAAATAAAGGGAGTCTCCCGGCGATAGCGAAAGTTCCTTGCCGTTGAGGTTCACAAACAGGCGGCCTTCGATCACAAGCTGGAATTCCTGTCCATCATGGGTGTTGAAGTATAGCGGAGTGTCTTCCGGCTTCGGTTCGATTGTCACGATGAACGGGTCGGCTATCCTTCCCTTGAAGCCGGATGCGAGCAGTTCGTATTTGTATGCCTTGATCCTTTCCACTGACACACCGGCGCCTTTCCTGGTCAGGAAGTAAGCGCTCATCTTCGGCTCTTCCCCGAACATGAGTTCGTCCAGGGTTATGCCGTATCTGTGGGCAATCCGCTGCAGAACGCTTATCGACATATCGCATTCTCCGGCCTCCATAGCCTTGTATTCTTCAACGGTCAGGCCGCAGTCCTTTGCTACTTCATCTGTAGTGAGCTCGAGCGCATCGCGTAAACCTTTCAGCCTGTCGGCTATCTGTCTGATCTGGTTATCCATAGTCAGTAAAGAGTTAGTTAGACACCTGTTCTGCCCCCAATTGCGCAGAATGTCCAAATTTACAAAAAGCTTGCGTTAATACAAAGGGAATCTGTGCGGCTGACCTGTCTCCGGGTCCGGGTCTGAATGTCTTAATTGTTAAGCATATCTGTAAAAACACTTGCAAAAATTAACGGGAAAAGAAAAAATCTGTAAAAATTTTTTATGAAAACTTTGGAGATTCATATAAAACTATTACCTTTGTAGCGGACATAAGAATTTTTCGTGTCTATTTGTTAAGTTCGTTTTATATACAAGAGGAGTTCCTTGGGGAGGGAGCTCCTCTTTCTGTATGCCTTCCCTGACTTCACCTCAATATCGGGGGTAAGGTAATGTGAGGTAATGGGTAATGTGGACAACAGGTATGGCGCACTGACAATTCAGTATATAATGTATCGCCCGTCCTTTTCCGTGTATTGCAGCCCTGCTGAAAAACAGATGGATGAGAGTACGGACTCTATCGACTTGTTGTCATGCGTACCGGATAGACGCACATTGGAAGTGCTGTCTCTCAGTTCTATCTCGCAGGGATAATATCTGTGCAGGATCCGTATGGCTTCCGGCAATGTGTTCTGCCTGAACACAAGACAGCCTTTCATCCACGCGAGCGTATCCTTGGTTTTCACGGTGTTCCGCGAAACCGAGCTGTCGACCTTGTCTATCTCTATCTCCTCGTCTGGATGCAGGCTCATCCGGATGTCGTCATCTCCGTATGTCACTCCTACTTTTCCTGACTTGACCAGTACTGAAGTGTAGTGGTCATCCGGGTAGGCGCAGACATTGAAAGAGGTTCCGGTCACGTTTACGTCAAGCATTCCGGAATGGATGGAAAACGGACATTCCTCATTGCTTTCCACATCGAAAAAAGCCTCACCATCCAGCCAGACTTCACGGCTCTCTTTCCCGTATCTTGCGTTATATTTCAGGGAACTAGCCACGTTCAATGTCACTTCCGTCCCGTCCGGCAATGTAATTTCCCTTATCTGTCCGGGAGCGGCCACGATATGCTCGTACGTCGCGAGCTGTTTTTCCACCCTGTTCCCGATCATATCGGATATGATAAAATATCCGCCGGATATCAGGACCGCCAGAGATGCGGCAACCGCGGCAGCTCTCCCGAACGGGACCTGCCGTTTCGAGAACTTCCTGCCTTTTCGGGATTTCCGGATAAGCCGCAATGCTTCCTGCCTGTAGATGGCATAGGCATCGTCATCGATGGTCTCCAACGGTTCTTTCTCCCACTGCTCGCGCACAGAAGCATCCAGCTCCGGAAATGATTCCGGATTCTGTTTCACCATATCAAGAAAACACGACAGTTCCTCTTTGGTGCAGGAACGGTTTATATATTTGATGACAAGGTCACGTACAAAGGCTTCGTCAGTCATAGTTGATGCAGATTGAAAATAATTGACAATAAAGGAAATATGATATCGGAGTGCCTGGATACATATCGTTTTATGGATTTTAGAGAATCGGACATATATTCCGAAACCGTATAGACTGAAAGTCCGAGCTGTTCTGCTATCTCCTTGTGGGACATATTTTCGTCCCGGCTCATACAGAAAATCTGTCTCTGCCGCGGGGACAACCGGCTGATCGCGTTATGCAGAATGGCAAGATAATCTTTTTCCAGCAGCCTGTCACCGCTTTCCTGAGCATATTCAGGTGTGGAGGAATAGTCGGAAATGAACTTCTCTTTCAGAGATTCCGTTCTGGCGATATGCTTGAGATAGTTCAGGATCTTGTTTCTGGCGATCGTATAAAGAAAAGACGAAAAGGATTTCTCCGGATCGATGAATTCCCTGTTTTCCCATATTTTCAGAAAAATATCCTGCGCGTAATTCTCCGCCAGATCATACGACTTCAGAAATTTGCCGCAAAAGCTGAACAGTTTTTTCCAATAACGGGCATACAGCTGGCAGAAAGCTTCTTCATCACCGTCTGCGAGCCGTTTTACAAGTTCTGTATCAGTTAACGTGGACATCAGTTATCAGGATTTAGGATATTGCACATATCCGCGCAAATATATTCAGATTTTTTATGCTGTGTAAATTTTTCTTCACATAAATTTAATTTTTCCGCCCCCCCTGAAAAAGACTGTTCGATTGTATTATTAATGTATGTCAGACTGAAAAACGGGAACACGAATAACTGAAATATTAATGAACAGAACAACCGACAAACAATCAGACAAATGAACCACAGAATTTTCAGGCTTTTATCGGCCTTGCTGCCGTTGTTGGTGGCAGCAGCCCCTGTCTGGGGGCAGGATGGATCCGGTAGCTATTCCACAAAAGAGACCGACCTCTCGATCAATGTCACGGAAAAGCCGTTACCGGAAGTCCTGACACAGCTTCAACAGCTTACCGGCTGCAGTTTTCTTTATGATTCAGATGCCGTAAGGAATCTTCCAAAAGTCACGCTCAGACTGGAGAACGTCACATTAACGCAGATTCTTGACAGGATCGCCGAAATCACTGGATTAGACTACTCCCGTGTGGACAATACGTTTACGTTCGGGTCAGGAGGGGCAGAGGAAGAACCCGCTGCAGGGTCTGACTCAGACGGGAGCAGACTGAGCGGAAAAGTCGTTGACGGAAACGGAGAGCCATTGGCCGGTGCGACAGTCCTGCTGGTGGGAAAAGGGAACCTGTATTCCCTCACTGACCTGGACGGGCGCTGGAGTATCAACGCAAGCGCACCTGCAAGGATTTCCGTTTCCTATCTCGGCTTTGTCACCAAGGAAGTGAAAATTGATTCGGCCTCACCTGTAACCATACGGCTTCAGGAAGACATGAATATGCTGGACGAGATAGTGGTCGTCGGCTACGGCACTATGGAGAAGAAGGCTGTGACCAGTTCCATCACTTCCATTTCTTCGAAAGACCTGCTGGCAGGCCAGGGAGGCTCGACCATCGCCACTGCCCTGAAAGGCAAGATTTCCGGTATGACCATCACAGAGACATCCAGCCCGAACACGTCTTCATCCATGCAGCTGCGAGGTGTGGCATCCATCAATGCCGCTGCATCCCCGCTGGTAGTGGTGGACGGTGTGCCGGGGGCTGATATCAGGTCCATCAACTTCGAGGATGTGCTCTCCATCGATGTGCTGAAGGATGCATCTGCCGGAGCCATCTACGGAACCAGAGCCGCCGCGGGTGTCATCCTCATTACCACGAAGAAACCGAATGAAGGTCCTATGCGTCTGTCCTATACGGCAGAGCTTACAACAGAACAGGTGTCGAACCGTCCCGAGCTTCTGACCAAGGATGAATTCCTGCGTTTCGGGCTCGGCAGCGACCTCGGTTCTGACAATGACTGGTACGGTGCCCTTCTGAATGAAGGCGCTTTCTCGCACCGTCATATAGTGAATCTTTCCGGAGGCGGACACGCAGCCCGGGTCTATGCCACTTTCGTGGCTTCCGACCAGAAAGGTATAGCGCTCGGAGACAACAGGAAGGACTACTCCGGCAGGATAAACGGGAGCTTCAATCTTCTGGATGACCTCCTTGAAATAAATGTCCATACCGAGTACCGCGAAGCTCACCGCGACCAGAGGGCAGCGAACAGCAATTTTGCCGCTGCCATGAAAATGAACCCTACCGAGCCTATATACGACGAGGACAATCCTTCAGGGTACAATGTCATCATCGGAGGAGACTACTATTTCAACCCTGTCGCAGACGTGATGCTCAAGCAGCGCGACAAGATAGACAAATGGCTGCTGGCCGATGCCAATGTAAAGCTGAATCTCCCTCTGGGCTTTTCAGCCCAGGCCACTGTCAGCTGGCAGGACCGTCAGATGCAGGCTACATATTACACTTCTTCGCAGCACAGATCTTCCATAGAGAACGGCAGGAACGGTGAGGGCTATCATGAATTCAACAAGACCATCAATGTATCTGTCGAGCCTACCATTAACTTCGACCGTGTTTTCGCGAACGACCATACCGTGAATGCAGTCCTCGGCTACAGTTTTTATGAGGAGAACAGCGAGAGTTTCAATATGACGAACTACAATTTCCCTGTAGACGGTACCGGCGCCTGGGATATGAGTGCAGGTGACTGGCTGAAGGACGGCAGGGCTTCCATGGATTCCTATAAATATCCCCGGACCCGTCTCATCGCCTTCTTCGGACGTGTGAACTACAGCTACAAGAGCCGCTATATGGTGACCGCAAGTCTTCGTCACGAGGGTTCCTCGAAGTTCGGAAAGGACCATCGCTGGGGAAACTTCTGGGCAGTGTCAGGCGGCTGGCGTATCTCCAGTGAACCTTGGATGGACGGCATAGGCTGGATAGACGACCTGAAAATCCGTGCCGGCTACGGTGTCACCGGTAACTGCGGTTTCGGAGCAGGACAGACTGCGTTCCGCTACGCTTCCGGTTCCTATTGGCCTATGAACGGAGACTGGATCATGTCCTACGGACCCGCAAACAATGTGAACAGCGACCTTCACTGGGAAGAGAAGGCCGAGCTTAATATCGGTATCGACTATGCCTTTCTCGGTAACAGGCTTTACGGTAAATTCGACTGGTATCACCGATGGGTTGACGGAATGATCTATGACATTACGGTGACTACACCTCCGGCCATGTACGACTCTACGGTGATGAATTACGGAAATCTCGAGAACTGGGGATGGGAATTCGAGGTAGGCGGCATACCTGTGCAGACTAAGAATTTCGAGTGGACATCGGCGATGAGATTTTCACAGAACAAATCCAAGATCACTTCCCTGTGGGGCAACCATTCCTATCAGGACAGGGTGAATTTCCCTGCCCCGGGTGCTCCGGGAACAGGAGGGCGCCTTGAAGAAGGTACGGTGATAGGAAGCTATTACCTGTGGAAGTATGCCGGAATCACCGAGGACGGCAAATGGCTGATATATGACAAGAACAATGATATCATCCTCGCCGACAACAAGACCTATGACGACAAGAGATACATCGGCAACGCGATTCCGCAGCTTATCGTCTCATGGGACAACATGTTCCGTTACAAGAACCTGTCTCTCGGCATAAACCTCCGCGCATGGCTTGATTATGACGTGTTCAACACCATTGACATGTATTACGGGCTTGCAAACGTGTCAAATCAGAACGTCTTGCGAAGTGCTTTCCTGAAGAACGAGGGCATCAAGCAGGAGAAGCTCCTGTGCGACTACTGGCTTGAGGACGGAACTTTCCTGAAGATAGATGCCATCAGTCTTGGATATACCCTGAACATGAAGAAATGGCAGAAGTATATCGATGCCATAGACCTACCTTACAGTCAGGAACGTGGCCTGCATCACCGGCTATTCCGGACTGAACCCCGAAGTGAACATAAACGGTCTCGACCCGGGGTATGAATGGTATAACGACCTTTATCCGGAAACCCGCAGATACACATTCGGAGTAAAACTGACTTTCTAATACGGGGAAACAATATGAAAAACATCTTAAAGCTATATTTACTCGGAGCGGCTGTCTTCTTTGCGGGATGTACTGATCTCGACGAGATATATTATTCGGAGATAGCCCAGAATACGTATTTTTCCACAAAGGACAATATCTATGCTGCCCTTGCCAGACCATACACCAAATGGAGAGGTACGCACGAATTCAATCCATGGATGATGCAGGAATGTGTGGCTGACGAATTCTGTGTTACGCAGAAAGGTGCCGATTATGAAAGCGGCGGAGTCTACAGGCAGTTCCACTGGCATACATGGACACCGGAACATTCCAATATCTATAATGTGTATTTCCAGATGGGAGAGGGTATCTCCTATGCTTTGGCCATGATAGACGAGCTTTCGGCTCTCGACTATCCTTCATTCGGCCTTACCGAGCATGACAAGGCCGACCATATCCTGCAGCTGAAGATGCTGGTGGGATATTCCTACATGAGAGCTCTTGACTTTTTCGGCGGTATGCCTCTTTATAAGGAATACACTCTGGACGAGGTTCCACGCTCGACTGCACGCGAGACATTCGACTATATCGAAGATCTGTTCCTCGAAGGCATCGCACCTGAATCATCGCTGAAGAAAAAGACCCTCGGAGAGCAGGAGGAAGGCTGGGTAAATCAGGGAATCGTAGCTACCTGTCTGGCCAGGCTGTATTTCAATGCCCAGGTCTATATCGGTGAAGACAGATTCGATGAATGTGCACAGCTTTGCGAGGATATCCTTGACGGGAAATACGGTCAGTATGAACTCGAAGAGACCTGGAATGCTCCTTTCGGCTTTGACAACGATTTCTCGAAGGAGGTGATATGGAGCTGTGCCTCACAGTACTCCATGAACCAGATCGGCTGGGACTATGAGAGATTCAACCACTATAATGCAAAGGACTACTATGATGTGGACGGCATGGGTTCTACTAACGGAGCTCATCTCCAGCCGTCACTGGCTCCGGACGGCACCCCTTATACTTTCAATATCGGTACACCGTTCGCAAGATTCAACGATGCCGACCTCAGGAAAAAGGGCTACCTCTATCTCGGCAACAAGCAGTATGAGGGCATGTTCCTTTACGGCAAGCAGGAGCGGGTCACTTCCGACGGCAGGACAGTCAAATGTATGGGAGCCCGCGAATACACCGGGGAGGTCATTACATTGGTGGATCAGGTAGCCCAGTTCAAGAAAATCGGGACTGAATATGCCTCTGCAAGCGAACTCCCCTCCAATATCACCACCGGTGAGGAGAATTCCGGTGTCCGTCTGGTCAAAAGGCCGGTTCCGGACAGGAGCGGTCTCGACCTGAGGTACAATCCCGATTATGTCGTCATCCGTCTGGCGGAAATCTACTATATGCTGGCAGAATGCAAGTACCGTGCTGGTGACAAGGGAGGAGCGGCTTCTCTTATCAACGAAGTCCGCAAGCGTAATTTCGAGGGCGGTCTCGATCCTGACCCATGCACGGAGACCAATCTGGACAAATACAGATTCCTTCAGGAATGGATGATGGAATTCCTCGGAGAGGGTCGCAGAAGAACGGATCTCAGACGCTGGAACGCCTATACTACGGAGAGGTGGTGGAATCACGAGCCTTCGGATCATTATCGCGAGCTTTTCCCTATCCCTCAGCTCAGTATCTCGGCAAGCAATGTGGAACTGAAACAGAATCCGGATATGGAGGGAACGAGATGTCTGCAGCTGATGCAGGACTGTTCAATGTTCCGGACATCGAATAGAGCCGGAGACTATTACTTCCAAACTTATCAAATTGAAAACAAATGAAGAAAATGAATGTCGTTTTAACGATACTGATGCTTTCCTCAGCCTTTCCCGGCTGTAACAGGGTGGAGCCGTTGCCTGATGGCCCGACTATCGAGAAGTCATATGTAGAGGATTGGCAGGAAGGCTGGCTGGATATCCATCAGATTAGTACCGGAAGGGGCAATGTCGCATGGATGATCATGCCGGACGGTACGACCATGCTTGTGGACATGGGCGATCTCGGGGCAGACAATTACCAGCAGGAGATAATGAATCCGAAACCTTCTGCCTCAAAATCTCCTGCCGAGTGGGTCGCACAGTACATAGAGAATTTTTCAAAGCCGCTGGAAAAGGGTACGAAGACAGATTATGCATTCATCACCCATTTCCACGGTGACCATATAGGCTCGTTCGACAATACTGCCATATCCCGTCCGGGTATGTCTTACAAATTGCACGGGATTACCCATCTGGCCGAGCTGGTCGATATAGACAAGGTTGTGGACCGTGGCTGGCCGGACTATAACTATCCGACAGCAGACCAGGTATCGTCTTCGAACGGAGGACTCGGAAACTACAGGTCGTTCATGTCCCTCAGATCGGAGAGCGGCAAGCAGAACGAAAAATTCGTAGTCGGCAGTGATACGCAGTTCCCTCTGAAACATGATGCTGCATCTTATCCGGAATTCTCCGTCAGGAACGTAGCCGGGAATCTGGATGTGTGGACAGGCTCCGGAACCGGGACCAGACACATGTCTTTATCCACGACAGACGAAAACGAATTCAGCTGCGCCATCCGTATCTCATACGGGGATTTCAGCTGGTATACCGGAGGAGATATCAAGAATGCTCTTACAGAGGATGCCGTAGCCAAGGCCTGCGGTCCTACAGATGTCGTGGTCTGCAACCATCATGCCTACAAGGATGCCATGCACAGCAGTTTCGTAAGCCAGATGCAGGCAAAGGCATATGTCATTCCTGTATGGGACTACTATCATCCGGAAGCGGAACCCCTGAGATGGATGCTTTCGACGGATCTGTATCCGGGAGACCGTATGGTGTTCGCTGCCGGTCTGGTGGAGAACAACAGGATACGTCTTGGCGAGAACGGCGAGAAGATCAAGCCGGCAGGGCATATCATGATCCGCGTCTATGAAGGCGGAGATACCTGGCAGGTATTTGTTCTCAACGACTCCAGCACCGACTACGAAATCATATACAAGACAGACATTCTTCAATCGAAATAACTGAAATGGAAAAATTAGGAAATATCATTAAAGTGGCTGCTGCCGTCATACTGACGTCAGTCATATCCTGTAACAAGGATGAGCAGGTGACCGGAACTTTGGAACTGGTTTCCGACAGGATTCTGGTTTCGGATGCAGGCTCGCCTGTGGAGGTACAGCTGGATGCCAATATGGAGTGGAGGCTCGAATACGATACCGACAACGGCTGGATGTCGACCGACCTGATGGGAGGCAAGGCCTCAACCAAAAGCTTTATGGTAGAAGGAACCGAGAATGCAGGAGCATCTATCCGCTCTGAAAAAATCAGGATCTTTACTGCCGACCGGGCTTCTGAAAAGGAAATTACAGTCATACAGCATTCGTCATATCCGGCCATTATCTTCGAGTCAACCTCGATTATGTCACTAATGGCCGCCGAAGCTGAATATTCGGTTTCGTTTACCGCAAATATCCCTTTCGACGGGATTGTGGCGGAAGCATCTGCGGACTGGTTGAAAAATGTAAGCATCACTGAAGACGGACATCTGGTATTTACCGCATCGGAAAATGAAACCGACGACCTGCGTCAGGGCTACATAGAACTTTCATACGATGATGAAAACGGCAGGAGGGCAGAGGCTATCGTAAAGGTGGAACAGGCAGCTCCGAGCATATATAACTCCGCAGATGAAATAGATTTTTCAGAAGCGGCTGCGATACAGGACGGGACTGTCACCGACAACGTGTTCATAGAAGGTATCATTACCGGCATAGGAACATCATCGAACATGCCTTCGAACAGATATATCCTCCAGAGTGCGACAGGGCACGGTACAGTGGTGTTCGAGTCGTCAGGACTTATAGCCTTTACGCGTTACGACAGGGTTTCGCTTGCTCTCAAGGATACAAGAGCCGCAACAGAGACGGAGGGTGCATATTCCTACAGGGTATTCAAGGATGTGACCGTATCCCATATCCTGAAGTTCGAGGATTCCGGTTTCACGGTTCCGCAGATGAGGATTGCGGATCTTACGGATGACATGACATTCAATATCGTGACGCTCACGGATGTGGAAATGGCCCTTACAGCCGGTGCATATACGAATTTCAAGACCTGCTACCCTGGAAACGAGGAACAGAAAGACCCGGAATATTTTATCGGCAGATTCCCTGACTTTTACCGGTATTATCCGGTACCGGTGCGGGACAAGGACGGTGACAGCATCTATATGCTGACAGCTTCCGATGCTTTATGGGCACATAAGACATTGCCTCAAGGCTCCGGCACCCTCACAGGGATAGTCATGAAAGTGAAACTTACGAACTTCGACATAGACGAGAACGTTCTCTGTATCGTGCCTTTGTCTGAAGAGGATCTCGGTATGGACGAGACCGTGAACAATGTATCGGAAGTCATAGCCGAATGGAACTGCGATCTGAAATATGAAAATCCTGACAATCACGATTCTGCGATGATATTCCCTGAAGACGAGTACAATCCTGACGGCGGGCTGCTTGCCGGTCGGGCCGGGGTGGTATTCAACAAGAACGGCAATACCGGATTCCAGCAGTTTTATGCAGCCAATATTCTCGGATATCAGGATTCATTCCGAGGAGATGTCAATCTGTCGGATGCCGGTGACGGCTGGTGGGGGACATTGTCCGGAGGATATTACGGCCGGGTGTCAGGGGGAGCCTTCAATTCACAGCCATGGAACATTGACGGGAATACGGAAGCCTATTTCTACATTGACGGCATCTCTACTGCCGGCTATACCGGGCCGCTTTCTCTCCAGCTGTCCATGAACACCGGAGGCCAGTTCCCTGAATTCGCGTTGGAATATGCGACATCCCTGTCAGGGCCATGGACTGAAGCCGGACGTTTCAAGGTTCTTGCCCAGTTAGACCGCACAGACAGCGGCAGGCAGACTGAAGCCAATGTCCCGGGGTATAAATTCTATGATTTCAGATTGCCGGATGCCTGTCTCGGCCTGGACAACCTAGCTGTCAGAGTAAGAATTCTGACTGCCGGTGACATAAGGGTCAGGATGGATCACATCTCTCTCAAATACAATAAATAGAGCTAACCTACAGATTGTTAAATAAAATCAATATGAAAACGTTTGGACTATTGTGCATGTTGGCCGTCTCTGCTGCGCTGTTTTCCTGTACGAAAGCGGAGATGACCGAGGGCACGACATCAGGACAGGATCAGGAAAAGGTCCCTGAAGGCTTTGAGGCAAAGATATTTACGGCAAGCATTTCCGAACTTACCAAAGCTGCTTTTACCGGAACAAAAGTGAACTGGGAGGAGTCTGACAAGATAGCGGTATATGACGGAACGTGCAGGAACGAATTCAGGATCCGGTCAATCGAAAACGGGATGGCCGTATTCGAGGGAGCAGTGACAGAGGGAGCGGAGGAGTTCTATGCCGTATTCCCTTATGCCGCCGCATCCGAGACTTTGCCTGCCGCAGACGGAACCTTCAGTGTCGTGGTCCCGTCAGAACAGCAATTAGGCTCATCGACTTCAGATACGGATGCCATAGTGTCGGTTGCAAAGGCTGACGATGTAGACCATTTCCAGTTCAGGAACATCGTATCGATGGTGAAAATCAGCATTCCTGACGGAGTGACTTCAGTGAAATTCAGCTCTGTCGCAAAAGCGAATCTTGCCGGAGCCTGTACAGTGAAGATAGGGGAGGCAGCCCAGGGTGCACAGGAAGAATCCGTCACTCTTGTATCGGACTCCGAAACCGGAGTTTTCAGTGCCGGTGACTATTGGGTTGCCGTCGTGCCTGCAACCTTACCGGAAGGTTGCCTGGTAGAGTATGAAGGCAACGGTCAGACGGCTTCGGTCGAAGTGACAGGAACATTGGATCTCGTCAGGAATTCCAGCATGGATATGACATCGGAGACGGCTGACGTACAGTGGGTGAAGACTACTATAGATACGGCTGACGAACTGATTGCATTCGCGCAGTCTGCCGGAACATATACAGCCGACGATCTTGTCGTCCTCGGTGCAGACATTGACATGAGCGGCAAGGAATGGGTTCCTTTTGAACTCGGCTGTCAGTTTGACGGGAAAGGTCACAGAATATATAACATGACTTCGGACGATGGAGTGATATTTTCCAACATCACCGGTGTCCTGAAGAATGTGGTATTCGGTTCGCAGGACGGGACCGGCTATGACGGAAGCAGTTCCGTTTCCATGAACGGAACTGCAGGCAATGCGGGTCTTGTCGGGACCAATAACGGTATCATAGAGAATGTCGTCGATTTTATACCGGTTACGGCGGTTACGTCAGGCCCGGCTGCCCAGAATGAGGTAAGGATAGGAGGAATTGCGGGAAGCAATTACGGCAGGATTTCTGGCTGCAGCTATAACGGCAGCATAAATCTGACCGGAACTTCTGACAAGATGATATTTGTCGGAGGCATTGCCGGATGGGCGGCAAAGGATTCGGAGCGTATCGAGAATTCTTCTAACAGCGGTGCCATTACCATTGACAATCAGAATGCACAGGCGGCAGCAGGAATTGCCGGAATGATTCAGGGCGGGGATATTGTTTCTTGCAGCAATTCAGGAAAGATTACAGCGAAGAACTCTTCCGGGAGGAACAGTTATTTCCTGACTTTGACAATGCGTCACCCTACCCGAGTAAGTCTTGTTCAAGGGCTTCCAACAATGGCTTGATGGCTTC
>CALVAC010000008.1 GCA_944325435.1 uncultured Bacteroidales bacterium | reverse complement strand
TTTGCGATACCTCCAAATTTGGCTTTTTCAGGGCAATTGGAGGTATTCTTTTTATCTTTAGCTAAGATACAAATTTTTATATTACATTGGCAATAAATTCGTTATAAAGTTTTATTCTTTTTACGACAGTCCCTAAAGTATCACCCCAAGGGGCATCCCGGAAAGTTCGACAGGAAGATATTTGTCTATACGGATCTTTCCGGGTCGGTACCGACTGCGGTGTTGTCCCTGAAAGGGTATGTCAGGGCTGCCGATGTCCCGGTATGGCTGTACCGGTATCAGATGGGAAATCTCTGCCTGAGACGGACTTCAGTCAAGTTCAGCTCTGATAAAAAGGGAGTCGAGAGGATAATGTGCATGAATGCAGGCGATGTCCCGCTGTCCATAGGTGCGGATGCCGGACTTCTGCCTCCGTTCCTGTCTTTAAGGTGCGAGCCGGAAGTGATACCTCCGGGAGGGGAGGCGGACATAGTTGTCGCATTCGATCCGGAGGCTGTCCCGATGAGGATGCTCAGTGTCATTCCTGTCGTCCTGACAGGAATGGATCTGCCTCCTTCGCAGAGGACGATACGGGTAGAGATTATTGATGAAACAAATATCAGAAGATAAGATGAAAAATATTTTGACAAGTTTTTTTAAGATATCGGCAGTTGCGGCAGCAGTGTTCTCCGCTATGTCCTGTGACAAGTCGATTACAGATGAAGAGACATACCTGCCGCTCACATATTACAATGTGGCCGGAACATAGGAACTCATCGAGTGGAATGGAGAGCCTCTTGCAGAAGGTACGTATGCCTATATAGAACTGACCAGGCAGAGGGAGTTCACATCGCGCTCCAATATAGAGACAACTTCCTCCGTGGCGGAGGTCAGGACCGGGGAGTTCGACATCGATAACGGGGACAATACCATTGGCGGTTACTATGACTACATGGATTTCATGCAGTGGTCCCACCGGTATGTCGTTTCGGAACTTACAGCCGGGCGGATGGTATGGACAGCAGAGGATGACCCTGCCGAGGTCAGGGTATATTCACGTATGTCAGCCATGCCGGATATGGACGGAGTCAGTCAGTGAATTCGGCCATATCCGTTGATGATGCTGCATCCGAAGTTTCAGATTCAATCCGTGTACTGCCGGAGAGCCTTTGCCAGCAGATCCGTGGCGCGGCGCAGGTCTCCGGTGTTGAGCACGTATGCTATCCTGACTTCTGACGGTCCGAGTCCCGGTGTGATATAGAATCCGGCTGCAGGGGCCATCATGACTGTCTCCCCGTTGTCGCTGAAATCAGTCAGACACCATGCACAGAAGTCTTCTGCATTCTTCACGGGCAGGGAGGCGATGACATAGAATGCCCCCTGCGGCCTGACGACATTGACACCAGGGATATTCCGCAGGCCTTCTATGAGCACGTCCCTGCGGTGCTGGTATTCCGCGGCGATAGGATCGAGATAGGCATGGCCTGCACTGAATGATGCTTCTGCCACTATCTGCCCTATGAGCGGCGGACTGAGGCGTGCCTGGGCCAGTTTGAGGAACCCTTCGGCTACTGGCTTGTTTTTCGATATGACAGCACCTATCCTGATGCCGCATTCGGAGAATCTTTTGGACATCGAGTCGAAAATGACCACATGCTCATCAACTCCTTTCAGATGACCGGCGGAGAAGAACTCCATTCCGTCATATACGAATTCCCGGTAGACTTCGTCCGCGAAAAGGAAGATTCCGTGCCGTCTGACTATGTCACCGAGCATCTCCATTTCCTCCCGTGAGTACAGGCTGCCGGATGGGTTGTTGGGATTGCAGATGAGGATTCCTCTCGTCCTTTCCGTGACCAGTTCCTCGAACCGTTCCGCAGGAGGAAGTGCAAAGCCATCGTCCATAACGGTGGTGACAGGTATTACCTTCACTCCGGCTGCTGCCGCGAATGACAGGTAGTTGGCGTATGTAGGTTCTGTGGTGATGAGTTCATCCCCCGGATCCATGCAAGTAATGAACGAGAAGAGAACGGCTTCGGATGCTCCTGTGGTGACGATTATGTCTTCCGGAGAATAGTCCATTCCGAAGTCTGCATAATATCCGGCAATCTTCCTGCGTAATGACAGGAATCCTTGCGATGGGCTGTATTCCAATACCTTGCGGTCGATGTTCCTCATCGCTTCCATACCCTCTTCAGGTGTCTGGATATCAGGCTGGCCTATGTTCAGGTGATAGACCCGTATCCCTCTTGATTTGGCCGCGTCTGCGAGAGGCGTCAGTTTGCGTATCGGAGACAGCGGTATCTGCCGTATCCTTTCTGATATATCTCTCATAGTCTATTTGTTGTGAGAATCGGGATTTCCTGTATTCTGCTTTTCCGTGGATTCATCCGGTTTTGCCGTCTCCCTGTCGGTTTTCCTGTATTTGAAACGGCGGATCTTCATTGTTGCTGTCTTCTCGAACGGTTCCTTGACCACTTCTACCGAATTGACCTTGGATGACTTGCTTACATGCCTGTTGACATAGTTCAGTACAGCCTGTTTCCTTGCTTCAAGCCTTTCGAAGAATTTGTCCTCTCCCTCCTGGTCCCAGTCTATTATGTTGTCGTTGAACTGTACTAGAGCCACCAGCCTGCCGTCCCGTTCCATCACGATGGACTCATTCACCTCATCCATATCGTTGATGACTTTCTCTATCTCCTCCGGGTAGATGTTCTCTCCGGATGGTCCGATTATCATATTGTTCAGGCGGCCTTTGATATAGTAGCGTCCCTTGTCATCCCTTGTGGCAAGGTCATTTGTCCGCAGCCATCCGTCATCCGTGAACATCGATCTGGTGCGTTCCGGATCCTTATAGTAGCCGAGCATCACATTGTCTCCCTTGACCTGGATTTCTCCTTCTCCGCTGCTGTTGATGTCGCTTAGCCTTACCGTGACATTCCAGGCCGCCCCGCCTGTGGAGCCTACCTTTGTCTGTTTCGGATTGGCCGTGCATATCAGAGGTGCGCATTCGGTCATACCGTATCCTATCGCATACGGGAACTTCGCCATCTTGAGGAACGATTCGACAGTACCGTCAAGTTTTGCGCCTCCGATGCCGAAGAATTTCAGTTTGCCTCCGAATGTGCTCTTGAGCTTCATCCCGATGAACCAGTACAGGACTTTCGGCATCTTCTGCTGCATCCAGCCCAGCACCCGGCTTCTGGCTATGGTCGGAACCACGCTGTTCTTGTAGATCTTCTCTATCACAAGAGGTACAGACAGCATGACGGTAGGCTTGACCGCCTTGATTGCAGGAAGAAGCACGGACGGGGTAGGCGGTTTCTGTATGTAATATACGCAGGCTCCCACGAAGATAGGGTAGAGCACCCCGATGCTCAGCTCGTATGTGTGCGGCATCGGGAGAATCGAGAGCCACTTGTCCTTCTCCGTGCATCTGTGGGCGTGATAGGATATCTTGACATTGGTGATGAGGTTGCGATGGCTGAGCATCACTCCTTTGGCACTTCCTGTAGTTCCTGAAGTGTATATTATGGTGGCGAGGTCATCCGGAAGAGGGTTTACGACCCTGCCGTTGCAGGTGTATGCGGAGTCATCCCTCTTGATGATCTCGAACCTTTCGATGTCGATGACCAGGACCATCCTGTCGATGCATTCCTGGCTGAGTTTCGGCAGAAGCCTCTGTGACACGAAGATGGCCTTGCACTCCGAATGTTCCAGTATGTTGGCTATCTCTGTCGGGGACGAGTCGGGAAGGATAGGTACTGAAATGCGCCCGAACGGGACGAGAGAGAACATGGCCACTGTCCAGTTAGGCATGTTCTGGGAAAGGATGGCGACCCTGTCGCCCGCCCCGATCCCGTAACGGCTCAGTCTTGCCGAAATCTCGTCGCATTTTCTGCGGAAACTTCCGTATGTGTACCGCATGTCCGACCCGAGCATTTCGGACATCCTGTTCTTTTCGTAGAGTAAGGTGGAGTAATCATAGAGCTTTGCCAGTGTATCTATATATTTCTCCCTCCATTTGAGTATCTGTCGTGAGACAATGTTCATTTCCTTTCAATTAATGTTTGGTGCCGTGCCGGAAGTGCAGCCGGATGTCCTGCTGTTCCGTCGCGTCAGTGTGTGATATAGTCCTTGGGGTACTTGCCGACAAGATGCATCCCTTCATATATCTCCTGGATACGGGCCATATCGGCCTTGGCATCGTCAGAAATCTCGAACCTGCTGTGTATCCCGACCCTTTTCGTCCCCCAGTCGAAATATGAGATGTACACAGGCACACCGGTCTCTTTGGCTATGATATGGAATCCAGCCTTCCATCTCCTGACCGGTTTCCTTGTGCCTTCGGGAGCGATGGCAAGATGGAACTTCTCTCTCTTTTCCATTTCCCTTATGACACTCAGTACTATGGCCGAAGGGTTTTTGCGGTTGACCGGGATGCCGCCCATCTTGCGGATGATCCATCCCAGTACAGGCCATTTGAAGAATTCCTCCTTGACCATACACAGGGCATCCCCTCCGACGGACTTGTAGAACAGGTATGACACTACGAAGTCCCAGATGGAGGTGTGAGGTGCACCGAGAAGTATGCATTTGTCATCGGGGGCAGTACCTCCCACAGGAGTCCACCCCCATATCTTAAGCAGAAAGCCGCAGAATTTTCTCCACATGATATCAGATGTTTACGTCTTCAAGTTCCTTTTCGCTCCTGAGGTTCTGCCTTATGAACCTCTGCCTGTCGATGGTGTTCTTCCCCATATAGAACTCCAGCAGTTCGGAGATGCTCTCCTCATCGCTGAGCTTCACGGTGTCGAGCCTCATGTCATCCCCGATGAAATTCACGAATTCATCCGGTGATATCTCTCCGAGTCCTTTGAACCTTGTCACCTCGACTCCCTTGCTGAGGTCTTTCATCGCCTTTTCCTTCTCATCGGGAGAGTAGCAGTAGCGGACATTCTTCTTGTTGCGCACCCTGAACAGAGGGGTCTGAAGGATATGCACATGTCCGCGCCTTATCAGGTCCGGATAATATTTCAGGAAGAATGTCAGGACCAGCAGACGGATGTGCATTCCATCGTCATCCGCATCCGTTGCCACGATTATATTGTTGTACCTGAGGTCGGCCATGTCCTCTTCGATGCCCAGGGCCGAGATGAGCAGGTTCAGCTCTTCGTTCTCTACCATCTTCTTGCGGCTGTCCTTGTAGCAGTTCATCGGCTTTCCCTTCAGGCTGAACACCGCCTGGAAATCAGCGTTGCGTACCTTGCTGATTGTCCCGCTCGCCGAATCCCCCTCTGTGATGAAGATGCTTGTCAGCTCCGTCTCCTCCTGTCTGTTCTTCGGAAGCTTGTCTGTATAGTGTATCCTGCAGTCCTTGAGCTTCTTGTTATAGATGCTCGACCTCTTGTTCCTCTCCCGGGTCTTCTTCTGTATGCCCGAGATTTCCTTCCTCTCCTTTTCGGATGAGATTATCTTGTCCTGGATTGCAGGGACTATCTCCTTGTGTATGTGAAGGTAGTTGTCAAGGTTGGTCTTTACGAAATCGTTGATGAAGCTGCGGATGGTAGGCCCCCTGTCGACAGTGGTCGAGCCATCCTCGTTCTTGACTGATGTCTCCCACATATATGTGGAGCCGAGCTTGATCTTGGTCTGGGACTCGAATTTCGGTTCCTGTATCTGGATGCTGACAGCCCCGATTATTCCCTGACGGATGTCTTCCGGGGCATAGTCTTTCTTGTAGAACTCTTTGAGTGTCTTGGCAATGGCTTCTCTGAATGCAGCCAGGTGCGTGCCCCCGTCCCTGGTGTTCTGCCCGTTGACGAAAGACAGTATGTTCTCTCCGTAACTGTTGCCGTGTGTCAGCACTATCTCTATGTCCTCACCCTCGAGATGTATCGGCGGATAGAGAGGAGACTCAGGCATTGAGTCGTTGATGAGGTCCAGAAGACCGTTCTCCGATTTGTAGGATATGCCGTTGAGTTTCAGGGTAAGACCTTTTTTCAGATATGCGTAGTTGCGTATCATCGGCTCGACATATTCCATTTTATAGGAATAGTTCTCGAACATTTCAGGGTCTGCGGTATATTTCACAAGAGTCCCGTTCTTCTCTCTGGTCGGTCTCTGCCCTGAATCTATGAGCACGCCCTTTGAATAATGGGCGAAGGCGCTCTGCCCATCGCGGAAGGACTCCACATAGTAATCCTCCGAGAGGGCGTTCACAGCCTTGCTTCCCACTCCGTTGAGACCTACAGATTTCTGGAAAGCCTTGTTGTCGTATTTGCCCCCCGTGTTCAGCTTGCTGGTCGCGTCCACCACCTTCCCGAGAGGGATACCTCGCCCGAAGTCCCTGACTGTCACTGTCCTGTCCTCGATGGTTATGTCGATGACCTTGCCGTATCCCATAGTGAACTCATCGACCGAATTGTCAATGGTCTCCTTCAGCAGTACATAGATGCCGTCATCCTGGTTGCTTCCGTTTCCGAGCCGTCCGATGTACATTCCGGGTCTCAGCCTGATGATGTCAATGCCCTCGATTGTCCGGATGTTGTCTTCCGTATATTTTATTTCTTCTGCCATAGATACAGGTCCAATAGTCAGCAAAGGTAATAATTTTTCCCGAATCCGCTTAAAGGCTGTTCAAAAGTCGGGACAGCCGGGTCGGAATGATGTCAAAAGGGCACTGAAAACAGGACAAAAGGCGCAAAAGGTATGAAAAATTTGGTCGGGAAAGTCAGAACATATATATTTGCCAAGTTTTCTTAACCGATTTTTATGAGACGAATGAGATTTGTTCTGGCCGGCTTGACCGTCCTTCTCCCTGCCGTATCGTGTACGGATACTCTGGAGAAGGCAGCCGCAGAGGATGGAGGGGAGGTTATGATAACCCTTTCTTCCGAGGCGAGGGTGCAGCCTGTCAGCAAGGCCGGTTCGGCGCAAGTGCCGACCGGTGAGTTCACTGTCGAGATATTCAAGCTCGATGGAGAGTCGGAGGTACGGCTGTACCGTGACTCGTATTCCAATACAGAAGGCAAGACCATAGGTCTTAATACAGGGGATTACCGCCTGTATGCCTACTACGGAGATCCGGATGCTGCGGGGTTCGATGCGCCGTACTATGCGGCACAGACACCTTTCACGGTCCAGGCCGGACAGGCGGAGACAGTCAGCGCAGTCGCGAAACTGTCGAATGTGATGGTGACCGTGGAGTTCGGGGAGACTCTGCGTCTTGATTATCCCGAATTCTATGCCATTGTCCGTTCAGGGGAGGATGCTTCCCTGCAGTTCGGCAAGGATGAGACCAGAGAGGGGTATGTCCCTGCCGGTATGATTTCTCTGGAACTGTATGCGAATGTGGACGGGACGTGGAAGTATTTCCCGTCGGAGCCTGAGGAATACAGTCCGAATGATTATGTCGCTTTCCGTGTGGATACGGAGCCGGCTTCCGGAGAGGTATCGCTCAAGATAACTGTCGATGATTCCGTGGACCTGGTCGAGAAGGAGGTGTCGATACCTGCTTCCATGCTGCCGCAGAATGCTCCTGAAGTCACTTTCAACGGTTTTACGGCAGATGGCACGGTAGAGATAGTGGAGGGGCAGGATATATCCGCTTCGATGAAGGCCGACATAGTGGCAGGGGCTGGGGTGGCCCATTGTATCATGGAGATAGATTCTGACTGTCTGTCCGCCCTCGGGGTCCCTTCGGAAGTGGATCTCGTGTCTGTGGACGGGTCTGTCGCAGACATTCTGAAGGCCAACGGGTTCCGCTGGGCAGGTTTTTCTTCCGGACAGAGGCTGGCATTCATAGACATTACCGGTGTGGCGGAGAAACTGGCATCCGAGGTATATGACGATGAGAACCCTTTCAGCGCAACCGTAAGATTCACGGTAGAGGATATGGCCGGGCAACAGACAGTGTCGGGGGAGCAGGGCTTCACGATATCTGCAGTCAAGCCGGAATTCTCCTTCTCCGTGCAGCCGACGGATGCCTGGGCAAGAAGCATAAGAGGGATGGAGATAGGCTATACTGTCGGGAATCCGGATTGCCTGAAGCTCCAGTACAAGGCTGCGGCAGATGGCGAGTGGCAGGATGCCGGGCTTTCTTCGGACAGCGGCTCGCTGTTAAGTTTCAATAACATATCAGGACTGACCCCGGAGACTGAATATCAGTTGCGTGCCATCTACAACGGAAATGAGGCCGCAGCAGTCCAGACTTCTCTCACCACAGAAGCTGCCGCCCAGGTCGGCAACAGCGGTTTCGAGGAGTGGCAGACCTCTGAATTTAAATTTACATATGATATTCCTTTCATCGGTGGAGAACATAACATAGACTGGTATCATCCATGGTCTTCTGAAGAGACCGATATCTGGTGGGCAGTCAACAGCAGGAAGACCATGCCGTCATCGACATCTATTATCAGCGACAATTGGAACTGGGTCCGTTTCCCGACCGTAGCATATACGACAGAATCATGTCAGGGCTCCCATGCGGCCGTGGTGTACTCTGTCAATGTGGGAGACTGGCTGACATCAGCAGCTTTAGTCGGAGACAGGGTAGCCGGAGAACTCTTTATCGGTACTGCGGATGACAGCGGAAACCATTCTTCTGAGGGACATTCTTTCGGAAGCCGTCCAGACCGTCTGGAATTCATGTACAAATATGAATCTAACGGAGGTGAGACATTCTCTGTCCATGCCGAACTCTATTCGGAAGACGGGACAGTCATAGCTACGGCATCTACAGACAGCGGCAGCGCATCATCCTCATGGCTGAGATTTTCTTTGCCTTTCCAGTATACCGATAAAGACAGGAAGGCTGCAAAGATATACATGTCATTCAAATCAACTTCAGCTTCCAGACCTTCAGTGACCGGCAACAAGGTGATAACTATAGCAGACAATGCCCAATATACAGGTAATTTCGGAAGTGTACTTTATTTGGATGACCTCCAGCTGATATATGAGTAGGAAGATTCTTTACCGATGTTAAGAATGACAAAGATATTGACGGGTCCTGTCATCCTGAATGGAGTGGAGGATCTGCGGATAACAGAATAAAAATGAAACAAGAGAAACGAGATACAATGAAAAAGATTCTTTTAACTATGGCAGCAGCGGCAACGGTGTTCGCGGGCTGCAACAAGAATGAAGTAGGGACAGATGCCGGCAGTGGAATGCTCCGGCTGCAGGTCGGATATGCAGGGGAATACAACGACAAGACTCCTGACCTTGTCCCTGTGAAGTCGGATGCGGATGACCAGGCGTTCATAGATACATTCGTCATTTCCATAGAGAAGACAACAGGAGCTCCATATTCTCTGGAATGTACTGTGGCACAGTTCAATGAACAGTATGCGGATGGGATTCTGTCCCTCTCTCCTGGCAGCTATACGGTGAGCGTGTCATCCCCTGGCTCTGAAAAGGCTGCATGGGACCAGCCTGTATACGGGGTTACAAAAGAATTCACCATCGTTGAGGATGTCCTCACACCGTTAGAGCTTGTATGCAGTCTGACCAATATGATGGTGTCAGTGAAACTCTCGGAGAATTTCAAGTCCGAACTCTCGGCATACAGCATTGTCATTACAGGGGATTATGAAGATGGGTCAGCATCCCTGACCTGGTCTTCGGCAGATGTGGATGCCGAGTCCAGGGCAGGATATTTTGCGGTAGCACCTCTCTCTGTGGAAATACAGGGCACAAGGGCGCTCGACGGGTCCGAGGCCCGCAAGACCTACAGGATCGAGGATGTGGCTGCGGCCGACCACCATATACTGAACATAGATGCAAAGACTACCGGAGCATCACAGCCATCCATCAGCATTGACTATACTGTGAACGAGAAGCCGGTGGATATAGTTGTCCCGGGATTCGAGGAGATTCCGATTCCTGATGAAGAGCCTGAAGATCCGGATGTTCCTTCCGAGGATGCCCCGGAACTTGTCTGGGATGCCAATCCGACATTTGAAAGGTGGCCTCTTGCTGCGACGATGGATGTCAATCTTGTGGTAAATGCTCCGGGGAAGATTGCCGGATTCAAGGTGGACATCAAGTCTGAGACCCTGCAGAGTCTTCTGGAATCCTTTACAATGCCGATGGATCTGATAAACGACCAGACAGTGAAAGAGTTTATGTCCAGTCCTTTTATCGGACTTCCCGTGGGGGATGATCTGTCAGGGAAGACATCTGTAGAATTCCCGCTGTCCACGCTGCTCCCTATGCTGTATGGACTTGGTCCGGATCCTGGCTCAGAACATACATTCACCTTGATAGTGACCGATGAGGCCGGCCAGGAACTGAACCAGTCTCTTGTATTCTATATGCCGGAGGAATAGTTGCCACCATCGCGGACATGACAATGGATTCGATTCCGGAAAAGAGTTAAATACAGACTGATATGACAAGAATCAGAAATATCATGTCGGCAGTCCTTGCCCTGGCCGTGCTGTCATGCACACAGACGGCAGAGCCGGAGGGATATGGATATGTCGACATCAGCGTGGCCAGGGACTCTTCTGTGGATGATGTGGATATCACGGCATCCGCTGTTTCTGCCGCTACAAAGGCAGGGACATCGGATGCGATAGCCCTGACCATCTATGATGCTGCCGGAGAGGTGGCATACAAGACCGATGACTGCTCTCAGGCCACCGGACCGGTCACCCTGAATACAGGACATTACAGGGCAGTGGCCACGAGCGGGCTGTCCCTGTCGGATGGAGCCGCTGCATTCGACACCCCTTTCTATTCAGCCACGAAGGAGTTCACGGTAAGGAGGGGCACGGTCGAGTCTTTGGAGATGACCCTTACCCTTGAAGCCGTGATGGTCACTGCGGAGTTTTCTCAGGAGATACAGGACAATTTCAGCAGCTATGTACTGACTGTAAGCAACGGGGTGTCATCCCTGGAGTTTGGCAGGTCGGACGCTGTTGCCGATGCTGCAGACGATGGTTCTGACGGGGCTGCTTCCGGGTCAGGAGACGGGGAGACGGTGCCGGCGACCGGGAAGACCGGATATTTTGCAGTGACAGGGACATTGACATACTCTCTCTCTCTGACAGGCAATGATGGCCGGGTGTTCAGCCCTCTGACGCAGACATATACGGATGTCAAGGCGAAACAGCATTATGCATTCTCGTTCAAGGTGGCAGAAAAGCAGCCTGAAGGCGGGGCAGCTATCACCATTGTAGTGGATGATTCAATGACGGAGAAGGAGCATGACATACTTCTGGACTTTGACTTGCAGAATATCCCGGAAATCACAGGACCTTTCTCATCCGGATCATCCGGCTCTTTCTATGCAGGGGACACTTCACCGAAAGTCGTGTATATCGACCTGAAGAAACCGGCCGTTTCTGTATTGCTTATCAACAATGATACTGGACTCGTTGAAGCTGGGTTGCCGGAAGAAACAGAACTGGTCAACGCGGATGAGGAGACATTGTCCATGCTGTCCGGTCTCGGAATCAGCACATCGGCAGTCACTCCGGAGTCTCTTGCTCCTGAAATCGATTTCACGGGATTCTTCACGACCCTTCCGGCGGGTTCATACAGTTTCGAGGTCTTCGTGCAGAATAATGCCGGAGGAGAGCAGACCGCTGAAATCGCGTTTGAGGTCCTGCCTGTGGTGGAGACATTGGCTGCCAACGCATGGGCAAGGTTCGCTGACCTGTCCGGCCGCTGGCTCACGGAGGGACAGCCGGAAGGCCTCGGATTCCAGTACAGGACTGCGGATGGGGAATGGCTGGATGTGGATGCAGAGGTGACTGCAGATGCGGAGTCAAAGACTTTCACCGCAGAGTTGGGTGGACTATCCGCTGCAACGCAGTATGAATACAGGGCTGTGACAGCCGCATCGGCAAAGACAGTGCCTGTGCAGTTCACCACTGAAGACGAGCAGGTTGTCCCTAACATGAGTTTCGACAGCTGGTATCAGGATGGAAGTGTCTGGTATCCTGACGCGGATGCTGATAATTTCTACTGGGATACTGCAAACAAGGGGTCATCCATGGCCAGCCTTACCCCGACAGCTCCCGAGGAGACTCATCTTGCCGTGACAGGTGAAGGGAAGAAAGCCGCAAAACTGGAGAGCATGTATGCTAATCTTGGTATCGTTAAAGTGTTTGCGGCAGGAAATATTTATACAGGCAAGTTCGGAGAAACGAAAATCAGTATCTCCAATCCTGGTGCAACCCTCGATTGGGGAGTGCCATTCACATCCCGCCCTCTCGCCCTCAAAGGCTTTTATGATTACAGCCCTAAGACAGTGGACCAGGGAAGTTATAATGACATGTCCGGGAAAACCGATATCGGTCAGATACAGATAATTCTGACGGACTGGGACAAGCCGTTCACAATAAACACTCAGGACAAGACATTCGTGGATGTGAATGATGAGCGTATCATTGCGTATGCTTCCTTGGATCTCGGTCAGACAGACGGGTATCAGCCGTTTACCCTGGAACTTGAATACAGGGACAGGGCCAGGACTCCGAAGTATATCGTGATAGTGGCGGCGGCCAGCAAGTACGGGGACTATTTCACCGGAGGAGTGGGCAGCACCCTCTATCTGGATGAGTTCTCCTTTGTGTATGACCCGGCGGAACTGGAGCAGGGCGAATAAATGGCAAGAAGAAACAGATTCTTCGCTGACATTGAATAAAGAAAAACATTGATGTAATGAAAAGAATATTGTCAACCATAACGCTGGTATGCGCACTTGCCATGCCCCTGCAGTCCGCTGCACGGGAGAAGAAGCCGGTGGAGCCGTTCGACAGAGGAATAGGCAAGAGCAGCAGCGTGTTTATCCCGGCAGGGACAGTCGGAGCGGGGGCATCATTCTCCTACAACAACTACAGTTTTGGCAACGGAATGAATGATACTGGATACCAGATGCTCTTTTCCCTCATACAGAATTTCCAGGGAAACCTGATGTCTTTCGGCATCGCACCGCAGGTGTCGTATTTCATACGGGACAATCTTTCCGTGGGTGCGAGGTTAGACTATGACCGTTCCTCTTTCGGACTGGGCAACCTTGACCTCACCCTTTCGGATGCCCTCTCCCTTTCTGTAGGGAATTTCAACTATCTGAAGCAGTCATATACCGGAGCGGTTACGTTGAGGAACTATATCCCGTTCGGCCAGAGCAAGAGGTTCGCTATGTTCACCGAACTCAGGCTTACCGGAGGATACGGACAGTCGGAGTCCTACAAGGTGGGTTTCGACGATGTCCTCGAGCAGCCGTACAAGACAGGTACATACCAGGACATCTACCAGTTTGAGGTAGGTGTTGTGCCGGGCATTTCCGCATTTGTGACCAATGAAGTGGCGCTTGAGGTATCTGTCGGCCTGCTCGGATTCAACTACCAGAAAGTGGAGCAGGTGACCAACCAGGTGGAGCGGAGCGAGATGGAGAGGAACGGTGTCAATTTCAAGATCAATCTGCTTGCAATCAATTTCGGACTTTCGTTCTATATCCCTACCGGGGCACATAGGATGAAGAAAATCAGTGAATAGTATGCGATATTTCAAGAATATATGTCTCTTTTTCGGTATCCTTGCCTCTCTGCAGTCGTGCCTTATTGACAATGACATGTCTTATCCGAGGACGAGGGCTGCCTTTACCGGCTTCGAGGTCAAGGGGCAGAAGAATGTGACCATCGATGAGAACGCAAGGACAGTGTCGATCGAGCTTGATGAGCTGGCTGACATTTCCGCAGTGGAGGTCGTGTCGGTGTCTGTGACTGAAGGTGCGACTTGCGCGGATTTACCCCTCCAGGGTACGGTGCTTGACCTGACCCATCCGAAGAAGTTCGTGCTGAGCATATACCAGGATTATGAATGGACGGTGTCGGCTTCACAGAACATCGAGAGATATGTCCGCTGCGACAACCAGGCAGGAGATGCATCGTTCAATGTCAAGGACCGGGATGTCACTGTGTATGTATCGGATGTGCAGGACTTTGCCAGTGTGAACATTACGGACATGAAGCTAGAGGCCGAGGGTTCGGAGGTGGTGTCTACCACCGGCTATGAGCTTGAGGACTGGAAAATGGTGGAAAAGACCCGTGAATGCTCTTTCCCGATGCAGCTCAACTGTCTGCTCCAGAGGAGTTTTACAGTACTTGACAGGGGAGAGGAGATTGTATGGACAATGTCGGTGGTGAAGAAGAAAGTCGACCTGTCCGTCTCGTCTGTGAATGCATGGTGCTACCATGCCGATGTGGAGGCATCATACAACGGGACAGGAACTCCGTATATCGAATACAGGCAGCAGGGGACGGAGCAGTGGACCCGGACAGATGACATTTCTGTCGATGGTCTTGTCATCACGGCATCAATACCGGGTGGAGATACATCCGTCGAGACCGCGGAAAGGCTGTCTGCAGGAACTGTATATGAGGTCAGGGTATGTACGGAGACTGCTCAGAGTGCGGCTTTGGCATTTACAACCGGCACTCCCGACCAGATTGAGAACATGGGATTCGAGCAGTGGTGGAATTCCAAGCCAGACAACAAGGGCTCATGGTATCCCAATGCAAGTTCTTCAGTGAAGATATGGGACACGGCCAACGGCGGGACCGGTATCCTCGGAGGAACCAACCCGACACAGCCTGAATATTCTTTCCTTGCGACATCCGATCCGGACAACAAGGCAGCCGCTAAACTCCAGAGCATGAAATTCGGAATGTTCGCTGCAGGCAACCTGTATACTGGAGAATTCCTTGATGTGAGCACGGATGGAGGCCTCGGTGCGAAGTTGAACTGGGGAACTCCGTTCACTGCCAGGCCAAAGGCTCTGAAAGGCTATTATTCATATTCTCCGGCCGTGATCCATGACACCAGACCGCCGTATGAGGATCTGGATGGGCAGACGGACAAATGCCAGCTTCTGGTGATATTGACAGATATGGATGACCCGTTCATGGTCGATACGGCACTCGGCAAATTTTTCGACCAGACTCCGGCCAACAAGGACATCATCGCATACGCCAAGTACGAGAGCGATGAGGATACCGGCGGACAGTACAGGGAGTTCAATCTGGAACTGGAATACTGGAGACCGGATGCGACACCGAAATATGCGATAGTCATCTCGTGTGCGAGCTATCTCGGCAATTATTTCACTGGCGGAGTCGGTTCCGTCATGTATGTCGATGAATTCGAGTTCATCTATGATTAGAAAAGAAGCATGGAGCCGAATCCGACAATGAGGGCGATTATGCAGTTGAGGAGTTTCGCATAGACGAAACTCCTTTTGTCTTCTGCCAGGAGGGGGAGAGAAGAATGTCCGTCCTGGGAGATGCTGCTGGCAAGAAGCACCGGGAGAGGGACGAGTCCGCTCGCATACATGGTGACGAATATCAGGTGAGGCCCTGATTCCGGTATGATGCCGACAGCCACTGCAAGCAGTATCATCAGGGCTGTATTGTCACTGACCCATCTGCCGAGGTCTATATATTCGGACAGTATCCCGATCAGCAGGAGCACGCCGAATGTCCAGGCGAATATGTTCGGCAGATGCTTCCGCAGGACATGGTGCCACAAGGTCTCCTTTATGAACCTGTCGCTCCTGAAGCAGAGAATTATCAGCATTACGATGCAGAGAATGGCGAAAATCAGGTTCATCCACCATTCGCTCAGAAGATTGAGCCGTATTTTCCCGGTCTCCTGGACTGCGTGGTCGTGCCCCATCCAGCCAGCTGCGAGAGCGACTGCAAACAGGATGATTGCCGCTGTAAGCACGATTCTCTGCCAAGTCAGGCTGCGCGTATCCGGGCCCGTTGCCTCTTCCTTCCCTGCTGCCGGCATTCCGGGCGGCAACGACGGATCGGCCACGACTTTTTCCGCGTTTCCATCACTCCGTCCGGAATTGCAGACTGCGGATTGTCCTGGATGAATGTCTGTAATATGGCGGCTCTTTATTACCCAGTCGATTGCCACCCCGAAGAATACAGCTGTTGCAAACAGCAGGGCGAATATCCACAGCGCCTTGTCAGGCATCATTGCCAGCATCACGAAAGCCTCATCTCCTGATGAAGCTATCATCATGGCAATCAGCGCCCCGAAGCTCAGAAGCCTGCTGGAATACAGGGAGACGGCTGCAAACCCTCCGATACATCCGGGGACTGAACCGAGTATGGCGGCGAGGAGGACCTGCCGCAGGCTGCTTCCCCTTACCTTGCTGAAAATCCTGCCGTGTGACTCGATGTTGAACGACTCGATCATCATCATCATGATTATGACGATACCGGTGATCAGCACAGAGTTGCAAAGGGTGTCTATGAGCAGGTGAAGCATCCTATTCGATCCAGCCGGTTATGAAAAGGTTGACAATGGGCCTGACAGGGGAGTTCGTTGTAAGTGTCACCATCACAAGAGTCTCTCCAGCAGGCATTCCTGTCGTGTCCAGAGTCACACTGAAACTTCCTTTTGCATTTGCTCCGACCTCAGGGACAGGTGTGTTGGTGAAATGTTCGGCATCCACATCCACCTTGTATGCCTTGAATGCAGACTTGCCGATATTGGTGAATTCCCAGCTGGCTGTGACACGTGTCCCCGGACGGATCTTCCCGAACGAGTATGTGCTGCTCTTGAATATCGGTTTCGGCCCGTTGTCCCTCTGCTCTCCGGTAAGGTCATCGAAACTGGCTTTTGTGAAAGCGAATATCTTCAGCTTCAGTCCGGATGGTTTCCCGTCGATGACAGGAGTCGCATAATAGTAGTTCTTCCCCCATATCCCATCGACGGCATCAACTCTGAAATGCAGGGTGGCCGTGCTTCCTGCAGGTACAGGATTCGGGTCTGTTTCGAGAGAAAGGCCGTCAGACACTCCGGTGAAGTCTACCGTCATCGGTGATGAACCTATATTGGCTATCTGCACTTCCTCGCTCTTGTGCCCGCCCATTTCGAGATTCCCGCACTTCAGCTCAGTCCCTTTCAGTCCAAGCTTGCCTGAATGCAGAGGGAACCGGACATCGAGTGGCTCCTCCTTCTGGTGGCTCACTCCACGGATCCTGAGGATGACCGGCCTGCCGACTCCGGATATGTGTGCTGTCAGAGCCTTGTCGAACGGATACGGCCCCTCATCGTTCGTGTATGTGGCAGAGATGACAGCTGTCTTTCCCGGCTGGACAGGTTCCCTGCTCCAAGTCACATCGGTACAGCCGCATGTGGTCGTGACATTGTATATGACCACCGGCTTGTTGCCGATGTTCTTCATCCTGAACTGGCATTTCAGCGCCCCATCGCTCAGGAGCACATCCCCGAAATCCCAGACCGTGCGGTCGAACTCGACACTTCCTCCGAACTTCTCCTGGGCGCATACTGGCAGCATATGTGCATACAGTATTATGGCAAGGATTATGGACAGTTTTCCCGATGCTTTCATGACAAAATCCCTTATGTAGGGCACAAATATACGCAGAAGCCGAGAGCAATGCAAGTTTACTTGCAATTGCCGAGGCGTGAACAGTATATATGGCGCAGCCAAATATCGCAGAAGCCGAGAGCAATGCAAATGAAATTTCTTGCAGAAAACTGTCCGGAATTTCTCCGTTTGAGAGTTATTCGTTACATTTGTCGGCTGTATTTGAAAAGATCGGATTATAGAAAACAAGGATCCTATGAACAGTCTGCAGAAACTTCTCTCCAGGTTCAGAGAATACAGGATGTCGATGAGGACCAGGCTCACCCTCGGGCTCGGCTCCATTGCGGCAATGCTCCTCCTGTCAAGCATCATTTCCGTGCTCGAATACAGGAGGATGAGCAATTATGTGACGGATCTTGTGGCTGACAATATCAGGAATATAAATGTTGCCCAGAAACTTGTCTCGATGAGCGATGAATACAATCTGAAGGTCCTGGCCGCGATAGGGGAGGAGGACAGTACATCCGTCCGGGTCCCCGAATTCGACAGGAGGGCATTCATGGAGCAGTGTGATAGGCTTAGGACTTCCATCTCTTCCAAGGAGGCGTTCCCTCTGGCGGATTCCGTGGTCTATGCCTATTCTGCCTATATGCTCACATCCCTCGAACTGCCGAAAGTAATGGCCTCGGATTTCATCAATTCCAGAGACTGGTATTTCGACCGGCTCCAGCCGAGATACAACCGGTTAAGGACGGACATAGAGAGACTTACGGATGCCGCATACGCAGACCTTCAGGCAAATTCCATGACATTTCAGGACAGCTTTTACCGGAGCATCATTCCTGGAGTGGTATCTGTTGCCGCAGGCCTTGTGCTTGTGCTCCTGCTCCTGTTCTTCCTGCTTGCATACTATGTCAAACCTATATACAGGATGCTGTCTGCGTTGGAAAACTATGCGTTGAATGCACAGAGATATATGTGCACCTTTGAGGGGAACGACCAGCTTGCGGCGCTCAACAGCCACATAGGGGATGTGGTGGAAGAGAATATCGAGCTGAGGCGCAGGGTGAAATCGCTCAGGGATGAGAGGGAGAAGCTGATCGAGGCGGTGCAGTCGGTCCAGGAATGAGGCCGGATTGACTTCAGGATTGAATGAAATGAATATAAAGGTAATATCGAGAAATGTAGGTCTGGCTCTGCTTGTCAGCGCCCTGTTCATGTTCCTGTCGATGATGGTTTCGCTTTTCGACGGGCGGGATTCCGCTTTCGGGCCTCTTGCAATCAGTTTCATCATCACATTCATATTCGGAGCCTTCCCTTTCATATTTGTCCGTCAGTCATCCGCGATTTCCCAGCAGGATGGATATATGATAATAATCCTGTCGTGGCTCCTTTCCTTTATTTTCGGTATGCTGCCATACGTGCTGTGGGGAGGTGAGTTCTCTCTTGTGAACGCCTGGTTTGAGAGTGTGTCGGGCTATACGACCACGGGTTCGACTATATTGACAGATGTAGAGGCCTTGCCGAGGAGCCTGCTGTTCTGGCGTTCCTCGACACATTTCATCGGTGGTTTCGGTGTGGTCGTCTTCCTGCTTCTCGTCATTCCGAATGCAAGCCCGTTCCGCCTGAGGCTTGCCAACATAGAGCTGTCCTCCCTGTCCCGTCTGGGCTACAGGTACCGTTCCATGAGGATAGTATATATCATAACCATTGTATATGTAGGCATAACCGTACTGACTGCCATCTGCCTGATGATTGCTGGAATGCCGGTGTTCGATGCGGTCAACCACGCGTTCAGCATTGTGGCCACCGGAGGGTTCAGCACGAAGAATATGTCTCTTTCCGAATACGGCTCGATGGGGATAAATATGGTCGCAGTATTCTTTATGGTCCTTTCCTCCCTGCATTTCGGGCTCATATTCACGGCTGTGGCATCCCGTTCCCTGCAGCCTCTTTACCGCAATCCGGTAGTGAAGTTCTTCCTGTCTTCCATTGTGGTGCTGACCCTGCTGATAATGGCGGACCTTCTGGTCCAGGGCGGATACAGGGACTGGGGCAAGGCTGCAGCGGATGCTCTGTTCCAGGTGGTGTGCTATATGACCACCACGGGATTCGGAATGAGCGACAATTCCCGGTGGCCGCTGCTTGCAGGTATGCTGCTTATGGTCTCCATCCTGCTCGGAGGCTGTTCCGGTTCCACGGCCGGAGGTATCAAGGCTGACAGGATATATATCGCGCTGAAGACGCTTTCGCGGCAGATCAAATACAGCCTTCACCCTACGGCTGTTTCACATATAAAGGTCGGCAAGCACAGTGTGTCCGATGCGGAATCATCTGCCGTGATGACATATATTGTCCTGTATTTTATGATACTTGCTGTCGGCATATTCTGTGTTCTGCTCTGCGGGGTGGAACCGGTCGAGGCCTTTTCCGGATTCATCGCATCTATGGGAAATGCCGGTCCGGGCCTTGAATCCATCAGCGCATTGGGGACATACGCGGCCCAGCCTGCGATGGCCAAGTTCATTTATACTGTCGGGATGATATTCGGCCGTCTTGAGATATATCCTGTGATAGCTGTCGCATATATGATATTCAGGAGGAATCTGTGATGGTACGGTCCGATTTCCTGTATTCAAGGTTCCTGTCGCATCTCCGTTTTGCCCCGACACAATGCCAGGACAGGCTTCTGAAGGATGTCTCTTCGTTTGTAAGTGGGGATGATTCGGACATACTGGTGGTCAACGGGTATGCCGGTACAGGCAAGACGACGGCCATTGCCGCTGTCATCAATGCTCTCAGGGAACTGAATGTGCGCTGTGTCCTGCTTGCACCTACGGGACGTGCCGCGAAGGTGTTGTCTGGCTATGCAGGAGGTCAGGCCTTTACGATACACAAGCATATATACAGGCAGAAGTCGGTCAGCGGGGATGGTTTCGGGCAGTTTACCTTGAACATAAACAAGTTGAAGGATGCCATCTTCATTGTGGATGAGGTGTCTCTTATAGGTATCGATGCCGGGCAGCAGCAGATGGCCGTGTTCGGGTCGGGCAACCTGCTTGAGGATCTGGTCGGCTTTGTCCGCAACGGGGCCGGCTGCAAACTGGTGCTGATAGGGGATTCCGCCCAGCTCCCTCCCGTGGGGCTGGACAGCAGCCCTGCCCTGTCGCGGGATTACATGTCCATGCTCGGGGGCGTGGAGTATTCTGTCCTGACTGACGTGGTGCGTCAGCAGAAGGAGTCCGGAATACTGTACAATGCGACTTTGCTCAGGAAGATGATTGAAAGGTATTCCGTGGATGAGGATTGTGGAAGCGGGGCGATGCCCGTTCTGAAGCTTAAGACGGATGGCTTCGATGATGTGGAGAGGATATCTGGAGGCGAACTGCTGGAAAAGATATCAGATGCCTATTCGGAATATGGAGAGGATGAGACAATTGTGCTCTGCAGGTCGAACAGGAGGGCAAACAGGTACAATGCCGGAATCCGATCGGCGGTACAGTTTAAGGAGGACAGGCTTGTAAGGGGGGACAGGCTGATGATAGTCAAGAACTGCTATCAGTTCGTGGAGAATGTGGAGGGGATGGATTACATCGCCAACGGAGATATGGCCAGCCTGTTGAACATTTCACGGTATGAGGACAGGTACGGCCTGCATTTCGCCACGGCGAGGCTGTCGTTTCCGGACTATGGAGACCAGGAGATTGTGGCGAAGGTGATACTTGACACCCTCGAGTCCGAGAGCGCTTCCCTGACATACGGGCAGCAGAATATGCTCTATGCCGGGGTCAATGAGGATTATTCGCATATCCCGTCCCGGAAGAAAAGATATGAGGCGGTACGGGAGGACCGGTATTTCAACGCCCTGCAGTTGAAATATGCCAATGCCATTACCGGGCACAAGTCTCAGGGAGGGCAGTGGAAATGCGTGTTCATTGACAATCCTTTCTGGCAGGAGGAGCTCGGGAGTGATGACCTGAAATGGCTCTATACGGCAGTGACGCGTGGGGTGGAGAAGGTATATTTCGTCAATTTCAATGACCGTTGGTTTTAACAATATGGATTCTGAAGATAAAGGTTTGAATTATGGATATTAAAGCAATCGCAGCAGTAGCCGCCGTGATTTCCGGCATCCAGGCACCGGCATTCTGTGCGGACAGGACCGGTACCCTCACGGGAGAGGACAGAGGATTCGTAAGTCCTGACCTGGATCCGGTCCCGGCTGCATGGAAATGGATTTCGGACGATGAGGTGATATTCACATACGATGGGACATATACCGATTCGGCGGCTTTCGTGTATGATGCGTCTTCCCGGAAGAAGATATGTGGAGTGACGGCCCCGGAGAAGTATTCATCATTTCCTGTCCGTCCGGAGGGAGCGGTGAACCTGACATATTCTCCCGACTCGACTATGCTTGCGTTCACCAGGGACAATGACCTGTATGTAGTCGAGATAGCTTCGGGCAAGGAGCACCGTCTTACGTTCGATGGTACCGACCTGATACTGAACGGTTATGCATCGTGGGTCTATTATGAGGAGATTCTCGGCCGTCCTTCAAGGTACAGGGCGTTCTGGTGGTCGCCTGACAGCAGGAAGATTGGTTTCTACCGTTTTGACAATACAGAAGTCCCTCTTTTCCCGATCTATTCCCCTTTCGGGCAGGATGGCTCGCTGCGCAGGACACGGTATCCAAAGGCGGGCGAGACCAATCCGCAGGTCAGGATAGGCATTGTGGATGTCGCCTCGGTCTGCCGGCCAGGGGATGGAGGAACTCCTGAAGTGACCGGAAAAGCCCCGCATCCTGAACAGGGTGAAGGGTCTGCCGAGAGGGATATCCCCGTAGTATGGGCGGACTTCGACCCGGTTGAGGACCAGTATTTCGGTATCCCTTTCTGGGGTGCTGACAGTCGTGAATTCTTCATCTCCAGAATGCCCCGTATCCAGAATACGCTTGACCTCTATGCCGTTTCGGCAGTGGATGGTTCGAAGAAGCATATATATCATGAGGAATACGGGACCTGGATAGACTGGATAAATGATGTGATATTCACTGATACGGGACTTTATATGACCCGTGCGTTCGAGACAGGGTGGCAGCAGATATATTTCCTGTCCTACGATGGCTCCGAATTCCGCCGTCTGACAGATGGTCCCAACTGGTCTGTGAGTCTGGAGAGGGTCGATGAGAGGGGTGGCAATGTCTATTTTTCTGCCCAGCGGGACTCCAGGGTGAAATCAGCCCTTTACAGGGTCGACAGGAAAGGCAGGATCACGGCCTTGACCGACACTTCATACAATGTTTCAGGAGTCTCTTTCTCTCCCGATGGAAAATACTTCGCTGCTGCGGTCTCCAATATGTCCACTCCTGTCAAAGTTGTCGTGGCAAGGACTTCAGGACATACCGCAATAGTGGCGGATATGGATTCCGGCTCTTTCGATGCATCCCGCTATGCGATGCCAGAGCTGGTATGGATTACTACCGGAGATGGGTTCAGGCTTCCGGCTATGGTCACCCTTCCTGTAGATTTCGACCCATCCGTGAAATATCCTGTCCATGTCGATATATACGGAGGACCCGATACGCCGATGGTGAGGGACAGGTGGGTCTCCCCTTCGGAAAACAACCAGTGGTGGTCTGACAACGGGATAATACAGGTGGTGGCCGACTGCAGGGCGGCCGGGAACAGCGGGCGTGCGGGTACGGATATGGTCTACCGCAATCTGACAGAGTGGCCTGTAAGGGATTTCATTTCCTGGGCTGATTATTTCAAGAGCCTTCCATACGTGGATGGTGACAGGATCGGGGTAGAGGGCTTCTCATTTGGAGGCACTATGACGGCAATGCTCCTGTTTCGTGCCCCGGAAAGCTACCATTTCGGGATTGCCGGTGGAGGTGTCTATGACTGGGCGCTGTATGATTCCCATTATACAGAGCGTTTTATGGAGACTCCGCAGACCAACCCTGAAGGTTATGCTTCGGCCCGTGTCCTGAATTATGTGTCTTCATATCCGGTCAACTGCTATCCGGACAGGAAGAGGGCAGTCCGGTCATCTGATTCTGCCCCATCCGCCGGTACGTCTGTTTGTATGCCTGTACCGGCTTTTTATGGAGGGGAGTCAGACCGGGTCATGCTGAAGATCACCCACGGGACAGGAGATGACAATGTCCATTTCCAGAACACTCTCCAGCTGGTGGATGAACTGCAGAGACAAGGGAAACGGTTCGATTTTATGGTCTATCCCGACGGAATGCACGGATATTATGGATATCAGGCTGCACATTTCAGGGAAGAGAACCGTACATTCTGGCTCAGGTACCTCAAAGGCGTTCGGTAATGAACAGGTAGTTGCCGGACCGTGGAGCCGGATGGGCACTGTCGTCTGCCCTTGTGCAGAAAGATACTTTCAGTCCGAAGATGTGGTATCTGTCTGATGGCCGGACCTTGAGCCTCCGCTGAAGTTCAGCGCTGCCCAACGGGATGTTTCTGGCTGTCACATCCGCCATAGGAAATTCCCTGCCCGCTTCCTGCAGCCCCTGTCTGTCCAGCGGAAAGATTCGGATAATCCTGAAGACACGGAAAAGGTTCTGCAGTACCGTCACATCCGCAGAATCGCCATTATGTGCTGTATCTGCGGTGTTGCCGGATGCAATGTAGCAGTGGGTCGAACGGTCCAGCACCGTCAGCCCGAAACGGCTGCACGGAAGTTTGAATGCACCAGCCTTCAGCAATGCCTTGTCCGGCTCCAGAAGAAACAGGTCCTTGCATTCCGGTGTGCCGGACTTTGACACGGAATCGGCAAGTCCGGTGTCAGGCAGTACGGCCACTGCCCTGTCTTCTTCGGATTTCGTGAAGATGAATTCCGCTTTGCCGGAGCACTTTGCGCAGATGCTGCATTCCCCTTCGTGTTCCCTGTCGAGAAAGGCTACTATTTCTTTGCATTCATTTGCTGAGGACACCACATCTATCCGTCTGCAGTGCGGGCCGAGGGCCCCGGCGACAATACCGATGTCGGCCATTGGAGACAGCTTGACTACGACCAGCCTGGAAATCCGTAGCAGTTCATCCTTCATCTGCAGGATGTCTGGCTGGCATTCCTCTATCCTGAACACTTTTTTACCGTCGGATGCCCGTCTTGCAGGATCCAGATATATGACATCGGGGGCGGACTGCGATAGCAGTACCGATGGGGAGATGGGGGCGGCAGGCCCTGTCTTGGCGCAAGTCACGGATATGTTGCTGCATCCCAATGCACCGAAGTTGTGAGAAACTGCATCGGCAAGTCCTCTGTTCATCTCGTTGTACAGCACTTGCCCGAAATGGCGGGAGAACACGTAGCTGTCCACACCGAGCCCTCCCGTAAGGTCGGCGATTTTCAGACTGGACAGGTCTGTCCCGAGCATGCTGCGGATGGTTTCCACCCTGGACTCTGCGGTGAACTCGGAAGAACATTGCTCCACACTCAACGATGACGGGAAGACAAGCTGCGGATTCCTGTACCATGACGGGACCTTGTACCTGAGTTTCCTGTGCCCGAGAATCGTGCTTACGGCAAGGTCCATGTCTATGTCCTTCCATCTAGATTTGCTGAACAGCAGCCTGTCCGTATTGTCATCGAAATGGGATTCAATGAATTCCGCCAGCAGTCCGTAGTCTGCAGTTTTTCCGTTGCCATTCATTTTTTCTCAGAAAAATCAGTTTGCAGGATTGAATAATTTTTCCCAAAAATCAGAAAATTTTTTCAAAAAATCTCTAAATTTGTAAGATTTGCAAAGGATAGAAAATAATAACTTGTTAACTGATAACTATATGGAAAGAGATTTCAGACAGGTGGCCCAGAGCTGGCTCGATGGCAACTATGATGAAGAGACAAAGGCGCAGGTGCGTGAACTGATGAAAGACCCTGCAGCCCTTGAAGATGCGTTCTACCGTAACCTCGAGTTCGGCACCGGCGGGCTTCGTGGCGTGATGGGGGTAGGCACGAACAGGATGAACAAATATGTGGTCGCCATGGCTACGCAGGGGCTTGCGAACTATATCCTGAAGAACGTGAAGTCGGACAATCTCAGCGTATGCGTGTCATTCGACAGCCGCAACAATAGCGATGTCTTTGCTAAAATCACGGCGGAAGTGTTGTCAGCCAACGGAATACATGTCTATATCTACGACTGCCTGCATCCGGTGCCGCTCCTGAGCTATGCCGTGAGGAAGAAACACGCTACTGCAGGAGTGATGGTCACAGCCTCCCACAATCCCAAGGAATATAACGGATATAAGGTGTACTGGAGCGATGGGGCGCAGATCATAGCACCTGTAGACAAGGACATAGTGGCTGAAGTCAATGCCATAACCGATCCGTCTATGGTGAAATACAGGGCGGATGGCAGGGAAGGCGGTATCGAGACTATGGGGGATGAGATGAACAATGCCTATATGGATGATGTCCTGACCCTTATGCTTTCTCCCGAGTCCAGGGCAAGGCACAGGGATCTGAAGATAGTCTATACCCCTCTGCACGGGTCAGGGGTACATATAGTTCCTGCCATTCTCAGGAGGCTGGGATTCGAGAACATATACCATGTCCCGGAGCAGGATGTGAGCGATGGCAATTTCCCTACGGTGAAGTCCCCGAATCCGGAGGAGCACTCAGCCCTTGAGATGGCTGTGGCAGTGGCTGACAGGGAGGGGGCTGACCTTGTGCTGGCGACAGACCCTGATGCGGACCGTCTGGGGATTGCCGTGCGGGACAATGATGGCAGGATGGTCCTTTTCAACGGAAACCAGACCGCATCCATGCTTACCTATTATATATTGAGGCGCTGGTCGGAGCTCGGCAGGCTGGATGACACAAAGTATGTGGTGAAGACGATAGTGACGACAGAACTGATCCGGGCGATTGCCGGGAAATACGGGGTGAAGGTCTACAATGTCCTCACTGGATTCAAATATATTGCCGATATCGTCCGCCGCAACGAAGGCAGCGGAGAGTTCATCTGCGGAGGTGAGGAAAGCTATGGCTTCAACATTGGACAGTTTGTCAGGGACAAGGATGCCCCTATATCCTGTGCAATGGTAGCAGAGTGTGCCGCATGGGCCGCAGACCAGGGGAAGACGCTTTACCAGCTTCTCCAGGACATCTACTCCGAGTTCGGATATTACCGTGAGGCTCTGGTGTCACTCGTGCGCAAGGGGAAGGAAGGTGTGGCCGAGATTGCAGCCATAATGTCCGATATGAGGGCAAACCCTCCGAAAGAGCTTGCAGGACAGCCTGTGACGAAAGTTATAGATTATGACAGGCCGGAGGAGACTGGTCTTCCTAAATCCAATGTACTCCAGTTCTTCAATGCTGCCGGAGATGTCGTTTCGGTAAGGCCTTCCGGCACGGAGCCGAAGATCAAGTTCTATTTCGGGGCAAGGGGAGCAGATGCCGATGCAAAGATAGAGGAGCTCCGCAGGCAGTTCGTAAAATAAGCGGCGGCGTATGAAATCGGACATAGAAATCGCCAGAAGCATACGGATGAAGAAAATCACTGAGGTGGCGGCCGAGACCGGGATACCTCAGGATATGGTAGAGCCGTATGGTCATTATATGGCAAAGGTTCCTGAGTCTTTGGCAGATGATGAAAAGGCCAGGAAACACAGGCTTGTTCTTGTGACAGCCATTACGGCTACCAAGGCAGGTATCGGCAAGACTACGGTCTCTGTCGGACTTGCCCTGGGGCTCAACCGTATAGGCAGAAAGGCGATAGTGGCTCTCCGTGAGCCGTCTCTCGGCCCGTGTTTCGGTCTCAAGGGAGGTGCCGCAGGCGGAGGTTATGCCCAGATAATGCCGATGGACAGGATAAATCTCCATTTTACAGGGGACTTCCACGCGGTGACTTCCGCACACAATATGATTGCGGCCATGCTGGACAATTATCTGTATCAGCATCAGGAGGAAGGTTTTGCCCTGAAGGAGATACTGTGGAAAAGGGTTCTGGATGTGAATGACCGTTCGCTCAGGGATATAGTCACAGGTCTCGGGCCGCGTGCCAACGGCATAACCAGACAGTCCGGTTTCGACATTACCCCCGCCTCGGAACTGATGGCCATCCTGTGCCTTTCCTCCGGTCTGGAGGATATGAGGCGCAGGATAGAGAACATCACCCTCGGCATCAGGTTCGATGGCACTCCTTTCACTGTAAAGGATCTCGGTGTTGCGGGAGCGATTACGGTGCTCCTGAAAGATGCCATCCATCCCAATCTTGTCCAGACGACAGAAGGTACACCTGCTTTCGTCCACGGCGGACCGTTCGCAAACATAGCGCATGGCTGCAATTCTATAATAGCCACGAGGCTGGCAATGACATTCGCCGACTATACAGTGACAGAGGCCGGTTTCGGAGCCGATCTCGGAGCGGAGAAGTTCTTCAATATCAAATGCAGGAAGAGCGGACTGAAGCCTGACCTTACAGTCCTTGTGGCATCCCTGCGCGGGCTCAAGATGCACGGTTTCGTCCCTGAAGACAAGATAGATGCTCCGGATCCCGAGGGACTGAAAAGAGGCTTTGCCAACCTGGACAGACATATCCGCAATATCAGAGCTTTCGGGCAGACCGTGATTGTCTGCTTCAACAGGTATGCATCCGACACGGAGGAGGAGATAGGGCTGGTGCGCAGCCACTGTGCGGAACTCGGTGTGGGATTTGCCGTCAACAATGCCTACTGCGAGGGAGGTAAGGGTGCCGAGGAGCTTGCCCATCTTGTCGTGGACACCATAGAGCAGAATCCTTCAGGACCTCTGGAATTCACATACAGCGATGACCAGAGCGTGGAGTCCAAGATAGAGAGCATAGCCAGGAACATCTATGGCGCGGGTTCGGTGTCAATAGGGAAAGTCGCGCGCAACAAGATAAAGCGGATCAACGAGCTCGGGCTTTCGCACTTCCCGGTGTGCATAGCGAAGACGCAGTATTCCTTCTCCCAGGACAGCGCGAAATACGGCGCTCCTGAAGGCTTCAACTTCAGCATCAAGGATATAGTGATAAATTCCGGGGCGGAAATGCTTGTGGCCATCGCCGGTGACATCATCAGGATGCCCGGACTTCCACGGAACCCTCAGGCACTGCATATAGACATTGTCAATGGTCAGATAGAAGGCTTGAGCTGACATATTCTGTCCTGGAATCCGGATGGGATGGAGAAGCGCATCTCCTTACCTGTGACAGGGTGTCTGAATGTGATGCTTTCGGCGTGGAGATACAGCCTTCTGCGGTATGAACCTCCATACAGGAGGTCTCCCGTTACCGGACATCCGAGCCCAAGGGCGGAATGCACTCTGATCTGATGAGTCCTGCCTGTGAGCGGGCGGAATTCCACGACTGCAAGTCCTCCATCTGAGGATACTGTCTGGACACGGTATTCTGTGACAGCCTCTTTTCCGTATATCCGGTCTGCAATCTGCCTCGGCCTGTCGTTTATGTCCGGGCGCAGAGGAAGGTCTATCTTGCCGCAGTCTCCTGCAGAAAGTCCTGCCCTGTTCTCTACGATTGCCGAATATACCTTCCCTGTAAGCCTGTCCTCGAACTGTCTCTGGAGATTCGACTGAGCCCTCGGGGTCTTTGCCACCAGAAGCACTCCCGAGGTGTCCATATCCAGACGGTGGACAGAGAAGCATGGTTGCGGAAGTCTCTCTATCAATGATTTCTGTCCGTCTTTCCCCGGGACGCACAACATCCCGGCCGGTTTCGAGACCACCATCAGAGACTCATCCTGCCACAGTATTTCCGGGACAGTGCTGTCATCGAACATATATGGATTGTCGGTATCCAGCCCTGTCAGCATCCATCTGAGCAGAGGCCCGCATTTGCTGCTGCAAGATGGATAGAATTCTCCTTTTTTCCTTGCAGTGCCGCCCCTGTCCCTTCCGGACTCTGCGGAATTTTCTCCGCAGTACCAGAATTCACCCATCGCGAGGGGTATGAGTGAATTCGCGTAGGCATAATTGAGCAGCTTGGGGGCGGCACAGTCTCCGGTGCCGCCCGGAGGTACCAGCCCTCTGTCTGCGAATATGTCGAGTACCGATTTCGTCTCGCCGCAGGCGTTCCGGACTGCATAATTGCGGAAAAGCCACGTCTGCAGTTCTCCGGACATTCTGACTCTCTCTGCTTTAAGCTCCAGGATCCTGTCCCGGTCGGTTCCGGCCAGCCTGTCTATCTCTCCGGATATCGCGCTGATTGCGGCCTCTTCCTTTTTGAAATGACCTTCCGGATCGAGAGTGTCGAATATGGGAGGGACGAATCCGCTGATGCGGCTGCAGCCTCCGGCGTTGCCGGAAAAGGCCGCAAGATAGAAGATCCCGTTCTGCCTGTCCAGACAGTGCAGCAGCCCGTCCTCCGCCGGATTCCTGTCTGTCCTGACAACCAGCACCCCGAGCATCTTCCCCTCAGCGAAATCGTTTCCAAGATTGTCATCAGAGTCGATACGGGCGATGACCTGCCCGGCTGCCAGTCTGACAGCCGGATGAGGACTGTAACGGAAAGGCCAGGTGAATTTCTCGGGAAAGTCTGCCGGAGAAAACCTCCGGCCATTATGTTCCGGTAGCATTGGCTATGGCTCGTCTATATGGTCCGAGATTATCAGCAGCCTGTCCCCGGCTTTCAGCTTGACCCTGCCGTTAGGTACGATGAACCTCTCGTCCCTCTTTATCATCATAACCAGCATCCCATCAGGAAGTTTCAGTTCCTTCAGGGTGTCCCCATGTATCAGAGAGTCTGCTGACAGAGTGATTTCCACCAGTTTGCCTGCTTCTTCCGGAATCTCCACACCGAACTTGTCATCTTCTTCCGGAGCGGGTTCGTTGAGCTTGAGCCACGATGCCACGCTCGGTATGGATGAGCCCTGGATCACGAGAGAAAGCAGGGTTATGAAGAATACGATATTGAATATCTGGTCAGATCCCGGTATGTTGTCCACTACAGGGTATGTCGCGAAGATTATCGGTACAGCGCCGCGCAGTCCCACCCAAGAGATGAAGACCTTGGACCTGAAGTTTATTTTCCGGAACGGTAGAAGCGAAAGGAACACGCTTGCAGGTCTTGCGATAATGATCATGAATATTCCGATCAGCAGAGCCATCGGCGCGAGCTTCATCATATCGGATGGGTTGACCAGAAGCCCCAGGGTAAGGAACATTCCTATCTGCATCAGCCAGGTCAGGCCATCGAGAAATGAAGATATCTGCGGCCTGTATGCTATCTTGTGGTTGCCGATTATTATTCCGGCTATATAGACCGCGAGATATCCGTTGCCGTTGAGGAATCCGGTTACCGAGAATGTAAAGAACACGATGCTCAGCAGCATTATCGCGTAGAGCGGGGTGTTTTTCAGGTTCACCTTGTTGATTATCCACACTGATGCGAATCCCATCAGGACACCGGCCGCCGCCCCGATGCCGAACTGCTGCACAAGTATCCACAGCGCTTCACCGATGAGATGCCACGCGCTGAGATCGGTTTCCGGTCCGGTGACTTCGCCCGCTATCTGGATGAGCATTATGGTGAGTATGTAGGCCATTGGGTCGTTGCTCCCGCTTTCCAGCTCGAGTGTGGGTTTCAGATTGTATTTCAGATGTATGTTCTTGCCCCTTAACAGATTGAATACTGCAGCCGAGTCAGTGGATGACATTGTCGCCGCCAGAAGGAAGCAGGTCACGAACGGCAGGGCGAACGGTACCTGGTCCCAGCAAGACAGGGCATATATGAAAAGTCCGGTAAGGGCGGTGGTCAGTATGACTCCGACAGTCGACAGTACGAGACCCGGACCGAGGACAGGCTGTATCTCCTTGATTTTTGTCTCCATGCCTCCGGTGAACAGGATTACGCAGAGGGCTGCCATACCCACGAACTGCGCCTGTCTGACATTGTTGAACTCGAGACCGAGCCCATCGCTTCCGAAAAGCATTCCGGCCAGGAGAAACAGCAGGAGGACAGGCAGTCCGAACCTGTATCCGGCCTTGCTGATGAGTATGCTGACGAATATGAGTATTGAACCTAAAAAAAGCAGGTTCTCGGATGTGAAATATATCATGGTTTCCTTTTATTCGATTGTCATATATGCAGACCCGGTCCCTGCCGTCAGGACGGCGGACCCTCTTTCTGTGTGGTCTGTCAGAGAAAGGTATGGTCTTCCGCGTATTGGCGGCACCATTCCTTCACTCCGCATTCAGCGCATTTTGGATTCCTTGCCGTACAGACATATCTCCCGTGCAGGATCAGCCAGTGGTGGGCCTTGCCGCGCAGGGTTTCGGGTATGGATGCCGTGAGGTCTTTCTCTACCTTCTCCACTGTCTCTCCATCGGACAGCCCGATTCTTCTGGATACCCTGAACACATGGGTGTCCACTGCGATTACGGGCTTGTCATAGACCACGGATGCTATCACATTCGCCGTTTTGCGTCCTACGCCCGGCAGTTTCACAAGTTCATCAGGGTCTGATGGTACTGTCCCGCCGTACATGTCGAGAAGGGCCCTGGCCATTCCTATGAGGTGTCTTGCCTTGTTGTTCGGGAAAGTGATAGACTTTATCAGGCTGTAGACTTCCTCGAAAGATGCCTCTGCCAGTGACTGCGGGTCAGGGAATCTGGCGAATATCTGCGGCGTATGCATATTGACCCTCCTGTCTGTGCACTGTGCGGACAGGATGACCGCTATCAGAAGATGAAACGGTGAGTCATACTGCAGTTCTGTCTCGGCTACCGGCATATTGCTGTTGAACCAGCTGATGATGCCGGCGTATCTTTCGTCTCTTTCCATAATCTCTTTGTCAATGTCGATAATGTGTGCGGCTGTCTCTCGGGACTGTCATCAGATGTTGATGTCGAGATTCCCGAAAGAAATGTCAATCACCTCATCATCCGTCTTTTCCGTGCAGCCTTCATCTTTGCATATCAGCAGCCGTCCCTTGTATTTCTGGCAGATGTTCATATTGTGGGTCACCATCACCACGGCTGTGCCTTTCTCGCTGTTGATGCTTCTCAGAAGCTGCATTATCCCATCCGCAGTCTCGGGATCCAGATTGCCTGTAGGCTCATCCGCTATGATTACTTCCGGGCTGTTGAGGATAGAGCGGGCTATCGCAATCCTCTGCTGCTCGCCTCCGGACAGCTGGTGCGGCATCCTGTGCGCCTTGTTCGCCATCCCCACGGCTTCGAGCACATCGTTTATCCTCCTGTCTGATCCCGTCCCTTCTTTCCATCCTGTGGCTCTCAGCACGAATGCGAGATTCTCCTCTACGGTCCTGTCCATAAGCAGCTGGAAATCCTGGAACACCACCCCGAGCTTCCGTCTGAGATACGGTATCTCCTTGGCGCGAATTGTCCTGAGGTCATATCCGCATACCTGTCCTTCCCCCTTGACAAGAGGGTTCTCGGCTATTATCGTCCTGATAATGGATGTCTTGCCTGTCCCGACCTTGCCTACTATATATACAAAGTCTCCCGGATAGACATCCATGTCCAGTCCGTATATGACGCAGTTTTCTCCGTTGAATATGTCTGCATCCCTGAACGATATCACTGGTGTCCTGTCTTCCATGTCGTATGATTATGGCTGTAAATCCAGACTGCTTCTGGACAAATCGTACAAATATACGCAAGAAAATCACGATTTTTATTTATGTTTGCAGAAATTTTAATGTTTTTGTCTACAATGGGTTTGAACAGTGTTGCGGTTGCCGTGCTTTCCGTGTTTATGGTGTCGGGTGTTCCTGCGTGGAATGCTGCTTCCGAGGCGGCGGCTTCAGACAGAAATACATACTTTGCAGCGGTGCGTGACAGGGAATTCCGTGATGCCTTGGACCTTTACGGCAGGGGAATGTACGCGGCCGCCCAGGCGCGCTTCGCTATGATTGCGGAAAAGACCGGCGATTCCGGGGCGGAAGGTTACAGGGTTCTCTGTGCAGTGCATCTCGGACAGTCGGGATACCGCACGATGATGCAGGACTATATAGACAGGTATCCGTATTCCGGTCTTATCCCGCAGATGCGTTTTTTCCATGCACTGAACCTTTTCGATGCCGAGGACTACCGGGGTGCATCGGAAGAGCTTGAACTGCTGTCACGCCGCCAGCTGTATCGCAGCCAGGTGCCCGAATTCCTGTTCCGCAAGGCCTACTGCGACCTGGAGAACGGGCTGTTTGACAGGGCCCTGACCCGGTTTGACGAGGTCCTTTCGAGACCGGTGTCTGACTATACTGCGCCATCCAAGTATTTCTCCGGTTACATCCTTTATCAGCAGGAGCGGTTTCCGGAGGCCGCTGAACGCTTCTCCGGCTCCGCGAAGGATCCCCGTTTTGCGGATATATCCAATTATTACATCCTCGAGTGCCGTTTTATGGCGAAGGACTACGGGTATGTCGTGAAGAACGGTCCCGGGATGATGGACAGTGTCCCGCAGGAACGCCGGATCCAGCTTGCGAGGCTGATTTCAGAGTCATATCTGGTGCTCGGCAACGCGGACGAGGCGAGGAAATACTATGACAGGAATGCAGTGCCGGATGGACAGAAGACAAGGACGGACTATTTCTATGCCGGCTCGCTGCTGTATGCGGTCAAGGACTGGGCCGGCGCTGCCGAGAATTTCTCCAGGATGTCGGACAGGACGGATTCGCTCGGTCAGATAGCGAGCTATCAGATGGCGTACAGCTATATACAGCTCAGGAACAAGGTGGCGGCGATGGAGGCGTTCAAGGAGGCATCTGTGCCTCAGTTCAATCCCGATATGGCGGAGGATGCCTATTTCAACTATGCCAAGCTTGCCTTTGACCTTAACAATGACATTTCGGGATTCGACGGATATCTCGCAAAATATTCTGACCTCAGGCGTGGTGACAGGGTGTATTCCTACATAGCTGTGGGCGCGTTGAGGAACAGGGACTATGCCGCGGCTGTAAATGCATACGACAAGGTGGAGGAACTGGATCCCGTGATGAAGACCAACTATATGAAGGCCAATTATCTGAGAGCAAATGAACTTATCGGGGATGGCTCGTGGAGGGCAGCAGTGCCGTGCCTCAGGGCGGCCGCATATTATTCGGACAGGAGGGAGATGTTCAACCAGATGTCGAGATTCTGGCTGGCGGAAGCATATTTCAGGGATGGGCAGTATGACAGGTCGCTTGAGACCTTGCGGGAACTTTACAACACATCCGCTCTATACGGTATGGAAGAGTCGAGGCTTCTGCCGTACAATATGGCTTACTGCTACTTCCAGCAGGGGGACTATCCTTCCGCAGTGAAATGGTTCTCGGAATATCTCGGGACAGGTTCATCTTCCTTCAGGAAGGAGGCGCTTCTGCGCAAGGCGGACTGCCTGTTCCTGCAGAGGGACTATCCTGCCGCCAGGGAGGCATACCGGGATGTGCTGGATGAATATTTCGATGAGGATGACATATATCCATATTATTATGCCGGTCTTTCGTGCGGACTGGCAGGGGACAATGAGGGGAAGATAAAGTCCCTGTCTCCCGTGCTCAGGGCCGATCCTTCAGCGCTGTACTATGCGGATGCCACAGTGGAGCTGGGGCGCGCCCTTGCCGCAGGAGGCAGGGCGGATGAGGCGGCAGACTGTTTCCGCCGCGTGCTTGACAATGTCAGGGACAGTACATATATCGCCTTGTCAATGATCGAGCTCGGCACCCTTGCAAGGAACAGGAATGACATGCAGTCAGCCCTAGGATATTACAAGGGAGTGGTGGAGAAGATGCCGCTATCGGAATATACGGGGGATGCCCTGGCGGCAATAGAGAGCATATATCAGTCTCAGAATGATCCGCAGAGCTATCTCGCATACATAGATGCGATAGGAATGTCTTCGATAAAGACCGAGGATGAGAAGGAAGATATGATATACAATGCTGCCGAGCAGATTTTCCTGACAGGGAATTACGAGAAATCCCTTGCGGCCCTGCAGTCGTATGTCAAGGATTACCCTTCAGGAAGGAGGGTGTCTTCTGCTGAATTCTATATGGGCGAGTCCTGCAGGGGACTTGGCCGCAAGGAGCAGGCGTGCGACCATTATGCGGAAGTCATGCAGTCGGGAAGCGGCCCGTATGTGGAGCTTGCCGCCCTCCATTATTCTGACCTTGCATATTCGCTGCAGCGATATGATGATTCCTTCAGGGGATATTCTTTCCTTAAGGACAAGGCCAGTATGGATGAGAACAGATCTGCGGCCATTGTCGGAATGATGCGCAGCGCATATTCCGGAAAGATGTATGATGCAGCCATCGGAAATGCCGGACTGGTTGCCTCTGACAGCAGGAGCGATCCTGCGCTCAGGACAGAGTCCGAGTATATTATGGCGAAATCGTATCTGGCTACAAGCCGCAGGGACAGTGCACTTCCGATATTGCAGAGACTGTCGGCGAGACCGGACACGGATTACGGGGCGGAGGCTTCATACCTTCTTGTCAAGGACAGCTATGACAGGGGAGACTTTGCGGATGTCGAGACGAGGGTCTATGCCTTTTCCGAGTCAGGGAATCCGCAGCAGTACTGGCTCGCCAAATCGTTTGTCGTGCTAGGGGATGCCTTTGCCGAAACCGGTGACTATGAGCAGGCCAAGGCAACTTTCGAGAGTGTGAGGGATGGATACAATCCTGACAGTCCGGATGATGTGAAGGATGACCTTGACATCAGGATAAGGAAACTGGAGGAACTGATATCTTCCGGGACCGGTTCAGCAGGGGTGACGGATTCCCTGTAGCAAGACCGGCGGATGTTCAATATTGATTGGAGATATATGATGAAATCGAGATATTTGTTTTTTTGCGGAGTGGCTGCCGGCCTTGTCTTCATGACAGGGAAGGCCGCCTATTCGCAGGATGTGAATCCGACGGTGGAGGTGTCCAGGGCTTACCGTTCAGGACATGCGGCAGTGGACAAGCCGGCGATGCAGATGGCAGTGCCGGATTCTGTCCTGAGGTTTGACATCGATGTAGACTACACTGTCAATGCCAGTCCGTACAGAGGTTCATACGAGTTCCGTCCGTATATGCTTGACATAAGGCCGGACAGAACCGTGTCGGATGCGGGACAGTTCTTTCTCCGTCTCGGGGCCGGATATTCCCTGCATCCTGTGGCTGATGTGGTGTATACGCCGCGGTTCCGCACATCGGCATTCTCTATGGGCATCTACGGGACGCACAGGTCATATTTCGGAAGATACAGGTCCGTGGGACCGGAGATCGGGGGGATGTCCTCTGGCATGACATTGGACTGGGACAGGTTCCTGAAGAAGAAATATTCCGGCTATGACACATATACCGGGGCAGGGATATGCGGAAGGGCGGACTGGAAGACAGGCTTTTTCTCCTTCGATGCCGGATATCTCGGCCATGCAGGGAGGGATACCCTCATGACGCGGGGCTTCGATGCATTCCGGACTGTCCTCAGGGTGGCCTCGAACAATCCTTCCGACAGGTACATCTCCTATGATGTCTCGATGTCGTACCTCTATGGGGAAGACAAGGTCAAGACCCCGGATCCGTATTATCTTGTGGAGCATGATTTCTCGTTCCGTTCTTCGGCAGGTCCGGTATTTTCGGAACATTCCAGGGCTTTGCTTGATGTGGCTCTTGACCTGTCGGCATACCGGTCATACCTGTCTTCGGTATCAGGCAGGTTCAGCCTGACTCCGAGATATGTGCTTGACAGGGGAAGGTGGCTTCTCGACCTCGGTGTAGAGCTGTCTGTCCTGTTCGGGAATGACATGACCGCATATTGTATACCGTCTGTCCCGGGAGCATCCGGAGCAATGCTGTCGACAGTGAAGCAGATGCATCAGGCAAAAGGCCAGTTCGTCTATCCAGATATCGAAATAGGTTTTGATGCCATACGTAATTACCTGAACATCTATGTCAGGGCGGATGGAGGAGAGGACATCAACCGCTATTCGGACATGCTGTCCCGCAACCGCTTCACAAGCATCCTCTTTACGCACAACTATGCCGGTATGCCGCTGCTGGACAATACTGTGGAGCGGATAAACGCCAGGCTTGGATTCAAAGGGAACATAGGCTCCAGGTTTATGTATGACCTGTACGGAGGCTATGCAAGATACCATAACAAGCTTCTGGATGCGGTCGTTTTGAATCCGTTTGCCGGGATGGTGGAGACTCTGCCCGTGACAGGGATGCCGGTGTCGCTGTCCCCGCAGCTGCTCCCGGCCGTGGCATACGGGGCATGCAACTGGTTCTATGCGGATTTCAGGGTGGGCTGGCATTCACAGGATGTCACCGTAGATGGAGTATTCTCATACCGTCAGACCGACCTCGGAAAGACAGGGACGCCTGGTTTCGCCCCGTCTCCGTTCTCGGCCGATGTGGATGTGGTCTATAACTGGAAGAAAAGGATATTTGTCGGTCTGCATTGCGATGCTGCGCTCGCACGGGATGGCTATGCCGTGTCACTGGATGCGGCTGCATCATCTCCTGTGCCTCTCCGTCTGCCAGGGTACGCCGACCTGGGCATCTCGGCCGAATACCGGTTCAACCGCAAGGCATCCTTCTGGCTCTACGGAGGCAACCTTCTCGATATGGCCATCCAGCGCACCCCTCTCTACTGCGAGAGCGGTATCTATTTCACGGCCGGCATCACCTTTTCTCTGTGAAAACTGCAGCAGGAACTGATTCCCGGTACTGCAGGGGACAGGCTATAGACATAAAATTTTCATAAACGGACAAAAATTCTTATCTTTGTCCGTTTACAAATTATATATGAAATATGGCCGAGAACGAAGAGAGAATCGAAGCGGAAGAGCAGTATTCCGAGAACAGTATCCAGGTGCTTGAAGGGCTTGAGGCTGTGAGGAAAAGACCATCGATGTATATCGGAGACATCGGGGTCAGGGGACTTCACCATCTTGTGTACGAGGTGGTGGACAACAGTATAGACGAGGCTCTGGCCGGATTCTGTACCCATATTGAGGTGACTATCAACGAGGACAATTCTATAACAGTCAAGGATAACGGACGAGGTATCCCTACCGGAATGCATGAGAAGGAACACCGTTCGGCTCTTGAGGTTGTCCTGACAGTCCTCCATGCCGGGGGAAAGTTCAGCAAGGACAGCTACAAGGTCTCAGGAGGTCTCCATGGGGTCGGAGTCTCCTGCGTGAACGCTCTGTCCGACTATCTCCGTGCCGAGATTCACAGGGAAGGCAAGGTCTTCGTCCAGGAATACTCAAAAGGAAAGCCGCTTGCCGATGTAAAGGTTACAGGCGAGACATCCGATACGGGGACTACCATCACTTTCCATCCGGACCCTGAGATATTCACCGTGTCTACGGTATATGATTACAATACCCTTGCGGCCCGTCTGCGCGAACTGGCGTATCTGAACAAAGGCATTACGCTGACCCTTACGGATCTGAGGACAAAGGTGCAGCCGGAGGATGATGAGAATTCTTCCGAAGGCGAATACCGCAGGGATGTCTTCTATTCCAGGGATGGCCTGAAGGAGTTCGTTGAATATCTGGATGCCGGGGCGGAAAAGCTGATAGAGTCGCCTATCTGTCTGGAGACCGACAAGATAATACCTATCGAGATAGCGCTGCAGTACAATACGGGCTTTAGCGAGAAGATATATTCGTATGTCAACAATATCAATACCATAGAGGGAGGTACCCATCTGCAGGGATTCAAGATGGGGCTCACCAGGACTCTCAAGGCGTATGCCGAGAAGAACGGAATGCTGGCCAAGCTGAAGTTTGACCTGGCTGCGGATGATTTCCGTGAGGGTCTGACTGCAGTGGTTTCAGTCAAGGTGGCAGAGCCTCAGTTCGAGGGACAGACAAAGACCAAGCTCGGTAACGGCGAGGTGGTTTCGGCTGTCTCCCAGGCTACGGCTTCGGCTCTCGAGACATATCTTGAAGAGAATCCGCGCGAGGCGAAGATGATTGTGGACAAGGTCATCCTTGCTGCCACGGCCCGTCATGCAGCGCGCAAGGCCCGCGAGATGGTGCAGCGCAAGACCGTGATGTCGGGAGCCGGTATGCCGGGAAAACTGGCGGACTGTTCCGAGAGGAACCCGGAGAAATGCGAGCTGTTCCTTGTCGAGGGAGATTCCGCAGGCGGTACCGCAAAACAGGGACGCGACCGTGCCACGCAGGCAATCCTGCCTCTCAGGGGTAAGATCCTGAATGTAGAGAAGGCCATGGACCACAGGGTGTTCGAGAGCGAGGAGATACGCAATATCTACACCGCTCTGGGAGTCACCGTCGGCACTGAAGAGGACAGCAAGGCTCTCAACCTTTCCAAACTCCGTTACCACAAGGTTATAATCATGACGGATGCCGATGTGGATGGAAGCCATATCGCGACCCTTATCCTGACGTTCTTCTTCCGCTATATGTTCGACCTTATCCGCAACGGCTATGTCTATCTGGCCACTCCTCCACTCTATCTCGTAAAGAAGGGCAAGGAGGAGATATACTGCTGGACCGAGGCCCAGCGCAAGGAAGCGACCATGCAGCTCGGCAAAGGCTCTGACAAGGGAGTCACCGTGCAGCGCTACAAAGGTCTCGGAGAGATGAGTGCGGAGCAGCTAAGGGATACCACAATGGATCCGTCCAGGAGGCTTCTGCGCCAGATCACAATCGACAATGCAGCGGAGGCAGAGAGGACTTTCTCTATGCTGATGGGGGATGATGTGCCGCCGAGGAGGGAGTTCATTGAGCGTAATGCCCACTATGCCAACATCGATGCATAAAATGGTTTCCAACGCCGTCCCTCCGTTATGACCGGTCCGGGAAACCAATTGGAAAACACGTTGAAGGAGAAAAATCTGAAATTAATATAATTGAATTTATTATGGATATTTTTGAGAGAATTGCTAAAGATTCGGGAGGTCCTCTCGGTCAGTACAGGAAGAAGGCTTTCGGATATTATATGTACCCTAAGCTTGAGGGAGAGCTCGGTCCCCACATGAAATTCAACGGAAAGGATGTGCTCTGCTGGAGTCTCAACAACTATCTCGGGCTGGCCAACCATCCTGAGGTGAGAAAGGCCGATGCCGAAGCTGCTGCAAAATGGGGCCTTGCCTATCCTATGGGAAGCCGTATGATGTCCGGACATACATCGCTGCACGAGAAATTCGAGCGCGAGCTCGCGGATTTCGAGAAGAAGGAGGATGCGTTCCTGTTCAATTTCGGCTACCAGGGTATCGTATCTACAATCGATGCGCTGATGGATCGCCATGATGTGATAGTCTATGACTCAGAGGCTCATGCCTGTCTTATCGATGGCGCCCGTCTCCATATGGGGAAGAGAATGGCATACCGCCACAATGACTATGAGAGCTGCGAGACTACCCTGAAGCGTGCCACAAAGCTCTGCGAGGAGACAGGAGGCGGCATCCTCCTTATCACTGAGGGAGTATACGGTATGACCGGTGCCCTCGGGTTCCTCGACAAGATTGTGGAGCTGAAGAAGAAATACAATTTCAGGATTCTTATAGATGATGCGCATGGATTCGGCTGTATGGGCCCTACGGGACGCGGTACATCGGAACATTTCGCAGTGATGGATGACATCGACCTCTATATCGGTGCATACGCAAAGTCGATGGCCTCTATCGGAGGATTCGTGGCAGGACCTAAGGTGATAATCGACTATCTCCGCTACAATCTCCGGTCGCAGATCTATGCAAAGTCCCTTCCGATGGCGTTTGTGGAAGGCGGTCTCAAGAGGCTTGAGATTATCCGCAGCAAGGAGGGGGATGAACTCCGGAAGAAACTCTTCACTGTCACCCGCGCCCTTCAGAAGGGTTTCCGCGACCTCGGGTTCGACATCGGACCGGCTGAAGCTTGTGTGACTCCTGTCGCAATCAAGGGCGGTGTGGCACAGGCTACCAAGATGGCTGTGGATCTCCGCGAGAATTACGGCATCTTCTGCTCCATTGTGGTATATCCGGTGATTCCTAAGGGAATGATAATTTTCAGGATTATCCCTACGGCGGCTCACTCCATGGAGGATGTGGAATATACTCTCAAGACATTTGCCGAAGTGCGTGCAAAGCTCGACAGGGGAGAGTATGATGGAGACGAGATTGTCGACAGGGGAATGCTGCAATAGGACTTTGCTATGAAAAAGGATTTCTTCAAAGGCAAAGTCATTGTGATAACAGGAGCCAGCTCAGGTATTGGGTTGGCTTCTGCCAGATTATTCGGCTCCCTCGGGGCGAAGCTCAGCCTTGCGGCACGCTCTCTGGACCGGCTTGTGTCCGAGACGGCGGGGATTGCTCCGGAGGAGGATATCCTGTGTGTCAGGACGGACGTATCTGTCGAGGCGGATTGCCGAGAACTGATAGACAGGACAGTCGAAAAGTTCGGCAGGATTGACATCCTTGTGAACAATGCCGGGGTCTCTATGAGGGCTATGTTCCGGGATCTTGACCTCAGTGTCATCAAGACCCTGATGGATGTGAACTTCTGGGGGACCGTGTACTGTACCAAATTCGCCCTTCCGTATCTTCTCCAGAGCAGGGGTTCTGTCGTAGGGGTCATCTCCATCGCCGGATTTGCGGGCCTTCCAGCCAGGACCGGCTATGCCTCATCCAAATATGCGATAAGGGGATTCCTGGATACTTTGAGGATAGAGCATCTGTATGATGGTCTTCACGTTATGGTGTTCGCCCCGGGATTCACTGCTTCCAATGTGCGCAATGCAGCCCTCACCGCCGATGGCTCGCAACAGGGCAGGACACCGCGCGATGAGGGGAAGATGATGACTGCGGAGAAATGTGCAGAATATCTGGCAAAGGGGCTTGCCCGCAGGAAAAGCGAGATGATTCTGACTCCTATAGGGAAGCTGACGGTGTTAATGCACAATATCCTGCCCCGTCTGACGGACCGCCTCGAGTTCAGCTATATGGCGAAAGAGCCGGACAGCCCTTTCCATAAGTGACAGAGATCCTCCCTCCGGGAGACCAAAAGGAAAAGTTATGCACAAGGTAAGATTTCCGCGAGACATCAAGGTCTACATCCCTCTGATTCTCCTCTTTGTGTTCCTGCTTCTGCTGATGCCGCGTACAGGAAACTTCAACTATGATTACAGGAGGGGTTCTCCATGGATGTACGAGACCCTCATCGCCCAGTTCGATTTCCCTATTCTCAAGACAGAGGCGCAGATGCAGGAGGAGAGGGAGTCGGCCGGTTCCGGAATCATACCGTACTACAAATATTCGGAAGAGGTCGCGGATGAAAGCATAAGGTCCGTGGAGCAGGCGGATCTCGGCAAGTTCGATACCCTCAAGACGCAGATCCAGGAGATACTTTCATCGATATATTCGCGGGGTGTGATTTCCGACCTCGAGGATGGGGCTGGGAATACCTGGTCTGTAATCTATATCCAGAGGGACAGGAGGGCATCGAGATATCCCGTATCCGAAATCTACAAGGTGTCCGAAGCCCGCGCGGAACTTGTGGCGGGGCTGAAGCGCACAGGTCTCAAATGCGATGTGGATTCCCTGTGCAGATACAGCGGCATCTACAGTGTGGTAGTGCCGAACCTTCTGTTTGACCAGCAGACGACTGACCTTGTGCATGATGAGGCCGTCGACTACATTTCCCCGACATCGGGGGTGGTAAATGCAGGGCAGCTTATAGTGTCGCACGGTGAGATTGTCACGGCCGAGATAGAGCAGTTACTTGATTCCTACAAGGCGGAATACGAGAACAGCATAGGCTATGGAGGCCCGAAGGTTCTCCTGTGGGCAGGAAATGCATTGCTCGCTCTTCTGCTTGTGGTGATCCTGTTTTTCACCATATATTATACCAATCCAGGGGTATTCTCGGAGTTCAACAGGTACTGCTACCTCCTGCTGGTCTTCTTCCTGTCTGCCCTCGTTACTTTCGGTGTGGAAAAGACCGGTCATGAGAATATGTATCTTGTGCCGTTCCCTCTGATTGCCCTCTACCTTGTAGCCTTCTTCAAGACCAAGGTGGTGTATCCTGTCTATGTGGTATCCCTCCTCCCTCTGCTCATTTTTGCGCACAGCGGGGTAGAGATGTTCGTGATGTTCCTCTTCGCCGGGGTGACCGCGATATTTTCATACGGATATTTCAACAAGGGATGGCAGCAGTTTGTCACGGCGTTCTTTGTCTTCCTGTCCCTGATTGTGACTTATCTTGCTTTCCATCTGATTGATGGGCTCAGAAATGTCGGCGGTTACAGGACTGTATTCTATATGGGGCTCGGCTCTCTTTTCTCTGTGGCGGGATACCCGCTCGTCTATCTTTTCGAGAGGATTTTCATGCTGGTATCCAACGCCAGGCTCGTAGAGCTCAGCGACACCAACAACAGGTTGCTCAGGGAGCTTGCGCACAAGGCTCCTGGCACCTTCCAGCACTGTCTGCAGGTGATGAACATGGTCGATGCTGCGGCAAGGGCAATAGATGCAAACGTACAGCTGGTCCGCTGCGGTGCCCTGTACCACGACATAGGCAAGACTGCCAATCCGCTGTGTTTCATCGAGAACGAGGCTCCTGGCACCAACTACCACGAGGGCCTTACCCCTCTGGAGAGCGCGAAGGAGATAATAAAGCACGTCCCGGATGGGCTTGCGATAGCCGACAAGGCCGGACTTCCGGACATTATAAAGGATTTCATACTTACACATCACGGCACCACCTGCACTGCCTATTTCTACAGCAAGTATCTTGAGGCGGGAGGAGATCCGTCCAAGGCGGATGATTTCTATTATAAAGGCCGGAAGCCATCTACCAAGGAGCAGAGCATCCTAATGCTGTGCGACACCATAGAGGCCGCCTCCAGGTCGCTCAAGGACTTCTCCCAGCAGAGCGTGTCTGATTTCGTGGACAGGATTTTCAATGCCAAGATCAGGGACGGGCAGTTCGAAGAGGCTGATATCTCGCTGAAGGAACTGCACATACTCAAAAATGTCCTGAAGGATTATCTCCAGCAGGTCCATCACGCGAGGGTAGTGTATCCGAAACGCGCGCTGAGACGTCGCTGACGGTACTTCAAGCCCAGCACGCAAGGCGTTTGCAGGCGCGCGGGCACCGGATTTTGGATTTTACAGCATTATGATTAAATTTGCAGGCTTTTTCGCATCCGGACAGTTGCGGAATCGCGGCATTTGATGAAAATTAAAATTTAAATGATATGGATATAAAAGAGAACAGGGTGGATGACCTCAATATCGGGCTTACCCTTACCGTTGCCAAGGATGATTATGCGGACAAGAAGAAGAAACGCCTTAACGAATACAGAAGAAAGGCTGAGTTCAAGGGATTCCGCAAAGGTATGGTCCCTATGTCGCTTGTCGAGAGGATATACGGGCAGTCTGCCCTCGTGGATTCTGTCAATGATGTGATATCGGAATCTCTCAACACCTATATCAGAGACAACGGCCTTCATGTGATGGGAGAGCCTCTCCCGTCGGAGGAGCAGCCGCAGGTCGAATGGACAGACGGCAATGATTTCACTTTCATGTTCGATATGGCTCTCACGCCGGAGGTAAAGCTCGAACTCTCAAAAGAGGATGAGATACCTTATTATAACATAACTGTCAAGGACGAGGCGAAAAAGGAGATGAAAGACAACCTGCTCAGGCAGTACGGGTCTCTGGAAGATGGTGAGGCTGCAGGGGAGGAAGATTTCCTCATCGCGGATTTCGAGCAGGGAGACATGAAGATAGAAGGGACATACGTCGCTCTCAGGAATGTGGATGAGAAGGTACGTCCTTCATTCGTGGGACTCAAGCCTGGCGACAGCATCGATGTGGATGTCAATGCGGCATTCACAAACGAGACCGACAGGGCATCCCTTCTGAAGGTGAAGAAGGAGGAGCTTGCCGGCATACAGCCTGTCTTCAGGATGACTGTGAAGACCGTCAAGACTTTCAAGCCTGCTGAACTCAACCAGGATACATACGACAGGATTTTCGGCGAGGGGGAAGTCAAGAGCGAGGATGAGTTCGACAAGAAGATTGCGGACAGGCTTGCAGCCGAATATGCGCAGGAGTCCGAATTCCGTTTTTCCAGGGATGCCAGGGAATATCTGGTGAACAAGGCCGCCATTTCTCTGCCGGAGAAGTTCCTCAAGAGGTGGATAACCGTGACGAACGAGGGCAAGTTCACCCAAGAGGAGATAGACAGGGAGTTCCCTTCTTTCCTCAACGATTTCCGCTGGCAGATGGTCAGGGGATTCCTTGCGGAGAAGTATGATGTCAAGGTCGAAGAGGATGACATGTTCTCTGCAGCAAAGGCTTTCGCCTCGTACCAGTTCGCAATGTACGGCCTTGCCAATGTGCCTGATGAGCAGCTTGCCACATACGCAAAGTCAGTCCTTGCCAACGACAAGGAGAGGGGCCGCATATACGAGCAGGTGGAGGAGCAGAAGGTGCTCAATGCAGTCAGGGCCGATGTCACCCTGAAGAACAAGAAGATTTCCGTGGAGAAGTTCCGCGAACTTAAATAATCCCTGGCAGGGATGACCATATCAGGTATATATGATGAACAAGGAGTTTGAAAGATACGCCAGATCTGAGTTCGGGGTGAGTCCGATGACCATGCACAGGTACAGTTCGTTCCATGATGCGTATATCAATCCGACCATAATCGAGGAGAGGCGGCTGAATGTGGCATCGATGGATGTCTTCAGCCGAATGATGATGGACAGGATCATCTTTCTCGGGGTGCCGATTGATGATGATGTGGCCAATATAGTCCAGGCCCAGCTGCTGTACCTCACTTCGCAGGATGACAGCCTGGACATTACCATGTATCTCAACACACCGGGAGGCTCTGTCTATTCCGGTCTCGGGATATATGACACGATGCAGGTCATCGGATCCGATGTAGCGACGATGTGTACGGGAATGGCTGCCTCTATGGGAGCCATCCTGCTCTGTGCCGGTACGGCCGGCAAGAGGTCTGCACTCAGGCATTCACGGATTATGATACATCAGCCGCTCGGCGGTGCGCAGGGGCAGGCATCCGACATAGAGATTGCTGCAAGGGAGATTCTCAAGGTCAAGGATGAGCTCTATTCCATCCTGTCCGCGCATACCGGGAAGCCGGCGGACAGGATTGCGGCAGATGCTGACCGTGACCACTGGATGACATCCGAGGAAGCGAAGGAATACGGAATAATAGATGAGGTCTTCCTCAAAAAGAGAAAAATATAATGGCCGGCAAGAAAGACAATCACGAGGATGAATATTGCATGTTCTGCGGCAGGGGCGAGAATGAGGTCCCTCTCCTGCGCGGAATAGATTCGTGTATCTGCATAGACTGCGTCCAGAGGTGCAATGAATATATCCGTGAAGCCGGGCTTGCGGATGCCCCTAAGCATGGCAAGATAGAGAAACTATTGAAGCCAAAGGAGATACACGACTATCTTGACCAGTATGTTATCGGTCAGGAAAGGGCCAAGAAACTCCTTTCCGTAGCTGTCTATAACCATTACAAGAGGATAAACTACAATGTCGAGGCCAAGGATGGCGATATAGACATCGAGAAGTCCAACATACTTATGGTCGGTCCCACCGGTACGGGGAAGACTTTGATGGCCAAGACTATAGCACGCCTGCTCGATGTGCCTTTCACCATTGTGGATGCAACTGTGCTCACAGAGGCAGGATATGTGGGGGAGGATGTCGAGAGCATCCTGTCCAGACTGCTCCAGGAGGCCGACTATGATGTGGATCTTGCGGAAAGGGGGATTGTCTTCATCGATGAGATTGACAAGATAGCACGCAAGAGCGACAATCCATCCATTACCAGGGATGTCTCCGGGGAGGGCGTGCAGCAGGCTCTGCTCAAGCTTCTGGAGGGCAGTGTAGTGAATGTGCCGCCCAAGGGAGGGCGTAAGCATCCCGAGCAGGAATTCATCAAGGTAAACACCCAGAATATCCTGTTCATCTGCGGAGGTGCGTTCGAAGGGATAGAGAGAAGGATTGCGATGAGACTCAACACCCATGTGATCGGCTACGATACCGCCAGCAGGAAGAAAGTCGACAAGGAGAATCTGCTGCAGTATGTATCCGCACAGGATCTCCGTGCATACGGGCTTATCCCTGAAATCATAGGCCGTCTGCCCGTCATCACATATCTCGACCAGCTCGACAGGGCTGCCCTGCTCAGGATTCTGACGGAGCCGAAGAACGCCATAATAAGGCAGTACCGCAAGCTCTTCGAAATAGATGGGATAAAACTGAACATCGGCAAGGGAGTGCTGGAACTCATTGTAGATACAGCCATCAAGAACAGGCTCGGGGCCAGGGGACTCAGGTCTATCTGCGAAAGACTGATGACCGATGCCATGTATGATGCCCCATCTTCCGAGTCCAAGACATTCAATCTTACTCTTTCCTATGCGAAATCTAAGCTCGCGGAAGAGGCGGCCGGCGACATTCAGGATGGCCGGGTCTGAAATACAGGCAATACATCAGTAAAGGCAGGGTTGTGCGGCCCTGCCTTTACTTTTTGTCAAGACTTGATCGGAAAGTCTTGGCAAGCATTCTTTCTGTAAAATTGGTACAAACATAGGGGATATGTCTAATCTCCGTGATTATATGTAGCCGTATCTTTGTATGACAGATTGAAAAGGAAGTCGTATAAAATCCCTTGTCCCGACGATGCTGTCTGTTGCCGTTGCGTTCTCATCTGTTTGCAGATGACCTGCTGTCGTGCCAATGGAAAGTTTCATCGGGAAAAGCTAATATTAAAACGGATAAAGAATGAAAAATCTGAAATCATTTGTGACAGCGGTGGCTGTAACCATGTCTGTCTCATTGTTCGCCTGTTCAAATGAAAACAGCAGGAACGGTAATCAGCCGGAATCTCCTGCATCGGAAAATCCGGGGACGGGACCGGGATCCGTCGTCTATATGACAAGCGATATTTCGCCGGAAGGACTGATGGCTGTTTATGAAGCCCTGGGTCGTGAGGCTACAGGTAAAGTGGCAGTGAAACTCTCTACCGGGGAACCGGGCGGACATAACTTCCTTCAGCCGTCATTGATAAAGGACCTTGTGCAGAAGGTGAACGGAACTATCGTGGAATGCAACACTGCATACGGCGGAGGACGTTCCAATACTGCCGCCCACCTCCGTGCTGCAGAAGAGCACGGTTTCACTGCCATTGCGCAGGTGGACATTATGGATGCTGACGGTGAAATCCGGCTTCCGGTGGAAGGCGGACGGCATATAGATTATGACATTGTGGGCTCGCATTATGCGGACTATGATTTCACTGTCGTCCTGTCCCATTTCAAAGGTCACGCGATGGCGGGATTCGGCGGTGCGATAAAGAACATTTCCATAGGCATTGCCTCCGCAAACGGGAAACGCTGGATACATTCCGGCGGGAAAAGCACCACAAGCTGGGGCAGTCCCACACAGGAGGAGTTCCTTGAAACGATGGCGGAGGCTGCCAAGGCCGTGGCTGACCATTGCGGGGACAACATCCTTTACATCAGCGTAGCCAATAATCTTTCCGTGGATTGTGACTGTGATTCTTCTCCGGCAGACCCTCAAATGGGTGACATCGGCATCCTTGCCTCGCTCGACCCGGTCGCACTTGACAAGGCCTGCACGGATCTGGTCCGTGCCTCTGAAGACCACGGCAAAATCCATCTGATAGAGCGCATCGATTCACGCCAGGGGATGCACACTCTTGATTACGCCGAGCAGATAGGGCTTGGAAGTCAGCAGTACGAACTGGTAAGGCTGGACTGACCATTGGACGGCAGGCAGGCCGCTTGACACGGAAGGACCCCGAGACATCCTGTCCGTGCTTTTCGGCAAGACAGTTCCCTCATCGCTCAGTGTTTTCCCTCCGTTTTATACCGATTCCGGAAGAATATCTAACTGGGAGAAATGTGTTCATAAATGCCTGCTGCCATTTCCAGGACCATTGCGGCGTAACTCTCGGGGATGGCTGCCGGATCGGGCACATATAATCACTCCCCGTAGAGTTCTTTGCGTGACTGTGACATCCCTGAGCCTGACGGTATTTCCGGATCTGTGATGGTGGCGTCTACTGCCATTTTCTTCCCGTTCATCACATACTCCTTGATGAACGTGTCCTGCATCTCTACCGTGAGTCCCATTATGCTGGCTATCTCGTGCCCATGGCCCGGATATCTGATTATGCAGTAGCTGCAGCCGTATCTGTCCAGTCTTTCTGCAATCTTGTCCGAACCGTAGAACCCGAGGTTGAAGAATGCAATCTGCCTGTAATTGACAAGTCTGTCGTCAGTGCCGTGCAGCAGCATTACCGGAGATGTCTCCGTGTCGAATTTCAGTTTCCCCTGGCGGGAAAGGATGCCGCCGGCGAATGACATCAGCCCTGCATACCTGAAATCTTCCGGAAGTATGGAGGCGAGGGGAGCCCTGTTACACAGTTCGTATTCAGCCTGGAGAATCGTGATGGCCCCGGCGGATGACCCACACAGCACGATGTTGTCAGGATCCACTCCAAGCGCATCTGCATTGTCTATTATGAATGCAGTGGCGCAGAACAGGTCTTCCACAGCGAGGTGTATCGCCGTGTCGAGCTGGTTGACCTGTGCAATCCCGACGGACTTCGCCCCTTTCAGCCCGAGCCTGTAGTCGATGGCTATCACGCCGTATCCGTTCTCCGTCAGTTCCCTGTACCAGGGGAGATGGAACGGTTCCGCCCTGTTCCCTGAGATGAACCCTCCTCCGAATACGAACAGTATTGTCGGCTTCCTTTTCCCGTTATATATGGTCTCGCTTCCGGGTGCCGGGTCATATATGTCAAGGTAAAGGTCGCATGTGTCCCTCTGTATGAACATATAGGTCCCATCCGGTGTGATATCCTGTTTATCTGCCGGTTTGCCGGTTGCAGATACGGCCGATATGAGCAGGAACAAGGGTGCGATTATCGTGCTTTTCATTCCGTATTTCTTTTGTCAGTTTTGTACATTGTTGTCCTTTCCTTTTCTCCCCGGCTTCAGAAACCGTCTTGCAGCGGCCGGGTCTTCTTCCGGTATCAGCTCTCGGATGAACTTTATGTCACGGAAAAATTTGCCGGCTATGACCCTTATCACTGTATAGCAAGGGATGGCGACAAGCATTCCGAGGATACCGCCTATCGTTCCGGCCATCAGCAGCACTATGAAGATTTCGAGAGGATGGGCCTTGATGCTGCTTGAGTAGATGACAGGCTGGAAAAAGTAGTTGTCTACCATCTGCGTCACGAGGAATATCGCAATCATAATAATGATGAATGTCCAGAAGCTGACATCAAGTCCTACATGTGTAGAGCAGACGAATTTCATTGTTATGCCGAGTACTGTCCCGAGAGCCCCGCCGATCCACGGCCCTACATACGGTACGATATTCATGATACCTGTCATGAAAGCGATACCGATTGATGCGCTGAACCCCATTTTAGCCACGAACATCAGTCCGAGGAAATTTATGAGCGCCACTCCGCATATTTCCACCACAAGGCCGAGGAAATATCTGGAAAGCAGATGTGATATGTCTCCGATAGACTCCCTGGCCCTGGATTCGTACCTGTCAGGGACAAGGGCGGCTATTATCCTTGTGAACATCCCGTTCTCCTTGAAGAAGAAGAATGCTATGAAGACAATCGAGAATATCCCTACTCCGAAACTTGCGAGGAAAGATGTGACAGAGCTCAGGAGGGTCGAGAATACCGACACATCCAGCAGTTTCTGCAGCTGTTCCATCACTGCGTTCTCTATCCTGAAGTCGGGGCCGAGATTCGGGAACTTGTCCACAAGGAACATGTTCAGGTCAGCGAGTGGACCGGATATGGATTTCACAGTGTTGCTGACATCTACCATCGATATGTCCTTGACTATGCTCATTACGATAGGCACGATAAGTGTCAGGATCGAGAGCAGCAGCCCGAGTATGATTATGATGGTGATGATGGAGGCCGCCCAGTCCGGCATCTTCCATTTCCTGATATGGATCTTCTTCAGTGATTCTGCAAGAGGGCTTCCGATCAGGGAGAGGACTCCGGCTATGAGGATGTAGATGATGATGCTTCTGAAATACCAGCAGATGGCACCGATTATGGCCGCAAGCGCAGCGTAGATGATGTATTTGGCGAGGGTGTCCCTCCAGCATTCCTTTTCCATGAACTGCATATCTTTAATGTCGTGATGTCTTCGGTTGGCGAGTCCCGGTCTGTGCCGGAGCAGGGGTCATTCATTCAGGATGATGTCTCCGAGTCCTTCAGGAGTGTCCGCAAGTCTCCACGGCCCGCAGGAAAGCAGCTCTTCCCTGCTCCTGAACCCCCACGTCACTCCTATTGTCCTGACTCCGGCGTTCTTCCCTGTCTGCATGTCGACATCGGAATCACCTATGTAGACTGTTTCATCCCTGGTTATCCCATCGGTCCTGAACATTATCTCATCCACTATTTCGGGAGATGGCTTGATAGGCCTGCCTTCCCTCTGTCCGAGCACATGCACGAAGCCGAACTGTCCGAAATATGCTGCGACTATGCTTTCCGCGCCTTCCTGATATTTGTTGGATGCCACGGCAAGTTTCACCTTTGCGGCGGAAAGCCGTCCGAGCAGCTCCATGATTCCAGGATACGGTCTGGTGAGGTCGCATTTGTGCCTGTCGTAATAGGGGATGAACAGGTCCGCCATCTTCTGCACCATTCCATCATTCCGCCTGTCTTCCGGAAGGGCGGCCCGGAAGAGGTTGTAGATACCTCTTCCGACCATCCTGTTGTATTCCTCAAGTTTCCGTTCCGGGCATCCGCATCCTGTCAGTGCGTGGTTGCATGCCGCGGCAAGGTCCTCTATGGTGTTGAGAAGAGTACCGTCAAGGTCAAATATGGCAAGTCTTGTCATTCTGAATAAAAATTATTGTTTGTGCCGTACTTTGGTACATTCGCCTTCTATCTTTGCATTGTAAACAAAAGGAGGCATATTATGAAAAATACAGATTTTACCCTCGAGTCCATCAGTTCAATGTTTTCTTCATCCGACTCATTCCGCGCCTTTGCCGGCATCATCAGTGACCTTGACCTCGAACTCGTCGATGTGGAGACTGTGTAGCTGCCTTCCTGGAGTGACGGCCGTGCCGTGTCTGTCAGGTGTCGTGCCTACTTTCAGGGTCAATGCATCTGCTCTGCCGGAAGAAGAGGCTTTCAAGGATATGATGTATTCGGATACCGGATCCTCGATGTATTTCCGGATGGCTCTCTTGAGAGGTCTGGCACCGTATTTCGGGTCGTATCCCTCCTCGGCGACCAGCCGTTTGGTGGAAGGCGTGATGTTGAGCCTGTATCCTGTAGCGGATACCCTGTTGCGGAGATCTTTCAGCTCGATGTCTATTATCTTTTCCATCTCTTCCCTTCCGAGAGGGTTGAACATTATCTGTTCATCTATCCTGTTGATGAATTCCGGAGGGAACACTTTCCTGATGGACTTTTCCAGGATTGATTTCCTGCTGGATGAAATGTCACGGGCGGCTGTGGCATAACCGAGCCCGTTCCCGTATTCTTCCATTTCCCTGCTCCCGACATTGGATGTCATGATGAGTATTGTGTTTCGGAAGTCCACCGTCCTGCCGTTGCTGTCGGTCAGCCGGCCTTCATCGAGAACCTGGAGCAGCAGGTTGAATATGTCAGGATGCGCTTTCTCTATCTCATCGAGAAGCACTACGCTGTATGGCTGTCTCCTGACCCTCTCGCTAAGCTGTCCTCCATCTTCATATCCGACATATCCCGGAGGCGCGCCTATGAGTCTGGATACAGTGAATTTTTCCATATATTCGCTCATGTCGATCCTTATCAGGCTGTCCTGGCTTCCGAAAAGGTATTCGGCTATCGATTTGGCGAGCTGGGTCTTGCCGACACCTGTCGGCCCGAAGAAAAGGAAGCTCCCTATGGGATGGTGCGGATCCTTGATACCGGCCCTGTTGCGGCGGATGGCGCTGACAGTTTTCCTGATTGCATCATCCTGCCCGATGATCCTTGTCCTCAATCTCTCCTCCATCTTCATTAGCCTTTCGCTCTCGGATTCGGCCACCTTTCCTACAGGGATCCCTGTGATTCCCGATATCACGGCAGCGATGTCATCGGCTCCTGCCTCCGCCTTTCCTTTGCGCCTTGAATTTCTCAGGTGCACCATTGAACCTGCCTCATCGAGTGCATCTATAGCCTTGTCAGGCAGACATCTGCCGGTAATGTATCTGTCAGAAAGCCTTACGCATGCCTCGATGGCTTCATCGGTATAGCGGACAGAATGGAAATCCTCGTAGTTCGCCTTTATCTTCTTCAGGATGGATATCGTGTGCGCTATATCTGTAGGCTCTACCATTATTTTCTGGAATCTCCTGTCCAGTGCGCCATCCTTTTCGACTATCCTTGTGAATTCATCAATCGTGGTGGCCCCTATGCATTGCAGTTCTCCTCTGGCGAGGGCCGGCTTAAGCATATTGGCGGCATCCAGGCTGCCGGATGCTCCTCCTGCCCCTACCAGGGTGTGGAATTCGTCAATGAACAGGATGATGTCCGGGTTGCCTGTAATCTCCTTGATGATGGCCTTGAGCCTTTTCTCGAAATCTCCCCTGTATTTCGTCCCTGCGACCACAGAGGCAATGTCGAGGGAGATTATCCTCTTGTGACGGAGAGCCGGAGGGATGTCACCTGATGCTATCTTGAGGGCGATGCCCTCCACTATTGCAGATTTTCCTACCCCCGGGTCTCCTACGAGCATGGGGTTGTTCTTCTTCCTGCGTCCGAGTATCTGTATCACCCTCTCTGTCTCCTCCTCCCGGCCGATGACAGGATCGAGCCTGCCTTCTTCGGCTGCGCGTGTAAGGTCATATCCGAAATCGTCCATTACGGATGTGCCGGCATGTCCTTCCGCGGATGCAGCGGCCTCTCCATCAGGTCCTGGCTGTCTGTTCTCTTCCGCAGAGTGTCTGCTGTCCTCTCCGGTGACAAGCAGACCGCTTTTTTCCAGATAGCCGGCGACCCTGCCGTAGTCGATGCCTATGTCCCTGAGGTATGTCACCCCGTAGCTGCCTGTGCTCCTGCAAAGGCCCAGCAGAAGATGCTGGGATGATGCCGTGTGACTGCCGGACCTGGATGCTTCCAGAACTGTGATGCTCAATACATTCTGTGCTCCTCTGGAGAATGTTATGTGTTCCGCTTCCGAATATGGGATGCTCTCGTTTGTGAAAATCTTGCTGTCGATGAACTGCTTGAATTCTTCAAGGTCTGTGTCGAGATGCGACAGCACTCTGCACGCCGTGTTGTCCTCATGCCGGAGTATGCCCAGGAACAGATGGTCCGGGCCGATTCCGTAACTTCCTGTACGCATGGCCTCCTGCCTTGCGTAGTTGATTATGGCGTTGAGTTCCTCTGAAATTTTTATCTCCATATAGACCAATTATCGCGCTAAATTACGAATTTTTTCCTATCTTTGCACACTATGTGTTGAGAAGAATATAAGTATATGGAGAATGAGGTATTGACAGGCAGGATAGAGCAGGTGAACATAGACCAGCAGATGCGGAGCGCTTATATCGACTATTCGATGTCGGTGATAGTCTCCAGGGCGTTGCCGGATGTCAGGGATGGCCTGAAACCTGTCCAGAGAAGGGTACTTTTCGGTATGGATGGTCTCGGGCTGTCCTATACCGGGCAGACCAAGAAATCGGCGAGAATTGTGGGAGAGGTGCTCGGTAAGTTCCATCCTCATGGGGATTCGAGTGTATATGATGCCATGGCGAGGATGGCACAGTGGTGGAGTCTCAGGTATCCGCTTGTGAAAGGGCAGGGAAACTTCGGCTCTATGGATGGGGACCCGGTGGCCGCGATGCGATATACGGAGGCGAAGCTGGAGAAACTGGCCGAGGAGGTGCTCGCTGACCTCGACAAGAATACTGTGGATTTCCAGAACAACTTCGATGACAGCCTCCAGGAGCCGGTGGTGCTTCCTACGAAGATCCCTCTTCTGCTGCTCAACGGCGCTTCCGGAATTGCCGTAGGTATGGCAACCAATATGGCACCGCACAATCTTTCAGAATGCTGCGATGCCATCTGTGCATATATAGACAATCCGGACATCACCATAGATGAACTGATGCATTATATCAAGGGGCCTGACTTCCCGACTGGAGGTATCATACAGGGCCGCCAGGGCATCAGGGATGCTTTCGAGACAGGCAGAGGCCGTATCGTGATCCGTTCGAAGACAGATATAGAGGTGAGCGATTCCGGCCGTGAGACCATTGTCGTGTCTGAGATTCCGTATATGGTCAACAAGAGGGAGATGATAGAGAAAATCGCCGACCTCGTGGAGAGCAAGAAGATAGATGGCATCTCGTATGTGAACGATGAGTCCAACATGCAGGGAGTCAGGGTGGTGATCAAGCTCAAGATGGGAGCCAACTCCAATGTGGTGCTCAACAATCTTTTCAAGTATTCCCCTCTCCAGTCAAGCTTCTCCGTCAACAATGTCGCTCTGGTGGATGGCAGGCCGAAGACATTGAGCCTCAAGGATCTCATCAGATATTTCGTGAAGCACAGGCACGATGTGATTGTCCGCAGGACAGAGTTCGACCTGGACAAGGCGCAGAAGCGTGCGCACATCCTCGAAGGACTTCTGAAGGCTCTTGATGTGATTGATGAGATAATCGCCATAATAAGGGCTTCCAAGACGGTCGAGGATGCGAAGAACGACCTTATGTCCCGGTTCGGTTTCACAGATCCGCAGGCAAGCGCCATAGTGGAGATGAGGCTCAGGCAGCTGACAGGACTTGAGCGGGAGAAACTCCAGTCCGAGTTCGACGAGCTGATGAAGTTCATCGCTTATTGCCAGGAGGTGCTCGGCAGCTACGATAAGCAGATGGAGATAGTCAAGGCGGAGACTATGGAGATGAAGGAGAAGTACGGGGATGAGAGGAGGACCGAGATTGCTCTCTCTGCAGAGGAGTTCAATCCTGAGGATTTCTATCCGGATGAGGATGTGGTTATCACCATTTCCCATTTCGGCTATATCAAGAGGACATCCCTGAGCGAATACCGCACACAGAACAGGGGAGGAGTGGGTATGAAGGGAAGCGCCACGAGGGATGAAGACTTCATAGAGCATATCTATGTTGCGAACATGCACAGCACCATGCTCCTTTTCACCCAGAAAGGCAGATGCTACTGGCTCAAGGTCTATGAGATTCCGGAAGGCTCCAGGGCATCAAAGGGCCGTGCTCTCCAGAATGTCATGAACATCGAGCCTGATGACAAGATAAAGGCATATATCAATGTCCGCAATCTCAAGGATGAGGACTATATCAACAACAACTATATAGTCCTTGCCACGAAGAGGGGCGTGATAAAGAAGACTTCGCTTGAGGCTTATTCGAGACCGAGGGCGAACGGGGTCAACGCGATTACGGTGCGTGATGGTGATGAACTTCTCGAGGCCGCTATGACGAACGGCCACTGCCAGATCATGCTGGCCGGACGGAACGGCAGGTGCTGCCGGTTCTATGAGACGGATGCAAGGCCATTGGGCCGCACCGCTTCAGGAGTGAGGGGGATCAATATAGAGGATGAGGATGAGGTTGTCGGAATGGTATGCTATGACCCGGAGGCCGCGGATGCATCTTCTCATACCGTGCTGGTTGTCAGTGAACACGGGTACGGCAAGAGATCCGATATAGATGAATACCGGATAACAAGCAGGGGAAGCAAGGGTGTCAAGACACTTAACATCACGGACAAGACCGGCAGCCTGGTGGCGATAAAGAATGTCACGGATGCGGATGATCTGATGATTATCAACCGTTCCGGACTTACCATAAGGATGGCCGTGTCTGATATCCGTGTCGCAGGCAGGGCTACCCAGGGAGTACGGCTGATCAATATCAAGGAGGGTGATTCCATTGCAGCCGTATCGACCGTGAGCAAGAACGATGATGAGCCCCAGGATGGTTCTCCTGCAGAGGATGCCTCATCTGCGGATGAAAATGTATGATAATAAAGTAAAATATTAATCAACAGAACGATGAAAAGAATTTTGATCGCATTGGCCGTTTTTCTGTCAGTACAGATTGCCGATGCACAGGTGAAGTCTCCTGAAGATGTGAAGAAGGCTGTCGAGTCTGCTGCCGAGGCCACTGCCAATCCTAAGAAGGCTGTCAAGGTGGCGACATGGCTCAAGCTTGCCAACGCCTATATGGATGCCTATAATTCTCCTGCGGGTGCAGGCTGGAGAGGTGCCAGCAGGCAGGAACTCCAGTTCATCCTCGGCTCTGACAAACCGACATCCACAGAGCAGGTGACTCTTCTCGGCACTCCATATACGAAGGAAGTGTTCGCGACAAGGAACTATTATTATACGCAGGAAGGCATGCTGGATATTATCGAGATTACCCAGCCTGTGTATGAGGACGCGCTTGCAGAGGCTCTGGCAGCCTACAGGAAGGCATTCGAAGTGGATGTCAAGGGCAGCAAGACAAAGGACATCTCCGCAGGTATCCAGATTATCGAAGGCAAGTATCTGGAGGAGGGTATAGCGCAGTATATGTTCGGCAATAACGAGCTTGCCAGCAAGAAATTCGAGGCTGCTGCCGAGGCTTCGGAGACAGCTCCGTACAGCCAGGTGGATTCGATGGCGGTATATAATGCCGGTTTCACTGCAGAACTGTGCGGTGACTACGAAAGGTCTGCAAAGTTCTTCAAGAAAGCCATAGAGATCTCCTATACGGAAGATGGCGAGGCGTATGCCAAGCTTGCGAATGCATATCTGAATCTTAAGGACACTCTTGCCTCCAAGGCAGTGCTCGAGGAAGGCTTTACAAAGTATCCTGAAAGCCAGAGCATTCTCATAGGGCTGATCAACTACTATATCAGCAGCGGTGAGAATCCGGAGCAGCTTTTCTCCCTGCTTGACAAGGCGAAGGAGAACGAGCCGAACAACGCGTCCCTCTATTATGTCGAGGGTGACATTCACAACAAGCTCGGACACAAGGAAGAGGCCATAGCCGCATACCGCAAGTCATCCGAAATCAATCCGGAATATGAGTTCGGCTATATCGGTATAGGAATCCTCTATTATAACGAGGCCCTTGACATCCAGAACAAGGCTGCCACAGAGATGGATGATGCCAAGTACATGAAGCTTGTGGAAGAGTTCGAGACAGCACTTATGAATGCTTCAGAGCCGTTCGAAAAGGCTTTCGAGATTACAAAGGACAAGAACATCAAGGTGAACATTGCAGAGTATCTCAAGAATATCTACTATCGTTTCCGCGATGAGGATCCTAAATACAAGGAAGCATACGACAGATATGACAAGATAGTGGCCAACGGTGTCGCTGCTCTGTAGGGGTCGTAAATGACCCTCCGGCCGTAGCAAAGCCGGAGGAAACAGTCAGAGCCTGTCGAAGGCCCAGGATTATGAATAACAGTCAGAGCCTGTCGAAGGCCCAAGATTCTGAATGATAAGTCAGAGCCTGTCGAAGGCTCTGACTATTTTTGTTACAAGAGGATGTCGCACGATGTCCTCGTTGCTGAATACGACAGTGCCGATTCCGGCTATCCCTTTCGTCAGCTCTATTCCGGTCAGAAGGCCTGACTCTTCCTTGTGCGGAAGGTCGATCTGGGTGGCATCTCCGGTGACAATGAACTTGGCATCCTTGCCCATTCTGGTCAGAAACATCTTCAGCTGCCCGATGTTGGTGTTCTGCGCCTCATCCAGTATCACGCACGCCCTGTCGAGGGTTCTGCCCCTCATATATGCCAGTGGGGCAATCTGTATTGTCCCGTCTTCCATAAATCCCTGCAGCTTTTTTGCAGGTATCATATCGCCAAGGGCATCGTAGAGAGGCTGCAGATAAGGGTCTAGCTTGTCCTTCAGGTCTCCCGGGAGAAATCCGAGCCTTTCTCCAGCTTCCACTGCCGGCCGTGTCAGTATGATTCTCCTGACTTCTCGGTTCTTCAGAGCGCGGACTGCCAGGGCTATGGCGATATATGTCTTGCCTGTGCCGGCCGGGCCGACAGCGAACACGAGGTCGTTTTCGAAATATGCGCTGACCATCGATTCCTGTGTCCTGTTCCTTGCCTTTATCGGCTTTCCGTCTGTGCCGTAGACGATTATCGTATCTCCTCTGAGTCTGTATCTGTCGAATGGAGTCTCTCCGTCGAAGAGTTCTTCCACATCGTACGGGGAGAGATTCATCTTGTGCCTTCTCCTCTCTATCAGGGCATCCATCTTTTCGCCGAATGTGCGGATGTCCTCCTCGCTCCCATCCAGATGGATCTCGTTCCCCCGCGCTACAGCCTTCATGTCAGGAAAATAGCTGCATAATGCCTCGAAAATCCTGTTTCCTGCCCCGTAAATCTCGACGGGGTCCATCGCTTCAAGCGTGATTGTCCTTTTCATTTGTCCTTTATGCCTGATGTCTTCAGTATCCTCCTGTATGTCGCGATCATCCTGTCATAGTCGGATGGGTCTGTCCACCTGTCCCTCTGATTCTCGAATTTCCGTATCGGAATGGTGATATGGCTGTCTGTCAGCCGTCCTGGCAGGGAACACCAAGTGAATGTGTATTCTGGAGTCCCCACCTTTGCGCTGCCGTCCGAATATCTGATTACCGGCAGGGTAACGGCAAGCCCGGCTTGGGTGTTTGTCGCGCTCATATTGGAAATTATGTTTCCGAGGGAATACACCACCGGTACCGGAGTCCCGTCGAGAGCCTTGAGGGTGTCTATGTCCTGGACGACATGAGGGTGTGAGCCTATTATCGCATCTGCCTCCCTCCTCACCAGAAATTCGGCCATTTCGGCCTGTGCAGCGGAATGCTCCAGCTCATATTCCGTCCCCCAGTGCGGCAGGGCTATAATGATGTCCGCCTCTTCCCTGGCTTTCTGCATTGCCGCGGCTATCTCATTCCTGTCCATCCTGCATACCATCGGATATCTCTCCTCTATTTCAACGTTTGTCCCGTATGTGAAATTGACGAAGGCGATTTTCACTCCTTCAGCATCAAGTATCAGCGGGTATCCTTTCCGCATGGCTGCGCTGTCAGCGAAGCAGCCGGTGTTGTGTACATTCCTCTTTTCCATTTTCCCGTATACCTCGAGAGTCCGTTCCGCTCCCGAGGCTCCCTTGTCAAGGATATGGTTGTTTGCTGTAAGGAATATGTCCACTCCGCAGTCTGCCACATATTCCGCGTATGAGTCAGGAGCACAGAATGCGGGATAGCCGCTGTACGGAGGACCGGCCAGGGTGAACTCCATGTTGGCGATGCTGATGTCCGCCCCTTCCAGCAGGTACATTATTTCCCTGAAATACGGAGAGAAGTCGTAATGGCTGTTTTCTCCGGGGGCTGCCTCACGGTGGGCAGCGGCATATCTTGCATGGCAGTTCTCTATCTGTGCGCTATGGAGCATCACATCCCCTATCATACAGATTCTCAGCGTATCTTCCGGTACCACAGCTGTATGCGGTTCCGTGAGACAGTGCAGCTTTTCCAGCTGCCCATCCGTGACTGTCTCCCCGTGGCATGGCATGAGGTATCCTGGCAGGGCTGACACCAGGATGGCAATCGTCTTTTTCATAAGCCTTGACATATCGGATACAAATATATCACTTTTATTTTGTAGCAGTCCATTAAATGGTTAAATTTGCACGATACGCAAATTATAAGAGAATGAAGACAAATGTAGTTTTGGCACTGGTATCCGTGCTTCTGGTCTGCAGCAGCTGTGACATGTTCCGGAAGATAGCCGGCAGGCCCACTTCGGATGAACTGGAGGCCCGCAGAAACGAGATAGTGAAGAAGGATGCGATGATAGAGGCTCTCAAGCAGAGGCAGCAGACCCAGACGGATTCCCTCGCCATAGTGGATTCCATCAGGAGGATGGAGACAGATGTGCTTTCGCTTTCCGAGATAGGTGATCTGTACACCACGGCACTTGACCACAGGTACTATATCATAGTCGGTTCTTTCCGTAATGCGGCCAATGCGGAATCCATGCTGAAGACGGCGTCAGATGCCGGCTATGTGCCGGTCAAGATACAGTTCGGTACTTATACGGCTGTCGGCGTAAGTCCGGCGGACAGGATAGAGGATGCTTTCCTGTCCCTGAAAAGCGTCAAGCGCGAGAAATTCACCCCATCCGATGTGTGGATATTGATGAACAGGTAGATATGCGTACGGGAATATCCAAGACATTTCTTGTCGTGGCAATTCTGGCTCTCTTGTGCCAGTCTGTCTCTGCCCAGTACAGGACGGATGCTGCATACTCATCTCTCTATGACAGCGAGACAGTCAAGTCTTTCAAGGAAGATGTCGGCTTTCTCTCTTCCGCCTTGCTGGAGGGGCGTGCTCCCGGCTCGGATGGAGAGAAGGAAGCGGCTTCATATCTCTATTCCAGGCTGAAAGGATACGGGGTGGAGATGCTGTGTCCTCCTGATGGAGAAGTGTTCGGGATTGCCCGCCCGGATGGCGACACCCTCACATCAAGAAATGTGGCAGGTTTTGTCCAGGGATGTGACAAGGATTTGAAGGACAGGTATATAGTGGTCGGAGCGAGACTCGACAACTTGGGAGTCAACCCGATGACAGTGGATGGGAAGGCCGTGGAGCAGATTTATTATGGGGCCAACGGCAATGCTTCAGGGCTTGCGGTGATGATTGAGCTGGCGCGGATGCTTCAGACCAATTCCCTGCTGCTCAGGCGTTCTGTAATTTTTGTGGGTTTCGGTGCATCTACGATGACATATTCCGGTGCATGGTATTTCCTCAACAGGACATTCGCGGATGATATCGACAGGATAGATGCTATGGTCAATCTGGATATGCTGGGTACGGCAGACAATGGGTTCTATGCCTATACGGCGTCCAATGCCGACCTAAATGACCTGATAAATGAACTTGGCAGGGACCTGCAGCCGATAATGCCGGAAATTGTAGCGGAGGAGCCATATCCATCCGATCATCGGGCATTCTATGCGAAGGAGATTCCGTCAGTGTTTATGACTTCTGGCAGGTATCCGGAGCACAATACATCGAAGGATACCGGTTCCATAATCGATTACGGAATGATGGAGAAGGCTCTCGAGTATATCTACAATCTTACGGTACGCCTTGCCAACACTGATGACAGGATATCGTTCAGACCGGAGGAACTGGTGCCGCGAGGCCCGTCGTATGATGATGTCGTGTCGTACAATGACTGCGATGTCAAGCCTATGTTTCTTAACAGCACTGATATCTCACAGTTCCTCTACAGGTGGGTCTACCAGTATCTGAGATATCCTCAGACAGCCGTTGAGGAAGGAGTGCAGGGGCGTGTGGTCGTGGATTTCATCATAGAGAAAGATGGCAGGGTCACGGATGCCAGGGTCATAAGAAGCGTGGACCCGAGGCTTGATGAGGAGGCATTGAGGGTAGTGAACGCTTCGCCTAAATGGCGTCCTGGAAGGGTCAATGGAGAGAAGGTCAGGACATCCATGACAATCCCTGTAGAGTTCGTACTGGAGAAAAAGACAGAAAAACGAGGATTCGGAATAAGGAGATAATGATATGGATTACAATTTCAAGGAAATAGAGAAGAAATGGCAGTCATACTGGGCTGACCATGAGACCTTCAAGGCGGTAGAGGATCCGTCGAAACCGAAATATTATGTGCTGGACATGTTCCCTTACCCTTCAGGCGCAGGGCTGCATGTCGGCCATCCTCTCGGATATATCGCGAGCGACATATTCAGCCGCTACAAGAGGCTGTGCGGCTTCAATGTCCTGCATCCGATGGGATATGATGCGTTCGGTCTCCCTGCCGAGCAGTATGCTATCCAGACGGGACAGCATCCAGCCATCACGACTGCAAAGAACATAGCGAGGTACAGGGAACAGCTGGACAGGATAGGTTTCTCCTACGACTGGTCCAGAGAGGTAAGGACCTGTGATCCGGAATACTATAAATGGACGCAGTGGGCATTCCTCAAGATGTTCGGCAGCTACTACAGCAACACACTCGGAAAGGCGAGGCCGATAGAGGAGCTTGAAGAGGCATTCTCTAAACACGGTACTGAAGGCCTGGATGCGGCCTGCGGAACAGAGATGCATTTCACGGCAGAGCAGTGGAATGCAATGGATGACAAGGAAAAGTCGGATGTGCTGATGAACTACCGTATAGCATATCAGGGCGAGACCTCGGTCAACTGGTGCCCCCAGCTCGGGACTGTCCTTGCGAATGATGAAGTGAAGGAAGGATATTCCGTCAGGGGAGGGTTCCCTGTGGAACAGAAGAAGATGACCCAGTGGCAGCTGAGGGTGTCGGCATACGCCGGGAGACTTCTGGATGACCTTGACAGTCTCGACTGGACGGACTCCCTCAAGGATATGCAGCGCAACTGGATCGGCCGATCCCAGGGTGCGGAGATGATTTTCAAGACATATAACGGAGACAGGGAATATGATATGGTCATCTTCACCACGAGGGCGGATACCGTGTTCGGAGTGACATTTATGGTGCTCGCACCGGAAAGCGACTGGGTCGAAAAGCTGACTTCCCCGGAGCAGAAGGATGCTGTAGATGAATATGTGGCCCAGGTGAAGAAGAAGACGGAGAGGGAAAGGATTTCGGAGACGCGCAAGGTGACAGGTGTCTTTTCCGGGTCGTATGCAGTGAACCCTCTTACCGGGGCGAAGGTCCCGGTCTGGATTTCGGAATATGTGCTTGCAGGATACGGCACGGGTGCAATTATGGCAGTGCCTGCACATGACAGCAGGGACTACGCGTTTGCAAGGCATTTCAATCTGCCGGTCATCCCCCTGATCGAGGGCTGCGATGTGAGCGAGTCGAGCTTCGATGCCAAGGAGGGCATAATGTGCAACTCGGGTTTCCTGAACGGAATGACAGTGAAGGAAGCGATTCCTGCTGCCATAGACTATGTAGAGAAGCACGGCATCGGCCACAGGAAGATCAACTACAGACTGCGGGATGCCATATTCTCCCGCCAGAGATACTGGGGAGAACCTTTCCCGATATATTTCAAGGACGGTATCCCTGTCCCGATGCCTTTCGAGACACTGCCTCTCGAACTGCCTGAGATAGATGAATACAAGCCTACGGAGACCGGCGAACCTCCGCTCGGACGGGCGAAAGACTGGGATGTCGATGGCTGGCCGATCGAGAAGAGCACGATGCCGGGCTTTGCTGGAAGCAGCGCATACTATCTGCGCTATATGGATCCGCATAACGGCAGCGCACTCGTCAGCAGGGAGGCCGATGAGTACTGGCGTAATGTCGACCTGTATATAGGAGGCACGGAACATGCCACGGGCCATCTTATCTATTCCCGTTTCTGGAACAAGTTCCTCTATGACCTCGGATATGTGTGCGAGAAGGAGCCGTTCAAGAAACTTATAAACCAGGGAATGATCCAGGGCAGGTCAAGTTTCGTCTACAGGATTGTCGGTACCAACACGTTTGTCTCATACGGGCTGAAGGATGGCTACGAGACCACAGAGATACATGTGGATGTGAATATAGTCCACAATGACAGGCTGGATATGGATGCTTTCCGCAAGTGGAGGCCTGAATATGCTGATGCCGAGTTCCTGCTTGAGGATGGTGAGTATGTGTGCGGATATGCAGTCGAGAAGATGAGCAAGTCGATGTACAATGTCGTGAACCCTGACATGATATGCGATGTCTATGGAGCAGACACCCTCAGGCTGTATGAAATGTTCCTCGGTCCTCTGGAGCAGTCCAAACCATGGGATACAAAAGGTATAGATGGGGTGAACCGGTTCCTCAGAAGGGTATGGAGGATGTTCTATGGCAGGGACGGATTCATCGTCACTGATGCGAAACCGACAGCGGAGGAACTCAAGACGCTCCACAGGCTTATATTGAAGATAAAGACTGACATAGAGGCTTTCTCGTTCAATACGGCAGTCAGTGCGTTCATGATTGCGGTCAACGAACTGTATGACCACAAGTGCAACAAGAGGGAGATTCTCGAGCCGCTTGTCATCCTGCTTTCACCGTTTGCTCCGCATATCTCTGAAGAATTGTGGGAGGCTCTCGGACACAAGGAAAGCATATCGTTTGCCGAGTTCCCGGAATATGTGGAAGAGTACACACGCGAGGACAGCTGTATTTATGCCGTGTCTTTCAACGGAAAGACACGTTTCACGGTGGAAATGCCGAAGTCATTGGGCAAGGATGAGGTGGAAGGTCAGGTGCGTGCGATGGCACAGACCGCGAAGTATGTCGGTGACGGGAATATAGTCAAGGTCATTGTCGTGCCGGGCAAGATTGTGAATATAGTCGTTAAATAACCATATATGACAAAAAACAAGTTTCTCCCGGTCATCTGGGATTATATTGTCGTCACATTCGGAACGATACTCTATTGTCTCGGGTGGACATCCTTCCTTATTCCTGGCGGAATAGCCAGCGGCGGCGGCACAGGTCTGTGCACGATAATCTATTTCGCGACAGGCATACCTGTGTCCTGGTCGTTCTTTGTACTGAATGTCATACTGCTTGTAATCGGCTTCCTGATTCTGGGCAAGGCGTTCGGATTCAAGACAATCTATGTCATACTCCTGTCCACCGTACTTTTCGATGTGCTCCCGAAGTTCGAATTCCTTGTGGTGACATTCCAGGACAGGCTTTTTACGGCAATCATAGGCGGTATGGTGGAGGCTGTAGGAATCGGGATAGTCCTCACCAGAGGGGGCAGCACAGGTGGGACGGATATACTTGCAATGGTAGTGAACAAATACTGGCCGGTGTCTCCCGGCAGGGTATATCTCTTCGCGGACCTGTTCATCATCGCCTCCGTGCTGCTGATTCCTGGCAAGACAGTGAATGATATGGTATACGGATATGTGACAATGGTGACATTCTCGGTCACTGTGGACTGGGTGCTTCTCGGCAGCAAATCGACTGTACAGCTTCTTATCATTTCATCGAGGTACAGCGAGATAGCCGACACCATTGTCCGTGACATGAAGAGGGGAGTGACGGCTCTTGACTCCACCGGATGGTATTCCGGCACCAAGGGAAAGGTTCTGCTTGTCATGTGCCGCAAGTATGAATACAACAATATCGTAGGTATGGTGAAGATGATAGACCCCAAGGCATTCATCTCCGTATCGAGTGCAAACGGTGTGTACGGGGAAGGTTTCGATGAGGTGAAGACGGGGATAAGTATCAAACATTCCAAAAAACACGACTCAAAAAAAGAAATCGATACCTCTAAAAGTTAAAAAAGAGAAAAACTTATACATAAAAAAGAAAAAATACATCCAGAGCCTCCATCTGCCGATTCGGCAGGTGGAGGTTTTCCGTAAATTTGTGCAGCTGAAATTTAACTTATATGAAAAACTCTGGTGTATTGGGGTATCTTTCCTATGTGGTATATGCTTTTCTGATTGCCTACTTTGTCCTGATGTCGGCAAAGGCTGTGAAGAACAGGAAAAAATGCGGGGAGGGACAGTCCGGTTTTTTGTCCGTCATAGTGGCGGCTGCGGTGAATGCAGTGATTCTCATCCATTATGACATGTTTCTGTCAGATGGCCTGTCCGGACATCTGGTGAGTTCTGTCGGTTTTGCCTTGATGCCGGTTTTCCTGTCAGGACTCTCCGACAGGACAGTGCATATAGCTGTGGCTGTCTCGTCTGTTGTGGCGGTGTTCTCGATAGCCATGTTCATATTGAGACCATATATCCCGGCATTCCTGACCAGTGGAGGTCTATGGATGTCTCCTGTCATGACGGTCGTGTCTGCAGTTGCCGTACTGGCCCTGTCTGTATTCGCTCCGCACGATGATACATCGGGCACTCCGTCATCAATCCGTATCCTGTATGTGAGAACCAATATGCTGTATTTTCTGGCTTTCACTGTCCTGCTGATGGCAGGGGCATACATCGGCACCGGAGTGGGTGCGGTCTCCACGGCTGCCTCATGCCTGTGCCTGGTCATGCTTCTGCTGCTTTTCACCGCCATGTGCACAAGGCTTGCCTGCAGCCGTATCTTCTTTTTCATCAAAGGATATGAGGAGCATCTGGTGAAGTCAATGCCGTTGAAGGAGATGGATGTGAGCCGTGATATGACAGATGAGGACAGGGGCTACCACGCAATATTCGAGAGACTGAAACATCTGTTTGAGGAAGAGAAGCCGTTTCTCGATCCGGAGATCAGCGTATCGGATGTCGCGAGAAGCCTGTTTACCAACAAGGCGTACCTGTCCCGAACAATCAATCTCTATACAGGCAGGAATTTCTGTCAGTTTGTCAACTATTACAGGATCAGATATGCGGTCTCCCTTTTCCAGGCACAGCCGGATATGAAACTGGCCGACCTTGCGGAGAGGTCCGGATTCAGGACAGTGAATTCATTCAGCATGGCATTCCGTCTCTATATGAATATGACTCCGGGAGAATGGTGCAGAAAATACAAGCATAATGCGAACAATGGCGCGTAGAATGATTGCGGAATCGTCAAGTAACATTATCTTTGCACAAAATTGAACTTATGGCAGACGAGAAGATAATTTTTTCGATGAACGGGGTAGGCAAGATACTGCCTCATAACAACAAGGTAATATTGAAAGATATATATCTGTCTTTCTTCTATGGTGCGAAAATCGGTATAATCGGCCTTAACGGTTCCGGCAAATCGACTCTGATGAAGATCATTGCCGGTGTGGAGAAGTCATATCAGGGAGAGGTGGTATGGGCTCCTGGATATTCGGTCGGATATCTGGAGCAGGAACCTCAGATGGATCCGGAAAAGACCGTGATCGAAGTGGTACAGGAAGGGGTCAGCGAGGTGATGGATCTCCTCAGGGAATATGAGGAGGTGAATATGAAGTTCGCCGAACCGATGACCGATGAGGAGATGGATGCGCTTATGGCACGCCAGGGTGAACTTACTGAGAAGATTGACCATTGCGATGGCTGGGAGATAGATGCCAAGCTGGAGAGGGCGATGGATGCTCTCAACTGTCCTCCATCCGATGCCAGGATAGCGACTCTGAGCGGGGGAGAGAGGAGAAGGGTTGCCCTCTGCCGTCTGCTGCTGCGGCAGCCGGATGTGCTCTTGCTGGACGAGCCTACCAACCATCTCGATGCGGAGAGCATCCAGTGGCTTGAGGCTCATCTGCATCAGTATAAGGGGACTGTAATCGCCGTTACCCATGACAGGTACTTCCTGGACAATGTGGCAGGCTGGATACTTGAACTGGACAGGGGAGAAGGTATCCCGTGGAAAGGTAACTATTCATCCTGGCTGGAGCAGAAGACTACGAGACTTGCCCAGGAGGAGAAGCAGGAGAGCAAGAGGCGTAAAACCTTGGAACGAGAGCTGGAATGGGTCAGAATGGCTCCAAAGGCGCGCCAGGCCAAGTCAAAGGCCCGTCTCGGGGCATACGAGAAACTTGCAGGAGAGAATGCGAAAGAGAAGGAGGCCAGGCTTGAGATATTCATTCCGAACGGACCGAGACTCGGCAGCAAGGTGATAGAGTTCAAAGATGTGTCCAAGGCATACGGTGACAGGCTGCTGTTCGAGCATCTGGACTTTGTGCTGCCGCCTGCCGGCATTGTCGGTGTAATAGGGCCCAACGGTGCTGGAAAGACCACCCTGTTCCGTCTGATTATGGGACTGGAGAAGCCTGATACCGGGACTATAACCATAGGGGATACGGTGAAGCTGGCGTATGTGGACCAGCAGCACAGGAGCATAGATCCGGACAGAACCGTATATCAGACGATTGCCGACAATTCTGACTTTGTGAGACTCGGCAACAGGGAGATCAATGCCAGGGCATACGTGTCTCGCTTCAATTTTTCCGGGGCAGATCAGGAAAAGCTCTGCGGCATACTTTCAGGAGGTGAGAGGAACAGACTGCATCTTGCCCTGACCCTGAAGGAGGAGGGCAATGTGCTTCTCCTCGATGAGCCTACAAACGATGTGGATGTGAACACTATCAGGGCTCTGGAGGAAGGTCTCGAGAATTTTGCCGGCTGTGCCGTAGTCATTTCACATGACCGCTGGTTCCTTGACCGTATAGCGACCCATATCCTTGCATTCGAGGGCGATTCTCAGGTATATTTCTTCGAGGGGACATATTCCGAGTACGAGGAGAACAAGAAAAAACGCCTCGGTAATGTAGAACCGAAGCGTTTCAGATATAAGAAACTGTTCTGACTTTCAGCCTGTCATTTGACAGTGACTTTCAGAGGATGCTGGCGGGAGAAAGAGAAGTCTCTGACAATATTCTCCCACTCTTCCTGTGAAGCCACACCTCCCTGGCTCCAGCCCGAACCTGTCCAGGTAGTTATAGGTTTCTCCACTTTCTCATCTGTGATGATTACTGCATGCCCTGCTTCCTTTCCGGAAGTGTAGTAAGGGTTGTCATCCAGTTCCGCCTTGTCGTAGACCACAGCCACAGATATGTTGCCGTCACGGTCAGGGTCGGATGAGTCGGATGCCTTTTCAGTGAAAGCTATCCAGTTCAGCTCGTTCTTGATGCCTGTCACATCGTGCATGACTGCTCCGAGCACCACTGAAATGGAGTCGGTATCTGCGCAGTGGAATGTGGTCTCCCATTTCACGAAATGGCTGTTGGCATCGAGAGAGAGGACTCTGGTGGCAGACATCTCTTTCCCATCTACATCGAAAGGCCCGTATTCGAATACGGCTTCCGTCCTTATCGGACCATCACAGATATGTTTCTGTGACGCATAGTTGTCCCCGATGAAGAATTTCTCCGGGCCGGTATATGGCACAAGCGCTCCTCCTCCGAGGGTGTTGTCCACCTTGTAGCAGTCCATACCCTCCCCGTAGTTGTGGTGGTAGTCTGCCTTGGCGAACCATTCATCGATTATAAGGCGGTCAGTGCATTTTACCCAGATGTCCGAACCGAAAGTACGCGGGAACTCAAGGGCAGGGCCGTAGATGCGGCCTGCGATCACATTGTTCTCGTATGCGTAGTCATCAAGGCGTTCCGGCACATAGCGGCTGTAGGCCTGGACCGGGTATGTCTCCGGTGTGCCTTCCACTATGGAATACACTTTTTCAGACTGGGCAGGTACAGTGGCCTGGAACAGCAGTTTAGTATTTCCGGAGTTGTCTGTATAGACCTGTACGGCAACGGCCTTGCCCGTATCATCTACGACCATTACGGAATCGAGACATACATCGGCGATACTTGACTGGCAGATCTCCACTGTCTCGCAGGTCCGGTCGAGGTCTGTGTCGTTTGCCACTGTTACCGTGTGGCCTCCCTCGCTGCAGGAAGCCAAAAGGGCAGCAGCCGGTACGGCAGCTGCCCAGAAGAATGTTCTTCTCATCAGATCCATGCTTAATGGTTATTGAGGCTGTTTCCCGATGTATGCGAGGATACCTCCGTCTACATAGAGGATGTGCCCGTTGACGAAGTCTGATGCGGATGATGCAAGGAATACGGCAGGACCCTGGAGGTCTTCAGCCGTGCCCCAGCGTGCCGCAGGAGTCTTGGCTACGATGAATGCATCGAACGGATGGCGCGACCCGTCTGCCTGGCGTTCGCGCAGAGGCGCAGTCTGAGGAGTCGCGATATATCCCGGCCCTATGCCGTTGCACTGGATATTGTATTCTCCGTATTCAGAAGCAATGTTGCGGGTGAGCATCTTGAGTCCGCCCTTTGCTGCAGCGTATGCGGAAACGGTCTCGCGTCCGAGTTCTGACATCATTGAACAGATGTTGATGATCTTTCCTCCTCCATTCTTGATCATTGCCGGAATGACAGCCTTGGATACGATAAACGGTCCGTTGAGGTCGATGTCGATGACCTGACGGAATTCCTCTGCTTTCATCTCGACCATAGGGATACGTTTGATGATACCTGCGTTGTTTACAAGGATATTGATGACTCCCAGATCCTTCTCTATCTTGGATACAAGTTCCTGTACCTGGTCTTCCTTGGTGACATCGCATACATAGCCTTTGGTATCGATCCCGAGTTCCTTGTATGAGGCAATACCCTTGTCCACAAGCTCCTGCTTGATGTCATTGAAAGCGATCTTCGCTCCTGCCTGTGCAAACGCGGTGGCAATCGCGAATCCGATACCGTAAGATGCTCCTGTTACGAGAGCAACTTTACCTTCAAGTGAAAAATTTACCATAATAATGATGTTTTATTGAAAGGTTGTTGTTATTTCAGGTCAGTAGTGGCGCAGCCGTCCATATCGTTGTAGTCGAGGTTCTCTCCGGCCATTGCCCAGATGAATGTGTAGTTCCTGGTGGCGCAAGCGGAGTGGATGCTCCATTCCGGGGATATTACTGCCTGCCCGTTCTTCATCCAGATATGTCTTGTCTCGTCAGGCTGGCCCATGAAGTGGCATATAGCCTGGTCATCAGGAATCTCGAAATAGAAATATATCTCCATACGGCGGTTGTGGGTATGGGCCGGCATCGTGTTCCAAGTGCTGCCCGGCTTGAGTTCCGTCATACCCATCTGGAGCTGGCAGCCAGGGACAACTTCTTTCACGAGCATCCTGTTGATTACACGGTGGTTGCTCTCCTCCAGAGTCCCGAGTTCCATCTTGACTGCGTTTTCACGTGTCGTGAGGTGGTCAGGATATGATGCGTGGGCCGGTGCCGAGCAGAAATAGAATTTCGCAGGATTGGCAGCATCCAGGCTTTCGAAGGTTATCTTCCTGTCGCCGCGTCCGAGGTAGAGGGCCTCCTTGTATTCCATCGGATAGGTCTCGTCTCCTGCCTTTACGAATCCTTTGCCGCCCACATTGAATATGCCCATTTCCCTGCGTGAAAGAAAATATTCGCTGCGGAGGATGTCCATAGGCTTCAGCTCCAGGACTTCATTGACAGGCATCGCGCCTCCGGCAATCATCCTGTCGTGCATCGTATATACAAGATTAATCTCGTCTGCGGAGAACACCTTCTCCACGAGATAGTGCTCCCTCAGCTGGGCCGTGTCATAATGCTTCACATCATCCGGATGAGAGGCATATCTAACTTCACTGTTGATTTTCATATCGTTACATTTAAATATCAGTTCAATTGAGAATGGCCGGTCCGTTTCCGGGCCAGCCGCAAATGTAAATAAAAAAATGAACAATGCCAAATTTCCGTGCACAGTCACGGAAATTACAGCGTAACCCCGGTCTTGAAGATGGCAATCTCGCTGTATCCGGCCTTCTCGTTGCATACAGGTGTCCCTGAGGCCACTGAAAGCACGAAATCTATGAATTCGTCATCTGTCTGTGCCGTCGCCTTCCCGTCCACGATAACGCCTGCATTGAAGTCGATCCAGCCTGGCTTTGTGACAGCCAGATGAGTGTTGGATGAAATCTTGGCGGTGGGTACGAAAGTTCCGAACGGAGTGCCTCGCCCTGTAGTGAACAGCACTATCTGGCAGCCGGATGCGGCAAGTGCGGTGGCGGCCACGAGGTCGTTGCCCGGGGCGCTTAGCAGATTCAGCCCCTTCTCCGAGAGCCGTTCCCCATATTCCAGTACACCGTTGACATTGGATTTGCCTGATTTCTGAGTGCATCCGAGCGATTTCTCTTCAAGTGTGGAGATCCCTCCTGCCTTGTTGCCGGGAGATGGATTCTCATAGACAGGCTGTCCGTTCCTTATGAAATATTCCTTGAAGCCGTTGATCAGATGGACGGTCCTGTCGAAAGTCTCCCTGTCTCTGCATCTTGCCATCAGCAGGGTCTCCGCCCCGAACATTTCCGGCACCTCGGTGAGGACAGTCGTCCCTCCCTGAGACACAATCCAGTCGGAGAACCTTCCGAGAAGCGGGTTGGCGGTTATCCCGGAGAATCCGTCTGAACCTCCGCATTTAAGCCCTACCTTGAGTTCGCTTACCGGTATGTCCTCCCTGCGGTCGGATGCTGCCGCCCCTGCGATTTCCCTCAGCTGCCTCAACCCGTATTCCACCTCGTCTCCAGCTATCTTCTGAGACTCCATAAATTTCACCCTGCTCTCATCGACGCTGCCCACAAGCTCCCTGAAAGCCGACAGCTGGTTGTTCTCGCAGCCGAGAGATACCACCAGTACACCGGCAGCATTGGGATGGTGAACCATGTCGGCGAGTATATGTCTCGTGTTCTGGTGGTCATCACCGAGCTGTGAGCAGCCGTAGTTGTGGGTGAATGCCTTGACAGCTTCTATGGAAGGGTATCTGGCCATCTCTGCGCTGAATCTTTTGCAGATGGCAGCCGCGACACCGTTCACGCAGCCTACCGTCGGGATTATCCACAGCTCGTTCCTGATGCCCGCCTGTCCGTCAGAGCGCCTGAAGCCTTTGAAAGTGGCTTCAGACGCTGCTGCCGGGATAGGGGAGAGAGCCGGGGCATAACTGTACTCCAGCACTCCATCAAGGTTGGTTTTCAGAACATTGTGGTCTATCAGACCACCCTTTCCGACTGGTTTTATGAGATGTCCTATAGGAAATCCGTATTTGATGACATTCCCTCCTTCCGGGATGTCCCTGAGCGCCATCTTGTGTCCTGCCGGAATGTCGCCGGAGGCGGTTATGTTTTCTCCGTCAAGATAACAGGCCTCACCTGCAGTAATGTCGTGCACTGCAACGGCGACATTGTCCAGCGGATTGATTCTTATCAGTTTAGCCATCTGTGTACGGTATTACAGTATTGACCTGACTGCCGCCCTCATACCTTCATCCCGGATAAGGGCAAGCTTGCCTGCCACCGCATCTGTCAGTCCGGGTATCGCATTGAGATCCTCTCCCCAGATGAATTCCGCGCCGAGGACTCCTTCAGCTACCTTCCAGGTATCCCCGGTGGCCCAAAGCTCTTTCAGGAGTGCTACAATCTCGGCATCATCGTTCGGGATGATTTCCACATCTCCTCTCTTCCCTCCTTTATAATAGGTGATGATGCCTGCAAGTCCGAGCACAAGTCCCTGCGGAAGGGTGCCTTTCCTTTCCAGGTATATCTTCAGCCCCGGGAGGTCGCGCGTCCTGTATTTCGGGAACGAGTTGAGCATTATGCTGGTGACGAAATGCTTCACATACGGGTTGACGAAACGTTCTATGACATCGTCCGCGAACTGTTTCAGCTCCTCTTTCGGGAGGTCGAGTGTCTCGAGCAGCTCATCGAACATTACCTTGCGCACGAATTTCCCTATTTCGGGGTCTTCGACGCATTCCTTGACCGTGTCAAGCCCTGACAGGTAGCCAACAGGAGAGAGCACCGTGTGCGGCCCGTTCAGCAGGGTGACTTTCCTTGCATGGTACGGCGCCTCGCTCGGTACGAAGAGCACGTTCAGCCCAGCCTTGCCTGCTGGAAACTCCTCGGCTATCTCGGCAGGAGCCTCGATAACCCACAGATGGAAAATCTCGGCTTTCACTACAATCCTGTCATCATAGCCTATCCTCTGATGTATCTGGTCTATTGTGTCTTTCGGATATCCCGGCACAATCCTGTCCACGAGGGTACAGTACACTCCGCATGCGGTGTCGAACCATTCGCGGAAGCCATCGCCGAGCTGCCAGAGGTCTATGTACTGGTGGATGCACTTCTTGAGCTCCTTCCCGTTGAGGAAGATGAGTTCGCACGGGAAGATGATGAGTCCTTTGCCCACATCTCCCTTGAAATATTCGTATCTGTGATATAGAAGCTGGGTGAGCTTGCCCGGATAGGATGCGGCCGGCCTGTCAGTCAGCCTGCATTCAGGGTCAAATGCTATGCCCGCCTCGGTGGTGTTGGATATCACGAACCTGATGTCTGGGTTCTCGGCGAGAGAGAGGTAGCTGTCGAAATCCCTGTACGGGTTTATTCCCCTGTTGATGACATCTATCATTTCAATGGAGTCCACGGCCTGGCCCTTGTCTATGCCCTGGAGGTTCAGGTGGTATAGCCCGTCCTGGGCGTTGATCATATCCACCATACCTTTCTCGATAGGCTGCACCAGTACGACTCCGGCATTAAATCCGGTCCTGCGGTTGGTCTGCCATACGATCCAGTCCACGAATGCCCTGAGGAAGTTGCCTTCCCCGAACTGGATGATCTTGTCAGGATAGCGGTTTGCCTTGGCTGTCTTCCTGTTCAGTTCTTTCAGTGTTTCCATAGCCTTTTATCTGTCTTGTTTATCTGTCTTGCTCCCAAGGCCGGGCTGTCAGGTCTCCGGCCGTTATTTTTCTCAAAAGTAGTAAATTTCCGTGTCCGATAACGGAATAATTGTTATATTTACACGCCTTTGACAAATATTCAATGATTTTTGAATAAATTTAATCCCTGGCTCCGTATGCCGGAAGTAAATTTGTCACGCGACAGGCCAGATAGACATTAACCAATAATACATAGAACAATATGGATATACTGTCAAAAGTCAAGGAAAGCATTGACGGTGTGGTGGACAGGAAGTTCATCAATGAAGATTTCATGCTCACCAACGGCTTTGCAAGGGAACTCTACCATGAGAGTGCTGAGAAGATGCCGATAATCGATTACCACTGTCATCTTGTCCCGAAGCAGATAGCCGAGAACCACCAGTTCAGGGACCTGACCGAGGTGTGGCTCGGGGGAGACCATTACAAATGGCGTGCAATGAGGGGAAACGGGGTGCCGGAGGAATTCATTACCGGAAACAGAAGCAGTTACGAGAAGTTCGAGAAATGGGCTGAGACTGTCCCGTACACTATGCGTAACCCTCTCTATCACTGGACACATCTTGAACTTGCACGGGTGTTCGGCATATATGACCTGCTCAATCCCCAGACAGCAAGGGCTATCTATGATGAGTGTACGGAAAAGCTGCAGACGGAGGAATACAGGGGACAGGCTCTGATGAAGCGATTCAATGTCAAGGTGGTATGCACCACAGATGACCCTGCGGACAGTCTGGAATACCATAAATATATCAACGAACATCCGTTTGGTGTGAAGGTGCTGCCTGCATGGAGACCTGACAAGGCTATGGTGATAGAGAAACCCGGACAGTACAGGGAATACATTTCAAGGCTTGAGAGCGTGTCCGGTGTCCAGATATCAGGATATACAGACCTTCTGGATGCCCTGCGCAAAAGGCATGATTTCTTCCATACGATGGGGAGCCGTCTGTCTGACCACGGTCTGGAGACCTTCTATGCAGAGGAGTTCACCCTTGAGGAGGTGGACAGGATATTCCGCAACACTCTGGCGGGACAGATGCCGACAAGGGAGGAGGTCCTGAAGTTCCGCAGTGCCATTCTTCTCGATTTCGCCCGTATGGACCACGAGAAAGGCTGGGTGCAGCAGTTCCATATAGGAGCGATCCGCGACAACAACACCAGGATGTTCAATATCCTCGGTCCTGATACAGGATACGATGCAATCCACGATGTCCAGTGCGCCGCTGCTGGCCACAGGTTCTTCAACACCCTGGCGATGGAGGACAAGCTTACCAAGACGATCCTGTACAATCTGAACCCTAAGGATAACGAGGTGCTGGCAACGATGGCATACACTTTCAACGATGGTACCGTGCCGGGCAAGATGCAGCTCGGGTCAGGATGGTGGTTCCTCGACCAGGAGGATGGTATGCGCAAGCAGATGAATGCCCTCTCCGCCCTCGGCCTGTTCAGCCGTTTTGTCGGGATGCTCACTGACAGCCGCAGTTTTCTTTCATATCCGCGCCACGAGTATTTCCGCAGGATTCTCTGCTCTGTGCTCGGCGAGGATCTGGAGAAAGGCAGGCTGCCGAGGAGCGAGATGCCGTTCATCCATCAGATGGTCAAGGATATCTCGTACAACAACGCGGCGCGTTATTTCAATTTCTGAATCCTGAAAGACGTTTCGATGGCAGGCAGTCCTCCGGCAGGGCTGCCTGTCTTTTTACAGTTCGATGAATTCATTGTAGAAGTCCAGGTTCTGTTTCATTATGATGTCGATGGGCATTAGGGTATGCAGAGGCATGTCTGTCTTTTTGTAGAGCAGGTACCTTATGACGGTCTTGACGGACAGGAACCCCTGCAGCGCAGGTCTCTGGCACAGCAGGGCATCGATGCTGCCGTTCCGTATGCACCTGACATTGTTGGTTGTCATGTCGAACGATACCATCCTGACATGTTCTGACCTTTCATTATCATTAAGGATGTCGGCTATTATGTATCCCCGTGAATTGAGGGCTGCGACTCCCTTGATGGAGGGATGGCTTTTCATGAATTCCAGGATGTTTTTCGCGTTGTCTTCAGGGTCGAGGACAGAGAACGAAGTCTCATATATCCTGTCTTTCATCCCGATACTCTTGAAATATCCTATGAACCCTTTCTTCCGTTCCACAGAGTTGTTGGAACTCCGGTTGCCGACCCTCGTGTTCCTGAATATGGCGAATTCGCTGTCCTCCGGAGTGATGGAATGGAGCAGTCTTCCGAGCAGGAATCCGCAGGCATATTGGTCCGTGGTGAATGTCGCGATAGTCGATGTGCCTTCTATGGCCGAGTCTATGAACACGAACGGTATCTTCCGCTCTTCGAGCCTGCGGCATAGCCCGATGGTCTCATCCGTGAATGTAGGCCCGATGATGACGGCATCTGGAGAGTCTGCGGTGATGCTGTCGAATGCGGTCCGGCATGAATATACATCGAATTGGTTGTAAAACGCATATCTGCAGTTGATGCTGATGTCGGAATATTCACGCAGCGCATGTTCTATCCCCTCCTGAATGGAGCCCCAGTATTCTCCTGGACTTGCCGTGGGCATGCTTATAACGATATTGTATCCTTTTTTCAGAGCGACGGCGGATGTGTGGATGTTGTATCTGTATCCGACTTCTGCCAGCACTTTCTCGACAGCCTGACGGCTCGATTGTGACACTTTCCCCCTGTTGTGCAATATACGGTCGACCGTTCCGGCCGACACTCCTGCCATTTTGGCGATATCCTTGATTTTAGCCTGTTTTGCCATCGGTTTTCTTGTCTTCCGGGGACAAATATTGCCAATTCTGCTTGATTTATCAAATTTTTGTATCTTTGCGCCCGATTTTCGCGACCACAACCTTTCTGGCTGGTCGCGTTTATTTCGTATGACGGAAAAATGTTCCTATACGGAACTTGAAGGCATGGTATTTGCGTATGCCGTGACGGTTTTGACCAGCCTGACATATTTTGCATAGAATAACAACAGTATATAAAAGTATGAGACGATTTGGAAAAGAATTCCGGGTATTGCTTGCGTGCACCCTGGCTGTGACTGCCTGCGGTGGTGGAGCAAGGCAGCAGGAGGCTGTAGAATATCCGGTGATTGCCGTGGAGAAATCCGACAGGACATTGCAGACAACTTATCCCGCGACAATCGAAGGCAGGCAGAGTATCGCTATCTATCCTCAGGTTTCAGGAAGGATCACTGCCGTCAAGGTGTCGGAAGGACAGAGCGTAAAGAAAGGCCAGACTCTTTTTATTATCGACCAGGTGCCGTACAAGTCAGCATACGAGGTTGCCAAGGCCAACCTTCAGTCAGCCAAGGTAGCGGTCGAGACGGCACAGCTCAATTATGAGAGTGACCAGAAACTCTATGAGAAGAAGGTCGTGTCCGCATTCCAGCTTCAGACCACGCTGAATTCTCTGCACACTGCGCAGGCGACTCTTGCACAGGCTGAAGCCAATATGACAAACGCTGCAAACAATCTTTCGTACACGGAGGTTTCAAGTCCTGTTAACGGAGTCGTAGGAAAGATCCCGTTCAGAGAGGGAGCCCTTGTGAGCTCATCGATTGCGCAACCTCTCACTACAGTGGCTGACAATTCCCTTATGTATGTATATTTCTCTCTCAGCGAGAACGAGGCTCTGGACCTTGTCGAGCAGTACGGTTCTCTAGACAAGGCAATCGAACAGATGCCGGAGATTGACCTTGTGCTCAACAACGGTTCAAAATATGCGCATAAGGGTCATGTGGCAAGCATCAGCGCTATCATCAGCGAGACTACTGGGGCGGTGCAGGCGCGTGCCGAGTTCCAGAATCCTGACAGGATGCTTTTCAGCGGCTCGAACGGTGCGGTTGTCTTCCCGGACGAATATAAGGATGTGATAGTTATTCCACAGGAGGCTACCTTCCAGCTCCAGGACCAGATATTCGTATATAAGGTGGTGGATGGCAAGACCCAGTCCGCAAGGATTACCGTTGTCCCAAAGAATAACGGGACGGAATATATCGTCCTTTCCGGCCTTGAAGTCGGTGACAAGATTGTGGCTTCAGGAGCAGGACTCCTGAGGGAAGGGATGACGATAACAGAGAAATCTGCAGCGGCTGACGCGGAGGTAACAGAATAACGAAAGAATTATGGCAAGAAACAGATTTATCGAGCGGCCGGTCCTGTCTATCTGTATATCGATAGTGGTCGTATTCATAGGACTGCTCGCTCTTAACGGGCTTTCTGTCGAAAAGTTCCCTAATATCGCGCCTCCTACTGTCCGCGTGTCGGCGACATATATGGGTGCGAGTGCGGAGACCGTGCAGAAGGCTGTCATCATTCCGCTGGAGGAATCCATCAACGGAGTGGAGAACATGACATATATGGAGTCCACGGCAACCGCCGGACAGGCATATATCAGCATATATTTCAAGCAGGGAATCAATGCCGATATGGCTGCGGTAAATGTCCAGAACAAGGTTTCGGAAGCTACCGGACTTCTGCCGAGCGAGGTTACCCAGGTCGGTGTGACTGTCCGCAAGAGGCAGACGAGCCAGCTGGCCATTATAGGTGTTTACAGCCCGGATGACAGGTTCGATGAGAAGTTCATCGCCAACTACCTTAACATTAACGTAGTCCCTCAGATCCAGCGTGTCAACGGTGTGGGAGATGTTAATGTGATGGGTGCGAACTACAGTATGCGAATATGGCTCGACCCGGAGAAGATGGCCAACTACGGCCTGGTGCCTTCCGATATAACCGCTGTCCTCGGAGAGCAGAACATCGAGGCATCCACCGGTTCGTTCGGAGAGAATTCAGACAATGTCTTCACCTATACGATGAAGTACAGGGGTCGTTACGAGACTCCTGAAGAGTTCGGCGAATTCGTAATCCGTTCCACAGCTGATGGCGAAGTGCTCAAGCTCAAGGATGTGGCTGAAATCGAACTCGGCAAGCAGTCGTACAGCTATGTCGGAGGTTTGAGCGGCCACAACGGCGTGACGATGATGATCAACCAGATGGCCGGTACTAACGCTACCCAGATCAACATCGAAATAGAGGAACTCATGAAAGAACTCGGGAAAGAGTTCCCTGAAGGTCTGGATTATATGTATCTCCAGAATACGAATGACTTCCTCTTCGCTTCCATCAAGGAGGTTGTCAAGACCCTCTTCGAGGCAATCCTTCTGGTGGTGCTTGTGGTGTTCTTCTTCCTGCAGGACTACAAGCTTACTCTCATCCCGACAATATCCCTGCTGGTTTCGCTTGTCGGAGCATTTGCGGTGATATATCTGCTGGGATTCAGCCTCAACCTCCTTACCCTCTTTGCCCTGGTGCTGGTAATCGGTACGGTGGTCGATGATGCGATAGTCGTCGTCGAGGCGGTCCAGGCAAAACTGGATGAAGGGGAGACGGACATATTGAAAGCGACGGACAATGCGATGCACGATATCACTGCGGCGATTGTCACTTCAACCATCGTCTTCATGGCGGTCTTCATCCCGATCTCGTTCATGAGCGGGACCAGCGGTGTGTTCTACCGTCAGTTCGGACTCACGATGGCTGTCGCTGTCGGTATCTCACTGCTTAACGCGATGACGCTCAGCCCTGCGCTCTGTGCTGTGATGCTCAAGAAGAAGCATAAGGAGAGCAAGTTCACCGCCCTTGTAAGGAAAGCCTACCAGGTATCGTATTCCGCAATGGAAAACAAGTACCGCGGAGGTCTGAAATATATCATCCGGCACAGATGGTTCGCTCCGGTGCTGATAGTCATAGCCTGCGGCCTCGCTGCATGGCTTATGTCCAGCACCAAGACAGGTCTGGTGCCTGCAGAGGATACGGGGACGCTTTTCGTGTCGGTCAATACGGCACCGGGCAGCAATACTTATTTTACGAATGACATTGTAGGCAAGGTCGCAGACATCGTAGAGACATATCCTGAGATCAAGGCATATTCAAGGGTCGTGGGTTTCAGTATGACAGGTGGTTCCGGTGCATCCAGCGGAATGCTTATCCTCCAGCTGAAAGACTGGGAGGAGCGTAAGGGCAAGGCCCATTCATCAGCCGCCATTGTCGCCAGGCTGAACAATGATGTGCGCCATATCACAGATGCCCAGGTGTTCGTCTTTGCCCCGAGTATGATAGATGGCTACGGTACAGGTAACGCAGTGGAGCTGAACCTCCAGGACCGTACAGGCGGTGACATCAAGGATTTCTTCAAGATTTCACAGAACTATCTTGCCGAGCTGAACAAGCGTCCGGAAGTCATGTCTGCCTTCACTTCGTTCCAGGTCGACTATGTACAGTATGTCGTGGATGTGGATGCTGCCAAGTGCAAGAAGGCGGGAGTCTCTCCTACGGATGTCCTCAGCACCATTTCCGGATACTACGGAGGTATCTATGCTTCGAATATCATCCGCTTCTCCAAGGTGTACAGGGTGATCATCCAGGCTGACCCTCAGTACAGGCTGGATCCTGAATCCCTCAACAACATCTATTTCAGGAACGGGGATGAGATGGCACCTGTAAGCCAGTATGCCACCCTCACCAAGACCACAGGTCCTGAAAGCATGAGCCGTTTCAACATGTTCAACAGCATTGCGGCGAATGTGACTATTGCGGATGGGTACAGTTCCGGTGATGTGATCAAGGCCATCGGGGAGGTTGCGGATGAGGTCCTTCCGGAAGGATACGGATATGAGTTCGGAGGTGCATCCCGCGAGGAGAGCGAGTCCAACAACACCGTATGGATCCTTGCAATCAGCGTCATCTTCATCTATCTGCTTCTGTGTTCTCTATACGAAAGTTTCTATATCCCTCTCGCAGTGATGCTTTCCGTTCCGTTCGGTGTGCTCGGATGTTTCGTGGCCGCCAAGGTGTTCGGCGTGGAGAACAATATCTACCTGCAGACAGGTATGATTATGGTGGTCGGACTGCTTTCCAAGACGGCTATCCTTATCACCGAGTATGCGGTGCAGAGAAGGGAGCACGGACTCACAATACAGGAAGCCGCGTTTGATGCAGCAAGAGTCCGTCTGCGTCCTATCCTGATGACTGTCCTTACGATGATCTTCGGTATGCTCCCTCTGCTGTATGCATCCGGAGCCGGAGCAAACGGTAACCGTACCCTCGGAGCCGGAGTTGTCGGAGGTATGCTCATAGGAACTGTAGCCCTGCTCTTCGTGGTGCCTGCTCTGTATGTAGTTATGCAGAAGCTGGAGGAAAGATTCGGATTTAAAATTAAAAAGTCGAAAGAGTAATGATGAACAGAACACTCAATATCTTCTGCCGTCTTGCCATCGTGGCTGCCCTTGCATCCACGATGACGGGATGCGGAATATACGGCAAATTCAAGGCTCCTGAATATGAGGGGACTGCCGATGCATACGGGGATGTCGCGGTTGAGGATTCCACTTCCATGGGTGATATCCTCTGGAGGGAATTCTTCGATGACGAGAACCTGAAAGCTCTTATAGACACGGCATTGGCGAACAATGCCGACATGGCTACGGCAAGGCTCCGCATAGATGAGGCACAGGCTTCGCTGAAAGCGGCAAGACTGGCATATATTCCAGGATTTGATGTCTCGCCAAATGCGGCATACGGTTACGATATCGATGCCAAGGGAGGTTCGTGGAGTTTCCAGCTTCCTGTCAACGCAAGCTGGCAGGTGGATATTTTCGGCAAGCTGACGAATGCCAAGAGGGGACAGCTTGCAGCCTATATGCAGTCGCAGGAGTATGTACGTGCCGTGCAGGCCCAGCTTGTGGCTACAGTCGCAATCCAGTATTACTCTCTGCTTGCACTTGATGCCCAGTATGTGATATACCAGGAGACAGAGAAGAACTGGAGGGAGAATGTGAGGGTGACCGAACAGCTCCTTGAGGCCGGACGATACACGGCGGATGCGGTATATCAGGCGCAGGCAAACTATTACAGTGTATGCAACAGCCTTGTGGATATCCGTCAGCAGCTGCACCAGGCCGAGAACCAGATGTGTTCTCTTCTCGGCAAGGTATCCGGTACTCCTATTGCCAGAGGCAGTCTGGAGGACTGGTCCACTCCTGAAATGATAGAGGTCGGCATCCCGGTCGAGGTACTCTCCAACAGGCCGGATGTGAAGCAGGCAGAATACCAGTTTGCTCAGGCATTCTATGCGACAAACGGAGCGCGTTCCGCAATGTACCCTTCGATAACGATTACAGGAAGTCTCGATTTCTACTCTATGATAGTGAATGCAGTAGGATCTCTTGTGGAACCTATCTTCCAGCAGGGACAGCTCAGGGCTAATCTAAAGATTGCCAAGGCCCAGCAGGCTGAGGCCGAGGTGGCTTTCAGGCAGGCTATCATCGATGCCGGTATCGAAGTCAACAATACGGTGACGGCTCTCAAGGCTGCCCAGGATAAGACTGCAAACTATGCAGCACAGGTAAGCAGTCTCAAGAAGGCAGTCCAGGCTACCCAGGACAGGATGCAGGACAAGAATGCGACTTATCTGGAGGTCCTGACTGCCCAGCAGTCACTTCTGACCGCCCAGGTAGGGGAGATCTCCAACAGGCTTACAGAGATATCAGAAGTGATAACACTTTATCAGGCCCTCGGCGGAGGATGTGAATGATGTCTGATTTTGAAACACTTTCAGACCTTATAAAGGTCAAGACAGTTGATTGCGGGGTGCTGGTCGCGGATTTGCACCCCGCTGATTTTTATCTGCCTTACGGCTGGCCGTTCCCTGTATTGACGGATATGGCATTCCATATAACCGTGCTTTCCGGAGAACTGGACATCACTGTGGATGACAAGAAATACCATTGTACGGCAGAAGATAATAACCTTGTGGATATAAAACCGTTCAACAAGGTTTCATCTATCCGGCCAGGGAACGGTTTTTCCGGTATGATGCTGGCCTTGTCCAGACCTTTTATCGAAAGTGTCATGAAAGGCAGGAAGCCGATAAGGGCGCGCGAGATACTTGCCATGAAGGCCAATACGGCAGTTACATTGACAGAGGCGGACATACAGCGCATCGCAGAACATTTCCGTGTAGTGCGCGAGAATTGTACGGATGGCAGCGATGCCCGGCTGGATCAGGCTATCTTTTGTTATGCCGCCCTGCTGCTGCATCTGAACATAATCAGGATAGTGTCATCAAAATTCAAGGATGAGGCTGCACTGCAGGGTGCTTCAGGCAATGCCGCGAGAATTCTCGAGCAGTTCTTTGTCCTTCTGGATGAATATGTCTCCTCTGAGCATGAAGTCGCGTTCTACGCTGCGAAACTGGCCATCACACCGCATTATCTGTCCATGATATCCAACCGGTTCACCGGCTGTTCGGCTAGCCGGCTGATTGCCGACAGCCTGATGTCAAGGGCATACGACTATCTGCGGAATCGCGACTATACCATACAGGAGATAGCGGAGAGGCTGCATTTCAGCGACCAGTCTTCTTTCGGAAAGTTTTTCCGCAAACATTCTTCTACTACTCCGGCGGCCTACAGGAGAAATGTCTTATAGACATACCTCTTCCCCGGAGCGTGGATGTTGCGGGATTATGACATTTTCCGGTATTCCATCGGTGTATAGCCTGTGCTCTTCTTGAATATCCTGTTGAAATGCTGCGAATACTGGAATCCCAGTTCGTATGCAATTTCGCTGACTGTCTTGCCGGAGCCTATGATCATTTCCTTTGCCAGGTCGATAATCTTGTTCTGTATGTATTCCTGTGCAGTCTTTCCTGTCTCTTTCTTGATAAGGTCTCCGAAATAGTTCGGGGAAAGGCAGATCTTGTCCGCAAAATATTTTACTGTCGGCAGTCCGGCAGTCTGCGGATTGGAATCCATAAAGTATTCATCCAGAAGATTCTCGAATTTTGTCAGAATGTCGCTGTTTGCTTGTGCCCTCGTAATGAACTGTCTTTCGTAGAACCTCATGCAGTAGTCGAGCAGAAGTTGGATATTTCTGGATATCAGCCTCTTGCTTAATCTGTCCATAGGATGGTCAAGTTCAAGCTTTATCTTGTCCAGGCAATCGTTGAATATCTTTCTTTCTTTAAGTGAAATATGCAGGGCCTCGTATGAGGAATAGGAAAAGAACGAATATGACTTGATTTCCTGTCCCAGGGAAGTGCCTTTTATGATGTCCGGATGGAAAAGCACGCCTCGGGCGGCCGGCCTGACATTTTCATTCATCTCTGATTCCACTACCTGTCCGGGTGCAAAACTGGTTATTGTCCCTTCCTGGAAGTCGTATTTCTGTCTCCCGTACCTCAGTTCCGCGCATTTGGTGTCTTTCAGGAATACGGCATAGATTCCGTAGTTGACGGTAAATCTCTTGGGAAAGCCGGAGGCATCTTTCAGGTCGACTACACCTACCAGAGGGTGCAGGGTTTCGAGTCCGAAAAACCTGTTATAGTCATCAACAGTGTCAAATCTGATTATATTGTCCATTGTTCCGATCTTTGTTGCCGTCTTGGACCCTCTTTCCATGAGTCCGGTGCAGCTAATGTTCCGGGCAAAAATAACAATTAATCATGAATTGTATCAGCTTTGGGATATCTTAAAGGTAATGCCGTTACAAAGGTCTGTAAAAAGTATACATATTATCCCCTTCCGGGGTTTGTGTGCGGCCCTGACTCGGATGGAAACCGGAGCACGGAGTGTGTGTCCATTAGAATCGTACCGCTTCGACGGAAGAGCCTCCGCTCACGGTCGAATTGCTGTATGCTGTGCCTGAATAGTAGATGTGGCTGCCGCCGGAGAGCGAGCATTCGATGGTTCCTCCATCGGTACTGAACCATGCGGTGCTGCCACCAGAAAGTGAACCGGAACATTTGTTTACATACAGGGCGGAGTCGCTGTAGACAGCCCTGCCATCCAGTGTCGATGCCCCGTCAAGCTGTATGTTGCATTTGTCTGCATTGCCGGATGTGGTCAGGGAAGACGCCCCGGATGCATGGATGTCCAGATATTCTGCTTCGAGCGTTTCGCATTTGACTCTACCTGCTCCGGAAAGGCTCATTGAAATATAGTCCGCCGTCACCTGCGTGCAATTTATTCTGGATGCCCCGCTTACGGAGATATTCAGACTTTCGGAAACAAAAGGCCTTTCTGAAGATACGGTTGATGCCCCGGATGCCGATATTGACCTTATGTCCTCTTTGTACGGTATCCGCACGATAGTCCTGTAATATCCATCTCCCCTCAGTTTCAATCCTGTCGAGTACCTGATGTTAATGATACTCCTGTTGTCTTCATAAACTTCCACGTATGGCAATACATTGGCATCGGATTCTATCAAAACATCATTTTCTGTATCTGTCAGGACTACCTCGATTGCACTTTCTACTTCCACACCGGTGTATTCCATAGATACCGGGACAGTCGTGCTGTCTGTGTATCCGGCGAGATTTATCCTGATACTGCTGCATCCTGCAGTGCAATAAACTGTGGCTACAGCCGCAATAAAACTCAGATTCCTTATCATTGTCTTTCTTCCTTTAATCCGCATATACAGATGCAACAGTCTGCAGAATGGATGCACCTGTCATTTCAAAGAAAACGAAAAAAAGATGGCTGTTGTTTGATATTATCCGGAAATTGTCTATATTTGCAATCCTATTTCGACAACAGGATTGTTCTTTCACGAGAATCTTCTGTTTTTGAAGAAAAATAGAAATGTTTGCGGAAATAGCTCAGTTGGTAGAGCATCAGCTTCCCAAGCTGAGGGTCGCGAGTTCGAATCTCGTTTTCCGCTCATTCATTATCAAGCAGTTACAGAGATGTGACTGCTTTTTTGTTGCTCTGGTTTACACCCGTTCTGGGGGCTTCTGACAGCATTCATGTTAGCAGATATGTTAGCAAAAATCTTATGTTAACTACTTCTGTAGAAGCTATTTGCTTTAATTATCGTCCCAAAAGGGACAACACTTATCCGATTATGCTCCGATTGACTAAATCTGGAAAGAGAAAGTATGTTTCGTTGGGCATATCGGTAAAAGAAAAGGACTGGGACTTCAAGAAGAATCAGCCAAAGAAATCCTGCCCAGACAGAGAAGCCATTGTCAAACTCATAAGCGACAAGGTATCTGCTTACAACAGTATGATAATGGAACTGACTACCAAACAGCAGGAGTTTACCATATCTTCTCTCGTCCAGATAATGGAGAACAAGATTGCCGTCAAGACTGTCTCCGAAATGTACGATTATCTGATAGACGAGTTCCACAGGACAGACCACCTTGGAACAATGAGTGTTTACAAGCAATCGAAAAGTTCTCTAATCAAATTCAACCGCACTCTTGACATCCCGTTCAGCGACATAGATTGCCAGTGGCTCGAAAGATACGAGAAATGGTTGAAAGGCAGGAATATCAAGGACACGACTGTAAGCATCCTGTTCCGTACCCTCCGCAGTGTGTTCAACAGGGCACTGTCAATGAAACTGATAAAACAAGATATTTATCCGTTCAACGATTTCAAGGTCAGCAAATTCGATGTGCGGACGAAGAAAAGGGCTGTGACAAAAGAGGATGTTAAGAAGATAATGTCGCTTGATTTGTCTGGGGAACGGCACTATATGCAACTTGCAAGGGACATATTCCTGTTCAGTTACTTCGGTGCAGGCATAAACTTCTCCGACATAGCCCTGTTACGGTACTGTGACATATCTGACGGCAGAGTTCGGTATATCCGCAAGAAGACAGGCAAGGAAATCAGTTTCCCGTTAAGCGATGCGGGACAGGAGATAATCAAGCGATATTCCAGACAGGATGCAACCAGTGAGGATTACATATTCCCGATACTTGACAGGAGGATACACAGAACTGAAATACAGAGGAAAAACAGAATCCACAAAGTGATAGGCAAAGTGAATCCATGTCTTGCAGAGATAGGCAGAATGGCAGGTCTGGAAACGCACCTCACGACCTATGTTGCCAGACACACATTTGCAACAGTATTGAAAAGGTCTGGAGTGAACATAGCGATTATCAGTGAGAGCATGGGACATTCTGACATAGCTACCACACAAATCTATCTCGACAGTTTCGAGAACTCCCAGATAGACGAAGCAATGAAGAATCTGCTTTAGTCACAATCCAGCATCCACACATATTCCAGACAGAGAGGGCAGGTGAAATATCCTGTCCTTTTCTGTTATATATACTTGACAACCAATTAAAATCAACATTATGAACAATCAATCATTTATCCCGTATCAAAGGCTCGAACTGAAAAACATGAGCACAGAGAAAATCATCAGCATCATCAGAGTGGCAGCAAAGAACTATGATGATACTTCACTCATCCTTACACCTCGCATAGACCAGTCTGGACAAGCCTATTACTGGACAGGACTTCGATATGGTGGATGTACCGAACTTGACTTCAAACTATGCCTAAACAAAGAGATAGAAGCCTTTATCCTCTGTTTTCTCTTAAAAGGCAAGGACGGACTTGTAGATGTCGGTAACTTCACTTCAGACCCTACAATGACGCACGGTATCAACTGGCTGCAATCCCACATGTACCGTCATTTGGAATATTGTCAAGGTCTCAAAGACTTTATCAGAACAAGCAACGGCAGAACATTCCAGAATCGTAAACTGACATTCCCGTATGGCAGTATCATCTATTCGCAGGAAATCAAGAATGTGTTCTCTGCGCAACCCCAGTGACGGTCAAGCAGACATCCATATAAACAGGTATCAACAACTGCCGACCGACCACTTCCAACATATCGGGAATGTACCAGACATGTCATCCAGAACCGAGAAGATACCACTACTACCCAAGCTACAACCTATTGATTTTTAATGGATTTTGATTTGGAAATGTCACAAAATTTATATAACTTCGTATTACAGATTCAGATAAGGATAGTGCCGAATCTGGGCACAGGCTGATTCCGACAATGGTCACGGAGAAGCCAGTCATATATGCGTAACGATACACAGATAAGAGGGAGGGGCTGAAAATGCCGTCTCCCTTAACTGTGCCTTGACTTACCATATTTTTTGAGTGGCTGAATCGACCGAAAGAGATTCCAGATAAAAGAGATAAGGCTGAATATCAGTCCATTTTAATTCCAAATCAAATTAAGAATCGTTATGCGTAAATACGAAAATGACAATCAAAAAACGACCAATTCACAAGACCATAAGATAACAGCCCCCGAGGGAGCAAGATACCTCACGGACTGAATGGAGGAGATACCGTCCAACTGCATATTGAGCAAGGGGACAACAGGATGCGGAGCGACCACACTGGCAACGGTGCAGAATATACCTACACTGATAGCGATGCCGTTCGTGGAACTTATAGACAACAAGGCACAGCAGTTTCCAGACAACAGTGACGGGAGACCAGTCCTGCTTCCGATATACGGAGAGGGAGACAAGACAGGTGAGATACGGGAGTACATGGAGAGACATGGAGACCTGCCGAAGATAGCCACCACCTACGATTCAGTGCCGAAAGTGTGCAGCATACTGGATTCACTGGGCTATGACCCGTACGGGAATATGCACCTATGCGTGGACGAATGGCATACACTGTTCAACCAGTACAGTTTCCGAAACAGGGCGATACGCAACCTGCTTGCAACAGCAAAGGACTTCACGAGAGTAACCTACATGTCCGCCACCCCGATAGAGAGGGCATACTGGCTGGAGGAACTGACGGATATGCCAGAATATAGGATAGAGTGACCGCACATAGAGCCAGTAAAGGTCAGAAGCCACAGGATAGAGGGCAATCCCCTTGCATACATGACTGGGATATGCAGAAACAGGCTCAAGGGAAAGCACACAGGCAGCAACTACCACATCTTTCTGAACAGTGTGGAGGGCATATACTGGATAATCCGCAATGCAGGTCTCACGCCAGAGAACACGAGGGTCGTATGCTCACAGTCAAGCGGAAAGCAGAACACTGCCAAACTCCACGGCTTCCCGATAAGCAGGACGGCAGACCAGACAAGGGTGTTCAACCTCTACACATCCACTGCATTCGAGGGATGCGACATATACGATGAGAGAGGACGGACATTCATAGTCAGCGAGCCGTACAAGACCCACACGATGCCAGACATATCCACATCGTTCCTCCAGATAGCAGGGAGGGTAAGAAACAACATATACGGAGGGGAAGTGATACACCTGTACGGAGCGACAGGCAATCAGAGGACGGTAAGCCCAGACGAGTTCGAGAGAGCCACATGGGAAGCGGTGGAAAAGACGGAACATGACCTGGAACACATCAACGCCCTGTCGGAAGATTTCAGAGCGAGCATAATCCGCAACCTTCCGTACATAAACGAGCCGTTCGTCATAGAGGACAACGGAAAACTCATTGTGGACAGGAACATGGCTAAATATGAGATAGTGAACTACAAGGTCGTTAACGGAGTGTACAGTTCACAGATAACGGTAGAGGACGAGATGAAGAAGAACGGAATCGGCATAGCGAACAACGATTCCTATACAGCACCCAAAAACATACAGGCAATGACACAGACAAGGACAAACTTTGAGGACATATACAGGAGATACAGCGAAATAAGGCATGAGAAGCCGATAATGTTCACGACAGACTGGGAGATAGAACTGTCGGAAGCGATATACCCGTTCATAGGGGACGCATACACGAAACTCGGTGATGAAAAGGTCAAGGCACTCAAATACAGGGTCGGGGCGATACAGGATGCACTGACAGCGATGTCAAGGGTGGACACGGACTTGAAGATAGTCGAAATGGCTGACAGGAGATTCCCGAAGCAGACACCGATACCAGTGAAGAAGATAAAGGAAGAACTCCAGAAGATATACGATACGGTGGGAGTAAACAGGCGGGCAAAGGCAACCGATATGGGGCAATGGTATGACACAGTGACATCCCCGAAACGGATAGACGGGAAGAATGTCTCCTGCATGACAATCATAAGGAGCAGATTCGTAAGGAGTGATTTCTAAAGGTACAACGGAGGGAGAAAGAAATCCTCCAAGTTCCAAATGGAAAAAGTGCTATTTTTTTTCATGGCACGAGATTGAGGTGTCTATAAGAATAGCATTTCATGCCATAAAAAATATTACATCGGATATATTATCTGAAATCATTCTCCAAAACAAATCCAGACAAACAGAAAATTCGGTTGGAAACCTCACTTATTCCATTATATATAAGCCAGTTAATCCAGAAAATTTACTTTGGAAAACTCGGAAATAATACATAACTTCATATAGAATTGGCATATAAAGAGATTCAGACATAGAAGATTCCATTAACCAGAAACAAAGGAGAAGCGATGAAAGCGATACCATTGATATGTACGACAACGATAGATATACCGATGATTCTTGAAATCCAGAAGTCAAGGACAGTGTATATCTATAATGAGGACGAGGACTGGGACAGGGAGGTCATTTATCTGCCTTGCTTTAGGGATAGCGACAGCAGGAAGAAAAGGGATTAACTGCTTTATAGATAAATCCATATTAAACCAGTTTGAAATTACATGGGAGGACAGCATAAGTTCTCCCTTTCCTGTATCTGTGAGTTTGGTTTCCAAAAAAAATTTGGAATGGATTTGGCAGTCTCATTATCTGTGTATAGATAAAAAGACTATATTTGCAAAAGATGAAATTGATAGACAATCATATCAAGAACATAGTTTCCTTGTGCAAACGGTACAAGGTAAACAGGCTTTTCGTTTTCGGGTCTGTATTGACTGACAGATTCAATGATGAAAGCGACATAGATTTGGTCGTGGATTTCAAGAAAGACGAGGTGGAGGATTATTTCGACAATTACTTCGATTTCAAGTATTCATTACAGGATTTGTTCGGCAGAAAGGTTGATTTGGTAGAGGAACAGTCCATAAAAAATCCGTATTTCCGAAAGAATGTGGATTCTACAAAGCAATTGATATATGGATGAGAATATAAACAAGCATCTGCACGACATTCTGGATGCAATCAATGAGATAGAATCATTCTTTGGAGACAAGCCCAAGTATTTCAACGAGTTCTGCAATGACCTGTGTTTAAGACGGGCAGTAGAAAGGGATATTGAGATAATCGGTGAGGCAATGAACAGGATTCTGAAAGAGGACAGAAACATAGCCATTACCAATTCCCGAAAGATAGTCGATGCAAGGAACTATATCATACATGGCTATGACAGTCTTTCAGCCGATATTCTATGGAGTATAGTGATAAACCATTTGCCGAAACTGAAAGAGGAAGCGCAGACATTACTGGAACAATAGACTGCTTTAGACGGATTAATGGCATATCAGCCCTCTTGCAGCAATGTGAGAGGGTTTTCTGTATATAGAAGACTCCAAAAAGTCAGAATTGAATTGGAAACTATATCTTTAACTATACCATACAGGCTTCCAGATAAATAGCCAAATCAAGTCGGTTTCATACCTTTAACTATACCTGCTCTCATAGGTACAGGTAAAGGTCACAAACAGAGTATCTATCCAAAGCACCCCTACACATACTTCAAGGGAAATCAAAATCCACTTCAACGCAAGACCAGTGCAGGGTACATCCCAAAGGTACTACTTTATATAGAATCAAATTAAGACATATTCACATCAGAAACATACAGTTTGCAAACCGTTCGATAAACGACAGATAACAATGTCGTTGAATTACGTTTATGTTTAACCAGCCGTTCTCACAAGGGACGGCATTTTTCGTTTATATGACATGACAGCACAAAAGATTGTAAACGACTTGATTCTCGACAACCAGAATCTTGTCATAGAAGAACTCATGAAACACGATGAATGTCTCTGGGATGAACTGGAGAATTTCGATGAAGACAGTGAAGTCCTCGAATGGTGGCTTGTCACTCCTTTTATGGCAGATATGCTCAAAGAAAACGGAGAAGTGATACTTGCTGCATACGATTGTTACTGGTGGGGCAGACAGACTTCGGGTCAAGGTCTCTCAATGGATTGGGTAATACAGAAAATAGCGGAGGATATGTCAATGTAACGCAACTATCAAGGGACTGAAAAGCAAAGGAATATCCGATTCAGTTTCCAAATAAACTGGAGATTGAGTTGGATATTTCGTTTATCTATAACCAATTGAAAATCAAATGAACAATGGAAGAAACGACAGGTTACAACGGATTTACACCGTCAGACTATGCGGAAGAACTTTACAAGGATGCAAAGGTAAATGCCCAACGGAAACAAAGGTTGCAAAGGAGACTTGACAATCTTGCAAGGGAACAACAGCAGAACTTGAAGCACCAGATGAAGCAAAGGATATTCAAGGCTGGTATTGAATACTATGAAGCAAGGGCAGAATACTGCTATTATCTGGCGGAAAGTGCATACGAAAGGGAGTTCAAGATATGGAACGACATTATGCTGGACTTCATGGCTGAACTGGACATGCAAACAGAAAATAAGACAGAATCGCCTATGTAGAATCCAAATCAAGGAAATCAGAGGAAAATCAAAATGGAAACCAATTAAATGAAACGATTATGAGCAAGGAAATGGACTGGGACAACTTCGTTCCGACAAGGGAAATCAGAGAGTATGACAGGAAATTACGGGAAAGTATCAGACAGAGAGAACAGTTGAAAGTAGAATTGGCAGAACTGGAGAGCCGAGGTAAAGACATGTTCTATGATGTTGAGCACGAAATGCTGGAAACGGGTATAAGGTACTTTGATGTCCGCTCTGAATTCTATGTTTATAAGGTGGAATATGAGTACATAAAGGCAGAGAACGAATATCTTGCAGGACAAGCCGATATTTAGATGCAATACCCCTCAATTTGAGTGCTGTTTGAAGAAAACTTTTATATCTTTGTGCTGTCTTTCGGAGCAATCTGGAGGACATACATACTGAAAGTGTTTTCGCACTGTCCTTAACCGAAAATGTGGCAATTTTCAATAAACATGAGGACAACGAACAGCACTCATTCTTGTTTAGACTATGCGGTAAGGGTGTCTTATACCCTGCGATACCTCATATCTATTCGAGTGTGGGGTATTGCATCGTTTATTCATGTTTAAGGTTAGCCACAACCTTCGGTTAGATAGACGAAACAACCTCACACTTTCTTTTTGTACAAATCCGTCATTTGGGGTTGGTGACACAAACCAATAAATCATGTGCGAAGAAACTCCTTTGATGAAGTTCTGTGAATCTTTTGCTTCTGATAAGCATATGTCAGATTTGCAGAATTTAGTATCTGATAGAATCAACTTTGCTGTTGAACATACCACTAGTAACAAAACAGCAAAATCTGAAATTTACAGGATTGTTGTAGATGAAATGTTTGAATACCATACAAATGTTGCATCTCGTAATGGTAGATTAACTCCAGACAATTTATTCCCAACAAAAGAAGAGCGCAAACAATTCGCTGATGTTGCGTTATATAATCGTTCTGTCTATGGTCTTATATGTAATGAACTCTCATTGGAAGAATTACAAGATGAACAGTTAAGTGTTTATAACCAACTAACTGAAATTCAAAATAAAGAAGAAGCCAATCGAAAGAACAAAAATCAAACAAATCAAACAAATCAAAACGAAGAATAATATGAAAAAGACATTATCAATGCTGGCAATCATGTCGGCAGTTCTGGTTTCATGTACGAAATCGGAAATTAGTCAAGACGGAGGAAATCCAGAAAGCACATTTCTGAATGTCTATTACGATGACATCGTTTTCCCAAGCAAAGGCGGTGAGGATTATTTTGAAATCGAGTCAAACACCGATTGGGCGATTTCCGATGATGCTGATTGGCTGACTATTGAACCAATGGAAGGGAATGGAAACAGTTCCATTACTTTGACTGCTACGGCAAGTGATGTTTATGATGACAGGAACACTGTTATCACCGTAAAAGCAGGAGATAAGACGGAAACATTCACTGTAACCCAGAAATACGCAGAAGCCCTGCTTGTCACAAAAAACAAATTCGACATTCCTCAAGAGGGTGGAGACTTTACTATTGAAATTCAAAGTAATATATCATACGAGATTCAGATTGATTCAGACAGTCAGTCTTGGATTTCAGAAGCCCCTCAGTCTAAGGCACTGACGACCTATACTCATACATTCTCTGTCGAAAGCAATCCAAATACAACGAAAAGGGACGGCAGTATAGAAATCATAGGAAGTAATGGCAAGACAGAGACTGTCAACATTTATCAGGCGCAAAGAGATGAATTGGTATTGTCAAAATCAGAAGAAACAGTACCAGCCAAAGGTGGAAAAGTGAGGGTACAGTTACGGTCCAATGTGGATTATGAAGTAATTATGCCTGAAAATACTGACTGGGTAGAACAAATCCAGTCAGACAAAGCAGACGAACTTGTTTTCAATATCAAACCGAATGATAGGACAGAGGATAGGGAAGCGGAAATTACAGTAAAAGACAAGAACAGCGACCTGTCTCAGACTTTTACTATCAAGCAGATTGTCGGCAGTATAATTCTTGAAGACAGTTATTTTGAAGTCGATGCCAAAGGCGGCTCAATAGAAGTTAATCTTTCGACAGATATCGATTTCGAAGTCATTATTCCAGAAAACATAGACTGGATTACTCGGATTGAAACCAAATCATTGGAAAAAAGAACATTCAATTTAAATGTACTGCCCAATAGCCAGACAGAAGAAAGAGAAGCGGAAATAACAGTCAAAGATGTTAACAGTGATGTCGCACAGACATTGACAATTAAACAGAAAGTCGGACAAATTATTGTCGAACAAAACGAATTTGAAGTCCAGTTTAAAGGCGAAACCATAACAATTCCATATAGTTCAGATATTGAATGTAATGTCATTATCCCTGAATCAGCCCAGTCATGGATAAGTGTTGTCGAGACCAAATCAATGGAATCTCACTCTGTCCAACTATCTATAGCCTTGAATGAGACAGAGAATGAAAGAACAGCAACGGTTTCAATTCAAGATATTAATAGTCCTCTTTCACAAGACATCAAAATAACGCAAATTGCATTCGGGTACTATAAAGGCAATATTAGGGCTACATCTGAAGAAGACCTTAAAGAAATTTGTGATGCCGGTTATAAAATAATAGATGGTAATGCTTATTTTAGTGTCAAAGCATTAAGTCAATTAGGTAATTTAATTGAAGAAATCAAAGGAGATTTGCAAATAGGCTCTAGTTGCACTTCATTAGACGGATTGTATGGATTAAAAAAAGTAGGTGGCAATTTAATATATAGTGGTAGTACTTTGAAATCGTTTGAGGGATTGAATAATCTTGAGTCTATTGGGGAAAATTTGGAGGTTAATACATATAGTGATGGTGATATCACTCTTAAACCGTTAAGAAAACTTGAAACAATTGGTGGAAATGTGATGTTGTCAAATATTGACAATTTTGAAGGTCCTGAAAATCTATCTCAAATAGGAGACTCCCTCATACTCAACAAGATGGGATCATGTAAAGGATTAACAGGTATTCGTTCATTAAAAAATTTAAAGGCGGTTCAAATATATTCATTTGAAGGGCTTAATAATCTTACTACTATTTCAGGCGATTTATATTGTAGAAGTTGTTTTATAACTGATTTTAGTGGATTGAATAATTTACAAACAATAGGAGGCAACTTGACATTAAAGGCTGTCGGTTCCTTTAATGAACTCAAATCATTCACAGGATTGAATAATCTACAGGAAATAACAGGTGATTTTTTTATTGATGCTAATACAGTTTATTCAATTGGGGCATCTGGTTATAATTCTGAGGCTCTATGTTCACTTGAGAATTTTATAGGTTTGGAAAGCCTTCAGACAATAGGCGGTGATTTTAGAATTTACGCGGACCACAATCAAAGCATTATATATGGTGCAATATTGAGTAGTTTAAGTTCTTTTGAGGGATTATCTGGATTAACTACAATTGGAGGTAATTTTGAGATAATGCCTTATGATGAGCATTCGGGAGGACTAGAATCTTTGGCTGGTTTAGATAATCTGGAGAAAGTGTATGGAGATTTCATTGCAAATATCCCAGGGGACATGAAATTTTCAGTAGGTCCTAAAAAATTATCTATAGTGGGAGGAAACTTCATTATAGGAAAAAATCCAAGTGATTACCCCTATGAGCATACAACTATGGAAGGTTTTAGCGGATTGGAAACTGTTAATGGATATATGTCATTAAACAATGTAGAGTCATATTTGGGTTTAGATAACCTAAAATATATAAAAGGAAGTTTGTATATAACGAATGGTGATACACAAGGAATGTCGAACTTGGTGAAGATAGGCGGTAGTCTCTCTGTTACAGGAAAGTTGTCATCAATAAATGGTTTAGTTAGTTTAACTACGATAAACGGGAATTTATCAATAAGCGAAACCGATATGTCGACAATAAGCGGTATAAATCAATTACAAACGATAAACGGAGATATAGAAATTTCAAATAATAGTGTGTTAAAAAATATTTCGGGATTTAACTGTTTGACTAACTGTGCAAATATATCAATTACAGATAACAGTAAATTAGAAGATATTTCCGGATTGAACGGTTTGACCAACTGTACAAATATTTCAATTACAGACTCTCCTAATCTGTACAATTTTGAATCGTTAGAGACAGCCGCCCAAAATATGACAGGCCTATGGTATGTTTACGGTTGCGGATATAATCCTACCAAGTATCAGATGCTCAACGGAGAATCAAAACCACAAGAATAAATAGATGTTTAATCGTCCCTCTGCTGCAATGGTGGAGGGACTTTAAGAATATGATATATGGAAGAAGAAACAATGACACAACAAGCAAGCATTACGGATAGGTTAAATAAAGTAATAAACCATATTGCTCATGACGGTACTATAAATATATCTGATTGCAAGTATGACGAGATACGCAACTTTATGTACCTGTGGAATCTGTTTGAGAAGGAGTTTTTCAAGTCAGGCTCAAAATATCAGCTTCCAAATGCCCTTAAACAAAATAATCTCAGTATTGACCAAATAGTAATAGATGAGACTTTCAAACATTTCCAGGATAGGTATCAAGATACAATAAAACTTAAAAAGTTACGCTTGTCTCCAGAGAATGAAAAACAAGTGTATGATACTCTTACTAAAGCGTATATAAGTGCAGATGAAAGACGACAGACGATAATCACTATCATTTACCGTTATCGATGTAACCTTTTTCATGGCTCAAAGGAAATAGCATCACTCTGGAATCAGGAAGATAATTTCACCCATGCCAACCAATTTATGCTTGCCTGTCTTGAAGCAAAACTGAATATCAACTGACACTATCCCCTCCAAACAAGGGGATTTTCTATTTCATTATATATCATTCTGTTATCGACGCTATAATTTCGTGAGGGGTATATAAACAGAAAAATCGGGAAAATATGGCGCAGGTAGGAGAATAAGAAATTAAGACAACTCAATTTATTGATTTACAATTATATTACTTTATGTTTAACCCTACATCCACTTATGCAAAGTGTGTAAGCAACCGTGTAAGCAGAGATAAAGGATGAAGATTATGGATGTTCATAACTCATTGATTCTCACTGCGCGAAGCGCATAGCTCAGTTGGTAGAGCATCAGCTTCCCAAGCTGAGGGTCGCGAGTTCGAATCTCGTTTTCCGCTCATTCAGGTCGCTGCATCCTTCGGATGCGGCGACTGTTTGTTTATAATACTAAGGACTTGTTCATTAAGGTATTATAAACAAACAGCACATGAGCGAAGCTCATCGGCGACCTGAATGAAAGTGCCTCCCCGGCGAGGGGTATGGAGATGTCGGAGCACAGCGACGAAATCTCGTTTTCCGCTCATTCATTATCAAGCAGTTACAGAGATGTGACTGCTTTTCTTTTTGTCTTTTACAAGCCAGTTTAATCCATGTTTAAGACACTTCCGGTAATGATTTTGTTTTATTATACTAATGTTATAATTTGTGATATTAAATATGACACATGTATGGAGACAATAGCATTGGACAGGAAACAGACGGCTTTCAGGCTAAGGAAAGACCTGCTTGAAAGGCTGAAAATAGAGGCAGGAAAAAAGAACAGAAGCCTCAATAATAGAAATCGTAGCTTCAGGCAAATTCAAGAAAGATTTAAGTTTAACCAAACATAGTTTGCATAGGATGTAAACCAGTGTGTAAACTGAGGATTAGACGGGCAACAGACAGGTAAAAAGAACTGTTTGAGAGATATCTGGACGTGTGTATAAATAATTGATTATAAACAACCGGGAGCATGAGCGAAGCTCAATGGAGACAGCGGATAATTTCAAATCCTCAGCATTTTTCTCCTGTAGTTTGTCGATTCCCGGTATTCTTTTTTCAGACTGTCAGACAGAAAAGACCGGTCTATAAGACTGTCGGCCATCGGACTGTCTTGCGCAAAACGGATTATTTCACGCCTTGCCAGAGTTTCAGGAATTCCGATACGTCTTCCGAACTCCATAAATTCCGTCCAGCCTACTGAATGTATATCGTCCGAATACATTCCTTCCCGGAACAAGCCTTTATCAAGTGCGAAAATTTTCGGCTCCAGCAAATGAAGCGAGGTGTTTATCAAGTCATAAGAAGGCGAAAGCCGGTATTCATCACCTCTATTGATCAGAGAAAAATTCTTCAGGTGTGCATCATCATTCAAAGAAATAAAATTGAATAAAATCAATCTGAAAAAACGAAGAATATCAATTCGGCTCGCCTTTACACAACGACTTATGACCTCGGCGCATTCCTCATAACTTCCATTGCAGTATTTGTAGTCACTGCCACCGTTTGCCTTGGTATATCCCATAATGGAAGCGAAATCCTCCTGCTGATATTTCCCGCCAGAATGCACGTCAAAACGACGTATAAGATAAGCTGCTTCATCGTCCGAAAAGAAGCAAAGACCATTTGCTCCAGTTTCTATCTTATACACCTGCGAAGCAATCTGCATTGTCAAATGTTCGTTAGCGGCACAATATTCCTTGTTTATCAACTGGTAGCCGTTCGGACGAGGTTTCAGTATGTAGTTTCCCTGCTCTCCTTGTCCGGTATATCGCAGAGACAAGCTTTCGCCTACTACAACAGAAAATTTAGGTTGCGCTCCGGATAAGGATATGCGGCCCGCATTCATTACTGCTTCCTTTGCTTCTCTGCTGTCTGTTTCAGGACTTGGAATGTCCATATAATGAGAAACTGCTGCTCCGTCAAACAGAGCCTTTCGTGCTGCCGGTGAATATGTATCATATCCTTCTGCCAATGTGGAAGGACAAACTTTAAGGTCAATCATTTCGAAACCGGTTTTATAGTCACTGCACCTATCGTGTCTGTATGTGCCGTGGCAAGCAGGATTCCGAAATCATCATCCGGAGAAATGTGCAGAAGTTGTGACTGAATCCTACGATTTTCACCCTCCGAGAGCATATTGAAAAAATAGGGGAACAGATTCTTCGAATAATATGGCTCTTTACGCAGGGGCATTGTCAAACTGACCGGAGGATTGTTGTCATCCAGAAGATAAGTCCGGTCATAAGCAAACTCATATTCCATATCGTCGAGTTCTGTCAGTTCTCCGGCTCTGATACCGTTTATATATACTTCACATTTTCTCATACATTCACTGCTTCAATCTGATTTCCATCTGCAATCCCAAGGTATCGGCTACGGCCATCAGTGTTTCTATTTTAGGATTGCCTTGTCCTCTTTCAATGGCTACCAGTGTATTGATACCTATTCCTGCCAATTCGGAAAGTTCGAACTGGTTTATACCAAGGCTTTGCCTGCGACTTTTGATAGTCTCTCCTATTTCTCTTACATTCACAATATAGTGTGATTTTCTTTCAAAAATATGACTTATTGATTAAAAAAACAACAAAAATCACAATCGATTGTGATTTTTGTTGCTGTAAACAAGAAAGGCTAGGCGGTTAAACCTGTCCTTTTCTGCTAAATATCTGCCGATTAATTAGGCTTTGTGGGCTTTCTGTTCTTTACGGTCCTGTATCTTGAAATATATCAGACCGACAATGGCTATCAAAGAAACCAATACAGAGGTAACGATTGTTCCCATTGTTATTTATCCTCCTTTTTCGTGTCTTTTGTGAGAATAAGTCCCACAATTAAACTCAATATTATCGCAATGGATACGGAAACATAACTAATCCACGATTCCCGTATTTCGTCAAATATGGATGTCAATAAAATGGCTGTTGCCATGTATTTGGCTATATCTAACAGCCAGTCTCCAAACTTCCTTCTCAGAACAAGACAAAGTTAGAGAAAATATCCGAAAGGCAAAAGAATCTTATAAATCATTAAAACCCAATCAAAACCCAATCAAAACAGTTATTTGGCATACTGTCATGGAACTATGGCATACGTACGGCCGCCGGTGATGGTACGATGTCTATGCACACTGACGGACTGTATGCAGGGGATGGACCCAGTGTACGGGTGGAGGCCTGCCGGTGGCGGGATTTCGGGAATTGCAGGATTTGTAAGAAAACTTGCAAGAAAAGTGGAATGTCCGTGGGTGGTTATAGAGTTAATTTTGTAGTCAGAAAATCCGGAGGGATCCGGCTGATGCTGTCAGCGCGGACTGTCCGCCGGACTGAAACTATAACTACCAACCAATTTAACCACTTTTTATGAATATCAAACGTTCTTTGATTTCAGCAATGCTGGTCTGCGGGATGATAGTCCTTCAGGCCGGGCTTTTTGCTGTCCCTTCAAGTGGAAATGGCTACATCCAGACAGATGATGACAATGGAAGGGTTGTCACCGGAAAAGTCATCAGCGCTGTTGACAATGAGCCCATCCCAGGAGCCTTTGTTGTGGAGAAAGGGACGAACAACGGAGTGATGACACTCGATGACGGAAGCTATTCTATCAGAGTGATGGGTACTAATGCGCAGCTCGAGATTTCCTGTGTGGGATTCAAGACCGGAACATACGAGATCGGCAAGCTCGGTATCGTGGATGTGGCCCTCGAATCTGACAGCGAACTCGATGAGGCGATTGTCGTGGGTATGGGTACCCAGAAGAAAGTGTCTGTCATCGGTGCCGTTTCATCTATTCAGGGAGATGTCCTCAGGTCTTCTTCGTCAAACCTTACTTCCAACATTGCAGGTAAGCTGGCCGGAGTGATCTCTATTACAAATTCCGGTGATCCGGGTGCCGCCTCCGAATTCTACATAAGAGGTATCAACACCTTCGGCGGTGTATCCACTCCTCTTATCCTTCTTGATGATGTGGAGATCTCCGCCAATGACCTGAACCGTATTCCTCCGGAGTCCATCAAGAGTTTCACAGTGCTCAAGGATGCTTCGGCGACTGCTATCTATGGTGTCCGCGGTGCGAACGGTGTCATGATCGTGACCACCAAGAACGGTTCCGAGAATATGCGTACCCAGGTCAACGCGACTGTGGAGACAATGCTTACCCAGCCGGTGAATATGGTGGACTTCGTGGACGGACCTGCCTGGATGGAACTTTACAATGAGGCGTATATGGCCAGGGGGGGCCAGGCTCCGGTCTATTCTCAGGAGGATATAGAGTATACACGGAGCGGACTGTATCCGTATGTATATCCTAATGTAGACTGGAAAAAGCTTCTTTTCCGTGACTTCAACTTCAATCAGAGGGCCAATATCAATGTCCAGGGAGGAGGTAACAAGGCCACTTATTATATGTCCTTGAACTTCAACCATGACACAGGTATAGCCAAGGCTCCGACCGACTATGTATTCAACAACAACCTCCAGCAGTATGTGTTCAATTTCCAGAACAACATAACCTACAAGCTGACGAATACCACCAAGCTCGACCTCAGGCTCAATGCACAGATAGTGCAGAAGCAGGGAATGAGCGAGAGTACTGCCAGTCTTTTCGACTATATGCTCAACGCCAACCCTGTGATGTTCCCGGCGACTTTCCCGGCCCAGCAGGGTGATGAATATATCAGGTTCGGCAGCGTCGAGGTCCAGGGCGGCGGCATCCGCACGAACCCGTATGCGGCGATGCTGGATGACCACGGTGTCACCAAGGAGAACAAGCTCAATGTGGTGCTGAAGATAGATCAGGATCTGAGCATGATTACCAAAGGGCTTTCAGTCAATGCGATGGTAAACTGGAACAACTGGTCGTGGTCGCAGTTCAAACAGTCTATCACTCCTTATTATTTCCAGCTTGACCGTTCCGGGTGGAGTCCGGATACACCGGATATGTTCACCCAGGTGCCTATAGGAACTGCTGGAAACAAGTTCATAACGGAAACCTATTCCGAGCCGCAGTCAAGCCAGACTTTCTATTTCGATGCGAGACTCAATTACAACCGTTCTTTCGGAAAGCACAATGTGGGCGCCCTGCTGATGTACCTTATGAGGGACTATATGCCTAACAGGGCTCTGTCGCAGAGGAACCAGGGACTTTCTGGCCGTGTGACATACGACTATGCTGAACGGTATTTCGTGGAACTCAACTTCGGTTATAACGGTACGGAAAGACTTGCCAAGGGAAGCCGTTTCGAGTTCTTCCCATCAGCATCCATAGGCTGGGTGCCGAGCAACGAGAAGTTCTGGGAGCCGGCGAAGGATGTCATCGACTATCTCAAGCTCCGTGCCTCATACGGTATTGTCGGTAGCGACGGTTTCGACTGCTACAACCATTTCGTCTATTTCGATTCAGTATCACTCAACGGCGGCGGTACCGCTTTCTTCGGTCCTTCGACGGACAATGCGACCCAGTATCATTCGCATTCCATCGGTGCATACAAGGTGGACAATGCTACCTGGGAGAGGTCCCACAAGCTCGATATCGGTATGGACTTCACCCTTTTCAGCCAGCTGGATGTGACGGTTGACTGGTTCTACGACAAAAGGGACAGGATAATGATGAGGCGTGGTTCCTGGCCGTATGTGTCAGGTTACTGGAACGCCGTGCCATGGGGTCAGGTCGGAGAGGCTTCCTCGAGAGGTATAGAGTTCAGCCTCAACTGGGCGAAGAATTTCGGCAGGGACTGGAGACTTGAGGCAAGGGCCAATTTCACCTACACCAAGAACCAGTACGATTACTATGACGAGCCTCAGTATTCGCAGCCGTGGACTTCAAGGGTAGGCAGACCTCTCGACAACTATTATATGTGGGGATATGTGGCTGACGGACTTTTCGTCGACCAGGCTGACATAGACAACCATGCGGAGCAGCAGCTCGGAAGCACCGTGAGACCGGGTGACGTGAAGTACCGTGACATCAACGGTGACGGAGTCATTACGACCGATGACCAGATACAGATCTCTCCTTACGGAAGACTTCCTCGTATCCAGTACGGTTTCGGTTTCAATGTGATGTGGAAGAAATGGGATCTCGGAGTGTTCTTCAACGGCTCGGCCATGAGGACGATCGCCATCAGCGGACTTGTGCCGTTCGGATCGAATGCGTGCAACGTAATAGACTATATAGCAGAGAACCGCTGGTCTGAGATGGATCCGGATCCGAATGCTTCATACCCGAGGCTCGGTGTCAATGCCGGAGATGTCCGCAACAACTTCGAGTCCAGCACCTACTGGCTCAGGGACGGCAGCTTCCTCCGTTTCAAGACTCTGGAGATAGGATATTCCTTCAAGATTGCGAGGGTATATCTCAACGGTGACAACCTTGCCGTGTTCAGTCCGTTCAAGCTCTGGGATCCGGAGCTCAACTGGAACGCCTATCCTTTCTCGAGGACATTCACTCTCGGTGTACAGTTCAGGTTCTGACACGGTTGATGAGGCTGACTATCTAATTTGCATTTGAAAAATGATTGTTACAATGAAAAATATATTGAAAACTGCAGCATTGGTGGCTCTGCCGGCGCTGGCGCTCTCTTCCTGCAATTTCCTCGATGTGGCTCCGGCAAGGACAGCCGACCTTACGGATGCGATGAAGGACAAGAATATGGTGGAGAACTGGATCTTCGGATGCTACTCTTTCGTGCCGAATCTCAATACGGCAGGATACAGGAATTTCGAAGGTACTACGGATGAATTTGTCTATCCGGATGCCTGGGGCAGCAGCCAGCACTATGATTCATATTATGTCTCCCGCGGTCTGATGAATGCCAGCAACGTACCGGCATCGAAATGGCAGGAGACATACGGTGCCATCGGCAACGTGCATCTTTTCCTGAGGGAGCTCGAGAACCAGAATCCGTATTTCCTGACAGAAGATGACAAGGAACTGTACAGGGCGCATGCCCACTTCCTCAAGGGCTTCTATTATATGAGGCTGCTCGAACTTTTCGGGCCGGTCCCTATCGTGAATGAATATATGCCGACCGATACGCCAATATCGGAATTCCCGGGCAGGTCGCATTTCGACTATTGCGTGGACTATATCTGCAATGAACTGGATGCAGCGAGCGCTTCTCCGCAGTTCCAGTCCGGTTATCTTCTCAACGATACATATGGACGAGGAAACAAGACAATCTGCGCAGCCCTCAAGTCAAGACTTCTGGTATATGCAGCTTCACCGCTCTGGAACGGCAGCTTTCCTTTCCCTGAATGGCGTAATACGAACTATCAGACTCCTGGCTATGGGTATGAACTCGTAAGCCACACTTTCGATCTCGAAAAATGGCGCAGGGCAAAGACCGCAACGGAAGAGGCGATACAGATTGCACTGGAAAACGGCCGCGAGCTTATGGATCTGGATGATCTGGAGGTGATAAAGAATATGCACCAGGATGTGGACTATTATTCTGCCTGGATTCCCGGGATAGACAATGAAAGTGAGGAAGGGAAGGAATTCCTTGACAGGATGTTCCTGATGCGCTATATCGCGAACTCAGATGAGACCCAGGGAAACAAGGAGCTTATCTTCACTGCTTTCAACGGAGACGGACATACCAAGACCTGGGACTATTTCAATGCTTCAATGCCGAGGAATGTCATTTTGAAGAACGACAATGTAATGTGGCACGGCTGGTGCGGAATAAGTCCGACCCTGCAGATGGTGGAGAGCTTCTATACGGCAGATGGACATCTGCCGGAAATGGTGGCCGGTACCGATGAGTTCCCTGCAGAGGAAGAGTGGCTCAAGTCTGCAGGCATACCGGACAGGGAGATGATCATCAATCTCAATGTCGGCAGGGAGCCGAGATTCTATGCCTGGGTGCTTTTCGATGGCGCGGATCTCGGTCCGGTACTTGTGGACGGCTCTCCGCTCCGGATAGACTTCAGGAATCCGGACAAGGCGGGATTCAAGAATGACCCGTCCGATGAGAACCAGTGTCAGACAGGGTATCTCGCCCAGAAATATATCGCGCCTCATACAAGATTCAGTGCACAGACCCAGAATTACGAGCAGTATCCTCTTGCGATGATCAGGATGGCCGAGCTTTATCTCAATCTTGCGGAGTGCTGTGCAGTGCTGTATCTCAACGGAGAGGCAGGCGAGCTCCAGAATGCTCTGGATGCCCTCAACAAGATCCGTGTGCGTGCAGGAGTGCCTGAACTGACAGAGGCTGACTGCACTGATGATATGACAATTCTCGACTGGGTGAAGGCGGAGCGCCGTATCGAACTCTTTATGGAGGGCAGACGCTACTATGACCTTCGCCGCTGGTGTGAGGCTGAACAGTATCTCAAGGCTGGTGCCAGAACTGGACTCGACTCATTTGTAAGCCGTATCGAGAATCCTACAATTGAACAGTTCAACCAGGAAAAGCCGGTGGATGGGGACTATGCATGGTATAACAGGATGTATCTCCTTCCTGTCCTTCAGACGGAGATATATAACGACCCTCAGCTCGTCCAGGCTCCCGGATATTGATGAATGACCCAAAAGAATTATGTTTATGAAGACTATAATAAAGACTTTTCTGGCGGTTACGGCTGCAGTGGCTGTGTCGGCCTGTGACGGGGACCGCTATGACCTTCTGGAGATGACGACGGACCCATATCACAAGGTTCTGGGTTTCTCTGATGCACAGTATGAGAATATGCACCTGTACAATGCGTCCGAGCCTGTGACTGTCTCTTTCAAGGTGCTCAAGGGCGGAAGCGATCCAGAGTCACCGTGTTCCATGAAGGTATCATCGATACCTCAGGAAGAACTGAGCGGATACAGCCAGTCATACATTGCCGTGCCGAAGAGTTACTATACCGTGGATGGAACATTCGATTTCCAGCCCGGGGAGCCAGCCAAAAATGTATCTGTGACTTTTTCCGCCGAAGGAATCGCAAAGATGAAGACTTATTGCGAGGAGGTGACGGCTGCCGGCAACCAGCTCGTGCTCGGGATAAGGATAGAAAGCGAAGATGCTACCGTGAATTCCAATAAAAGCGAATTGTTCAGGATAATCGATGTGACAGATCCTATGTTTGAGCACAGCGTAGTCGGTGCTGACAATTCCATCAACAATCTGTTGGGCTTCGATGCTCTCGACAAATGCAATCTGTATGACCTTCCACGGCTGCTCTTCTCTTTGCAGGGGACCGAGAACCAGTGGAACTCTGAATTCACTGTAAAATACAGGAAGGATCTGGCGGAGCGCTACAACCAGACGAACGGGACATCATACTCCATTCTTGATGAAGGAGTCATCGGCTTCGAGTCGGAGACTGTGCAACTGGCTCCAGGCGAGAACGAGCTTTCGATCAGCCTTGTCAAAGGAACCGGTGCGATACCTGATGCCACCAGGCTTTACCTGTTCCCGGTAGAGGTGGTCAATTCCAGGTTCGGAACAGATCTTACGACTAATGAAGACGATGAACTCAATAATAATGTCATCTATCTGGTGCTGGGATCGGAAGTGAAGCTCAATGTGAGCGACCTTTATTCTCCTTGTACCGCGACCGGTCACGGTAGCTCTGATGGTGGAGGATTGACATCTCTTATAAACAATACTTTAGGAGATGATTTCTGGTCATCCAACTGGGATAATTCATATCAGAGCAAGGACTGGCATCACTTTATCCAGGTCAGGTTCACCGAGCCTCTTACGGAAGGCATAAGGGTGCAGTACTGGAACAGGCCTTACCTCAATCCTTGTCCGACAGAGATTGAGATATGGGTGACAGACAAGGCTTCGGTAGAGGAGCGCGATACCAGGGATGGCTGGATACTGCTCGGCAGTTATAATATGACTGATGACGGCCTGCCTGTGTCCGCTAATCCAGAGGATCCGTGGTCGTCTCCTTCATATCTTTTCAGCGGGACTGAAGGTCTGGAAGGCAAGAGCATTACGTATATGAGGTTCTGTATGGTCAAGTCCCAGGACAGTGGCGGGAATGGAGAGCAGGAAGTCGGATACGGTGCGTCTTCCGTTTCAATCTCCGAACTGAAGGTATGGGGCAACTGATTGGAGAACGATTCACCAGAAAACAGTTAATTATGAATACGACTATTAAATCTTTGATGGTTCTCGCGGCCGCCACGGTATTAGTGGCGGGCTGCGAGGATGAACTTCCTTTAGTGAATACTGAAGAGAGCAGGCCTGTCCTCGGTTTCGAGACTGCACAGACGGGAGATATCGATATGTACGGCAAGACGGACGGGACTGTCTCTTTTATGATACACAAGAGCGGAGACGGCGCATGCAGTGTGAATGTGACCGGTATGACGCAGGAGCAGCTGAACGAGTATGAGCCGTTCTATACGCCCCTGACTTCTGATTGCTATACTGTCGAGGTGGAAGGCGCCTCGCTTGCCGCAGATGAGACGTCAAGCGAAGTGAAGGTGTCTTTTTCCGAGGATAATATTTCCAGAATGATGGATCTGGCGGCATCGGCCGGTGGAAGACAGCTGGCCCTTGCCCTCAGAATAGAGAGCGAGGATGCGGATGTGGATGCTGATAGAGGTGTAGTGTACTGGACTGTCACATTGACAGGCGACAGGCCGGTCATCCGGTTCGCGGGTGAAAGCGAAGCCTCGCTCAGTTTCTATGAAGGGAAGGATGTCTCCACATCTTTCAGTGTCGCGAAAATCGGCAATGCGGAAAGCTGTTCCGTACGCGTAGTGCCTGTATCGCAGGAGGAGCTTTCTTCATACAATTCTGAATATGTCGCCCTTCCATCCGAGTGCTATTCATATAGCGGGGAACTGAATTTCCTGTCTGACGAATTTTCCAGAACGCTCGATGTGTCTTTCTCGGCAGAGAATCTTGATATGGTATACGACCTTATGACTGAGAATGAAGGCAGGCAGATAGTGCTGGCTCTGGCTCTTGAAAGCGAGGATGCAGAGATCGATGCGGACAAGGATGCCGCATACAGGACTGTCAGTGTGATTAAGATACCGTTCACGCTGGAATCCATCTCCGGAATAGACAATGCAATGAACGGTCTTGCCGGTATCGATGCCCTGGACAAGGGGGATCTACTCAATCTGCCTTCACTTGTATTCTCTGTGGCTGATGCATACGATGGAACATCTTCATTGACAGTGAAGTACAGACCTGATCTCGCGCAGCGGTACAATGAGACAAACCAGACATCGTACCAGGTTCTTCCGGAAGGAGTTGTCGGCTTTGACGAGGAGACGATTGAAGTCGGTGCAGGACAGGGGAGCGTGGAAGTGCCTCTGAAGCTCATCGGCGAGATACCTGACATTACTGCCGGATACCTTTTCCCTGTCGAAATATCCAGTGAGGTACCGGTAGATATGGAATCCATCGGGAATGTTGGCATCCAGGAGAATGTCTACTACGTCGTGCTTGCTTCAGAAGTGAACCTTACCGCTGACAATCTCTATTCTCCTTGCACCGCACCATCGCATCTCGGAGGAGCAGGAGGCGGAGTGGCGGCTCTTGTCAACAATATTAATGGAGACGATTTCTGGTCTTCAGACTGGACAGCTCCGTATCAGAGCAAGGACTGGCATCACTTTATCCAGGTCAGGTTTCCTCAGCCTCTTACGGAAGGTATAAGGGTGCAGTACTGGAACAGGCCATATGACAATCCGATGCCGACTGTAGTTGAAGTATGGGTGACCGACAAGGAAACTGTCGAGGAACGCGACTCCAGGGATGGCTGGGTCATGCTGGGCAGCTATAATTCAAATGATGGCAGTCTTTCCCTGTCAGCGGATCTGCCGTGGTCGTTCCCTTCGTATATTTTCAGCGAGATTCCTGAACTGTCGGGCAAGAAGATCACCTATATGAGGTTCTGCATCGTCGAGACCAGGGACAGCGGCGGTCAGGGATCGAAGGAGGTCGGATACGGAGCTTCTTCCGCTTCATTGTCCGAACTGAAGGTATGGGGTAACTGATACCAGGCTGTCTTGATATGAAATATTTGTATTATATATTGGCAATCTGCATTCTGGCGGGCTGTTCCTCTTCCTCCGGCGAGGAAGAGGGCGGCGGCCGGGATGCCTTTGTCGTCCGTATTCTTGACGGGAACGGAAGTCCGGTGACGGAGAATGTCCGGCTGGATGTCTATACCGTAAGGGAGGATTTCAATTCCCTTGTGCCGTATGCAGACTATGATGTCACATCCGGCACGGCTGAGATAACAGTCTACAGGCCGACACGGCTTATTGTCACAGCAGTAGCCTCTTCATATAATCCCGTGAGGATGACTGTGGACAATGCAGTGGCCGGGCAGTCTGTGGATATAGTGCTGGAGCCGCGTTCAGGTCTGAGAATAATGGAATATAATGTCGATTACGGCTGGGGATACCAGGATCCTGCAGAAGCCGACTGGGAGAGCGAGTCTGCAAGACGCAAGGCCAGCTTTGTGCAGTGGGTGAAGAAATATGATCCTGATATAATCACTTTCTGCGAACTGAACTGTTTCGGCTTCGGGACAGAAGAGAGACCGGACGATATCGATGCCGATTTCCAGGAATTCGCTCGGCAGTATGGACACAGTTATGCATCGATCCGCAAGCAGGGAGGACGCAACAGCTTCCCGACAGGAATATCTTCCCGTTATCCTCTTTCGGATATCGAGAAGGTAGAGCTTCAGACAGCTCCCCAGACAGGATATCGTGTCCACGGATTCCTTCAGGCCGAGTGTGAAGGCGTGACCCTCATCGCGTGCCATCTCTCTTCCCAGGATGCAACCACACGCGAGGTGGAGGCGGAGGAGATAGCTAAGAGAGTGTCTGCAGAGGAATATGCCCTCTGTTCCGGAGATATGAACAGTGACAGCCGTGAGGACCTGGCGCATCTTGCGGATGGTGTATGGCCGAACAACAGATGGTGGAACAGTCCTCCGCAGTACGGGCCGATAGACAGATATCTTGATGCAGGTCTGGAGGATTCTTACTATCTTGTGTCGGATTATTTCCAGGCTACGTGTTCTGCAAAGAACGGTGATGAACTGTATGATTTCTCAACGATATCAATGACCGGAATGAAGGTGGACTGTATGATGATGACCCCGTCTCTGGCGGAGAAATGCGATTTCGCCGCGATTATCCAGACGTCGCAGACACGCAGGGCATCGGATCATTTCCCTTATATGGTTCATCTTGATTCAGTCAGATAACCGCAGGCGGGACGTATTGTTTATTATATTTAACGTGAATTCCCGAACCGATGAACTTAAGGACTTTCTTCGTTATGTCTCTTCTGTCCGCCGCAGCTGCAGTGGCATCTGTGGCGGAGGAGAGACAGTATATATTCCGTTCGATTGATGTGGATGACGGCCTGTCCCAGAATTCAGTGATGGACATAGTCCAGGACAGGTACGGGTTTGTCTGGTTCGGTACGAAGGACGGTCTCAACAGATATGACGGTGTGGAGCTCAGGCGGTTCTCTCCGCGTAACGCCATTCCAGGCAACGAGTATGTGACCGTTATGCAGGAGGATTCATCCGGAAGGATATGGGTGGGCACCAATGCCGGGATGTGTGTCTATCATTCGGAGTATGAGAGGGAGGAACGCTTCCTTCAGAAGACTTCTGCCGGGGATTATATCCGCAGATGCGTCAATGCGCTCGCCGTGTCTCCATCCGGAGAGATCTGGAGCGCAGTGGATGGACAGGGCTTTTTCTGCTATGATCCGGCAGAGGATGTCCTGTCCTTGTCTGCATCCGATGCTTCCGGTGAGATGTCATACCGCGATGCGAGGAGTATCTGCTTTGATGCCAGGGGAAGATGCTATGCGGATATAGGTGATGGCAATCTGTACATTTCGGATGACCGCCTTGAGTCTGCTGTCCCGCTGTTCGATGAACCGGTCTTCAAGGACAGGAGGATAAACAAGCTTGTCATAGTGTCGTACAGCAAGCTGTTCGTATGTACGGTGCAGGGGCTTTTCTGCGTAAGCCTGTCCACCGGAGAAATGACCGAGGTGGATCTGGGATGGGACAGGTTCCGCCACGTCCACGATATCATCTGTATGCCGGATGGTGATATCTGGGTGGGGAGCGATACAGGAATAGTGATTCTCGGCCCATCCATGAAAGTGAGGCGCTATATGCTCCCGGACTGGGGCGACATTTATTCTCCCGAGGATATCGCTACGTATTCGTTCTGCCTTGACAGGGAAGGCGGACTGTGGGCGGGGACATATTTTGCCGGAGCAGGATACTATCCCAAGGACTATACGCATATAAGACGTTATTATCCGAAATCATACGAGGATCATTTCGGGCAGAGGGTGAGGGAGATCGTCCCTGATCCGGACGGCACCCTGTGGGTCGGGACAGAGGACAGGGGACTGGTCCATTTCTTCCCGGACAGCGGTGACTACGTGCCGATACGCCATCCGGCGATATCGGACAATATCCACGGACTGTGCCTGGACGGTGATTTTCTGTGGATAGGGACCTATGACCGTTCAAAGGGGCTGGTCAGGTACAATATACGGACAAGGGAGATAAAACCCTATCCGAGCGCAGGTGTCGAGATATATTCCATAGAGAAGACGGATGATGGAACCATTCTTCTCGGAACCACATCCGGTCTGAAAAAATATGACAGGGGAAGAGATGTCTTTGTCGCGGATACTTCCGTCACCTGTTTCATCAATGATATCTATGCTGATTCATCCGGGAATCTGTGGATAGCCACCAATTCCGACGGGGTGTATCTGCAGGATGCCCTGTCGGGAGAATGGAGACATTTCAGATATGATGAGTCGGATGTTTCCACTCTTGCCGCCGATATGGTATTGGGCATATTCGAGGACAGCCGGTCCAGGATATGGCTCACCACCCAGGGAGGCGGGGTATGCCGGTGGATCCCTGCAGAGAACGGATTCCACAGGTACCTCTATGACAGCGAGATTCCGTTCTCGACCGTATACCGGATCGAAGAGGATTCAAAAGGGGTGTTCTGGATGACCACGAACAACGGGCTGGTCAGGTACGATGAACAGGGCGGGTCATATATGGTCTATACGACGGCGGATGGACTGCTGAGCAACCAGTTCAACTATTCATCCAGCTGCATTGACCAGTCAGGAAAGATATGGGCCGGCAGTATCAAGGGGCTGATGTCGTTCATTCCTTCTGCTTTCATTGATGATGCATATATGCCGCCTGTCGTCTTTACAGGGCTGAGCATCTATAACAGGCCCGTCTCGATAGGAAGCGAGGACTCTCCTCTGGAAAAGAGCATTTCTGTTGTGGACAGGCTTGATCTTTCTGCCTCGCAGAGCACATTCTCGATAAGCCTGTCTCCAATGAATTTCCGTTCCCCGAGACCGATACAGCTGTCGTATATGCTTGATGGCTATGATTCAGAATGGTATCCGGTGATGGACAATACCATTTCCTATACGAGACTGGCTCCGGGGGTATATTGTCTCAAGATACGCGGGAATAACGGAACTGTACCTGTGAAAGAGCTTGAGATCAGGGTACATCCTCCATTCTATTACAGTGTATGGGCTTTCATCATCTATGCCATCATAGCTACAGCGGCGGTGTTCTATGCCGTCATGAGATTCAGGAGAAAGCAGCGGCAGGACAGGGACAGGATGGAGCAGGACAAGATAAGGGAGCTTTATGTGGCGAAATTCAATTTCTTCACTAATATAGCGCACGAGATACGTACACCTCTTTCCCTGATCTCGGGACCGGTGGAAAGCCTGAAGAGGAATCTCGGCAGGACGGACAATCCTGAAGTGGATGAGGACCTGGATATGATCAGCCGGAATACTGGGAGGCTGATGGAGCTGATAAACCAGCTTCTGGATTTCCGTAAGGCGGAGCAGGGAAGTGTGGTCCTCAATATGGCGGAATGCGATATTCCGGCTCTTGTGAAGAATGTATGGTCCGGATTTTCCGGTGCAGGCCGTCACAGGAATATCAAAATGTTTCTTTCATTGCCTGAGCGTCCTTTCGTGGCGGTCGTTGACAGAGAGGCAATGGTCAAGATACTTTCGAATCTTCTGTCCAATGCCCTTAAATATGCCGGGACATACGTCAGACTGGAACTTTCTGTTCCGGATGGGGCAGATATGTTCAGGATAGTGATGGCCAATGATGGGAAGATCATCCCGACGGATATGAGGGAGAGTATCTTCCAGCCGTTTGTCAGATATGCCGGACAGGAAAGTGCGGCCGGCACCGGTATAGGTCTTGCCATTGCGCGTTCTCTGGTCGAGCTGCATCACGGTTCGCTCTGTATGGACACTGATGACAGCGTGAACAGGTTCATATGCGAGATACCGCTTGCCTACAGCGCGGATCCCCGGCTGGAACCGGTGCATACCGGTGACAGCACCCCGTCGCGTGATACAGCTGGCCTGAGACCATCTGCACAGGGAAAGTCCACAGTGCTTGTTGTCGAGGACAACCCTGAAATGCTTGCTTTCCTTTCAAGGCAGTTTTCAGGTCCGTATAATGTGACTGCCGCTGAAAACGGTATTGCGGCCAAGGAGAAACTTGAAGAGCCGGACAGTATCGTCGATATCGTGATAAGCGATGTCATGATGCCGGAAATGGATGGGTTTGAACTGTGCAGATGGATAAAGGACAATCTTCAGACCAGCCATATCCCTGTCATCCTACTTACGGCAAAGGCTGATATCGGATCCAAGATCACCGGACTGAATTATGGAGCCGATGCCTATATAGAGAAGCCGTTCCCGATAGCATATCTTATGACTTCTGTCTCCAGTATTCTTGAGAACAGGGAGAGGCTCAGGAGGCATTTTGCCGGCTCTCCTTTCGGGAAAGTCACTGAACTCGCTCGCTCCCAGGCTGATGAGCAGTTCCTTGCCACCCTTCAGAAATTTGTGACAGAGCACATAGAGAATCCGGATCTGACTGTCAACGATATGGCGGATGCCGTATGTATGAGTGCATCGAACCTGTTCCGCAAGCTCAAGGGGATGATAGATATGGCGCCTGTAGAATATCTCCAGCTGGAAAGGCTGAAGAGGGCGGCATCGCTTCTCCGTGAACAGAAATATACGGTGGCAGAGGTCAGCCTTATGTCAGGATTCAACTCCAATACTTATTTCACCACCTGTTTCAAGAAACAGTTCGGGGTGACGCCTTCCGTATTTATGAAAAACAGCAAAAATACCTTATGAAAAGTTCAAGAATCTTTTTTGCCGCACTCGTCTGTGCAGGATGCGTAATCTCCTGCACAGATCCCGGGTGCGAAGTCTCGTCTGTAGACAGGCCGGATACAGACGGGCGTAATGTCAGCTATGTCTCCGGCCGGGAACCGCTGCTTCCGCAGAGCTTCATAAAACTGCCTGTAGGGAGTGTCCGTCCTGAAGGGTGGGTGCGCCGCTATCTGGAACTGCAGAGGGACGGACTGACCGGCCATCTCGGTGAGATCAGCAAGTGGCTGGACAAGGAGGACAATGCCTGGTTGGTCCCTGGGGGAAGTATGGGCTGGGAGGAAGTTCCATACTGGCTCAAAGGCTATGGTGATATGGCATACATACTCGGAGATGAGAATATGATAGCGGAGACTATGGTCTGGATAGAGGGCGTCTTCGGCAGCAGGAGGGATGATGGCTTCTTCGGACCTGTCAACATCAGGAACGGCAGGCCGGAGCTGTGGGGACAGATGATAATGCTCTGGTGCCTGCAGTCATACTATGAATATTCCGGTGACAGCAGGGTGATTGATCTGATGACAGACTTCTTCAGATGGGAGATGACCCTTCCTGATGAGATGTTCCTCGAGGATTACTGGGAGAGATGCCGGGGAGGGGACAACCTCCTGAGCGTACTGTGGCTTTACGAACGTACGGGAGAAGACTTCCTGCTGGATCTTGCGGAGAAGATACATCGCAATACGGCCGACTGGGACCGTACAGGGACGCTCCCGGACTGGCATAACGTCAATATCGCGGAGGGATTCCGTGAACCCGCCCAGTATTATCTGCTTACAGGAGACTCCACAAAACTCGCGGCTTCATACAATGTCCACAGCCTCGTGCGCAGGGCTTTCGGTCAGGTGCCGGGAGGAATGTTCGGGGCGGATGAGAATGCACGTATGGGCTATATCGACCCACGTCAGGGAGTCGAGACCTGCGGAATGGTGGAACAGATGGCCTCTGACGAGATCATGCTGCGGATCACGGGAGACCCGTTCTGGGCAGAGCACTGCGAGGAAGTGGCGTTCAATTCATATCCGGCTGCAGTAATGCCTGATTTCAGGGCCCTGCGCTATATCACATGCCCTAACCACACCATCAGCGATGCGAAGGACTATCATCCTGCCATAGAGAACAGGGGCCCTTATCTGGCGATGAATCCGTTCAGCAGCAGATGCTGCCAGCACAACCACGCCTTCGGCTGGCCTTATTTTGCGGAGAATCTGATACTTGCAACCCAGGACAACGGAGTGGCAGCCGCTATCTATTCTGCCTGTACGGCAAATGTCATAGTCGCTGATGGAAAAGAGATAGTCCTCAGGGAGGAGACCCGTTATCCGTTTGAGGAAGACATCCTCTTCACTGTAGAGACTTTTGAAGATGTCCGTTTCCCGTTCTATCTCAGGATCCCGTCCTGGACGGAGAATGCCAGCGTGAAGGTCAACGGCAAGTCTGTCGGGGCTGTCCCTGAATCCGGGAAGTATCTGAAGATAGACAGGGTATGGCAGGATGGCGACAGGATATCTGTGACATTCCCGATGTCTCTGACAATGAAACGCTGGCAGGTAAACAGGGGAAGCGTAAGTGTCAATTACGGTCCTCTGACCCTGTCTCTGAAGATAGTGGAGAAATATGTGGAGAGGAACAGCACCGAGACAGTCATCTTCGATGCCGGCTGGCAGGAGGATGCCGATCCTGCGCAGTGGCCGACCACCGAGATATATCCTGCGGGTGCCTGGAACTATGCCCTCTCCCTGCCGGAGGGAGAGTCATCTCTGGCAGACATCGAGATTATCCGCAAGGAATGGCCGGAGGATGATTTCCCGTTCTCTCTTGACAGTGTCCCGCTTGAGTTTGTGGCTACGGGACGCAAGGTGCCGGTATGGGGACCGGATCCTACAGGACTTTGCGGTGTACTGCCTCCTGAGGATGCCGAAGTCGGGGAGAGGGAGGCGATCACCCTTGTACCTATGGGAGCGGCCAGACTGCGGATCTCCGCCTTCCCGTATTCAGAATGATGTCATCCTGAGCGACGCCTGTCATCCTGAGCGTCAGCGAAGGATCTGAAAACCAAGAATGTCCTAATTATTCAAATACAATGAAACGTTTTTATAAATGTCTGATTCTTTGCATTTCTCCTCTTGTCATAGCGGCAGGCTGCAAGAAAGCTCCTTCAATGGATGGCCTGGCATTGGGATATGCTTCCTATGATGTCCAGACCGCCTTCCTTGAAGAGGAGGAGACTGTGCTGAATGTGGATACGCGGCTTACTGTAGAGAGCGGCGGCGGTCTCCAGGGTCAGCTTGACTATACGCTGACTGTCCCGACCGATGCAGCGGAGCTTGTGAAGAAGTACAACGAGGTGCACGGGACTGCTTATGAACTCCTTCCTGAGGGCTCATACTCCATAGGTACAGGGGCGTGGCTCCCGAGCAGTGTAAATTCCAGGGTGCCTGTGACTTTCTACAGATCCAAGGTGGGAGAGCTTTCGTATCTGCTGCCTGTACGGCTTTCTGCGGACGGCGTAAGAATAGCTTCAGGTGTGACCTATATTGCCGCAGGCAAGAATTTCTATACCAATCCGGTGATAATCCAGAGCAGTTCCGATCCGACCATCCTCCGTGCCGAAGATGGGACTTTCTATCTTGCAGCCACGGAAGAAGGCGGCTATCCTTATCCATCGGAAACCCAGGGAATGCCGATCTTCAGGTCGGATGATCTTGTGAACTGGAACTTCGGCGAGACAGGGGAGGACTGGGATAACAGCCGTGTGTTCAACCCCAAGACAGATTCTGAATGGGGAGAAGGGCCTGGCGGCCTCTGGGCACCGGACCTGAGATATATCGGAGGCAAGTATGTCTGCTATTATTCCATGATCAGAGGAGGCTGGGACGAAAACGGATGGAAAGTCATGGATATAGGAGTGGCGACATCCGAGACTCCCGGAGGTCCGTACAAGAATGCACATAAACTGATCGATGCCGAAGAGTTAGGCGTGGTGCCATCCATCGACCCGTTCTATTATGAGGAAGACGGGAAGCATTATATGTTCTGGGGGACACATCCTTCAGGAATATGGGTGACGGAACTGACGGATGACGGACTCAATGTGAAAAGAGACATTTCCGGGAACCCGACCTTGAAACAGCAGATAGCCGGGACCAACGTGGCGGAAGGGGTTGTCATATACAAGAGAGGGGGATGGTATTATTTCTTCGGATCCATAGGCAGTCCTACAGCCGGAGCTGCCAGTACTTACCACGTCATAATGGGCCGTTCGGAGAATCTTCTCGGCCCTTACGTGACAAAGGATGGGGGACGGCTGCTTGACGGGAGGTCGGATCTGTTTGTCGAAAGCGATGACTATTTCCTGGCTCCAGGGCACAATTCCGTGATCATAGAAGATGACAGGGGACAGATGTGGACCGCTATCCATTCCTATGCTGACAGTCAGTGGGATCACGGACATCCTCTCTCCATAATGCAGGTCTTTTTCGATGAAGACGGCTGGCCATACGTACCAGGCAACCAAGTCCCTCGAAAGGCTCTGGCTCCGATATTTGACAGATAGTTTTCAGGTATAATTCCACTATGATGATCAGCAGTATTTTATTTTTCTTCTTTCTGGCATTTACACCGTGCTGCCCAATAACGGATGTCGCTGCGGATGACTGCCGGTATACGGCTTCTTTCACCGGTGTCTCCGGTGATGATACCCGGGACAATGACCCCGGATCTGCCATACCTCTTGCGATAGCCGATCCTTATGTCATTTATGACGGGAAGACGGGAGTATATTATGCATACGGGACAAGTGCTCCCGACGGGTTCAAGGCGTATGTCTCGGAGGACCTTGTCCATTGGAGGCAGGCGGATACGCAGCTCGGCGGAGGATATGTCCTGCGCAAGGGACATTCCGTCTTCGGCGATGCCAATTTCTGGGCTCCGGAGGTCTGGAAGACAGGGGATACCTACTATATGCTCTATACCGCCGATTTCAGCCTGTGTGTGGCACGGTCATCTTCACCTCTCGGCCCTTTTGTCCAGCCTGGGGAGCCATACTGTCTTGTACAGGGTGCGATTGACCATACTCTGTGCATAGATGATGCTACAGGGGAGTATTATCTGTGTTTCAACGCCACAAGGAACGGCAGGAACAGCATATATATGGCAAGGGTTGAAAAGGATTTTTCCTCAATGGCTCCGGAAAGCGAGTGGAGGCTCTGCCTGACGACAGATCCGGGTACGTGGGAAGAGATCCAGAACCAGATTATCGAGGGACCGTTCATTATAAGGCACGGAGGGAGATATTACCTTACCTATTCTGCCAATGACTACCGCAGCCAGGATTATGCAGTCGGCTATGCGGTTTCCGATACCCTTTTCCCCGGCAGATGGGAAAAGGCGGCGGACAATCCTATCCTGCGACGTCCTGCCGGTCTTGTCGGGACTGGACATTCATCGTTTTTTACAGGGGCAGACGGTCAGCTGTATATTGTCTTTCACGCACATCCCGACCGGGAATCATACGATCCGAGACATATGTATGTCAGCAGGGCATGGATCGGAGAAGATGGCACGCTGAAAGTGGCTGAAGACTGCACTCCTGCATTTTTGATAATTGAATAATAATAGAAATAATGATACTTAAGGGTAATTATATGTTTGCTGCAATCTATCTGCTGTCAATGATGTCGTGCGGGAATGTCTCGATCCAGGATATTGTCGGTACAGGCGAGACATCTCAGACAAGGTATAATATCGAGACACTTGACAATCCTGTCCTTCCTCAGGATGCTGCCGACCCTTCTCTGCTGGATGACAGGGAGAGGACAGGTTATTACTATCTCTATACGACCGAGAACGGGGAGTGCGATATCCCTGTATACAGATCAAAGAATCTGGTGAACTGGGAATTTGTCGGGGATGCCTTCCCTGACGGCTTCCAGAGGAAATGGGGCGAGTCCTGGGCACGTCCGTGGGCTCCTGACATCAACTATATCAATGGCAAGTATGTCCTGTACTATTCAATGGGATGCTGGAATGAGCCTATGCTGAGTGAGAGCGGGGTCGCGGTATCTGACAGTCCGGAAGGCCCGTTTGTCGATATAGATGGCAACCCTCTTCTCAACAGGGAGAACTGCCGGGTATTCAATCCTATCGATGTCAATTTCTTTGATGACGGCGAGAAAAAATACATTTTCTGGGGAAGTTACAAACTCAGCGATGACCCGTCTGTAGATTACGGAATCTATGCCATAGAGGTTACGGATGATGGACTTGCCATCAAGGAAGGAGCCTCCAAGGTAAAGGTTGCGGGCAATCAGATAGAAGGGACTATGGTCACCGAAAGGGACGGCTGGTATTATCTTTTCGCTTCTACCGGTCAGACACTGGCAGGAACGTCCAGCGACTACCGGGTGGTGGTCGGGCGTTCGGACAATGTACTCGGTCCTTATGTAGGTCCGGATGGCACGCCGATGCTGGACAATGATGGATACAACAACTATATCCTTTCAGGAGATGGCACCGCTTTCTTCGGTACCGGACATAATTCAGGGATAGTCACGGATGATGCCGGACAGAGCTGGATGGCATACCATACGTTATGGACAGGCAATCATCTGAATGTAAGAGTGGTATGTGTCGACAGGGTGATGTGGCTCAATGGCTGGCCGAGTCTGGTGACAGGACATCCTGTCACGGACGGTGCCGGACCTATGTTTAAAATTAATCTCTGATATAATGAAAAGGTTTCTTGTTCTTCTCGCTCTGGCGGTATCCGGAGGCATATATGCACAGAATGGTACCGCTGATGCCTCGGATGGCTGGGTGCTGTCCGCCGATGATGCAAATGGCCAGTATGTAGGAGCGCCTGTCGCCAACGGAAGGATCGGTATCCTGCCGTGGAGAGAGCCGTTCTCTGTAAACTATGTGATCCTGAACCACGTCTTCGATGCCGATGGTCCGGAAGGTATCAGCCGGATGCTGCGCGGAATCAATCCTTTCGGTCTGGAGATGAGGATCGATGGGGAGAAGGTCGCAATGCAGGGCATATCCGGCTGGAGCCAGACGCTGGATATGAGGGAGGCAAGCCATAATACCTCTTTCGAAGTGCCGGGAAAGGCCGAGGTCTCATATTCCATATATGCCCTCAGGAATCTACCTTATTCAGGACTTGTGACAGTAAGGGTAAAGGCTCTTGATGACATCTTCATACAGATGGACAATGTCGTTTCGGTCCCTGATGAGTACCAGGAACCAGGACATCGTGTCTACAGGACGAACATAGATGGTATGCCGCTGGATATACACAGGACAGAAGCCCTCTCCCTGTACCGGGAGCAGAAGGTGTCGGCATCATCCGCATTCATATACGGGACAGGTACAGCATCGCTTGCCGAAGGCGGGAATGTCCTTGTCTCAAAGGTGAAGAAAGGGGATGTGGTCGAGTTCGCCCTGGCAGGCACTGTATGTTCAGGCCGAGATTTCCTGGATCCGTACAACGAGTCCGACAGGCAGATAACCTACATTGTCAAGGAAGGTGTCGACAAGGTCCTGGAAGGACACAGGGCCCTGTGGAATGAAATGTGGCAGGGCGACATTGTCATAGAAGGCGATGACAAGGCGCAGAAGGATGTGCGCTTCTCCCTTTACAACCTGTATTCATACTGCCGGAAGGGCAGCAGGCTCAGCATATCTCCGATGGGGCTGTCTTCGCAGGGATATAACGGGCATATCTTCTGGGATACCGAAATATGGATGTATCCTCCTATGCTGTTTCTCAACCGGGGGATAGCGGAATCGATGATTGACTACAGGACAGACAGGCTCGCTGCGGCGCGCCACAGGGCGGACAACTATGGCTATGAAGGAGCTATGTTCCCGTGGGAGAGCGATGACGCAGGGCAGGAGGCATGTCCTCTCTATGCCCCTACAGGCGCGTTCGAGCATCATATCACGGCCGACATTGCAATAGCTGCCTGGAACTTCTACTGTATGAACAGGGACAGGGAATGGCTGAAGAAGGAAGGCTGGCCTCTGATCAGAGAGGCAGCCGAATTCTGGACAAGCCGTGTACACAGAAACGATGATGGATCATATTCGATTCTTAATGTTGTCGCAGCCGATGAATATGCCGAAGGTGTAGATGACAATTCCTTCACTAACGGTGCTGCCATCAAGGCCCTTACGGCAGCGACGAAGGCGGCGGCCGTCTGCGGGGAGAAGGCACCGGCGATATGGAAAGAGATTGCAGACAATATCCGTATCCTCGAATTCGAGGATGGAGTCACCCGTGAATATGACGGTTATGATGGCGGGATCATCAAACAGGCCGATGCAAACCTTCTTGCCTATCCTCTCGGTATCATCACTGACCCCAAGGAGATCAGGAAGGATCTTGAATATTATATAGGAAGGATTGATGACAATGCTCCGGCAATGTCTCATTCGGTCTTCTGTGTGCAGTATGCCCGGCTCGGGGATGGCGAGAGAGCCTATGAACTCTTCAGACGCAGTTACGAACCTAATTCAAAGCCACCGTTCGGGGTCATTACGGAGACTCCGTTCAGCGATAACCCGTATTTCGCTACCGGGGCCGGAGGGATGCTGCAGGCTGTCATCAACGGCTTCTGCGGGCTGGAGATCACCGACAAGGGTGTAGTCCAGCTGCCGGCAGCCCTTCCTCCTCACTGGAAAAGCGTGACCGTCAAGGGAGTCGGCCCGGAAATGAAGACCTATGTCAATACCGGGCTCAGACAGAAATAAGTCCCATTGTCTTTCGCGCACAGGTAGAGGTCTCTCGAATCTTGCTGCGATGCCGGTGATAGTCCAGGCCACGGTGAGCAGAGTCGTTCTTCGGTGAAGGACCGCGAACAATCGATTTTTATAATACATTGTCATTCAGAAAGATACGAAGATCTCGTGTTCGCGGTCCGTATCTCATCCTAAGCCGGAACAACACTGTCATCCTGAACCGGAACAACACTGTCATCCTGAACGAAGTGAAGGCTCTGGAGCACTACACAGGTTATTGCTTTGGCTTTCCGCACCAGATTCTTCGCTGCGCTGAATGACAACGAAAGGGGATCACCGGGGAAACCATGTGTTTTTAATTTTTGTTGTCGCTGACAACTTGATGCCCCGCACCGGTATGCGGACCGCGAACATCAACTTTTGTAATCCATTGAGATACAATACAATGCAAAATTATCTTGTTCGCGGTCCCTACTTTTCTGAGGGGACCGCGAACAACCGATTCTTGTAACAACTTGTCTTTTAGCAAGATACGAATTTGGCTTGTTCGCGGTCCGCTGTCCAGCCCTTCTTCTCCAGATTCTTCGCTGCGCTCCCTTAGACATTCCTTGTCACCATAGGCGCAGCCGTCAGGCGGAGAGAAGGATCTGAAGCACCACATTGGTTCTACACATTGGCAGCCGCCTGTGATTCCAAAGGAGATATGCACCCTGATGATGCCGTAGAAAGCGTATATCGAGGGTCAGCCGCGCATATCTCGACATTTTTGTGGAGATATGCTCCCCGATGATGCCACCGGGAGCGTATATTAGGGACTGTCGTTTAATTCCGTCATTATGAGTCAATCGGCAGACTGTCCCTGTAATTTTTCCGATCGAACTCATCT